>CAXTCJ010000049.1:3925-32938 GCA_964242215.1 uncultured Acetobacteraceae bacterium | reverse complement strand
GGCAGTTGGGTGGCGCGCGGGGCGAGCACCAGCCGAGCGGCGAGCGCTGCATCTTCGGCCGACACCTCGCTCCGCCCATCGAGGGCGGCGGCGGCGCGGGCAGCCCGCAACGCGAGCGTCGGTGCCCGCATCGAGCCCACTCCCAGCGCCGCGGCGGTGGTGCACAGGGCTTGCAGGACGGCATCGCTGGCCGTGACCGCCGGCAGATCGCGGCGGGCGGCGATGATGTCGGGCGCATCATCAGTCTGGCCCGGCTCCGCATCGTCCAGCACCACGGAAAATGCGAGCCGGTCCATCAACCCCGGCGGTGGCCGCTCGTCGGCATCGGCGCCCTCGTCGAGCGCCAGCATGCCGAACTGCGCCCCCTGATCCGTCGCGGCGGCAAGCCGGGCGGCCGTCTTCGCTGGCAGGCGTTCGGCCATGGCGAACATCAGCACGCCGTCCCCGGCCTCGGCCAGCAAACCTCGGGAAAACACCGGCCGGCCGGCGCCGAGCGTGGCCGCGAGATCCAACCCGCCGAGCAACCGGTCATCCGCAATGTTGAGCGGCACCCGGCGCAGCATCGTCGTGTCCGGCAAGCTGGCCCGCAGCACCGCCAGCCATCGATCCCGCATCGGGCCGGCTGGCGCCCGCACCGCAACGCCCGTGCCGGCCGGATCGACGGCGAACAAGCGGGCGGCGGCGACCGCGTCCGCCCACGAGGTCAACTCCCGCTCAACGTTTGGCCGAACTGCTCCTCGACCGCGCGGGCGACTCGGGCGGTGGACCCGGCCTCGTCCAGCGGGTCACGGCGCAACCGGTGCCGGAGCGAGGATGGGGCCACCTGCAGCAAGTGCGCCTGGGTCACCTCCGCGTCGCCTTGGAACGCCGCGAGCGCCCGGGCTGCCCGCAGCAGCGTCAGTTCGGCGCGAAGCCCGTCGGTGCCGAGGCGAAGGCACAGCCGGGTGGCCGCATCCAGCAGCGCATCCGGAGTGTCCACGTCGGGTAGCTTTCTGCGTCCGGCGATGATCTGGTCCCGCAGATGCGCCTCCGAGGGGGCCCACTCCGCCGCGAAGCCCTCGGGATCGCGCTCGAATGCGTCGCGGCGGCGGACGATGCTGACGCGGGTCGGGATGTCCTGCGGCGTCCGGACCTCGACCGACAGGCCGAACCGGTCCAGCAATTGCGGCCGCAGCTCGCCCTCCTCCGGGTTGCCGCTGCCGACCAGCACGAAGCGGGCGGGATGGCGAACGCTGAGGCCCTCGCGCTCCACCACGTTCTCGCCGGAGGCCGCGACGTCGATCAGCAGGTCGACGAGGTGATCCTCCAGCAGGTTCACCTCGTCGATATACAGGAAGCCGCGATTGGCGCGGGCGAGCAGCCCCGGCTCGAACCGCTTCTCCCCCCGGGTGAGCGCGCTTTCCAGGTCCAGCGCGCCGACGACCCGGTCCTCCGTGGCGCCAAGCGGCATGTCCACTACCGGAACGGGGGCAGAGGCTGCTTCGCGATGGGCGCCAGCGGGGCAATCCTGGCACCACGGGCCAGGCCGGGCCGGGTCGCAATTATACGGACAGCCGGCGACTACCGCCATCGGCGGCAGCAAGGCGGCCAGGGCACGCACGGCGGTGGACTTGCCCGTGCCGCGGTCGCCGAACACGAGCACGCCCCCGACGGCCGGATCCACCGCCGCGATCAGCAGTGCCAGCTTCATTTCTTCCTGCGCGGCCATGGCAGTGAACGGAAAGGCGTGTCTCAGCGTCGTGCCCCTAGTTTTTCCGGACGGTAGCAGGACGTCAGGCAAAGGCCATAGCTGGCGCAGCCCCAAGCATTCTGTTGCTACTCGCGGGTCTTGACGCAGCGGCCGGTCTTGATCCCGGGGCCGGTCCCGTCCAACAGTGCGAAATAATCGACGCACGGCGAAAGGGAAACGAACGTGGATGCAAACGTCCAAGCACCTGGCGGCATAGAGCCGCTGGAGCGGCAAACCATGAGGAAGGTGTCGTGGCGACTGATGCCAATCCTCATGCTCGGCTATTTCTGCGCCTACCTCGACCGCTCGAACGTCGGCATGGCCGCGACCACCATGATCGGCGATCTGCATTTCTCGAATACGGTATTCGGCTTCGGCGCGGGCCTGTTCTTCTTCGGCTACTTCCTGGCCGAGATCCCCAGCAACCTCATCCTCCACAGGGTGGGCGCGCGGCGCTGGATCGCCCGCATCCTCATCACCTGGGGCATCATTGCCGCCCTGACCGCGTTCGTGTGGAACGAGTGGAGCTTCTACGGCAACCGCATCGTGCTCGGGCTGGCCGAGGCCGGCTTCTACCCCGGTGTGCTGCTGTATCTAACCTGGTGGTTCCCCTCGTTCTACCGGTCCCGGATGATGGGCCTGTTCCAGTCGGCCAGCGTGATCTCGCTGTTCATCGGTCCACCGCTCGGCGGGTTGCTGCTGCAGTTGACCGGCGTGGCCGGGCTGCAAGGCTGGCAGTGGCTGTACGTGGTCGAAGGGCTGCCGCCGGTCATCATGTGCGTCGTCGTCTACATGCTGCTGACGGACCGGCCGAAGGATGCGACCTGGCTGACGCTCGAGCAACGCACGTGGCTGCAGACCCGTTTGGACTCCGAGAACACGCAGCGGGAGGCAGTGCGCAAGTTCTCGCTATTGGGGGCCTTCACAAACTATAAGATGTGGCTGCTCACGCTCGCCTATTTCGGCCAGAACATTTCCTCGTACGGCCTGGTTTTCTTCCTGCCCTTGATCGTCAAGGGGCTCGGGGTGGGCACCAACTGGATCGGGCTCACGGCGGCGCTGCCGTATATTTGCGCGTTCGTCGCCATGATCGCGTGGGGTTACCACTCCGACCTCACTGGTGAGCGCAAGTGGCACGTGGCCGGGGCATCCCTGGTGGCGGCCGGCGGGCTCGCGGTCTGCGTGCTGGTCGGCGTCGGGCATCCGGTGATCACCATGATCGCGCTGTGCGTCGCGATGATGGGGCAGCAATCGCTCATCCCGACGTTCTGGGCCATTCCCAGCGCGATGCTGACCGGGGTCGCCGCAGCGGGCGGGCTTGCCATGGTCAACGCCGTGGGCAACCTCGGCGGCTGGTTCGGCCCGTCGGTCTACGGCATCATCAAGGACGCCACCGGGAGCACCAATCTCGGGCTGTTGTTCCTGGCGGTGGGCCCGCTGCTAACTGCCTTCTGCGTCCTCGTCGTCGGCCATGACCGTCGGTTGGAGCGTATCCCCGAGCGCATCGACCGCAGCCGCGTCGCGTAGGGTGGCTTCTGCCCACCGGTGCCGCAGCGGCGGCATTGGTGGGCAGATGCCTACCCTACGATTCTAGCCTACTGGGCCCACACGCCCCTTCGTTGCTCGCGGGCGGAGCGCTGGGCTTCGGCATAGGACGGTGGTGCCCCATCCGCCAGGACGGCACCACCATTCAGCAGATAGATCTGCGCCACGTCACGCCCCTCCGGGGTGGTGCACACGAAACTCGCCGGGTCGCGCGGCACGCAGCGGAGTTGGCTGCCGCGCAGCTGATCGAGCAAGGCCGCATCCATGCTGTCCAGGTCGGCGCCGCCAGTTGGCGGGGCCTGCACCCCGGCAAGTGGATACGCGTTGCCGCCGATGATCACCCGCAAATCCGTTGTGATCATGGCCAGCAACCCGGTGACGGTGTTGCGCTGCGCCCAACTCTGCCAGGGCTCCACACTGCCCGCGGTCGGCACGTAGCCCGTCCGAGTGCCGGCGCGCACTTGCAGCCATGGCGGATCGGACAGCACCTTGGCCAACACCTGCACCTCGGTCCCGGGATCGAGCACCGCCAGCGTGTCGGCACCCGGCGCCGGCGCGGCGGAGAGCGGCGTCACTGCGATCGTCACGCCGCGGTCGAACGGCGCCTCGGCCCGGCGCGGCGGCGCTTGCGCCAGGTCGACGTTGATCGTCGCGGGCTCGCCCCGGGCCACGGTGAGCGCCACCACCTTGCCAACATAGCCGTTCAGCGACACCGAAATGTCGTAGTGACCCGGCGCCAGGTCGACGCCGAGCGGGGTCTTGCCCAAGCTACGCCCGGCGGCGGTGATCGTGGCGCCGGACGGGGTCGTGGTGAGCGTCAAATGGCCCGGCAGTTCCCGTGCCGCGAAGTCCACCGTGACCGAGGCATGGGCCGCGATGCTGACGGTGCGCGGATGGACGTCCCAGCCGGGCTTGGCATACGACACGGTCATCGTGCCCGGCGGCACGGCGAGCGTGGCGCCCGGCGCACCCACACTCTGGTTGTTCACCAGCACCTCACCGGCCGGGACCGACGTTCCATCTGGCGCGTGGACATGCACGATCAGCCCTGCCGTTGCGGACTCGCTGGCGTTGAACAGCAGCGAGCCGACCCCGACCACGATCAGACCGCCGCCGACCAGCCATGCCAACCACGGCCGCCGCGTGCGATCCTGGACCCGGGCCGGCGGCCGGGACCACACGGGTTCCGGAACCGGCTCGGGCGCGACATCGGCGGGCACGGGCGGCGGTGCGGTGACGTTCGGGACCAGCGGGATGGGTTTGGGCGCCGGGCGCACCGGGGTCGATTCCTGCGCGGGGCGCATCGGGGTCGATTCCTGCGCAGGGCGCACCGGGAGCGGGTCCTGCGCGGGGCGCACCGGCACCTCGGGGCGCTGAGCGACACCGCAGAAGGGGCAGAACGGCACCGGGCTGGCGAACGGACGGGCGCAGCCGACGCAGCGCCTTGGATCAGCCGCCGGCCGGCCGGGCCCCGCCACTCCGCTCATTCGTCGTCCGGCAGGCCCGACGGATCGTCCTCGTCATCCGGCAACTCCTCCGGATGCAGCAGGGCCAGCAGGACAGGCACGTCCCGCACGCGGGTCCAGGTGGCCGTGCCGACCGCCCGCACGTTGCTGCCTTCCGCCAGTTGCCCGTTGGCCGCCATCGCACTCAACTCGCCCAGGCCGAACGGCCCGAGCAAGGTCTTGCGCACCGAGAGGTGCCACGCCGCCGCTTGCGTCGATACCGGGGCGGTGGATATCGGGGCAGGCCGGGCCAGCAGCGCGGCCAGACTCTCGGGCGTGAACCGCTCGGGGATGATGCGGCGTTTGTTCATCGCGCGCAGGTTCGGCGGATCGTCCATGTTCATGTTGGCGTCGAACGGATCGATGTCCTCCACGCTGCCCTCGACCTCTGCCGTCCAGACCGGCAGCGCTTCGAGCAGGGTCTTCTGCGCCACCTCGAGGTCGCCCAGCCCGACCGCGCCCTCCATCTGGCGCACGCGCATCAGGAAGCGTTCGGACGCCTCCAACGCCACGCGGTACAGCAAGCCCGGCCGCCGCTCGCTGCGGTTCTCGTCGAGCTGGATCCGGCGCGGTGCATAGGCCTGCTTCCCGGTCCACAGTAGCAGCGCCGACGCCGCGAGCACCTGTACCGGGGTCAGCGTGCGCTCGAACCGGTCCAGCGCGGCCGCCACTTGCTGGCGGTGGCTGTCCAACAGCCCGTCGGCGCGAATGTCGCGCTCGGAGCCGACATCCTCCCAATCGTTGTAGCCGAGGTCGAGCTTGTACGCAGCCTCCGCCCCCGGATTGCGCTGCAGCACCCCGAAGCAAACCGCACGCACGAACAGGCCCATCGTCTTGCGCATGTCCTCGATCTCCTCCGAGGACGGCACGACGGGGTTGGCGAAGCGGACGGCGGATTTGTGGTTGTGCAGCGGCAACGGGCCGCGCCGCTCCAGACGGTAGTCCCGCCGCCAGGTGTCCCCCAGCGGCACCAGGGCGTCGAGCGGGATGCCGCTCAGCTCGCAGTAAATCACCAGCCGGTCGCGCAAGCCGGAGCTGACGAACTCGCAATGCTGGAAGCCGAGCCCGGCGGGAATCGCCTGGCGGATCTCGTCGCGCAGGGTCTGGTTGAACGCGGCGTCATCCTCCACCGCGACATACAGCTTGTAGCGGTCGGTCATCGGCAGGCTGTCGCCGAGCCGGTCGAAGCGCGCGTTGATCCAAGGCATCGCCCGGCGCATCGCCGCCCTTAAAATGTCCTGGCGCAATTCGGCGTCCAGCGTGGTCAGGATCTCCCGCACCGAGCGGAGTTGGGCCGCGCGCGGAGCCAGTTGCTGCCGGGCATAGCTGCGCAGCTTGCCCAACAGTTCGCCGAGTTGGGCCGGGTTCTCCAGCCGGGGGAACAGCACGCGCGAGCCGCCCTCGCCCTTGAACACGTCTGCCGCCCAGGCCTCCACCTCGGGGGCGGAGAGTTCGAGCAGGCTGTCCGCCTCCTCGTCGGCGTCCGGCAGCACGACGTAGGTGCCGGCGTTCTGCCGCCCGACGGCGTCGTTCAGCATCACCAATTCGTCGTCCAGCAGCGCCATGACGTGCTCGACCTGGCGGCGCCCCTGCACCAACTCGGCGATGGCGCCGTCCCACAGATCGCGCCCGTCGGCGTCCAGACCGCGGCGCGTCCCCAGGTCCCGCGATACATCGGCCAGGAACTCGATAGCCTCGGCGCAGGCCACGGCGCGCAGGCGGAGCTTGACGTAATACGTCGTCTCCTCCCGCAGATGCCCGAGGAATTTCTCCGCAGCCTTGCGGTCGGGGCCGAGCAGCAGGCGGTTGCGCCCCGCCTCCTTCAGGTTCTCGTACGAGCGGTTGAAGCGCTCGCGCACCTTCTCCGCCCGGCTGTCATAGCGCGCCTGGGTGGCGGCGATGCGCTTGGCCTCCGCATCCAGCCGCAGCTTGGCGTCCTCGACCAGGTTGATCGTGTAGTCCAATCCGCCCCGGGCGCGATTGTCGAGGTAGCGGAACAACAGCGCGCGCACCGCAGTCTCGTCGTCGGAGCGCAGAAAGCGCACCAGGTGCTGCCGGTTCGCCTTCACCGCCGCCCCGGACGGGCCGTATTCGGAGGCGTGCTCCATACTGCCCACCACGTCGTCGCGGCTTTCCTCGAACACCCGCATCGCCTGCACCGGCCAGTTGCGCACGTCGCCGGAGCCCAGGATCTCCTCCTGGAAGCGGCGATGGATCTGGTCGGTCAGCCGGGTCTCGATCGTGTCGCCGGTGTCCTGCTCCAGCAGCCGGGTGATCAGGAACGCCTCGTTGATGGTCTCGACGTCATCGACCCCCTGCAAAGTCTCCTCGAACGTGGTGGGGGCCAGGAAAAAGTTAGTCTCCACGAAGGCCTGCCGCTCGTCGGGAGTCGGCAGGCGGCCGGAAGCTTGCAGCGCCACGTTGAAGAACGACTGGATCATCCGCCGCGACGCCGCGACCGACGCGGCCTCCAGCGCGGCCTGGCCCTTGGTCACGATGGTGGCCTGGCCGAACGAGGAATACGCGCAACTATACGACAGCGCCTGCCGCCCGAACCGCTCGGACAGCGGCGGCAGGTAGTTCACCAGCTTGTATTGCGCCGTGTTGACCGAGATCGAGCGCTTGCGGGAGGAGAACTCGCTGTTGCCGAAATCCTCGAACAGGACGTCGGCCACCATGTCGTACAAGTGGTTCACGTCGCTGGTCTGGTCGCGCGAGACGTTGGTGGTGTCGACCAGGTAGGCCTCGTCGTACGGCACGATGGCGGCCGGCCGCGCGCCGTCGCTGTTCCAGCGGTCGACATAGGGCGGCGCGGAGCCGGGGCGCATCACGTGCTCCAGCTCCATCATGGCGGCGAAGCTGTTGGCGTTGACCCGCTGCAGCCCGGCCCCGCGGAACCCGCCGGGCAGCAGCAGCACCAGATCCACCTGCGCCGGGTGCGGGTCCCGCATGGACCGGATCGCCAGCCCGGCGTCGATGAAACTGCCCGACCCGGTGCCGCCGGCCGACGACGCAATCACCACCACGCGCAACTCGTGCTCGATGTCGAGCCCCAGCTCGGCCAGTTGGCGCTGCCGGCCGATGTTGTTCAGCACGGCGTTGCCCTGCTCGCGCACCATGTGCTGGAAACGGGCGAACTGGTCGAAGAACAGCAGGCGGGAGATGGCGCGCACCTGGCCGGCGCCCTTCTCCGTGTTGATCGTGTCCAGGTCGCCGGCGGGCAGCCACGACCGGATGTGCGGGTAGCTGTCCAGCTCGCGCATGTAGCGCATCACGTCCACGCCGTGCTGCAGCCGCTCCGAATCCTTGAAGGCGACGGCGCGGGACAGCGGGTCGCTGCGCTGCGCCCGGTCGGTCTGGATCGCCTCGGTGGTGTCGGTGTCGAAGTAGATGAACGAGGCGACCGGGAACTCGGCGATGTCGCGCAGGCGGCGGCTTTGGCCCGGCGCGCCCCACTCGTTCTGCAGGATACGGCGGCGCAGGCGGAGCACGATCTCCTTCCCCGTACCGCCGAGGGCCACGAACAGCGTCGGCCGCAGCTTGACGAACCGCTGCTGTGCGGCGGTGCGGGGACTATCCCGGCCTGGGGCGTTCGTCTCAGCCTGGTCGGCCATGCGGGGTTCCTTGCGTCAGCGGCTGGTCCGGGTAGCCGTCAGCGGCTGATCCGGGTGGCGGATTGATACAGCACGATGAACAGCACCAATGTCACCAGGCAGACCAGGCCGAGCGGAATGATGAACGAGAGCACCGTCCAGAACTGGCCGAGCAAGCCGAACACGACGGTGAACGTGATGGCGAGTAGGAAGGCGAACAAAGCCCAGGCGGCATTGTTGGCCTGCGACAGGCTCGACCGGTTGGCGATCAGATGGCTCCGCACCGCTCCGCGCAGGAGGAAGATCACGACCGTGAGCCCCAACGTGATGGCAACGCCGATGATGGCGCCGTTCTGCGTCAAGTTGCCGCCGAACTCCGGCGTGTCCGCGGTGGGGGCCGTTGTCGTGGTGGCGGCGGCCGGGGGTGCCACGGCTGTGGCGGGCGGTGGGCTGGTATCCTGCGGCGGGCGGATGACGTACCCCGGCGGCCCGGCCGGCACCGGCCCGGCGGGGCGCTGCGGATCAGCCATGGGGGAGGCTTCGTCGGCCAACTCGGTGGGGTGCATGCATGGTGCGGCAAACTACCGGGACGCAAAGGGAAATCAATGTGCCGGTGGGGGCGTCCCGCCCGTCCTCGCCGGTGCCGACCCCGAGCAGGTCACGTAGTTAACCGGGTAGTTCGGTGTGTGACCGTCCTCCGACATGAATACGGCTTGCTCGGCGTACGCCTGGGCGATGAGCAAGTGGTCCCACGGGTCCCGGTGGTGCCGCGGCAGGGGGCCGAGCGCGAGCAAGTGCGCAGGCGTGATAGCCAGCAGAGTGAAGCCCTGGTTCTGCATCTCGGCCAGGATATCCTGGAGGTCGGCCTGCAGCTTCCCGACCCGCACCTTCACCTGGATTTCCCAGAGTAGGGCGACCGAGACGAGGACGTCGTTCGCCGGGTCCATGATTAGATCCCGGGCGGCTTGCCCAAGCTTCGGGTCGTCGGCCAGCCACCAGAGCAGGGCATGCGTGTCGAGGAGGAGCCTCACTCCCCCTCCATCGCGTCCAGCAGTTCGGGCGGGGTGACATCGAAGTCCGGTGCCATCTTGATCTTGCCCCGAAGGGTGCCGGGCTGGCGGCGCGGCGGCAGCGGCGGGTGAGGCGGCTGGATGATTGCGACCACCTCGTCGCGCGAGGTTACGGCGAAGGAGGAGCCATGGCGGACCTGGCGCATGAAGCCCGAGAAGTTGCTGCGGAACTCACGCACGCCGACCCGTTGTGGCGGGCCGGTTAAGGATTTCTCGTGCTCAGCCATGGCTTGCCTCCCCCATGTGCGCATAAGATGTGTACGCATGGACGACTACGTGGTCAATGTAGATGAATCTCGTTCGCGACGTCGGGGCTTTCCAGCCGTTCCCGTAATTCCCGGCGCAGGTGACAGCCGCTCGATCGACGAGATCATCATCGACATCCGCCGCGATCTCGGCATCGCCCGGCACCCTGGTTACCACCATCCATGGCGGCCACGCACCACCGAGGATATCGCCGAACTTCACGCCCGCGCCGCCGGACGGCACCCGGCGCCGCGGACACCGGCCAGGCCCCGCCTCGTGCGCGAGCCGCCAAGCCTGGCAGCCAACGATGTGGTGGCAATGCTGTTGCAAGGCGGCTACGAGCGATCACCCTCGTAGCCCGTATCGCACTTGGGCGATGCTGGACCTTTTGACTGAAAAACGCCGCTGAGGCGCACCAACATACCGGCGTCATTGCGAGTGCAGCCAAGCAATCCGGGGCGAACCGGCGAATCTCCCGGCGCATATCCCTGGATCGCTTCGTCGCAAACGCTTCTCGCAATGACGGATGGGTGTTTCGGGAGCCTGCTAGCCCTTCCCCACCACACGTTGTCGCGCCGCCCCGACCAGGCGCCCCGTCACCACCAGCCGCCGCCCGTCCCGCAACGTGACCGTGCTTGACCGGAAGGGCCGCAGCACGAACACCTGCCGCCGTCCGTCCACCTGCACGCCGTAGCGGCGGGGCCGCAGAATAGCGAGAGCCAACACCGGCAACCCGATCACCACGGCCGCCGCCGCGCACAGCGCCAGGATCAGCGGCCAGGGCGAGAAATGCACCGCGATCGTGACCGGGATCACCGCCGTCGCCGCGCTCACCCTTTGGTAGTCGGCGAACACGTCGGGCAACTGGTCCAGCGCCGCAATGTCCCCCATCTTCGCCACGAAATCGCTGCCGAGCGCCATCGTCATGCCCGCCAACCGGAGCTGCAGGCTGCCGTTCAGCACCCTCGACTCGGCAAACAGGCCCGCCACGCCGGCCGGCCGGGGCACCGCCGGCAAATGGAGCACGAGCGTGACATTGCCCTGCTGACCACCCGCTTGCAGCCGCGTCAGCGTCGGCGGCTCGACCTGGGCCGGGAGCGCCGCCGGGTCGGCCAGCCCGTCCAGCGCGGACCACGCGAGCGACAAATCGGCACTGACGATCGTCTGCGGATAATAGTCGGAGCGCAGGCTGCCGGTCACCCGCACCAACCCGCCCGCCGCCGACACGCCCCGCAGCAGCACACCGCCGCCGGGCTGGGCCACGACACCGGCATCGGCGCCGGTGGCGGAAAACACCAGTGGCGCCTGGTCGAGGTGCTTCAATCGCACCGGCGGGTCGGTGAACAGCCCGCGCATCGGCGGGCTGTCGACGATGCGAGACAGCGCCGCAGCGGCCGTGTCCCCGTAGGCGATCGCGTAGATGATCAGCCCGCGCTCGGTGAACAGCCGCCCCGTTACCGGCATGCGGACCGGGTAGGCGGCCACGAACGGCAGGAACGGGCTGCTGCGGATCAGCTCGGCGAAGTCGCGCGTGTTGCGGTCGATCTCCGGGCTGTTGTTGCGGGAGTTCTTGTTGTTGGTGAGCACCCAGACGATGCCTGGCTTGCCATCCAGGATCTCGTCCAGCGACCGCACCAGCGCGCCGTTGAAATCGGCATCCGCCAGGTGGTTGCCGGGCCGCATCGCCAGGCCCAACCCGTCGATGGCCGCCTGCACCGGGCCCGGCGCGAACGGGCCGTCGAACAGGACCTCCGGCGAGCGGTGGCCCGGCACCTGGCCGTCCTGGTTGAACGACGCGATGATCGTTCGCCCGGTCTGCGACGCATCGACCAGGGCGCGCAGCAGCGGCTTGAACGAGGAGGCACGATCGGTGAAGAACGGCTCCATCCAGCCGGAATTCTGCACCAGATAGAGTGAGGGTACTTCGGCCCGCGCCGCGCCAACCGTCAGGCTCAGCAAGACCAGCGCCACAAATGCGCGGATCATCACGCCAAAGGCCAGCGGTAACACCGGTTGGCCGGCAAGTCGTAGACCAGCAGCGTTCGCCCATACACGAACGGCACGATATCCCACGCCGACCGGACCCTGAGCGTCGCGCGCAAATCGGTCGGCACGACGGAACTGCCGGTGAACATGATCCGGCATTCCGTCACCGTCTCGGCCGGCTCGGTTTCCAAGAAGCCGCGCAGGGCGGTGCGCGGTGAGCATTCGGCGACCAGGAAACGCTCGTTGTCGAAGGCGAGCAGCGGTTGCAGGAAGGCCGTCCCATCGCCGCGGTATTCCATCCGCCGCGGCTCCCACGGCTCGTGAAAGCGCGACATACCGGCGAAGGTGGCGGAGCCGCAGCTCGTGACGTAGCGGTCGAAGGCGCGGCGCTGCGGGGTCGCGTTGGGCGGCAGCAGGGCCTCGAACGACTGCCGCCCGTCGAGGCGGCCGAGCTGGTGGAAGATGCCATTGGGCGACAGCACGGGGCGCACGCCCTGCATCGGCCGCCACGCGTCGCTCCACGGCCGGTACTCGCAGGTGGCGACGCCCTGGACGAAGCGGACGAACAGCCGACCCAGCTCGCCGACCCAGAATGCCTCGTTGGCGCGGACCACGGGGGCGGCGAACAGTTGCGCGGCGGCCTGCCCGGCCGCGTTCGACACCGGCGCACACTGCCACCCCTGCTCCGGCGAAAGGCGGTGGGCGACGGCGAGCGTGTCGTTGGCCAGCACGGGAATGAACGGCGCGCCGCCGACCAGCGCCACGCCGCCCAGCGAGCGCTGCACGCCCAAGCCCGGCTTGGCCGCCTCGGGTGTCGCGGCGCGGTGGGACAACGCGACCCAGACCGGCCCACCGTCCCCCGGCAGGGCCAAGCCATCACCGAGGCCCGCCACCGCCCAGCTCCAACGCGGCAGGTTCAGCGCTGGCTGCAGATGCCCCAGGTCGCGCCATCGCCCGCCGTCGAACGGATCGGCGAGCCCATGCGCCCAGCTCCATAGTGTGCCGGTCGTCTGGTCGAGCGCGAGCAGGCGCGGGGGCGTGCCTGCGACGACGAAATCCAGCCGGGCCGGGCCGGGCATCGGCAGCTCGTCCCGCCTCGCCGGGTCGGGCACGCCATGACACGCCGGGCTGGGCTGGCCGGACGCGCCGTTGGCGGGCGACGACCAGCTGTATGCATCCGCCACGGCCGGTGCGGGCTGCAAGGGCGTGCCGCATAGCGGGCAGTGTTGGAACGCAAAGGGCCATGGCCCCGGATGGACGCAGTTCGAGCCCCGTGCGCGGACGAAGTGGAGCTCGCCATCCTTCGGGTCGAGGCTCACAGGCTCGTTCGAAAGCAGCACCTTGTCGTAGTGGCCCGGCTGCCCGAACCACCGCTCGCGGCCATACGGACCGTCCAACTCCCAAATCGGCGCGGGTGGGGCGGTCGGCATGGTCCGTTCAAAACGACACGAAGCGGGACGTTACGGCCGCTCGTTGAGTGCGTAAAGGTTTAGCGCGGAGATGGTGGTCATGCCACCCAGGGGGCTTTGCGGCGCCGAGTGGCCCAAGCGGGACCCTGCAACGATCGTGTAAAAGCCCCCTCCCCTTGAGGGAGAGGGTTGGGGAGGGGCGAACCACGCATACCGCTGCGGCGCGTGTGCAGCTTACCCCTCACCCCGGCCTTCTCCCCCAAGCGGAGAGGGAGAACGGCGGCGTGTCGGCGTTCGCACGGAGCACGCAGCTGCATTTAAACATTGATATACTTCCGTGCCCTGGGCATACATTCGTAGGGCCGCCGTTGAGGGTTCGCTTCGCCTCGTCGGCCAATAACGGAAGGCCGACAAAACCCATGGCCATCCCAATGTTCGCATGCATGGCCCTCGTGGCGTCGATGAACCAACTGCCGCCACGCGTGATGCCCGCCATTGCCCTCGTCGAGGGCGGCCGGACCGGCGAGGCCACTCGCAACCTCGACGGTTCGGAAGATCTCGGCCCGATGCAGGTGAACACGCGCTGGCTTCCCGCGATCGCCGGGGCCATGCACAGCACGGTGCCGCAGGTCCGCGCTCGGTTGCTGGCCGATGTTTGCTTCAACGTGTCGGCTGGCGGTGCGATCCTGCGCACCTACCTCGCGGAAACGCGCGGCGACCTGCTCCAGGCCATCGGCGACTACCATTCCCACACTCCGCCGCTCAACCTGGCCTACCGGATGTTGGTGCTCGGCGCGGCCCGGCGGCTCTTTGCGCGCCCGATCTCTGCGCCCCCGACCTTTGCGCCCAAATCCCTCGGGGCGGCCCGCGCGACCGTCGTGGGGCCGATGCACCGCATCAGCTTCACCCCAGTCGGTTGACCGCCGATCGAAGGCTGATGCGAGCGACCATCTGCGTGGGTTTAGGCCGAGCAAGGCCGGATCTCGTGCGCCCCGGCTTCTCAAACGTGGGTTTCTTGCGCTCGGTCCTGGCGGCGCTCGTCGTGGGCCTGCTTGCCGGGGCCGTGCCGCTTGGCCCGGCGGCACAGGCGCAACAACCCGTCGCGGGAGCGCAGACGGCGGTGACCCTGCCGGTCGGCGAAGGACGCCTGTTCCGGCTGGACCAGGATGCCACCAACGTGCTGGTCGCGGACGCCGGCGTAGCCGACGCACAGATCGTCTCGCCAAGGATGATCTATGTGTATGGCCGCAGGATCGGCGCGACCTCGATCACCGCCGTCTCCAAGGACAGCAGCGCAGGTACGCTCAACGTCCGAGTGGTTCACAGCGCCTCGGCCGCCCGAGGTGCACGGGCGGCGCCAGGCGGCGTGCCGGTCTCGCTCAGCTTCGTGGGCGACCGGCTCGTCGTATCCGGCGCCGTTTCCGGGCCCGGTGCGGCGTTGGACGCGCTGGCTGCGGCGAGCGCATCCAACACGTCCAACCGCACGCCGCTGGATCGCACGCAGTACCTCGGCAGCCAACAGATCACCTTGCGCGTCCGCATCGCGGAGGTCTCGCGCACGGCCCTGAATACCCTCGGCATCAACTGGAACATCGCCACCAAGACGGGCAGTTTCGGCCTGAGCCTGCTGACCGGTGGCTTCCTGCAAAACAGCACCAATATCCTGGGCGGCATCAATCTTGCGCAGAATTACGGGCTGGCGGGGGGCAGCGTCACCAGCCACGCCGTCAACGCCGACGCGCTGATCAACGCCCTGCAACGCGAACAAGTGCTCAGCCTGCTCGCCGAGCCGAACCTGACCACCGTCTCCGGCCGCACCGCGCGCTTCCTCGCGGGCGGCCAGGTGCCGATCCCGGTGCCGCAAAGCCTCGGCGTCACGACGATCGAATACAAGCCTTACGGTGTCTCGCTCGCATTCACCCCGACCTTGCTGCCGGGCAACCGGATCGCGCTGGACGTGCATCCGGAGGTGAGCGAGATCGACACCTCCAATTCCGTCACGATCGACAGCACGAGCGTGCCGGCCTTCACCACCCGCAGTGCCGAAACGACCGTCGAAATGGCAAGCGGGCAGACCGTCGCGATCGCCGGGCTCTTCACCCGCTCGGTCTCCACCCAGTTGGACCGCTATCCATTTCTGGGCGACATCCCCGTTCTCGGTGCGCTGTTCCGCTCCCGCGTCTATCAACGCGGCGAGACCGAGTTGGTGATCCTGATCACACCCTATGTGACGGAGCCGGTGTCCTCGCCGCAGGCGTTTACTCTGCCGACGGACGACCAGTCGCACCGAAACCGCGCCGGCAGCGCAGGTGGGTTCGTGGTGAATTGAGCCTGCGACCACCCCTCTTCGCACCGGGTCGGATCTTGAGCATAGGCCTGGCAATCGTGCTCGGTGGCTGCGTCGACGGCCCGCTACCGAGTGCCAACATGTACGTGCAGCAGGACCTGACGCAGCGGATACCGCTGGCATTCCAGGTCAACTCCACCGTTTTGACGCCCGGCAGCGTGATACTGTTGAGCGAACTGCGCAGCGATCTGCCGACCCTCTCCAGCCTCTCGTTGGGTGGGTCGGTCGCTATGACCGAAGCGCGTGCGCAACAGGTTGGCTTCGAGTTGCACCGCTTCGTGTCAGTCGCAGAGCCGACCTTCGTTGGGCCAGGCGCGGCCGACCTCGCGGTGCTGCTGGTGACGACGCACCGCCTTGTCGCCACCGATTGTCTGGCCCCGGGCCAGCCTGTCCCGCGCGACAACTGGCCGGCCGACGATCCGTTCCGCGCGCGCTCGATGCCGCCGGGTTGCGCGGTCGCGAACGCTATCCAGCAGATGGCGGTCAGCCAGGAAGACCTGCAGCGCGGCCGTCCGCTGCCACCCGGTGCCGCTCTCCCGGTCGCCCGAGCAATCGAGCGCTATTACAGCCGCTCCGAAGTGGCAGTCCCCACGACGACTTCGCCGGCTTCGGCGACTCCCGGGCCCGGCGCCGGCAGCGCGGCATCGGGCGGCGTGCCGGGTGCGACCGGGACGGCTGCGCCGGACGCCGGCGCGGACTTGCTGCAGGGGCCGCTGACCCAGCCGGCACCCGCTACGGCGCAGACCCCGGCGACGGCTGCGCAGTGATGGTGCCGAGCGCCACAGCCCGCGCGCCTGGCGTTTCGGCCGCTGCCGCCCGGTGTCCCTGCTCCATCAACGCCTCGGTCCTGTCTGGATCGGCAAACTGCATGCCAGCTGCCCGCGCCTCTGCATCTTGGCCAGCCATCGCAAGCAGCATGACTTCGTTGACCAACTCCCGCTCCGGTGCATTCGGCAAGTTGACCGCAGCCCTGATCTCCGCCTCGGCACCCGCCATGTTGCCGGAGGTGGCAAGCGATAGCGCGAGGTTGCCGTGCAGGTCGGGATCCGCCGGCGTCTGCGTCAAGCCACGCCGATACACCGCCTGCGCTTCGGCCGAACGCCCCAGCATATCCAGCGCGACCCCGTAATTGCGTAACACACGCGGATCACGCGAGGTCCGCGCGATTGGGGCGATATACGCGAGCGCCGTTGCCGGATCGCCGTGGGAAAGCAGAGCAATCGCCAGCCCGACACTGGCCTCGCGATTGCGCGGTTCGAGCGCGAGCGCAGCCCGGAACGATTGCTCGGCTCGCTGGGATGCGCCCATCGCCAGCTGCGTGTCTCCCAACCGCAGCAACGGGGCGACGTCGTGCGGATCACGGGCGATTGCGGCCAGATAGAAGTCCGAGGCACCGTTCAAGTCGCCACTTTGCCGCATCGAATCCCCCATGCGGACCAAGGATTGCTCCGGTGTGCCCGGCAAGCCCTGGGGCGCGGTGATGGTCGTTGCCTGCCGCGGTCGGCCCCCACACCCTACGAGCCCGGCGGCAAGCGCCAGCGGCCAGCCGCATCGCATGACAACCATCGCTGGCCGAAGCCGAGTTCTACCGGTTTTTCCCACGCCGGCATCGAGCCTCAGCCCGGCAGTTGCGGTCAGCTCGCCTGGGTCAGCCAAGCCGCCATCCTTGCCGCGGCGCAAGATGTCGGTGCGCAGGTTCAATCTGCGCCTGCCAACCCAGGTATGCACGGCACAGAGCGCGAGTAGCATCGCGGCAGCTAGCGGCGCCAACGGTACGCTCCAGATCAAGCTGAGCGGAAAACCAACAAGTGGGAGTAGATACGCAGCGGCGAGCACAAGCTTCTCCCACGGCAGCGGGCCGGACAGGCGCACCTCGCGAGCAAGCCAAGCCAGCGCCACGAGGGTGATCATCTGGTCATAGACCAGTACCACTGGCAGCGCGACCATGGTTCCCGCAAGCAGGGCGGCGGACCGCACTGCCTGACGATGACTGCACCGCCATATCCAGCCGACGGCAATGGCGGCCGACAGCGTCGCCGCCCCTTGCAGAACCAACGCCAAATCGACCGGCGCTCCGGCCAGGCGCGCGGCACCGAACGGGCTGACCATGCCGGCGAACGCGATCCGGCCCGACACATAGGTTTCGCCTGAGCCGAGAAAGGCGTGAAGGTAGGCGATCCAGCTCGACGAGCCGTAGAGCAGCCAAGACGTAACGACCAGGGCTGCCACCGTGCCGCCGGCTGCTGCAATACTACGCCACCGCCCTCCGGCTACGAGTGCCACCGGCACCAGCAACCCCAAGTGCGGTTTGAAGCACAGCGCGCCGAATAGCACTCCGGCCAGCGTCGGCCGGCGGTCCGCCAGAAGCGTCGCGCCCGCCAGCAAGGCCGCGGTTAGGAAAGCGTTTTGGCCCAGCCCGATCGTCCAGAACAGCGGTGTGAAGGCCAAGACTGGCCACAACCAGACGCGCCAGCTGACCTGGCTGCACAACCGGCGCATTGCCAGCAGGAACAAGCCGAGTGTCGCCGCTTCGAACACGGCGAAGGCCGCCAAGTAGGGCAGCGTCGCCAAAGCCGAGCACAGCATGAGATAGGGCGGCGGATAGTAGAAGAACTGGTAGCTGCGGCCCGGCCCGGCCACCGCCGCCTCCGCCTGCCGGTGGACCGCCACGTCGTACGCGCCGGCTGCCCGTCCCTGCAGCGCCAGGCTACCGGCGGCGTAGAAGCTGACGAAGTCGCTGGACACGGGTTGCACGCCTGGCTCGGTCCGTTGCAGCATCGTCAAGGCCCAGCCCGCCAGGATCAGGTTGATCACGAGCAGGACACGGGCGCGGCGAGCGACCGTTTCGGCGCGCATCCACCGCCCGGCGCGCACCTGCTCGACCCTTCCAAATTTCGCTGCACCCGGCATGGCGCGGAGTATGGCCGGGCTGGGGTAAGCGGCGGGTTAACCGCGCAGGGAAGAATATCGCACGTCTCAACGTTGCATTAAGCACCTGAGACATATCGTGCGTTCATGATCCTTCGCCGGCTTTCTCGTGTCTTCAGCGGGCTGAGCCACTCATCGCGTGGCAGCGTGGCCCTGATGATGGCCATGTTGGCCGCGCCGATGCTGGGCGCGGTCGCTCTTGGGACGGATGCCAGCATATGGCTGCTGGAGCAGCATCGGCTGCAGATCGCAGCGGATGCGGCGGCCTACGCTGCGGCATTGCAACTGTCGAACACGGCGATGCAAACAGGCGCCCCGGGCTCCTACGTCACCTTGGTCGCGAACGAGGCGACCGCGGCCAGCGGCGGCGGATCCATGGTCGGCACCATGGCGACGCCGGTCGTGTCGGTCGCGGCGGACTATTCGACGGTGACCGTGACGCTCTCCAGCGTGGCAAACACCTATTTCGTTCAGTTGGTCAATAAAGCCACCGTCACACTGCAGGCGACGGCGACGGCCGGCGTGATTCCGGGCTCACCCTGCGTCTTAGCGCTCAATCCGACGGCCCCGAGTGCGCTGAGCCTTAACAACGTGGGGAGCATCGTCGCGGTCGGCTGCGGCGTTTTCTCCGACTCGGTGTCCAGCAGCTCACTCTCACTCAACAACGGCAGCATCATCGCGAAAACCATCGGCACCTCTGGCGGCGTGGCCTTGGCCGGGATTGATGTGATGCTGCCAGCCCCCACCGCCGGCGCTGCAGCTCAGGCGGATCCCGATGCCGGCAAATGGACGCTACCGTCTGCCGGAAGCTGTAATTTCACCGGCCTGGACGACACAGGCTATAAAATTACCCCCTACGCTTTGGTCCCGGGAACGTATTGCGGCAACACGGCGATCGGGGGGAATGGCAGCACTGATACGTTTGCACCGGGCACCTATATCTTCACCGGCAATGTTTCGATCCAGAACGCCAATGTCAGCTTGGGCGCTGGAGTGACCTTCATCATGATGGGCGCGACTGCAAGCACGCCCGCCGGGTCGTTCACATGGACGAACAACGCCGCGGGAGCCCTATTGGCGCCTCCTGTGTCACCCGCCACCGCGATGTCTGGCTTGCTGTTCTGGCAGGCTTGCCCGAACACCGCGACGTCTGGATCCAACGTCAATGGTGCGATCACTTTCAACGGCGGATCCGCGCTGATCGCATCTGGCGCGATCTACGCGCCCTGTGGCTCAATTCAATTGAGCAACGCCGCGCAGGTCGTGGCAGCGCCGCTCTCCAGTCTCAGCGTTGTCGCCAGCACCGTGTCCATCATAGGGGCTGCCAGCCTGCAATTGCTGCTGACGACCGGCAGCGCCGGCTCGAGCCAAGTCTCGCTCCTGCAATGAGACACCGTGGGTGCAGTCTCATCCGGGACCATAGCGGCTCGATCAGCGTCGAGTTGGCGCTAGTCGCCAGCCTCATCCTGCTGCCAATGACGCTCGGCGCGGTCGATGCGGCCCAGCTCGCCTTCGCCCGCGGCCGGCTCGACCAGGTGTTGCATCAAGCGTTTTTCTACGCCTATGCGAACTATGGCGCTGTGACGGCGACGACCGTGCAGCTTGCCGCCGCGTCCAGCTATGGGTCCGGCACCGCCCCGACGGTGACGGCGACCATCACCCAGTATTGCATCACGGCCGCAACCGGATACCCGCCCACCGGCACGCCGACGCAGCCAAGCAACGGCAGTTGTTCGATCAGCAGCCAAACGGTCGAGAGCTACCTTTCGGTGAACGCCTCCATCAGCGTTACGCTGCCGTTCAGTGTCGCCTGGATCGGGCAGACGATCACGCTGACGGCCTCTGGCAGGGCGCGGGTTGCGTGAGGGCGTGGCTCGCCATGTGGCCGCACTTGTCCGCGGATCGCCGCGGGGCGGCAGCGCTGGAATTTGCCGCGGTCGGGACGCTCACCCTGATCCTACTGTTCGCCATCTTTGACATCGGGCTGCTGTATCTGACCCAGCGCGGTCTGGACTACGGGATCTACCGGGCGGCGCGGTGGGCCTCGGTCAACAGTAGTTCGCTCACGACCGCCAACGTGCTGGCGCAATTCAAAACCGCGACCTCGGCGACACTGGGCAGCTCGAGCTCCGGTTGCCTGGGTTACGTGGCCGGTACGAGTGCTCCTGCGGGAACTGTCTGCTACATTACCGTCGCCCTATCCAACGGCATCGCGACCGGCAGCGTTGTGACGATCCAGGCGAATTACCGGTGGGCTCCGATCAGCCCGATGACAGGGCTCGTCGCAACTGTTCTCCAGAGCACCATCGGGATGACCATCCAACATTGAACGGAGCTCGCTCACCCTCCCGCCGGCTGATCGAACAGAAGCCGATCGCGAGCGATCCCACGACTAACACGAAGGCCGCGGCCAGACTGCCATTGCGCCGCATCGCCCTGCTGCTCTGCTGCCTAGGGCTGTTCGCGAGGCTTGGCGCCTTCTATCTCACGCCGGATCCGCTGTTCCCCGACGAGGAGTTCCAATACCTCGAGCAGGCGCATCGGCTCGTGCTCGGCACCGGTCTGGTGCCTTGGGAACACATCGTCGGCATTCGATCCTGGCTGTTGCCAGGACTGCTCGCCCCGATCTTCGCAGTCTCGCAATGGCTGGGCGAGGATCCACGCATCGCCTTGTGGTCGGTCGCAGCCCTGCTGTCGCTGCTCTCCCTGCCGTCGATCCTCTGCGCCGTCCTGTGGGGAAATAACGCGGCGGGCCGTGTTGGAGCGATCGCTGCCGGCACGCTGAACGCGACATGGTTTGAGATCGCCTATTTTGCACCGCACGCTCTCGCCGACTCGATCGGCGCCAGTCTTCTGATACCGGGCCTGTTCCTATCGGGCGTGGGCCGCAAGACCGTGCTGGCACGCGAGCTACTGCTGGGCGGGTTTTTGCTCGGCCTAACCATCGCCGTGCGACTGCAGCTCACGCCCGTCGTCTGCCTCGCGGTCGCGCTCGCCGTCTTCCGAGGTAAGGCAAAATGGGTCGTGATCGGCGCAGCCGTCCCACTGCTACTTGCCGGAGCACTGGACGCGGTCACGCTCACTTATCCGTTCCAATCCTTCTGGCTTTATTTATGGGTCAATATCGGTCTCGGCGCGGCCGCTACGTTCGGCACCTCGCCGTGGTACGCGTTCTTCTTGTTGAAGCTGACATATTGGTGGATCGCCGCCATCCCGCTGACCGTTGCCATGCTCGCAGGCAGCCGCAAGGAGCCGGTTCTGCTGGCCTGCGCCGCCGCAATCGTCGTCCCCTTCATGGTTTTGTCCCATAAGGAAGATCGGTTCGTAATCCCTGCCCTACCCCTATTGATGACCTTGGCCGGCATCGGCAGCGCGATGATCGTGGCACGATACGCCGGGTCGGCAGATGGACCCGGCGAGGCACGGCGCGGGCTTGCCTGTGGCGGGTTCTGGCTTGCCATGTCGGTGGCGACCACGATCTTCGTGCCCTATTGGCATTTCTATTACGAGTGGCCAGGGTTGAGTGCCGCGGAACGGATCGTCAATGCCGATCCGCACGCCTGCGGGCTCGCGGTCTCGCCGGAGCAGCCCTGGGTCCGTATGCCTGGCTACACACGGTTTCGGCCCGGCATTCGGCTCTATGGCTTCAGTCCCGGCGACCCGCCCGAACGCGCCCGCGCCTTCGACTACGCCATGGCCTTCATCGTCGGAGGCGCGGATTTGAAATCACTCGGCTTCGACGTCGTCGCGTGCTGGGGACGCGCTCTGCCGCCGCACGTACCAGTCGCGGCTGACAGGCGCTTTTGTCTTTGGCATCGCCCAACACCTTGCATTGCCTCGGCGTCGTCGACGCTCGTTCCCCCCATGCCAATATTTACAGCGCGCCGTGCCAAGTGAACGGACTATGCCGGTGGGCTGGACGGTAGAGCGCGAGAGAGCGAGCACGGCGGCGCCGGTTTAGCGAAGCGCCTTCATCATCTGGATCACTGCTGGGCCACCCACCACCAGGAAGACACACGGCAGGATGAACAGGATCATCGGTATCGTGAGCAGGACGGGCAGTCGTGCCGCACGCTCCTCGAACTTCGTCAGTGTTTCCAGCCTCAGATCGCCCGACAAAACCCGTAACGCCGAGCTGAGAGGCGTGCCGTACTGCATCGTCTGAATGAGCGTGCCACCAAGACGCCGCAGACATTCGAGCCCGGTGCGGCCGCCCATGTTGGTCAATGCGACGCGGCTGTCGTTGCTCATCTGCAGCTCGTGCGACGTACGAGCCAGTTCCTCGGCGAGCGCCGGATGAGCGTGCCGGATCTCGGTGCCAACGCGGGTGAGGGCTGGCTCCAGCCCAAGCCCGGCCTCGGCACAGATGACCATCATGTCCAGAGCGTCCGGCAACCCGGCCTCAACGCGGGCGAGATGCCGGCCGCGTATGTTGCGGATGATATAGTCCGGCATGACCAAGCCGCCGATGGCCGCGCCGACGATCAGCGCTAGAAAGAGCCGGTGGGACACGCCCAGTCGGGATAGGAACAGAGCCATCGCCAGCGGCGCGCCCGTCAGCAGCAGCAGCTTGACGCCGACGAAAAGCCCGAGTGCATTCGAAGCCTCGAACCCCGCCATCGCCAAGGTGTGCTCCAACTGTGTCACGGAGCCACGTGGCAGCAAACCGCTGCGGGCGATCACGCTGCCGAGCCGTGCCACGATGTTCAGCGGCGCATTCTCGCCCCCCCTGCGAAACGTCGCGCCACTTCGGACCGGCTGCAGTCCTTGTGCACGCCGCAGCCGGGCCGCCAGCTTGTTGGCATGCTCGAGATAGTTCATCAGCCAGATGCCGGAGGTGCACAGCAGCATCGC
Organism: uncultured Acetobacteraceae bacterium; assembly: GCA_964242215.1. GTDB lineage: Bacteria > Pseudomonadota > Alphaproteobacteria > Acetobacterales > Acetobacteraceae > LMUY01. Next base: position 9,726 of record CAXTCJ010000049.1, on the reverse strand, counting down.
CCCGAGCCCAAGCCCGGCCATCAAGACCATACGGTTCATGACAAGCTCTTGTGGATCATCGTGCGCATGACGAACGTACCAATCGTGAGCAGCAGGGCGGCACTTGCCAGGATCATGTGGCCCGGCTCGGTGTCGAACAGGACCGCGATGTAGTCCGGGTTCATCAGCCACAGCGCCGCCAAGGCGACAACCGGGAGTACGGACAGCACCAATGCGCTCGTGCGTGCCTCTGCCGCGAGCGCCTTGCCGCGCGCCCGAGCCGCCACGCGCTTGCGGATCACGTCCGCGAGGTTGTCCAGCGTCTCGCTGATGCCACCGCCAGTTTGCGCCTGCAGGGACAACGCTGTCGCAAAGAAGCGGTATTCCGGCACGCCGTTGCGTTCCGCCATGTTGCGCAGTGCCTCGTCCAAGGGAGAACCGATCGCCACGTCGTCCGCCAACCTGGCGAACTCGAAACAAGTCGGTGCGGCGGCCTCGTGCGCCACCACTCTGATGGCCTCGCTGACTGGGATGCCGACCCGGACGGCGCGCACGATCATGGCCAAGGCCTCGGGCATTTGCTGGAACAGAACCGTGACCCGGCGCGCATGCCGCCCGCTGAAATACTTCCAGCAGACAAACCAGCAGGCGAATGGCACGACGAAGATCGCCACTGGCCCGACCAAGAACTCCAGCACCATCGCCCCAATCCGGGCAGGTATGAAGGCGAGCGGGGGCACCAGCCACCACGCGATTGGATACAGGTCAGTCCGCGCAAGGTCGGCGCCGAAGAAGCCGGCTATCCGGCCCAGTATCGTGCGCTTTGCGACGGGGATGCTAACCTGCAGCTTCTGGACGACATAGGCCGGCGCAGTGTCGCTATTCTGCCCCAGCGCCTGGGCAAATCGCACCGTCAACCGCTTGTTGCGTTCCTGCGCCCGGCTGACCAGCAGGAACGAGAAGGCGAGCCCCACCAGGCAAAGGCACGCCCCCAGCAGGACGAGGTGGACGCTCATTCGGCCTTGCCTTCCAGCGCAGCCTTCCAGGCGCGGTCCAGGCCGAAATAGGCCAACCGTTCTTGGCACGCCGGCCGGGCGAGGCTTACTTTGTAGGTGCAGTGCAACTTGCCGTCCGGTCCCTCGCCGGTGAACTCCAACTGGAACACGTCGTTGAGCGTCACGACGTCGCCCTCCATGCCCATCACTTCCGTCACCTGGGTGACCCGGCGTCCCCCGTCGCGCTGGCGCTCCAACTGCACGATGATGTCCACCGCGCTGACGATCTGCTGTCGGATCGCGCGCGACGGCAGGCCGACATTGCCCATCTGAACCATGTTCTCGACGCGGGACAGCGCGTCGCGCGTGTTGTTGGCGTGGATGGTGGACATGCTCCCGTCATGACCGGTGTTCATCGCCTGCAGCATGTCGAACGCCTCGCCGCCACGCACCTCGCCGATGATGACGCGGTCTGGCCGCATTCGCAGGGCGTTGCGCACCAGGTCCCGCTGGTTGACCTCGCCGCGCCCCTCAAGGCTCGCCGGCCGGGTTTCCAGCCGGACGACATGGGGCTGTTGCAGTTGCAGCTCGGCGGCGTCTTCGATCGTGACGACACGCTCGCCCGGGTCGATCAGGCGGGAGATCGCATTCATCATCGTTGTCTTACCGGAACCAGTACCGCCGGAGATCACGATGTTCAAACGGGCGCGGCCGGCGATCTCGAGGATACGAGCGACCTGGCGGGTCAAGGCGCCGAATTCGACGAGCTTGGCGAGGTCGATCGGCTTCTTGGAGAATTTCCGGATCGAGATGTAAGGGCCGTCGAGCGCCAGTGGCATCATGACGATGTTGACGCGCGAGCCGTCTTTGAGCCGTGCATCCACCATGGGGCTGGCTTCGTCCACGCGCCGGCCGATACCGGTCGCGATGCGTTGGCAAATGTTGACCACGTGGGCGGCGTCTCGGAAGTGGACGTTGGACAGAGTCACCTTGCCGCGGCGCTCGATGAACACGCGGTCCGGCCCGTTGACCATGATGTCCGCTATGCTGTCATCCTCGAGCAACGGTTCGAGCGGGCCCATGCCCAGCATGTCGTCCACCAGTTCCTCGGCCAACGTGCGCTGCTCGCGGCCGTTCAGATGGATGCGGCGCGCGGTGGCGATCTCAGAGATGAGCCGCTCGATCTCGGTGGCCAGCCGCTCGGGGGGCACGTTCGCCACCGAGGATGGATCAAGCCGGGCGAGGCAGAGCGTGCGTAGTTCCTGGAAGTTGCCGGGGCGCGGCTTGTCCCCTGGCGATACGACGGCGTGTGGCGTGGCAGCCAAGGGTGAGGCGGTGGATCGCTCGGGCGAAAGTGCATCGGCTTGCGTACCACCATCGTAGCCGCGTCGGCCGAAGCTTGGAACACTGCCACTCATCGGCGGGACTGCCACGAGCGGAAGGGACTCCAGCGTTCCGCGGCGACGTCAGCGGCCTGGCTGGCGAGCATGGACGAGTCGAGTAGCCGCTCGAAGGCCACCTGCTTGGCGAGTTCCACGATGCCGGTGTGAAATTGGCCCTTCGCCGCCGCGGCGGGTTCCCCCATTGTGATGGCCTGACCGATCTGCCGCGGCAGGTCGGGAATGACAACGTCGATCTTGGTGTCGAGGGCATCCTCCACTTGGCGCCGGTTCAGCCCGCCCACGATACCCAGCCGGTTCAGTACCAACACCGCACGCCGGGTTTGCGCCGGCCCGTGAGGTAAGGCGAGCAGGCGTCGCGTGTCACGAACCGAGGCGAGCGTCGGCTCCAGCACCAGGACCCGCTGCTGTGCAAGATCGAGCAGGTCCCGGTAGAGCGGCGTCGGCGCGAACGGCACGTCCGCGACCACGATGCTGTAACGCCGGTGCAGTACCTGCAGCAGCTGGCGCGCGGCACCCGGCGCGTACACCGGCTGCTCTGACAGTTGTTCCTCACCGGCCAATACGTGCAGGCGGTCGGCGCTTGGATGGGCCACCGGCTGGGTTGCGCGCTCGATGAAAAGCGGGTCGATGCGCTCCGGCGTCTCGAGCGCGGTACGCAGGCCGGAACTGGTTTTGCCGTCCAGCATCATGGCGGTGGTGCCCATGTGCAGGTCCGGGTCGAGCAGCAGCGTGTGACGCCGGGCCTCGACGGCGAACAGCCAGGCGAGTTGCGTCGCGACGGTGGTGGCGCCGACCCCGCCCCGCGCGCCGGTGATCGTCACGGTGTGCCCGCTATTTGCCTTTTTGCTGGAAGCCGCGTGCCCGGCAATCAACGGGCCGAAATAGCGCGCCACACGATCCCGCGTCAGTGGCTGTGCCAAATATTCGAGCGCGCCGAGCCCTTTGGTGACCTGCCGATAGAAATCGAGGTCGTTTGCTTCGCCGATGACCAGGACGTGGACGTCCGGTTCGACCACCTCGGCGAGTTTGCCAAGTTCGGTGAGCGGATGGTCCTCGCCACCGACATCGACGATCAACACGCGTGGGGTTGGCATGCGCTGCAGCGCGGAGATGGCCGAGCGGATACCACCGCGGCGCACCTCGATCCCTTCCCGCGCCGAGTCGGCAAGCCCCTCACGAAGCGCGGCTTCGGCCTCGGCCGTGACGATGAACGCCACGACGGCCGTGCGGTCGTGCCGGGCGGTCGGCAAATCTTGTCCGGCGTCGGATAAGATTGACGAATCGGCGCTCGGGTCCGAACCGATGCCGGGCAGGAAGGACAGCGCGGAAAGATCGTCCGGCATCAACAAGCCTCCTGTCGGGTCACGGGTGCGACTCCCCGCCCGCGTTGCCATGGAACAGCACGACGGTTGCGGGAGCGGGCGCTCGCGTCGGTTGGCTGAGTGCACGGGAGACGTCCCCGCTCCATGTCACGCGCGGGGAAGCCGGCGCATCGGGGATATCGCTCAACGTCGCCGTGACGAGGGGCAATACCGGGAAGCTGGGGCGGGCATCGGCCTTGACATCGGGCACCGTGGTCGCGGATCGCAACGAGATGCTGAGCTTGCCAAGCCGCAACGCGACGGCCAGGTGCTCCGCCTGTGCCGACGAGACCTCGACCGTCAGCGTCCGCGTCGAGGCCTTGTGCTCGGCATCGTCCGACCGTTCGCCTTGCATCAGCTGCTGGTTGACGGCGACGACGCGGATGTTGGTCAACACCGTCTCGGCCGAGATATGGCGGCGGGCCAATGTGTTGGCCGCATCAAAGGATTGGGTGAGGATCAGGTCTATGTGGTCACCGGGCCACAGCAGCCCCCAGTCCGAAGCGACGTCGTTCAAGCCGATAATTACCCCGCGCATTCCCGGTTGCAGCACGGCGGCGAGGAAGCCGTGGTCGCCCGGGCTGAGTATGTCGGCAGCGACGAGAGCCTGTCCTTCACCGATGCTGTGGCGCAGCATCGCGCCGTCCAGCCGCGCCCGTACGTCAGGCCTGTCGGGGGCGGCCCCCAACGGCACTTGGCTGCTGAGGATGGCTTCGGCACGGATGTCGTCTGCCTTGAGGAAGCTGCCCGCGCGGAGCTGGTGCGCCGCGACCAATACGCTGACCGTCGGCAGCGGTGGTGGGGGCGGCGGCGGCACGATTGGCGCGACTTCCGCGGACTTGATCTCCGGCGTGGGCGCCGGCATCGAACTGAACCATGCGACGGCGCCGAACCCGAGCAAACCAACCGCCATCAGGACGAACAGTGCGATGCGCAGGAGCATGCTTCAGCCTCCGGCCAAGGTGAAAAAGGCGCCCGCGGCGATGGCGCAGGCGTAGGGGAGTGAGCGGCACTGACCGATGCGGCGTTGCTCGATGCGTGCGATCCGGGCCACCAGGGTTGCCGGTCGCGCCCGCATTTGCCGCGGCACGATGTACCGGAGCACGACGTAGACGACTGCCAGCAGACCGCCGGCCAAGCTCACGGACAGGACGAAGGACGCGGCGAACGGCGCGTGCACCACGGTTGCCGCGGCAGCCAGCAGCTTGACGTCACCGCCGCCGAGCAAACCGCGCCGCCATAGTAGTGCGCAAAGGACGAACACGACCGTTCCAGCCGCTATCCCCCCAAGCAACTCCCCGAACAGCGCTCGGAGAACGAGGCCGTCGATAGCGAGCGCCATGGGCAACCAGTTGGGGATCTTACGAAACGCGAGATCCAGCATCGCTGCCATAGCGAGCAGCACGGTTGCGATCACGAGTGGGGCGAGTTCGGTAGCTGGGGGCATGAATTGATCCGGATAGGCACCAGACGCAGCAGAGGGCCGGACGGGTATCGAAATCAGCCCGTCCGGCGCTGCCGCTTGAACGAACCAGAGAAAAGCCGGCTCAGAACGTTATGCGCTACGTTCGTCACCAAACCTTAAATCGGGACGTGGTTCGGTGAACCGGTCCGCTAGATACTACCGGCGAGTGAGGTGAACTTCGTGCTGATGCTCGTGCCAACACTGCCCGCGCTGAGAACGATCACGCCGGCGATCGCGGCGGCAATCAGCGCGTATTCGAGGGCCGTTACGGCGCGTTCATCGGTCTTTAGCGCAATCCACGTCTTGATATAATCCAACATCTTACGGCTCCTGTTGTCTTGAAAACTGCAGTTTTCTCAATCGACGGCACTCTGCCGACGTCGCGACCGTAAGGCAGGTTTATTATTGGACGGTTAAGTACCCTCAGATTTCTGGGGTCGCCTGCCGGAGTGCTGCATTTCGGTCTGTGATCAGCAGACCTGCGGCCACCGACGGGTAATGGTCGAAGGCGGCGAGCAACTCGGGCAAGTGTTCGCATCTGGACGTTGCGAACAGCGCCAGCGCGTTCAGGTCCGCACTATGGGATGCAATTTAGCTC
>CAXTCJ010000049.1:0-3825 GCA_964242215.1 uncultured Acetobacteraceae bacterium | reverse complement strand
GCGAAGCCATTCGGTAGGAAGCCGCCTTTGCCCTGGCCGCCACCGGTCACGATATTGACGACCTGGTTGGTCGTGCGGCGGAAAGCCAGACCATTGCCATCGGCAGGGGCTATGTTGACGAAGCCGTTGGTCGGGTAGAGCACACCCTGGTCGTTATTCGCCTTCGAAAGCTGAGCCCGAAGGTTCGCAATCGCCTGCGTGTCGAATGCGGCGGCGGCCCCCAACTGGCCGAGCACCGTCCGGATCAACCCGCCATGATAGCCTTCGATGGCAAGAATGGAGGCTGCAGCGGACAGGTACGCCTTGTTCTGGATCAGCGCCGCCGCACCGGCGTAGGCCGTGACACCCACGTCCTCGAAGATGAACGCGCCGAGGAAGAAGCTGAGCTGATCGCCGAACGGATTGAACGGTGCCGCCGTGGTTGCAATGCCAGCGGCGACAGCAGCGCCCTGAAACCCGCCAGCCAAGTCGATCAGCGGCCTGGCGACAGCCGCCGAGCCCAGGGCCGAGCGGAGGAAACGAACGTGCTGCTGCTCGTCAATCGCGATGTTCTCCGCGTATTGCGCGAACAGGCCGGAGGTGAACGGAACGGCGGACCCGCCATTGACCCCGCCCGTGGTCCCAACACCGTTGATGTCCGCGGCGCCAAGGCCCTGACCGGTCACCGCACGCAAGTAGAACTCAGCCTCGACGTATTCGAGATTGAGGGCGAAGTTCAGGATGTCGATGTCGGAAAACGTCGTCTGCGCAGCCGCCGGGTTCACCAGGGCAGCGCCAATAGGCCCTAATGCGGACAGGAAGGCAGCACCGGCGACGCCTGCGCCGATCCGCCGCGCCAGGCCAGGAAAACGTGAGGCGGGGGCATCGTCTTTGCCATCCGGCTCCGCGAGCGTGTGTTGGTCCAAGGAAATATCCTCCAGATGCGACAAGCGGGAGGAGCCCGAGCCGGGCCGCCCCGCGACTTTGATAAGGCGGGGTTAGCGGATGTTGCCGTTCAGCCCGTTCGGGAAGAAGTTGCCGCCGGTGCGGGCGGACCCGCCTTGCACGACGTTGAGCACTTGCGACGCTGTCCGCTGGAAGGCGAGCGCGTTGGCATCACGCGCCGAAATCTGCGCACCACCGTTTTGCGGATTGAGGATGCCGATCGCGGTGATCGCATTCGACTCCTGCGACTGCGCGTTGGCGATCGCCTGAGTGCGGAACGGCAGCAGCGAGGCGTTCGACAGATCGGCGGCCGCGGTGATCACGCCATTCGCATTGGGCGCGATGCTGGACTGCGTGAGCACGCCGCGGATCGACCCGGCGTGGTAGCCCTCGATCGCTAGGATGCTGGCGGCAGCACTCAGAACGGCCGAGCTGCTGATCAGCGCGGCCGCGCCGGTATAGGCGGTGACACCCACCTCGGTGAGCGTAAAGGCACCGAGGAAGAAGCTGATCTCATCTGCGAACGGGTTGAACACCTGCCCCGGAGCAATAGCACCGGACGCCAAGGCGGCCGCCTGGAACGAACCAGCCAGATCGATGAGCGGGCGGGCGACAGCCGCGGAGCCGAGTTGGCTGCGGAGGAAGTTCACGTGGTCCAGTTCGTCGATCGCGATCTTGGCCGCAATCTCGAAGAAGTATGGCGTTTGGAAGGGCACCTGCGTGCCGCCGTTCACACCGCCGGCCACACCCGTGCCCGTGGTGGAGGTGGCGGGCAGGCCGGAACCGGTTGCGCCGCGATTGTAATACTCACCCTCGAGGTATTCGAGGTTGAGCGCAAAGTTCAGGATATCGGTATCGGTGAACGTTGCACTTTGCGCATGCGCAGTGCCGCTGACCAGGGCAGCCCCAATCGGTCCCATGGTCGAGAGGAACGCTGCGGCGGTCGCGCTTATTCCCACGCGGGACATCAGGTTGCGACGGCTGACTCCAGGAGTCACCTCGGTCCCTTTTTCGATATCTTTTATTAGCAATACATCCTCCTGAGCCGAATGAGCGCTTTCGCGATCGCCGAATACCGACATGCGCAACGCACCTACGGGCCGCATGTCGGGTTGGATGCAAGATCTGCATTGCTATCGAAGAAGAAAAAACACTTTGTGTCGCAATAGCCACAAACGGTTGCCGCAAAAGTAGCCGCTAGAATTGATGTGCCGAGAAATACATCAGCGAGACCCATGCACCTAGAGTGAGGGGGGGACCGAACGCGATGGGGGACCGAACGTCAGACTTTCGCGCGATGCTCCGGACCATCACGAATACAATTCCGGACAGCGCGGCGACGAGCAAAACCGCCGACAGACTGGAGACACCCAGCCAGGCTCCGATGGCAGCGAGAAGCTTGGCATCCCCCTCGCCCAGACCGTCACGGCCTCTGAGCGCCCGGTACGATAGAGAAACGAGGCGGAATAGTGCATAACCGATCGCCGCCGCCACGGCATGGTCGGTGACCTCGTTCGGCGTCAGCAGGGCGGTCGCGGCAAGGCCGGCGAGAATGAGTGGCAGCGTGAGAACGTCGGGGAGCCGACGATGCCGCCAATCGATCCAGCCCAGCGCCACGAGCCACCAGCCGAACACGCAGTCGGCGGCGAGGAACGTAATGCGGGGCTCCACGATGGCGGCCGACCCGGCGATGGCCATGCACGCGAGTTCGACGTGGAAATGCATGACCGGGATTGCTGCACCGCAGCGGCGGCAGCGGCCGCGCAGCAAGACGAAGCTGATCAGCGGCACCATGTCCCAGGCCTGCAAAGGTGTGCCGCACGCCTCGCAAGACGAGCGCCCGGCGATCACGGTCCGCCCCGCCGGCAAGCGGCGGATCACGGTGCAAACGAAGCTGCCGATAAACGGGGACGCGAGCAGAAGCCAAACCCAACCCGGCACCGAGCCCCCCACCATTGTGCCGCGCCGCATTGGCAGTCGCGGCCCGGGAGCACAAGTATGCGTCATGCTCGACCGGCCCTCCCCAACTTCGCCACCGAATCCACCACCAACCCTGGCACGTGGCCAGCGCGCGGAGGCCGTCGCCGCGCTGTTGTTGGCGAAGGGGCGGTGTGACGCGCGCACGCTCGAACGGGGGCGCCGGGTCGCGGCGGAAAGCGGCAAGCGGATCGACCAGGTGCTGATCCAGCTTGGGCTGGTGAGCGACCGGGAGATGGCGGGGATCTACGCGGACTTGCTGGACCTGAGCGTGACGCCTCCGGAGCGCTATCCGGCGGAGCCCCTGCTGCCGGAGCAACTGCCGGTGCGTTTCCTGCGCCACGCCCGTGCGATCCCGCTGGCCGATGAACCGGACGCCGTCGTGGTCGCGATGGCCGATCCGCTCGACGAGTTCACGCCGGCGGCCATCATGGCGGCGGTCGGCAGGCCGGTTCGGGTCGAGGTCGCGGTTCCGCTGGAGTTGGAGACGGCGTTCGCCCGGCTCTACCCCGAGCAGCAGGATCAGGCAGCGCCGGCCCAGCCCGATGCCGAGCCGCTGGAAGACGATGCGGAGCGGCTGAAGGACCTGGCGAGCGAGGCGCCGGTGATCCGCCTGGTCAACCAGTTGATCGCCCGCGCCGTCGAGACCCAAGCGTCCGACATCCATATCGAACCGTTCGAGGACCGGCTGCGCGTGCGCTACCGCCACGATGGCGTGTTGGGTGAGGTGGAGAGCCCACCTGCGTCCATGACGGCGGCCATCGTGTCGCGGGTGAAGATCATGGCGCGCCTGGATATCGCCGAGCGACGCTTGCCGCAGGACGGGCGCCTCAAGCTCGCGGTGCGCGGGCACGAGGTGGATTTCCGCGTCTCCACCATCCCCTCGCTGCACGGCGAGACCGTGGTGCTGCGCGTGCTGGACCG
>CAXTCJ010000048.1:3449-35213 GCA_964242215.1 uncultured Acetobacteraceae bacterium | reverse complement strand
CCTCCGACTCGCCCATCGCGATCGCCTTGCCGTTGCCGATGAACGGGAAGCGGCCAACGCGAACCTCGTGCCCCTGCTCCTTCGCCTTCGCCTCGGTCAGCCCGACTGACGCAACCTGCGGCCGGCAGTAGGTGCAGCCGGGGATGTTGCTCCAATCGATCGGATGTACGTCGTTCAGGCCGGCGATCTTCTCGACGCACACCACGCCCTCGTGGCTGGCCTTGTGCGCAAGCCAGGGCGCGCCGGCGATGTCGCCGATCGCGTAAATGCCGGGCTCGCCGGTGCGGCAATACTCGTCGATCACGATGTGGCTTCGGTCCACCACCACCTTGGTGCCCTCGAGCCCGAGATCCTCGACATTGCCTACGATTCCGGCGGCAGAGATGATGCGCTCGGCCGTAATGTCCTGCGTCTTGCCGCCGACGTCGATCGTGGCGGTGATGCTGCCGCCGTTCTTCTTCGCGGCCGTGACCTTCGCGCCGGTGATGATCTTCATGCCCTGCTTCTCGAACGCCTTGCGGGCGAAGGCACTGATCTCCTGGTCCTCCACCGGCAGCACGCGGTCGAGCACCTCGACCACGGTCACCTCGGCGCCCATGTTCAGGTAGAACGAGGCGAACTCGATCCCGATCGCGCCGGACCCGATCACCAGCAGCGATTTCGGCATCGACGGCGGCACCATCGCCTCCTTGTACGACCAGATCCGGTCGCCATCCGCCTCGAGCCCCGGCAGTTGCCGCGCGCGGGCACCCGTGGCGAGGATGATGTGTGGTGCGGTCAGCGTCTTGTCGCCGACGGCCACCGTGTTCTTCCCGGCGAGCTTGCCGGCACCCATGATCACCGTGACCTTGTTCTTCTTAAGCAAGTGGCCGACGCCGCCCGCAAGTTGCTTGGCGACCCCGCGGGAGCGCTTCACGATCGCCTGCATGTCGAACTTGATGTTGTCGGCAGAGAAGCCGAATTCCGGTAGGTGGTGCAGCAGGTGATTGATCTCGGACGAGCGCAGCAGCGCCTTGGTCGGGATGCAGCCCCAGTTCAGGCAGATGCCGCCGAGATGCTCGCGCTCGACCACGGCGGTTTTCATGCCGAGTTGGGCGGCACGGATCGCGGCAACGTAGCCGCCGGGTCCGCCGCCGATGACGATGAGGTCGAATTGGTCGGGCATGGGGGGCTCCGCAATGAAAAGCCGCCTCCCCTTGAGGGAGGGGGTTGGGAGAGGGATCGTCACGCTACGACGGTCCGTGCGTGGCTTACCCCTCACCCCGGCCCTCTCCCTCAAGGGGAGAGGGAGAAGATTAAAGCATCAAACTAAGTGGGTCTTGGACGATGCTTTTGAAAGCGGCCATCCACTCGGCGGCGACGGCGCCGTCGATCACGCGGTGGTCCACGCTGAGCGTGCACGTCATCACCATCGCGGCGACGATTGCGCCGTCCCGCACCACCGGACGCGGCTCGCCGGCACCGACGGCCAGGATGCCGCCCTGCGGCGGGTTGATGATGGCGGAGAACGACTTCACCCCATACATGCCGAGGTTGGAGATCGAGAAGCCACCGCCCTGGAACTCCTCCGGCTTCAGCTTGCCGGCACGGGCGCGGCCCGCGAGGTCCTTCATCTCGTTGCTGATCGTGGCGACGCCCTTCTGGTCAGCGCGGCGAATGATCGGCGTGATCAGACCGCCGTCGGTGGCGACGGCGATGCTGATGTCCACGTCCTCGTACATCGCGATGCCTTCGTCCGTCCAACTGGCGTTGGCGGCGGGCACCCGGCGCAGAGCAGCCGCGGCGGCCTTGATCACCAGGTCGTTGACCGACAGCTTGAACGCCGCCGCGCCATCCTTGGGAGATTTGGCGTTGAGGTCGGCGCGCAGCTTCATCAGCGCGTCGATCTCCACATCGGCGGTGACGTAGAAATGCGGGATGGTCTGCTTCGCCTCGGTCAGCCGGCGCGCGATGACCTTCCGCATGTTGGTGTTCGGGATCAGCGTGTGCTTGCCCGCGATCACGACCGGACGAGCAGCCGCGGGGGCCGGCGCTGCGACGGGTGCGGCCGCGGCCTGCGGAGCCGCTGCCTTTGTTGCGCCACCGGCCTGCGCCGCCTCGATATCGGCCTTGACGATGCGACCGTTCGGACCGCTGCCGCGAATGCCGTCGAGCGCGATGCCAGCCTGCTTGGCCATGCGCCGCGCCAAGGGAGACGCGAACACGCGTTCGCCCTTATCATGGCCGTTGGCGAGTTGGGCCGGCGCTTGCGACGCCGCCATGGACGGCCCCGATGCAGACGGCTTCGGCGCACTGTCCGCCGTCTCGGGTGCCGCGGGTGCGGGTGAACCTTTGGCCGGGACCTCGCTGGGGACCGCCTCGCCAGCCTCGACCAGGATCGCGATCGGCGCGTTCACCTGGACGCCGGCGGTGCCATCGGCGACGAGGATCTTGCCCAGCACGCCCTCGTCGACCGCCTCGACCTCCATCGTCGCCTTGTCGGTCTCGATCTCGGCGATCACGTCCCCGGCGGTGACGGTGTCGCCTTCCTTCTTCAGCCAGCGCGCGAGCGTGCCCTCCGTCATGGTGGGGGACAGCGCGGGCATCAGGATGTTGGTGGCCATCAGATGATCTTCTTCACAGCGTCGACGACCCATTGCGGCTGCGGCAGGGCCAGCTTCTCGAGGTTGGCCGCATAGGGCAGCGGCACGTCCAGCCCGGCGACGCGGACCGGCGGGGCGTCCAGCCAATCCCAGCAATGCTCGGTCACCTGCATGGCGATTTCCGCGCCGATGCCGGCGAAGGCCCAGCCTTCCTCGACGCTCACCACGCGATTGGTCTTCTTCACGCTCTCGATGATGGTCGCCGTGTCCAGCGGACGCAGTGAGCGCAGGTTGATCACCTCCGCGTCGATGCCCTGCTCCGCCAGCGCCTCGGCCGCCTTCATCGCCACGCCCACCATGATGGAGAAGGCGACGATGGTGACGTCCTTGCCGGGCCGCTCGATCTTGGCCTTGCCGATCGGCAGGGTGAATTCGTCATCCGTCGGACACTCGAAGCTTTGGCCGTAGAGGATCTCGTTCTCCAGGAACACCACCGGGTTCGGGTCGCGGATAGAGGACCGCAGCAGGCCCTTGGCATCTGCGGCCGACCAGGGCGCGACCACTTTCAGCCCCGGCACATGGGCGTACCAGCTGGCGTAGCACTGGCTATGCTGCGCGCCGACCCGGCTCGCGGCGCCGTTTGGGCCGCGGAACACGATCGGGCAGCCCATTTGGCCGCCGGACATGTACAGCGTCTTGGCGGCGGAGTTGATGATCTGGTCGATCGCCTGCATGGCGAAGTTGAACGTCATGAACTCGACGATCGGGCGCAGTCCGGCCATTCCCGCGCCAACCGCCATGCCGGTGAAGCCGTGCTCGGTAATCGGCGTGTCGATGATCCGGCGCGGCCCGAACTCGTCCAGCAGGCCCTGGCTGATCTTGTAGGCGCCCTGATACTGCGCGACTTCCTCACCCAACAGGAACACCGACGCGTCCCGGCGCATTTCCAGCGCCATTGCGTCGCGCAAAGCCTCGCGGACAGTGGTGGGGGCGGTGGCGCCCCAGTCCTTCTCGGGTGCGGATGCCGCCATCGCGGGGGCGGTGGCAGACACCGTCTCCGCCGGGCGCTTCGGCTCCAGCTTCTGCGGGGCCTCGGCGGTGGGCGGGGCTGCAGCCGCCTCATCGCCCTCGCCCAATACGGCTATCGGGGTGTTGACGGGAACGCCCTCGGTGCCTTCCTCGACCAGGATCTTGGACAGCGTGCCCTCGTCGACCGCCTCCACTTCCATGGTGGCCTTGTCGGTCTCAATCTCGGCGATTACGTCGCCGGCGCGCACGTCCTCGCCGACCTTCTTCAGCCAGCGAGCCAGCTTGCCCTCTGTCATGGTGGGCGACAGGGCGGGCATCAGCACTTGGGTTGACACGGGGCTTAGATCTCCACCAGCACGTCGGTCCACAATTCACTCTCGGCCGGCTCGGGACTGGCCTGCGCGAACTCCGCGGCCTCGTTCACGCGTGCCTTCACCTCGGTGTCGATCGTCTTGAGCGCAGTCTCGTCCGTGCCCATCCCGATCAGCAGACGGCGAGCCTGCTCGATGCAATCGTGCTCCTCGCGCATCTTCGTGATCTCGTCGCGGGTGCGGTATTTGCCCGGGTCGGACATGGAATGACCGCGGTAGCGATACGTCTTCATCTCGAGCAGGAACGGCCCGTTGCCGGCGCGGCAATGCGCTACCGCCTCCTCCGCCGCGCGCCGCACTGCGGTGACGTCCATGCCATCCACCGCAGCGCTCGCCATGCTCCAGGGCGCCCCGTTCTTGGACAGGTCCCGCGAGGCGGTCGCGCGCTGGACGCTGGTGCCCATGCCGTACTGGTTGTTCTCGATCACGTAGATGCAGGGCAGCTTCATCAGCGCGGCCAGGTTGAAGCTCTCGAACACCTGGCCCTGGTTGGCCGCGCCGTCGCCGAAATAGGTGACCGACACGTTGTCGTTCTCGCGATACCAGTTCGCGAACGCGAGCCCCGTGCCGAGGCTGACCTGCGCGCCCACGATGCCGTGGCCGCCGAAGAAGTTCTTCTCGCGGCTGAACATGTGCATGGAGCCGCCCTTGCCCCGGGAATAGCCCCCCGAGCGCCCGGTCAGCTCCGCCATTACGCCGCGCGGCTCCATGCCGGTCGCCAGCATATGGCCGTGATCGCGGTAGGAGGTGATCACCTCGTCACCCTCGTGCAGCGCGCCCTGCATGCCGACCACGACGGCTTCCTGGCCGATATACAGGTGGCAGAAACCGCCGATCAGCCCCATGCCGTACAGCTGGCCTGCCTTCTCCTCGAACCGGCGGATCAGCAGCATGTCGCTGTACGCCTTCAGCAGGTCCGGCTGCGACATGTCATAATTCGGGAGGTCCCGCAGCTCGCCCGGCTCGGTTTTCTCAACTGCTTGGGCCATCGACCGCTCCCTCCGCGTGTTCACCTCCACCTAGCGCCGGTATGGCGAAGCGACAAGGTCACGGGGCAAGATCGGCGCTGGCACCGCACTGGGGAGTGTCTGCGCACCGCGAGAGCGCACGGCCGAGGGCGCACTGACCGTGCGGTGCTGGCTGCTAAAAACGTTGGGGACTGCCCTCGATTGGCCGTGCTAGCCAGCCGGCATGTCCGAGCAACGCCCACCGTCGAAGCTGCTGCCCATCCTGGTCCTATGCGGCATGATCCTGCTGGCCGTCTTCGCCTGGTGGGTTTTTCCCTATGTGCAGGGTTGGATTTCCAACCAGGATTGCGTGGCGCTCGGACGCACGAACTGCGGGTAGAGGCCGTTAGGCGACGCTGGCCATTCGCCGCCGCGGCATCGGCTCGGGAGCTGCGTCCGACCCTGCACCCTCGATGCGGAAGTGGGCGACCAACTGGGCCAAATCCGCCGCTTGACTGGAGACGCCATGGCAGGCGGCGGTCGACTGCTCCACCATCGCCGCATTCTGCTGGGTCACCCGGTCCATCTCGTTGACCGCCACATTAACCTCGGCCAGCCCGGTGGCCTGCGTCTCGACGCTGCCGGCGATCGTGGCCACGACTCCGCTGATGTCGCCGACTTGCGCCACGATCTGCTGCAGCGCCTGGCCCGTTGCGGCCACCAGGGACACCCCGCGGGCGACCTCGTCAGAGGAGGCCGAGATCAGCGCCTTGATCTCCTTGGCAGCGCCCGCGCTGCGCTGCGCCAGGGCCCGAACCTCGCTGGCGACGACGGCGAAACCGCGGCCTGCATCCCCGGCCCGCGCCGCCTCGACACCGGCGTTCAGCGCCAGCAGGTTGGTCTGGAAGGCAATCTCGTCGATGACCCCGATGATTTGGCCGATCTGCACGGCCGATGCGTTGATCGCATCCATCGCCGCCGTCGCGTCCCGCACCACCTCGCCGGATCGCACAGCACCCGATTGTGCAGCAATCACCAGGTCCCGGGCCTGCCTTGCCCCCTCGGCGGTTGTGCGTACCGTGGTGGTGATCTCGTCTAACGCGGCAGCGGTCTGCTCCAGGGTTGCGGCCTGCCGCTCCGTGCGGGTTGAGAGGTCGTCCGTCGCCGAGGTGATTTCCATCGTCCCCGTCGCGATGCCGTCTGCATTCGCCACGATCTGTCTGACCACGGTGCCGAGCCGGCTGATGGCGGCATTGTAATCTGTGCGTAGGCGGTCGTAGTGGGCTGCGAACGGCTGGTCGACGGACGCCGTCAGGTCGCCCTCAGCCAGTGCCGCAAGGGCGGTCGCAAGCCCGCGCACGACGGCATCCTGCTCCGCAGCCTGCGTCGCCCGTTCGCGCTCCCGTTGCTCGTCCTGAACGCGCTGCGCCTCTGCCGACGTCGCCGCGCGGGCCTCCAAGGCTTGCTCCCGCAGGAGGCCTTCCTTGAACACCTGCACGGCTTGAGCCATGCCCCCCACTTCGTCGCGGCGGGACACGCCGGGCACTGCAGCCGTGAAGTCGCCACCCGCGAGGCTCGCCATCGCCTTGGCCAGGCGCGTCAGGCCGCCAGCGATCGAGGTGCGCACGACGAGGCTGCAGCCCACGCACAAGAGCAACACCGGCAGCGAAAGGACACCGAGCCACATCGCCTGGCGCCATAATGCGTCGGTGACGTCGTCGATATAGACCCCCGAGGTCAGGATGATGCCCCACCATGGCAATCCCTGGGCGTAATTCAGCTTGGGCACCGCGACCGTACTACCCGGTTTGGGCAAAGCCAGGTCGTAGAACCCTGAACCATGCTCCCGCACCAAGGCCACCGCATTCGCCGTGTAGTGCCGGCCCTGCTGATCGACCACGTGCATGCCGTCCGATCCGACCTTCGACGGCGTGGCACCGTGCAGCACGTAAATCCCGCGGTCTGAGGTGAACGCGGCGAGGTAGCCGTTATCGCCGTAGCGGATCGGCGTAACCTCCGCGACAAGCTTGGCCATGGCCTCCTGCCGGGAGAGATGCCCCTGGTCCACCTGGGCCTGCAGCGAGTCGGCGAAGGTTGCCACAACCTGCACGACCGAGCGCACCTGCGCCTTGTGATCGTCGAGCATCTGGCGCTGGCTCAACGTCAGCGCGGCGGCCGCGACGAGGACAAGCGCGACGGCAATCAGCGCGACGTTGCTGGCCAGTTTAGCGCCGACACTCCGATTGTTCACCCAACCCAACATTCAACCACCCCCGACCGGGGCGAGAATTAGCGGGGGAAGGTTAAGGAACTCACTACGCGCAAAATAGCGGGGGAAAGCGCTTAAAAGAGCTTCTTGCCTTGCGGGTACATCACGACGACGTCCGACGGGTCGGCCAAGTTCAGCATGGCCCGCGACCGCTCATCCAGCGTGTCCGGGTCGAGACGCGTGCTGCGTAGCCCAGCAACCCGGCGCTCCCACATGTCGACGTCGGAGTTCACGCGGGTCAGTTCGGCCTGGGCCAGCCGAAGTTGATCCTGCTGGCGCGCATAGGCCTGCAACCCGTGGTCGCCCTGCGTGGCACTCCAGCCGAAATACCCGGCGACCGCCAACAGCAACACCGGCGGAACCGCCGCCTTTGTCCGTTTCTTGACCTCGCGCCCAAACGACATCGCAGCCTCGCATTCGACTTCGCACAACATACAGTCCCAAGGTCACGCGCGTGTGACCAAAGCCGACCCGGCGGCGAAAAATCGCCAGGTGTTGCGTCAACGCCGCAGGATGCTGCGTCCGGCGTAGCGCGCCGCCGGGCCGAGATCGGCCTCGATGCGGATCAGCTGGTTGTATTTCGCCATCCGATCGCTGCGGGACAGGCTGCCCGTCTTGATCTGGCCGCAGTTGGCCGCCACCGCGAGGTCGGCGATCGTGGTGTCCTCCGTCTCGCCGGAGCGGTGGCTCATCACCGTCGTCATGCCGGCCCGGTGGGCGATCTCCATCGCGTCCATCGTCTCGCTCAGCGTGCCGATCTGGTTGACCTTGATCAGGATGGCGTTGCCGGTGCCGGCCTTGATGCCGCGCCGCAGCCGCTCCGGGTTGGTCACGAACAGGTCGTCACCCACCAGCTGGACGGTCTTGCCCAGTTCGGACGTCAGGTGCGCCCAGCCGTCCCAATCGTCCTCGGCCATGCCGTCCTCGATGGACGCGATCGGGTAACGCGCCACCAGGTCGGCCAAATAGGCGACCATGCCGGCCGAATCGAGCGACTTGCCCTCGCCCGCGATCTCGTATTTGCCGCCGCGGTAGAACTCGGTCGCGGCGGGGTCGAGCGCGAAGGTCACGTCCTCGCCGGGCCGGTAGCCGGCGGCCTCGCAGGCCTTGCTGATGAAGCCGAGCGCCTCGTCCGCCGATTTCAGGTTGGGCGCGAACCCGCCCTCGTCGCCGACATTGGTCGAGTGCCCGGCGTCGTGCAGCGCTTTCTTCAGGGCGTGGAATATCTCGGAGCCCATCCGAATGCCCTCGGCCACCGTTGGGGCCGAGATCGGCTGGATCATGAATTCCTGGATGTCGATCGGGTTATCGGCGTGCTGGCCGCCGTTGATGATGTTCATCATCGGCACCGGCAGGGTGCGGGCGAACACGCCACCGATGTAGCGGTAAAGCGGCAGGCCGTAATCCTCGGCGGATGCCTTAGCCACCGCCAACGACACGCCCAGGATCGCGTTGGCACCCAGCCGGGCCTTGTTGGCGGTGCCGTCGAGGTCGATCATCATCTCGTCGATCTTGACCTGGTCGGTCGCGTCCAGCCCGCCCAGCATGTCGAAGATCTCGCCCTCGACGTTAGCCACGGCCTTGCGCACGCCCTTGCCGCCGTAGCGGGACTTGTCGCCATCGCGCAGTTCTACCGCCTCGTGCGCCCCGGTGGACGCGCCGGATGGAACGGCGACGCGGCCCATGGCGCCGCTCTCGAGCACGACGTCCACCTCCAGTGCAGGATTGCCACGGCTGTCGAGGATTTCGCGGGCGACGATGTCGGCAATAGCGGCCATGGAAGCACTCTCCTGCAGGAAGCGGGGGTAAGCGGGATTGTTGCGGCGCGGATAGGATGGCACGGAGGACAAAGCAAGCTAGACATGTGCGCCCTGCCCCGAGCTTACGTGTCCCGGGCGCACGTTGGAGGATGCCGATGCCCGCCTTTGTTCCCGCCCGCCGCCGCCGCGCCGTCGCCGCCCCGTTGAGCGCCGCTTTCGCCCTGACGATGCTGGCCGGTTGCCAGACCTCTACACCCTACGCCGACGCCAATGGCCGCGCCGACGAGGACATGGCAGGCGTGATCCAGACCTATATGAAACTCGGCGCCAAGCCGGTGCACACGCTGACGGTTCAGCAGGCGCGCACCCAGCCGACGCCGCAAGACGCGGTTCGCGCGGTGCTCAAGGCCCAGCGCGGCGCTGCTTTCACCGCGGACACGTTCACGCAGGTGCGGGATCTGCAAGTGGACGGCGCCGCCGGGCCGCTGCAGGCGCGGCTGTACGATGCGACGCCGGGCCACCCGGGGGAACCGATCATCCTGTATTTCCACGGCGGCGGCTGGGTGACGGGCGATCTCAACACCTACGACGAGTCGGACCGGGCGCTGGCGAACCAGGCGCACGCGATGGTGCTGTCGGTGGCTTATCGTCTAGCCCCGGAAAACCGCTTTCCCGCCGCGCACGACGACGCGTTCGCCTCGTATCGCTGGCTACTGGCCAATGCGGCGACACTGGGTGCGGACCCGAGGCGGATCGCCGTCGCCGGTGAGTCGGCCGGCGGCAACCTGGCGATCAACGTCTCGATGGCGGCGCGCGACGCGCATATCAAGCCGCCGGTGCACGAATTGCTGATCTACCCGGTGGCTGGGACGGATACCGGCACCCCCTCCTACATCGCGGACCAGAACGCCGTGCCGCTCGGGCGCGACGACGTGCTGTGGTATGTGAACAACACGGTCCGTGGGCCGGCCGACCTGCAGGATCCGCGGCTGAACCTGATCGGCAAGGCGGACCTGCACAACCTGCCGCCGACCACGATCATCTCGGCCGAGATCGACCCGCTGGAATCCGACGGCCAGTTCCTGACCTTCAAGCTGCAGGGGCAAGGCACGACGGTCGACCGTCGCCTGTATGGCGGCACGACGCACGAGTTCTTCGGAATGGGTGCGGCGGTGTCGCGCGCGCGGGAAGCCGAGGCGTATGCCGCGCAGGAACTGGACGCCACGTTCGACAAGATCGGCAACCCGCCCCCGCCGCCGCGTCCGATCTACCGCCGTGATGTCGAGAGGCATCGCCGGGTCGTACGGCACCACCCCCACCAACACTGATGGTTACGATCCTCCCCCGTTCTTCACGGGGGAGGTGGCGGCGAAGCCGACGGAGGGGGCGCGTGCACGGTCCGTACCCGCGCCCCCTCCACCATGCTTCGCACGGTCCCCCTCCCCCGCTTCGCGAGGGAGGATTTGGGAACTAGCGCCGCCGGGGGTCTAGGGCGTCGCGCAAGCCGTCGCCGACGAGGTTGAAGGACAGCACCACAACGAAGATCGCCGCCCCCGGGAAAATGGCGAGCCATGGGGCCTGCGTCAGGAAGCGCTGCGCCGAGTTCAGCATCGAGCCCCACGAGGGTTCCGGCGGCTGTTGGCCGAGGCCCAGGAAGGACAGGCTGGCCTCCGCGATGATGGCGGTGGCGATGGTCAATGTGGCCTGCACCAGGATCGGCGGCACGATGTTCGGCAGCACATGGCGCACCGCCACACGCCAGGGTGGATTGCCCAGGGCGCGGGCGGCCTCGACGTAGTCGTTGGCGGCGGCGTCTATGGTGGCGGCGCGGGCGACGCGGACGAAGACGGGCGTCGCGGTGACGCCGATGGCGATCATGGCGTTGGTCAACGACGGCCCCAGGAAGGCGGCGAGCGCTATGGCCAGGATCAGGAATGGGCAGGCGAGCATCGCGTCCACCACGCGGCCGATCACCGCATCCACCCACCCGCCGGCGAACCCGGCGAGCAGCCCAAGCGGAACTCCGGCGCCGGACGCGATGCACACCGATACCAGGGCTGCCAGCAGCGTCGCGCGGGCGCCGAACAGCACGCGCGCCAACACGTCGCGGCCGTTCTCGTCGGTGCCGAACCAGTGCAGGGCGGACGGCGCCTTGCGGATGACGGAGTAGGATTGCCGCACCGGGTCATAGGGCGTGATCCAGGGCGCCAGCAGGGCCGCACCGACGAACAGGACGATGACGACCAGGCCGAACACGGCGGCCGGGCGGCGGGCGAAGCGTCCCATGGCAAGGGCGAACGGCCCGCGTCCCTGCCGCGTGCGCTGCCGCGGGACGGCCGAGGGCGTGGTCAGCGCGGCGATGCCGGCGCTGTCCTGGGCCTCGACCTCGGCGATGGCTGGGTCGTCCAGATGTGTGCTCACGCCACCCTCAGCCGGGGATTGACCAGCACGTACAGGACGTCCGCCAGCAGATTGAGCAGGATATACAGCGTGGCCGTGACCATCACGACGCCCTGCACCACCGGGTAGTCGCGGTTGAACACGGCATCCACCACCAGCTTGCCGAAACCCGGGATGCTGAACACCTGCTCGGTCAGCACGGCGCCGGAGAATAGGGTGCCCAGTTCCAGCGCGCCCAGCGTGACCACCGGGACCAAGGCGTTGCGTAACGCGTGGCGGATCACGACCCTGGACTCTGCCAGGCCCTTGGCCCGCGCCGTGCGCACGTAGTCCTGGTCCAGCGCCGTCAGCATGGCGCTGCGGGTGTGCCGCATCAGCACGGCGGCGGTGGCATTGCCCAGCACGAACGCGGGCATGATCGTGGTGGCGATCGATTGCCAGAAATCCTCCGTCAGCGGCACGTAGCCGGAGGGCGGCAGCCAGCCCAGCTTCACCGAAACCAGCAGGATCAGCATGATGCCGAGCCAGAAATTCGGCGTAGACAACCCGCCCAGCCCGATCAAGTTCGCCGCATGGTCCCACCACGTGCCGCGCTTCACGGCCGAGAGCACGCCGGCGGGAATGCCGATCAGCAGCGCGAACGCGAACGCCATCACGCCGAGCTGCAAGGTCACCGGCAGCTTCTGCAGCACCAGGTCGGCCACCGGTTGGCGGATGCGCCAGGAATAGCCGAGGTTGCCGTGCACCAGCCCACCGACCCAGTGCAGATACTGCACCGGCAGTGGGCGATCGAGCCACAGTTCGGCGCGGATCTGGGCAAGCACCTGCGGATTGGCGCCCTCCTCGCCGGCGAGCACGAGCGCCGGATCGCCCGGCATCAGCTGCTGCAGGCCGAACACGAGGATGCTCACCAGCACCAGCGTCGGGATCAGCTGCAGAAAGCGGCCGCGCAATCCCTTCATGGCGCGACGGTGATGCCCTGGAGCCGGATCATGCCGTCGGCGACCGGCTTGAACCCGCTGACCTTGGCGCTCAGGCCGTTGAAGTATCGCGTGGTGTAGATGTACGAGATCGGCAGGTCCTTTTGCCCCAGTTCGGCGATTTGGCCATACAGCGCCTTGCGCTTCGCCGTATCCTGTTCCAGCCGGGCCGCGTCGAGCAGCTTGTCCATGTCCGGGCTGCTGTACTTGCCGTAGTTCTGCGTTCCGGTGTCGCTGTGCAGGAACGAGTACAGATTGCCGTCGGGGTCGACCCGGCCGGACCAAGCCAGCATATACGCCTGGAACCCGCCACTCTGCGCGTTGTCCAGTGAGGAGGCGAACTCCATCGCCGTCAGCTTCACGTCGAAGCCGGCCTCCGCCGCCATCGACTGGATCACCTCGCCCATCTGCCGCTGGTCCGGATTGTTCGGCACGATCAGGTTGATGCTGACCGGCAAGCTCACGCCCGCCTGCTTCAGCAGCGCCTTGGCTCGGTCGACGTCGCGGGAGACGGGCTTCACCGCGGCGTCGAAGAACGGGCTCTCGGGCGGGACGGCCTGGGCGGCGGGCGGATACATGCCGTTGTAGACGACCTGCATCAGCGCATCGCGGTCGATCGACATGTCGAAGGCCTGCCGCACCAGGGCGCTCTGCCCCAGCGGCGTCTTGGATTGCGGGCCGTTATTCAGGTTGTAGGTGATGCCCTGGTAGCCGAGCCCGTCATAGGTCACGAGCTTCAGCTTGGGATTGCGCTTCACCGCGTCGGTGTCGGTGGGGACGATGTATTCCACCAGGTCGGTGCTGCCGGCCTGCAGGTTGGCCAGGCGGATCGAGCTGTCGGGGATCACCTGGTAGATCACCCGGTCGATATGGATGGCGTCCTTGTTCCAGTAGTCGGCGAAGCGCTCCAGCGTCACGTGGTCCTGCGCCACCCGCTCGACGAACTTCATCGGCCCGGCGCACACCGGGTGCTGGGCAAAATCCTTGCCCTCCGCCGCGGCCGCCTTGGGCGACACGATCATGCCGGCGCGATCTGTCAGCTGCGACAGGAAGGGTGCGGAGGGCGTTTTCAGCACGATGCGGATGGTCGCCGGGTCGACCACGTCGACATGGTCGATGCCGTTGATCTCGCTCTTGCGGGCGCTGCCATCCATGGTGAGGTGGCGGTCCAAGCTGTATTTCACCGCCGCCGCGTCCATCAGCGTCTCGTCCTGGAACTTCACCCCCTGGCGCAGGTGGATGATCAGCGTCTTCGGGTTGGTGTATTCGTAGCTGGTGGCGAGCTGCGGAATGATCTGCAGCTTGTCGTCGATATCGAACAGCTTGTCGCACAGTCCGGCGAACACGATGCGGCCGACATAGGTGCGCGCCAGGGTGGGGTCGAGCGCGTCGGCGTCCTCCCGCAAGGCGATGCGGAGTGTTTGGGCCTGGGCCGCGAGCGGCAGGACGGTCAGCAGGCAGGCGAGCAACGGACGGATCATGCGGGTTCTTATTCCAACGGTTGGGCCGCGACCTTGCAAGCCGCGCGCCGGATGCTAGACGGAACACCCCCTGCCCCAATGCACAAGAGCGCGAAGGACCCATGACCATGCGCAGCTACCGGATTGCCGCCATTCCGGCCGACGGCATCGGCCCCGAGGTGATCGCCGCCGGGCTGGAAGCGCTGGACGCTCTCGCCAGTCGCGACGGCGGCTTCGAGCTGAAGATCGACCACTACGACTGGGGCAGCGAGCGCTACCGCCGCACCGGCGCGCTGATGCCGGCGGACGGGCTGGAGCAACTGCGCCCGGCGGACGCGATCTATTTCGGCGCGGTCGGTGCGCCGGACATCCCTGACCACGTCACGCTCTGGGGTCTGCGGCTGCCGATCTGCCAGGGCTTCGACCAGTACGCCAACGTCCGCCCGACCCGCATCCTGCCCGGCGTCACCTCGCCGCTGCGCAACGTGGGCCCCGGCGACCTGGACTGGCTGATCGTGCGCGAGAACAGCGAGGGCGAGTATGCCGGCCATGGCGGCCGCGCGCATCGCGGTCTGCCGGAGGAAGTCGCCACCGAGGTCGCGATCTTCACCCGCGTCGGCGTGGAGCGGATCATGCGGTTCGCCTTCCAGTCCGCCCAGGCACGCCCGCGCAAGCACTTGACGGTGGTCACCAAGTCCAACGCGCAGCGCTACGGCATGGTGTTCTGGGACGAGATCGCCGCCCTGGTCGCCGCGGATTTCCCGGACGTGACCTGGGACAAGGAGCTGGTCGACGCCATGACCATGCGCATGGTCAACAAGCCACGCACGATCGACACCGTGGTCGCCACCAACCTGCATGCCGACATCCTGAGCGACCTGGCCGCCGCGCTCGCCGGGTCGCTGGGCATCGCGCCTACCGGCAACGTCGATCCGCAGCGCCGCTTTCCCTCCATGTTCGAGCCGATCCATGGCTCCGCGTTCGACATCACCGGCAAGGGCATCGCCAACCCGGTCGCCAGTTTCTGGACGGCCGCGATGATGCTGGAGCATCTGGGCGAGGCCGCGGCCGGCCAGCGGCTGATGGCGGCGGTGGAGCAGGTGTGCGCGACCGGGCTGCTGACGCCCGACCTCGGCGGCAAGGCCACGACGGCCGAAGTGACCCGCGCAGTGTGCGAGGCGATCCGCGGCGCCAACGCGTGACCGCGCTTCGGCTCGCGACGGCCGCCGACGAGGCGCTGGTCACGGCCATCCAGCAGGAGGCCTACGCCGAATACACGCCGCTGCTGGGACATCCGCCGATGCCCGCGGTCGAGGCTTGGGGGCCTAGGATCGCGGCCGGCCAGGTTTGGCTGCTCGGCGATGTGGGCTCGTTGGCGTTGGAACGGCACGCCGATCACACGCTGATCTACAGCGTGGCTCTGCGCCCGGACGCACGCGGCAAAGGCTTCGGCCGGGTTCTGCTCGATGCGGCGGAGCGGTTCACGGCGTCCTGGGGGCTGAGCGAGATCCGCCTCTACACGCACCAACTGATGACGCGGAACCAGGCGATCTACACCGCGCGCGGCTACCGGGAGGTGGGGCGCCGCCCGCATCCGAAGCGGGCGCAATTCACCATCGTGGACATGGTGAAACCGATCGTACCCGCCGAGGCCGAACTGCGCCGCCTGCTGGACGTGATGGCCCGGCTGCGCGAGCCCGATGGCTGCCCCTGGGACCGGGTGCAGGATTTCGACAGCATCGCGCCCTACACGATCGAGGAAGCCTACGAAGTCGCCGATGCCATCGCGCGGCGGGACTGGGACGCGTTGCCGGACGAGTTGGGCGACCTGCTGTTCCAGGTGGTCTACCACGCCCGCATGGCCGAGGAAGGCGGCCGGTTCGCCTTCGCCGATGTGGCGCGCGCGATCACCGACAAGATGATCCGCCGCCATCCCAACGTGTTCGCCGGGTCGGAGGCGGTTGCGTGGGAGGCACACAAGGCGGCGGAACGCGGCGCCGGCGGGACGCTGGCCGGTGTTCCCGTGGCGCTGCCCGCGCTGAGCCGTGCCCTGAAGCTGGCGCAGCGCGCCGCCCGGGTTGGGTTCGATTGGCCGGACGCGTCGGCGGTGCTGGACAAGTTGGCGGAGGAGACCGCGGAACTGCGCGCCGAGTTGGATGCGGCCGACCCGGCGCGCCTTGCCGACGAGGTGGGGGACATGCTGTTCGTGCTGGCCAATCTGGCACGCAGGCTTGGGCTGAACCCGGAAACCTGCCTGCAGGACGCGAATGCGAAGTTCACCCGGCGGTTCGAGGGCGTGGAGGCGTTGCTGGCAGCGGAGGGCCGGACCCCGGCCGAGGCGGGGTTAGCGGCGATGGAAGCAGCGTGGAACGCGGTTAAACGGGACGAGCGCGAGAAGCCCTGAGCGAGGCTGATCCTCTCCTGTGCTTCACGGGGGAGGTGGCGGCGAAGCCGACGGAGGGGGCGCGGGCACAGTTCGTGCAGTTGGCCAGCCCCCTCCACCATGCTTCGCATGGTCCCCCTCCCCCGCTTCACAGGGGAGGATAATCAAAGGCGATTGCCCTGCCCTCGACGGAAGAGGGAGGTTCAGATCACCTTCTTCGCCCGCAAATCCGCCAACTCCTCCGCCGACAAACCGAGCCGTTCGCCCAGCACCGCATCCGTGTGCTGGCCCAGCGTCGGCGGCGGCAGCCGGTAAGTCGGCGGGGTCTCGCTCAGCCGCACCGGGTTGGCGATCACCTTCACCCCATCGGCCGTTGCCGCGTGGGGCATCTGCACCACTACGCCGCGGGCCTGCGACTGCGGGTCGGCGAACACCTGCTGCAGCGTGTTGATCGGGCCGCAACCGATCTTCAACGCCTCCAGCCGCTCCACCCACCAGCTGGTCGGATGGCGCTGCGTCACCGGGTTCAGCGTGTCGGTGACCAATTGGCGGTTGGTGACCCGGGCGGCGTTGGTCGCGAAACGCGGGTCGGCCAGCAGATGGCTGAGCTCGAAATTATCACAGAACCGCTTGAAGGTCGGATCGTTGCCCACCGACAGCACCATGTAGCCGTCCGCCGTCGGCATGACCTGGTAAGGCACGATGTTCGGATGCTGGTTGCCCAGTCGCGCCGGGCTCTCGCCGGTCGCTAAGTAGTTCATGCCCTGGTTTGCGAGCCAGGCGACGTGGGTGTCGAGCATGCCGATGTCGATCTGCTGCCCCTGCCCGGTTGCCTCGCGGTGGCGCAACGCCGCCATTACGCCGATGCAGCCGTATAGGCCGGCGAACAGGTCGGCCACGGGGATGCCGACCTTCTGCGGCTCCCCATCGGGCTCGCCGGTCAGGCTCATCACGCCGCCCATCGCCTGGATCAGCCCGTCATAGCCAGGGCGCGGCGCATAGGGGCCGGTCTGGCCGAAGCCGGTGATCGAGCAATACACCAGGCCGGGAAAAGTCTCGTGCAGTTGCTCGTAACCCAGGCCGTATTTGGCCAGCGCACCGACCTTGAAGTTCTCCACCAGGATGTCGCACTGCGCGATCAGCTTCAGCGCCAGCGCCTGGCCCTCTGGCGTCGCGATATCCAGCGTGACCGAGCGCTTGTTGCGGTTCACGCCGACGAAATACGCGCTCTCCTGCGTGCCCGGCATGAAGGGCGGGGCGAAGCCGCGGGTGTCGTCACCGGAGCCGGGCTTCTCGATCTTGATCACCTCAGCGCCGAGATCGCCCAGCATCTGCACGCAGGTCGGGCCAGCCAGCACGCGGGTGAGGTCGAAGACAGTTAGCCCGTGCAAGGGTCCCAACTTATCCTGGCCGGTCTGGCTTTGCTCCAACTGAGGTTCTCCATCGCGTTGCCGCCCGCTTGCCCGCATGCCGGGCCGGGGCCATTGTCCCGTTCGATTACAAGCGACCGCTATGGGAGGCAAACCGATGCTCGATCGTCCGCAACCGGAGGCTCAAGGCCCCAACCTCGATCAGAAGGCCCTGGCGCATAGCCTGTCCGGCTTTCACCTGATCGGCGGACGGCTCGTGCCGGCGCGGTCCGGCAAGACGTTCGCCGTGGTGAACCCGGCCACCGGCGAGGAAGTCGGGCGTGCGGCCGAGGGCGATGCCTCCGACGTCGACGAGGCGGTGCGGGTCGCCGACAAGGCGCAGAAGGACTGGGCGAAGATGCCGTCGCGCAAGCGTGGCGCGCTGGTCGGCCAGTGCGCTGCGCTGCTGCGGGAGCACGTCGAGGAGCTGGCCCGGCTAATCGCGATGGAAACCGGCAAGGCGTTGCGCACGGAAAGCCGGGTCGAGGCAAACACCATCGCCGACATCTTCGAATTCTTCGGCGGCCTGGGCGGCGAGCTGAAGGGCGAGTCTGTCCCGTTCGCGCCCAACGTGCTGTCGGTCACGGTGCGCGAGCCGCTGGGCGTGGTGGGGGCAATCATCCCCTGGAACGTGCCGATGCTGCTGATGGCGCTGAAGGTTGCCCCTGCGCTGGTGGCCGGCAACACCGTGGTGGTGAAGTCGGCCGAGGAGGCGCCGCTGACCGTGCTGCGCGTCTGCGAGCTGGTGAACCGCATCCTGCCGCCGGGCTGCTACAACATGCTGTCCGGTTTCGGCCCGGAGTGCGGCGCGCCGCTGGTGGAGCACCCGCTGGTGCGCAAGGTGACGTTCACCGGCAGCGTCGAAGTCGGCCGCATCGTGAGCAAGGCCGCGGCAGAAAAACTGATCCCGGTGACGCTGGAGCTGGGCGGCAAGTCCCCCATGCTGGTGTTCGCCGACTGCGACTTCGACAAGACGGTGGCGGGCGCGCTGACCTCGATGCGCTTCACCCGGCAGGGGCAGAGCTGCACGGCAGCCAGCCGCATCTATGTCGAGCGGCCGATCTACCAGCGCTTCGTCGACGCGATGGCGGAGAAGGTGGACGCTATGGTGATGGGCGACCCGCTCGACGAGAAGACCGATATCGGCACCATCATCAGCACCGAGCAGTTCGGCAAGGTTCAGAGCTACATCGAGCAAGGGAAAGCCACTTCGGGCGCCGAGGGTCGCGCCTGCTCCGCCATGCCGTCCGACCCGGCGTTGAAGAAGGGCCTGTTCATTCAGCCCCACATCTTCACCAACCTGCCGGACGACAGCCCGCTGGTGCAGGAGGAGATCTTTGGGCCGGTCACCGTGATTTTCCCGTTCGACGATCCGGAGGACGTTTTGGCGCGGGCGAACGGAACCGAATACGGCCTGGCTGCGTCTGTATGGACGAACAATCTGAAAGTCGGCCTCGACCTCGCGCACCGGCTGGAGGCTGGCCTCGTGCAGATCAATCAGAACCTGGTGGTTCAAGCTAACTTGTCTTACGGCGGCGTCAAAAGCAGCGGCCTGGGCAAGGAGGCGAGTTTGGAAGCAATGCTCGAGCATTTCATGCACAAGAAGACAATCATGGTGAATTACGGCTGATATGCCCAAAGAACGGGACATTCCGGCCGAGCTACAGCCCGACCCGGCAGACTACGCCTTTGACCTCGACCGTGTGCTGAGTGCGGTCGTGGGATTACGGGCGACCGCGCCGAATGATGCGTTCACCGCGGGCGCACTCGGCACGGAGCGGGAAGGCTCGGGCATCGTCATCGGCGACGACGGGCTGTTGTTGACCATGGGGTACCTGATCACCGAGGCGGAGACCGTATGGCTAACCTCCGCCGATGGACGGGCCGTGCCGGGTCACGCGCTCGCGTTCGATGGCGAGACCGGCTTCGGCCTGGTGCAGCCGTTGGGGAAGCTGGCGCTTCCCAAACTCGAGTTCGGCGACAGTTCTTCGCTGAAGTTGGGCCAGCAGGTGCTGTTCGCCTCCGCGGGCGGCCGCAAACGCGCTATCGAAACCAAGATCGTCGGGCGGCAGGAATTCGCCGGATACTGGGAGTATCTGCTGGATGAGGCGCTCTTCACGGCGCCGGCGCATCCGTTCTGGGGCGGTGGGGCGCTGATCGGCAAGGATGCCAAGCTGCTGGGTGTCGGCTCGCTGATCCTCCAGCAGGGCGACAGCAAGGGCCGGCGGCACGACATGAACATGATCGTGCCGATCAGCATGCTGCCGCCGATCCTGGAGGATTTGCGGCGCTACGGTCAGGTAAACCGCCCTCCCCGCCCCTGGCTCGGCCTGTATGCCATGGAAGATGACGAGACCGTCGTGATCGGGGGCATCGCCGATGGCGGCCCTGCCGAACGCGCCGGGTTACGCACCGGCGATCACGTGCTGGCCGTTGAGGACGAGGAAGTTACGGACCTCGCTGGCTTGTGGCGAGGTGTGTGGGCGTGTGGGCCAGCGGGCGCGCGAGTGACGCTGATGGTGCAGCGGGACGAACGCCGGATGCCGGTGAGCATTTCTACGATAGACCGCCGCAGCCTGCTAAAATCACCCAGAATGCACTGACGCTTGCTTCCCCCTCTCCCCTTGAGGGGAAGGGAACGTTCTCACGCTAGTCGGGCTTTGGCCTCCGCAATGACGGCGTGGAACATTGCCTCGGTCAGTCGGCCGGTGTTCGTGTTGTAGCGGGACACGTGGTAGCTATCCGCCAATAACAGCCCAGCTGGCAACGCGTGAACGGCGCCATGGGCAAACTTGTAGGCGCTCTGGCGCAAGCCCAGGCTGCGAACAACGGCCGCATGCGCCAGCAATCCGAGCACAACAATGAGTTTCAGGTTCGGCATCCCGGCCAGCTCGGACGTCAAGAAGACGTTGCAAGTCTTCACCTCCGCCGGGACCGGCAGATTGGCCGGAGGAACGCAGCGCACGGCGTTTATAATTCGGGTATCCCGCAGCGTGAGGCCGTCCGCCGGGTCGGCCTGGTATTCGCCGTCTGCAAAGCCGAACCGGACCAGGGTCTGGTACAACAAGACACCCGCGTGATCACCCGTAAACGGGCGTCCAGTCCGGTTGGCGCCCCGCACGCCAGGTGCCATGCCGACCACAAGCAGACGGGCGTCAGGGCTGCCGAAGCTCGGCACCGGCGCGTTGAACCAGTCGGGATGCTCCGCCCGGTTAGCCTCCCGGTAGGCGACCAGGCGCGGGCAGAGCGGGCAATCCTGCCCGGGAGCCGCGATCAAGCGACTTCGGACGCCTCGGCGAATGGCTCGGCCGGTGTCGGACGGCCCGTGGTGCGGGTGCGCGGCTCCATCTGGCGGCGGGTGAAGCCGGGCGCGATCTCCGCCAACTCCAGGAACTGGTCGGCCTGGCGGCGCAACTCGTCGCCGATCATCGGCGGACTGCTGCGCACGGTCGACACCACGGACACGCGCACGCCCTGGCGCTGCACGGCCTCCACCAGACGCCGGAAATCGCTATCGCCACTGAACAACACCGCATGGTCCAGCCGGGGAGCCATCTCCATCATGTCGATGGCGAGCTCGATATCCATGTTGCCCTTGACCCGGCGCCGCCCCGCCGCATCGGTGAACTCCCGCGCGGCCTTGGTCACGAGATTATAGCCGTTGTAAGCAAGCCAGTCCGTCAGCGGCTTCAGCGGAGAATACTCTTCTGTCTCAAGAACTGCAGAATAGTAGTACGCGCGCACAATATTTGTCTTGGCTCTGAAAAAATCGAGCATATTGCGGTAGTCGACATCAAATCCGAGATTACGCGAAGCGGAGTAAAGATTCGCTCCGTCAATAAACAGGGCAGTTCGTTCGTGGGGCAGAAAGAGCACGGCGGTATAATCCTGATATATGGACGTGAGCGCTGAGTTGGATGCGCGACGATACAGGTCGGACTCTATCATAGAAAGGCCAAAAACGCTGATCATTCTGATTGCCATCGGCGCCAATTTGACCTCTCGCGACGGCAAGACTCCGCTCGAAACGTGCCAGCAAGCAGCCAAAGCCCTGAAACGCCTGAACGGCCTCACTTTCAAAGCGCTTTCCCACTGGTACGAGACAGCGCCGCAGCCTCCATCCGGCCAACCGAACTACGTCAACGGCATCATACGACTCGACGCCATTGACGCGGCCGACTCCGCAGCGGATCCGGCCGGTCTCCTGCGAATCCTGCAGGCGATCGAACACGAACACGGCCGCGAGCGGAGCGTCGCCAATGCGGCCCGCACGCTGGACCTCGACATCATCGCCATGGGGGACCTAGTGCGCCACAGCCCCGACCCGATGTTGCCGCATCCCCGCATGCACGAGCGCGCCTTCGTGCTACGGCCCTTGGTGGATGTGGCGCCTGAGTGGCGGCATCCCGTGCTGGGACTGTCGGCGCAGACCTTGCTGGACGCATTACCGCCGCAATCTGTCGCCCCGCTCATGCGTTCGCACTTGCGAGACAGCGGTGTCGCGCCTAACTAAGGCAGTCGAATTCCTTTTCCGGAGACCGCCGTATGGCACGCGTGACTGTCGAGGATTGCGTCCAGCGCGTCCCCAACCGCTTCGAGTTGGTGTTGTTCGCCGCCCAGCGCGCCCGCAATCTGAGCCGTGGCGAGGAATTGACCGTCGATCGCGACAACGACAAGAACCCGGTCGTCGCTCTGCGCGAAATCGCTGAGGAAACCATCGGCCTGCCTAAGTTGGAGCAGGACCTGATCAAGTCCCTGTCCCGCGCGCCCGAGCCGGAGCCGGCGGACGAGGAGGTGCTCGACCTCATCCCGACCGACCAGAACATCTTCGGCCTGCAGGACGTCTCCGCCGAGGAGGAGGCCGCCAGCCTTCCCGTCGAGGAGATGTCACCCGAGGACCTCGAGGCGGCGATCGAGGCCGAACTCGGCGGACGCCGCCGCTGAACGACGCTTTGCACCATGCTAGGGCGTAACGCTCCGTTTGCGTTCGCCCCTGACGGGGTCGGGACGGCCGCGCCGCCCGCCCGCAGTGGGATCATCCGTCAGTTCGAGCTGACGGAGAAGGTCCTCGCCTACGATCCGAAGGCCGATACCGACCTGATCGACGCGGCGTATGTCATGGCGATGCAGGCCCATGGCGACCAGCGCCGCGACAATGGTGACCCCTACATCACCCATCCCGTCGCGGTCGCCGATATACTTGCCGACTATCGGCTGGACACCGGCAGCATCGTTACCGCCCTGCTGCACGACACGGTGGAAGACACGGGGGTCAAGCTCGCCGACATCGAGACGCGGTTCGGTAAGCCGGTCGCCGGGCTGGTGGACGGGGTCACCAAGCTCACCAAGCTCGAACTGAAGGCCGGGCGCGACAAGCAGGCGGAGAACTTCCGCAAGCTGGTGCTGGCGATGAGCCAGGATATCCGCGTGCTGCTGGTCAAGCTGGCGGACCGGCTGCACAACATGCGCACGCTGCATTTCGTCCGTTCCGACGAGCGGCGGTTGCGGATCGCCCGCGAGACGATGGAAATCTACGCGCCACTCGCCGAACGCATCGGCATGGATGCGGTGAAGACCGAGCTGCAGAACCTCGCCTTCGCCCAACTGGAGAAGGAAGCGTTCGACACCATCCAGGCGCGGCTGAACTTCCTGCGCGGCCAGGGTGCCGACGTGATCGAGGACGTGCGCGCCGAACTGGGCCGGGTGGTGCGTGAAGCCGGCGTCACGTCGGTCGAGGTGTCGGGGCGGGAAAAGAGCCCGTATTCCATCTGGGAGAAGATGCAGCGGCGCAACATCGCGTTCGAGCAGCTGTCCGATATCATGGCGTTCCGCGTCGTGGTCCCGACGCGGACGGATTGCTACATGGCGCTGGGCGCGGTCCACGAGAGCTACAAGCTGATCCCGGGGCGGTTCAAGGACTACATCTCCACCCCGAAATCCAACGGCTACCAGAGCATCCACACCGGGGTCACGCTGCGCCATCCGATCAACCAGAAGATCGAGGTGCAGATCCGTACTCCCGACATGCAGCGCGTCGCCGATAACGGCGTGGCGGCGCATTGGAGCTACAAGCAGAGCGTCGCCGGGTCGGAGGACAGGAGCAGCTTTCCGTGGGTGGATGACTTGCTGGAGATCCTGGACAACTCCAGCAACGGCGACGACTTCCTCGAGAATACCAAGCTCGAGCTATATCAGGACCAGGTGTTCTGCTTCTCGCCGAAGGGGCAATTGATCCCGTTGCCGCGGGGAGCGACGCCGGTCGACTTCGCCTATGCCGTGCACAGCCAGGTGGGCGATACCTGCGTCGGCGCCAAGGTCAACGGCCGCATCATGCCGTTGCGGGCGGAGCTGCAAAACGGCGACCAGGTGGAGATCATCACCTCGCGCAACGGCACCCCCTCCCCGGCCTGGGAGCGGTTCGCCGTCACCGGCAAGGCACGGGCGCGGATCCGCCGCTACGTCGCTCTGCAGCAGCGCCAGCAATACGTCGATGCGGGCCGCACCGCCCTGACCAAGGCGTTCCGGCAGGACGGGTTGGATGGGTCGGAAAAGATGCTCGAGGGCGCGCTGAAGCTGCTGAAGGCTGCCTCGGTGGACGATTTGTACGTCAGCGTTGGCAACGGCAACACGGGCCCGAAGGACGTGGTGCACGCCATCTACCCCGAGCTGCGGCAAGCCCCGCGCGCGCCGCGGATGATCCCGCCGCTGACGTCGCGTGCGCCGTCGCGGCCGGCGGGCGGCTCGTCGGGCATCAGCGGGCTGCTGCCGAACATGGTGGTGAGTTATGCCGGCTGCTGCCACCCCCTGCCCGGCGACCAGATCGTCGGCATCGTGACCACCGGCAAGGGTGTCACCGTCCATGCCAAAGGCTGCCAGACGCTGGAAGGCTTCGCGGCGCCGGAGCGGTTCATCGACATCAGCTGGGAGCACGAGGCGACAGGCGGCGTACACACCGGCCGCATCAGCGTGTTCGCGGCGCAGGAGCCGGGCATGCTGGCCAACGTGACCAATGCCGTGTCGAAGCAGGACGGGTCGATCACCAACCTCAAGATCGTCAACAAGCAGATCGACTTCCAGGAGATCTTGCTGGACGTCGAAGTGCGCGACCTGCGCCATCTGTCCAACGTCATCGCCGGGTTGCGGGCGGCGCACGGCGTGACCCAAGTCGAACGGGCCCGCGCGTGAGCGGCACGATCCTCGGCATCGGC
The DNA here is from genome assembly GCA_964242215.1 of uncultured Acetobacteraceae bacterium. Classification (GTDB taxonomy): domain Bacteria; phylum Pseudomonadota; class Alphaproteobacteria; order Acetobacterales; family Acetobacteraceae; genus LMUY01. The sequence goes on along the minus strand of CAXTCJ010000048.1, from coordinate 10,415 downwards.
GCCGATCTCTGCGACATCCGGCGCATCGAGCAGGTAATGGGCCGGTTCGGTGACCGATTCCTGCAGCGCGTGTTCACCGAGGCCGAGCGCGCCCGTGCCGCCCGCCGCCACCCGCGCACCCAGCCCGGCACGTTCGCCAAGCGGTTCGCGGCCAAGGAGGCATGTTCCAAGGCGCTCGGCACCGGGTTCAGCCACGGCGTGTTCCATTCCGACATGGGCGTGGTGAACCTGCCGAGCGGGCAACCCACCCTGGCGCTGACCGGCGGGGCCGCGGCCCGGCTGCGGGAGATCACGCCGCCGGGCCAGGTGGCGCGCGTGCACCTGACGCTCACCGACGAGCACCCGTACGCCTTCGCCCAGGTCACCATTACTGGCGAACCAGCCAGAGACGCAGAATGAGCGGGCGCACGTCGGCGTTGGACTGGGAGGCACGGTTCCAGGCCGAACGCACTCCGTGGGAGCGCCCGAGTCTCAACCCGGCCTTCGTCGCCTGGCGCGCGGCGGGCGACCTCAACCCTTGCCGCATCCTGCTGCCGGGTGCTGGCCGCAGCGGTGAGCCCCTGGCGATGGCGCGGGATGGCTTCGACGTCACCGTCGTGGACCTGACGCCCACCGCCGTCGAGGTGCAGCGCGTCCGGCTGCACGCCGCGGCGTTGCCGGGGACGGTGTTCCAGGCCGATTTGCTGGAGTGGGACCCGGCAGCGCCCTTCGACGCCGCCTATGACCAGACCTGCCTATGTGCTCTTCCGCCCGCGATTCTGCCGGAGTACGTCGCCCGCCTGCATCGTTGGATCAGGCCCGGCGGGCGGCTGTTCATCCTGTTCATGCAGACCGGCGCCGAGGGAGGGCCGCCCTTCGACTGCCCGCTCGACCGCATGCGCACGCTGTTTGGCGACGGCTGGACCTGGCCGCAAACCATCGCCGAGCCCGTGCTGCACGGAACCACGACTCGGGAGATCCCGGTGGTGCTGACCCGGATCTAGGGTGGATCAGCGCTGCGCTCAACCGCCCTATCTGCGGTGGATCTGCCGCTGGTGCGCCCGCCTCAGTTCGGCCAGGCGAGCCCGCCGCTCCGCCATGGTGCCGAGGCCGTCATTCAGCCGGGGCGGCTGTCCCAGGTTGAATAGATGCTGCGGCGGCGGGTTGTTGACCGAACCCAACTGGGCCCAGGCGCCCGCCGACGCCAGAACCAGCGTCAACATACCGACAGCAAGACCCGCGACCAGTCGTGAACAGGACATGAACGTCTCCTTAAACCAACGTTCACGGTGCCACATTGGCGGAGGTGCCGCCACCGGCATCACGGCACTTCCTTGACAGAACCACGCCCCATCGGCTTCATCCGCCCGCATTCTCCGGACCGCTCCATCTTCATGGCTAAAGCTAAAGCGAAAGCAAAATCGGGCGGCTGGCTCGATAACATCAAAACGATCGTCTATGCCGGGCTGATCGCCGTCGCCATCCGCACCGTCGCTTTCGAGCCGTTCAATATCCCCTCTGGCTCGATGATCCCGACCTTGCTGGTAGGCGACTATCTGTTCGTATCCAAGTTCGCCTACGGATACTCGATCCACTCGCTGCCGTTCTCGCCGCCGCTGTTCCATGGCCGCATCTTCGGCAGCCTGCCCAAGCGGGGCGACGTGGTCGTGTTCAAGAACATGCACGCGGACTACGCCGACTACATCAAGCGGATCGTGGGCCTGCCCGGCGACCACATCCAGGTGAAGGCCGGCGTGCTGTACGTGAACGGCCAGCCCGCCGGACGCCGGCCGCTCGGCGACATCATCGCAACCGACGAGAGCGGCGGGTCCATTGCCGAACAGGAATATTCGGAGACGCTACCCGGTGGCACCACGCACCTGATCGCGAAAATGGGCGACCGGGGCGACGCCAATAATACCGGCGAGTTCGTCGTCCCCGACGGCAATCTATTCGCCATGGGCGACAACCGCGACAACAGCCTAGACAGTCGTTTCGGCGCCAGCGGCCCGCCGTTCCTGCAAGGCGATCAGGGCGTGGCGTTCCTGCCGGTGGAAAACCTGGTGGGCCGGGCCGAATTCATCTTCTTCTCCATCGACGCGACCGCGCCATGGTGGGAAGTATGGGAATGGCCGCTCGAAATCCGCTGGGGCCGTCTGCTGACCGGGATCAATTGACCGGGCCGGCGTTCGGCCACAGCTTCTCCAATCCCAAACTGCTGCGCGAGGCGCTGACCCATCGTTCGGCCATTCCGCGAACGCATGGCCGCGCCTCGGCCCTGCGGTCGAACGAGCGGCTGGAGTTCGTCGGTGACCGGGTGCTCGGCCTGCTCATGGCTGAATGGCTTGCTGAGCGGTTTCCGAGCGAGGCCGAGGGCCTGCTGGCGCGGCGCCATGCCGATCTGGTTTCGGAGCCGCGGCTGGCCGCCATCGGGACCGCACTCGGCCTGACGGACATGCTGGTGATCGGCCCCAACGAAGCCCGCGCCGGCGTCGGCAAAGGCGCCGCGGTGCTGGCCGATGCGGTCGAGGCCGTGCTGGGCGCGATCTACTACGACGGCGGCCTGGAGGCAGCCCGGCGGTTCGTACGCGAGTCCTGGGCCGATGCGGTCGGCGACCAGTCCAGCGCGCCCAAGCACCCGAAATCGGACCTGAAGGAGTGGCTGGAGGCCCGCGGTGCAACCCTGCCCCCCTTCGTCGAGGCGGAACGCAGCGGTCCAGCCCATGCCTTCGTCTTCACCGTGACGGTCACCGCCATGGGCCGCACCGGTACCGGCACGGCCAGCACCAAACAGGTGGCGGAACGCGATGCCGCCGCCGACCTCCTAGGACAACTCCAGTGACCACGAGATGCGGATTCGCGGCTTTGGTGGGGGCGCCGAACGCCGGCAAGTCCACCCTGCTGAACCGGATGACGGGGGCGAAGCTCTCCATCGTCAGCCCCAAGGCGCAGACCACCCGCTTCCGCGTGCTCGGCATCCTGATGCGGGGCGAAACGCAGATGCTGCTGGTGGACACGCCCGGCATCTTCGCCCCCAAGCGCAAGCTCGACCGTGCCATGGTGAACGCTGCCTGGACCGGGTCCGAGGAAGCGGACGTGACGCTGCTGCTGGTGGACGCCAAGGCCGGTGCCCGGGACGCGGTGCGCGACATCGCCACCCGGCTCGCCCAGCGCGGCGGGCGGACCTGGCTGGTGCTGAACAAATCCGACCTGGTCCCGCCCCAAACTCTGCTGCCGCTGATCGCCACGCTGAACGACCTCGCCACCTTCGAGGAGACGTTCATGGTCAGCGCCACCACTGGGGACGGCGTCGACAAACTGCTGGACCGCCTGGCCGCGATTATGCCCGCCGGCCCATATCTGTATCCGCCCGACGACCTCACCGACCTGCCGGACCGGCTGCTCGCCGCCGAGATCGTGCGGGAGCAGATTTTCCTGCAGACGCACGAGGAAGTCCCCTACGCCGCCACGGTGGAGACGGAAAGCTTCGTCGAGCGTCCGGACGGCTCGGTGCGCATCGACGCCACGATCTACGTCACCCGGCCCGGCCACAAGGCGATCCTGATCGGCGGCGGCGGCTCCCGCATCCGCGACATCGGCGCCCGCGCGCGGCATCAACTCGGTGGGTTGCTGGAGCGGCAGGTGCATCTGTTCCTGAACGTGAAGGAACGCGCCGGCTGGGATGAGGAAGGCGCACGGCTGCGCGCGATCGGGTTGGAAGACCCGGGTTAGGGATGAGAGCTTATCCTCACCCGTTCTTCACGGGGGAGGTGGCGGCGAAGCTGACGGAGGGGGCGCGGCACCGCCATTGCCCAAGTGCCCCCACCACCATGCTTCGCATGGTCCCCCTCCCCCGCTTCGCGAGGGAGGATGCCTCGCCCAACCATGGCCGTTACGACAGTGTGGTCAGGTCTTGGAACCAGTGTTGCGCCTGGGTGTAGGTCTGCACCCGCGCCGACAGCGCGTGCGGGTTGGTGTCGTGGACGACCCAGACCTGCACCGCATCGTCCACCACCTTCTCGTGGATGCGGGCGCATAGACGGTCCTGCTCCGCCGGGTCGAAGCTGGCGCTGACCTGGTCGCACAGGGCGTCTACCTCCGCGTTCTTGTAGCCGCTCCAGTTCACGCCGACGGGGGCGATCTGCTTGCTGCTGTAGAAGCGGATCAGGGCGTAGAACGGGTCCGACGTGACGTAGGCTATGTTGCTGGCGGTGATGCCCTTCAGCGAAGGGTCCGCCGCCCCCTTGCGCCAGGCGGTGTAGGCGACCTCCAGCTCCACGGGCTGGAACTCCACCTGCAGGCCGATGTCGGTCCAGCCCTGCTGGATGAACTCGTTGATCGGCATCGACAGCATCTGGCCGCTGCCGCCGGTGGGCACCATGAAGGTGGTCTTCAGCGGGTTTGCCTTGGAATAGCCGGCGTCGGACATCAGCTTGCGGGCAGCATCCATGTCGGTCGTGATCTTGAAGGTCGGACTGCCGAACCACGGGCTTGCCGGGTCCACCTGGCCCACCGCGGGCTTGGCCAGGCCACCCATCAGTTGCACGATGCTGTCCCGGTCCACCGCAAGGTTGGCGGCCCGCCGCACCCGCAAATCCCGCCACGGGCTGCCCTCCACCATCGACAGATGGTAGTTCCACACATGCGGCGTGACGTTGCCCACCACCCGCGCGCCGCCGGCCTTCAGCTGCGTTACGGCGTCCGGCGCGGGCGTCTCGATCAGGTCCACCTGGCCGGACAGCAGGGCGTTGGCGCGGGAGAAATCCTCCGGCACGCAGGTCAGCACCAAGCGGTCCAGCTTGGCCAGCCGGGCGCGGTTCCAATAGGCATCGTTGCGCACCAGCTCCACCCGGGTGCGCGGCACCAGGCTCGCCAGCTTGAACGGCCCGGTGCCCGAGGGGGCAAAGGCGAACTTCTCCCAGCTGTTGCCGAGCTTGGCGTATTGCGCGGGGGACGACACCAGGAACCACAGCAACTGGTAGGGGAACAGCGCGTCCACCGCCTTGGTGGTGATCTCGACCGTGGATGCGTCGAGCTTGCGCCACGAGGCGACCGAGGGAAGCCGCGGCTTGACCTGCGCCGCCTGCCGGTTGTCGAAATGCGGCGCCTGCGGGTTGAGCACCTTCTCCAAGTTCCACACCACGGCATCGGCATCGAGCAGCGAGCCGTCGTGGAAGGCGACGCCGGGCCGGAGGTGGAAGATCCAGCGGCGCGGATCCGCCTTGTCGGTTTCCCACGAGGTCGCAAGCCCGGGGATCAGCTTGCCGGGCCGGTCGGCGACATCCAGCTCCCAGGCGACCAGCGGGTCATACAGCGTTAACCCGGTAAATTGATAAGCCCCCGCGCCGCGGTCCGGCTGCCCCGTGGTCAGGGGAATATCCGCCATCGAGATCCCGTAATTCAGCGACTTCACTGCCTGCGCCCGGCCCCGAATGGTGCTCGTAGCGGCCAATCCGGCCGCGCCTGCGAGTGCGAGGCGGCGTGGGATCACAAAGGTCAAGGGACGGTCACTCCAAACTTCGTTAGCGGCTATGTGACGCAAGACTTGCGCCACCGCTTGACGCATTGCGAACCGCTCAGGTACTGCCGCCCGCATGCCGCGCCGTAACACGAGCCTCGTTTGACCCTGCCGGCCAGTTGCATCTCGCGATGACACGCGAGATCGATCCGTCCGACCCGATCGTCGGGTTCGATCGCCACCCGGCCGCGTTCGCCAAACGCGTGGTGCTGGCACCGGCTTACCCGGCCGCTGAAGTGCGTCGCTCCGAGCTTGCGGCGTGGGATCCGTCCGCCCGGTTCGCGCCGCCGGGGCCGGCGGCGCTGTCCCAACCGGTGTTGGACATGCGGGTGGCCCTGGCGGCCCCGGTGTTGCCAGCCGTCAGTGCAACGACGCCGGTGCCGCCGTCCTCCATCCGGCTGCTCCCGGGCCTGCCGACCGCTCCGCTCCCCCTCCCCCCAGAGCCAGAAGCCGAGGCAGAGCCCGAGCCTCCAGCACCGACCGTCACCTACGAAGTCCCGCCGGTCGACGAGGTCTTGCCAGCCGACGAAGTCCTGCCAGCCGCCGAAGTTTGGCCAGCCGACGAAGTCTTGCTGGCCGACGAAGTTTGGGCAGCCGACGAACCGCCTGGCCAGCTGGAGCCGCTTCCGGCAGAGGTCGCCGTCCCCGCGGACGACTGGTCCGAGCCTTCGCAGCCCGTCGTTGTGCCGGTTTACAGTGAGCCAGTGGCCGAGAAGCCGTTGGCCGACGAGCTGCCGTGGGATTCACGTCCTCAGCCGGCACCGTTACGCGAACGCTCGGCCCACCCCGCCCTGCGCCGCTTGGCGATCCCCGCGGTGGCGGCGGTGGTGGTGCTCGGTGTGCTGGCCGGAGCGGTCTATGGCATCTCGTCGCTGTTGAGCAGCGGCATCACGGGCGTGTTCAACGCGCCGATGATGGTCGTGCGTGCCGCGGTCAGTGGCCGGCTGATGGTCGTGTCCGCCAACGCCGGGGAGATCGTGGATCCGAAATCGCCCCTCTTCAGCATTCACACCCTGGATGCGGACAGCCCCGACCGGACCGTTCTGGCCGGCGTACACGGCATCGTCCGCTCGGTGGACACGGTGCCCGGCGCCGACCTGATCGCGGGAACGCCGCTGGCCCGAATTCATGATTGCGACCGCGCGTTCGTGACGATCCCGCCGGCCGCCGACCTGCGGGCGGGGGAAAGTGTCCGGATCAAGCTGCCGGACTATCCCGTCCTGACCGGCACCGTGCGGCCCGCAGCGGGCGTCATGGAGCCTCCCAACACCCTGGTGATCGGCCTCACGCCGAACGCGATCGCCGGCGCCTGCCCGGTCGGCGCCACCGCCAACGTCACACCGGCCCCGGCCGGGTAGGCCTGATACCCTGCGGCGCGACGGATAGCGCTGCGCGTATCCCCCTACTTAGCTGGTCCCCCTACTTAGCTGGGCAGGGGTAGTTTGCTTTCAGCATCGCGTGCAGCAAGG
>CAXTCJ010000048.1:0-3349 GCA_964242215.1 uncultured Acetobacteraceae bacterium | reverse complement strand
TCCCCCTACTTAGCTGGGCAGGGGTAGTTTGCTTTCAGCATCGCGTGCAGCAAGGCGACGCCGGAGCCGTGCGTGTCGTCGGCATGCTGCTGGCCGTAGCGACCGAGCGCCTCCCGCAGCACCGAGAGCTTGGTGCCCGCCGGCGGGCAGATCGTCGACCGGAGCTCGGCGTTACCAACCACCTCGTCGAGCGCCCCGGCGATGAAGCCGTCGCACGATCCGCTGTCCACGGGCGCGCGGCTGGCGCAGGCGTGCGCCAGTTGCACGCCGCTGATGAAGTCGGCGGCCCGGGCAGGCACGGTCATGGCGGCAAGGCCAGCCAATGCCGCGGCGGACAGTAGGTAACGGATCACGCGCAAACCCTCAGGACGTTTCGGAGGCACCCTACGCCGTGATTTCGTCGGTCGTCACCTCGAACAGGCTGAGCCAGGCCGGGCCGAAGCTGGTGACCAGGGCCACGTCGGTGGCGTCGCGGCCGCGCGCCATCAACACCCGGCCGATCCGCTGGATGTTGTGTCTCGCGTCGAAGGTGTACCAGCGGCCGCCCTCGGGGCCGTCGAGGTAGGCCTCGAACCAGGCGGAGAAATCCATCGGCGAGTCGGCAGGCGGCACGCCGATGTCACCCAGGTAGCCGGTGCAGTAGCGGGCGGGAATGTTCATGCAACGGCACAACGTTACGGCAAGATGCGCAAAATCGCGGCAGACGCCGCGCCGCTCGTTGTAGCCGTCCCACGCGGTCTTGTCGGGGCGGGCGTGCTCGTAGCCGAAGGTGATGCGCTCGTGGGTGAACTCGCAGATCGCCTGCACCCGCGCCCAGCCCGGCTGCGTGCCACCGAACAGCGACCAGGCGATGTTTGACAGCTTGTCCGTCTCGCAATAGCGGCTGCCGAGCAGGTAGACCAGCGCGCCATCGGGCAGTTCGTGGACGTGAAACTGCTTGGCCTCGGGCACGATCGGGTCCGCCAGGCCGGAATCGGTGACCTCGAACTCATCCGTCAACTCGGTCCGGCCGACCGGCGCCACGATCCGGTGGCAGATATTGCCGAAATCGTCGCGGTAGCGGTGCACATCGATCTCGGGGCTGGTTCGCAGCTGCGGCTGCGTCAGCAGGTCCGCCTCACGCGACGGATGCAGGCTCAGCGCCAGCAACATGGGCACCGGCTGTGAGCACTCATAGGCAATTCGGTAGCCACAGCGGATACGCATGGTGAAATTCCTCAGCGTGCAGTTTGCAAAGTGGGGTTCAACTCGGTCACTCGAACGGAAACGTCCATGCCCAGGCAATCGGCGGAGGCTCCCGTCCAGCTGCCTGAGAGGGGGATGGCCATCGCCGGGTCGCGCACGACGGCGACCCGGATCAGCCCGCGACTACCCACGATGCCGTTGGTCGGGTCGAAATCCACCCATCCAGCGCCCGGTAGATAGACCTGCAGCCAGGCATGCGTATTGCCGCCGCCCTGCCGCTCCGCCTCGCCGGGATGGGCACGGACCGGGACGTGCAGGTAGCCGCTGACGAAGCGGGCAGCCATGCCGAGCGAGCGCACCGCCTCCATCATCATCAGCGCGAAGTCCCGGCACGTACCGGTCTCGAGCCGCAGCGTGGTCCGCGGATCCTGGATGCCGGGCGTGTGGCGCGCGCGGTAGGTGAAGCGATGGCGGATCGCCTTGGTCATCCCCGCCAGCAGGTCCATCGTGCCCGTCAGGCCATGTTCGGCCAGGAACCCATGCGCCCAGCGATCCACCACATGCCCGGGATCCGGCATTTGCCGTTCGATCGAGCGCAACAGATCGGGCATCTCGTCGGTGTCGTAACCGAACGGCACGGTGCGGGCGTGTTCGGCGACGATGCTGGCGATCTCGGGGGGCTCGTTATGATCGATCGTCAGCGTGCTCTCGAACGTCAGCCGGTCGGCGCGGTGGGAAAACCGCGCCAGCGTCACGGAATTACCGAACACATCCTGCGTCCAGCGCAGCGACACCGGCTCCGGATCGATGACGAGCCGATGGTCCACCAGGCGCTGGTCGTGACTGTCCCGCGGTCGGAACATCATCCGATGTTCGCCAAATGCAACGGGATGGCGATACCGATAGGTCGTCAGATGGCGTACAGTCAGCAGGGGCAAGGCACACCATGCGGCGCTCGTCCGCGTTGAGGGCGTTGGACTGGCCGGAGTCGACTCCGGCGGTGGGGGATTGTCACATGCATGTCTTGGACCAGCCTAAGGCATGCAGTGGCTGGCGCAACCATGTTGCAGCGCAACGGTAGTCACTGAAACGGGATCGGCCGGCTGGCAACCTAATCGCACGAACAACATTCATCAGTGCGGAATAGGAAGACCCAATGCGCTCCAACACGATCGTTCTCGCTATCGGCCTACTCGCCGCACCGCTTTCGCTGCTCGCGGCCCCGGATCCGGCCCCCACCCCCGCCAACTTGCTGCTAGCCGCAGCCCCGCTCGAGGGCAGCGTGAATGGTCATGCGTTGGAGCCGGCGCCACTACCGACGGTCGGGCCGGCCGGCTTATCCCCGGTGGACCGCGTCGCTGGGCCAGGGAGTCACGCGCTCGACGCGGGGCCGACCAACAGTACGCCATTCAGTGCAACGCCGAGCGGCACGCTGTCCGAGGGTGGCTCGCAAGGTAGCCAGCGGGATCGCACTGAGGCGCCGAGCGACACCACGGGGGTGACGCCCAACCTCGGCAAGTAGCGTCTAGCCGGGCAGATGGAGCGTGGCTGCAGTGCGCTCCTGCAGCCCGGCGAAGTCTAGCCCGGGAACGATGTCGAGTACGACGAAGCCGCGGTCGGTCACGTCGAGCACGGCGAGGTTGGTGTAAACCCGGCTGACGGCGCCCAAGGCGGTCAACGGATACGAGCATCGCTTTACCAGCCGCGACTCGCCGGACTTGGTGGTGTGCTCCATCACCGCCCAGAGCCGCTTGGCACCCACGGACAGGTCCATGGCGCCACCGACGGCCGGAGCGAAATCATTGTCGGAGCGGGACCAGTTAGCTATGTCGCCGTTCTCAGCCACTTCGAATGCCCCAAGGACACAGAGGTCGAGGTGGCCGCCGCGGATCAACGCGAAACTGTCGGCGTGATGGACGTAGCTGCCGCCGGGCCGCAGGGTCACGTGGGTTTTGCCGGCGTTGATCAGCCACGGGTCGACGTTCTCCGGGTCGGGCGCCGGGCCCATGCCGAGGACGCCGTTCTCGGAATGGAACACGACCTCCCTGTCGAGCGGCACGTGGTCGGCGACCAGGACGGGGATGCCGATCCCCAGGTTCACCCACCAGCCCTCGGGAATATCGGCGGCGACCCGGGCCGCCATCGCGACTCGGTCGCGGGGTTG
>CAXTCJ010000047.1:31444-35347 GCA_964242215.1 uncultured Acetobacteraceae bacterium | reverse complement strand
GGGTCGTTCTAGCGGAGATCGGCGAAGGCCTGCCATGGCTCGATGACGGTCCGAGTCTGACTGGCCCCAGCATCGGCCTTCATCCGCTCCCATCGCGCAAAACGCGACGCGTCCACACTTTGCCCCGCCCCCGGCGCATGCCATCCTCTTCTCACGGGGGAAACACCAATGCGGGCTGCGCTGGGGGTTGCTGTCCTGCTTGCTGGGATGGCTCTGCTGTCGGGCGTGGGCCGGGCCCAGGGCATCGATTGCAGCCGTGCCCGCTCGCCGACCGAGAAGGCGATCTGCGCGTCGCCCAACCTTCTCGCCCTGGACCACCAGGTCGCGGTCGCCTACGCGAGTGCGCTGGCCCGGCAGCCTGAGCGGCGGGAGGCCAGTCGGACGGAGCTGCTGGCCTGGCTTCACGCGCGGGATGCTGCCTGCAACGTGCCGTCGGCCGCGATCGAGCGGTGCCTGTCCGGCCAGTTGACCGCGCGGCTGACCGCCCTCGCCCCGCCGCCGCCCACAACACCCACGACCGCGCCCGTGCAGGCCGCCGCCACGCCGCCGCCCGACCCGGCGATCCCAGCCGCCAGCTTCAACCAGCCGGCACCAGCCGCGACGCTGGATGCCGCCAGCCTGCCGGCCGCGTCCGAGTCGGATACGCTGCTGCACGTGACCTCGCCGGGTCGGTTCACCATCGCGGCGCATAGCCCGTCCGGCGCGGCGTTGCAGTTGGTAGACATGCTGACCGGGCCGTCGGAGCTCGCCGGGGCCGCCGGCTCGCAGGATGGCCGGCTGGACCGGCTGCTGGACGTCGGCACCTACAAGCTGCGGGCGTTCGCTGCCCCTGGCGCGAGCGGCACAATCGGGCTGACCGTCACCCCGTTCCACGACGCCGCCCCGCCTGCCGCCCTGCCCCAACCCGACCGCCCGTTCGACGCCACGCTGCGGGACGGCGAGCAGCGCGCCTTCTGGCTGCTGGTGCCCCCGAGCGGCGGTGACAACGTGCGGATCGAGGCAGCCGGCCGCGCGCTCGCCGACCTGCGCCTTTGGCGGGACGGCCGAGAACTGACCGCGCTCGACCCGGCGGCGCAGACCGTCACCCCCGCGCCGGGCCACCCCTTGACCGACCTGCGGATCGTGGGCCGTGTCGAGCCCGGCACCTACCTCGCCGTCGCCTATGGCGGGCCGGCGTTGCCCTGGACCGACAACGACGCCACTCAGCCCTTCCATCTCCGCGCCGGCGCCAGCAACGTGCTGGCCGAGGGCTGGGCCGGCGGCACGGTGGGCCCGTTAGGCAGCGAGGTGTTCGCCCTGCCGCCCTCCGCCCGCATGCTGCGGCTCGACCTGCCTGCGCCGGCCGTCGCGGAGTTGCGGGTCGGCGACACCGTGGCCACGCTGGACAAGACCAGCCGCGAACCCTCCCTCACGCTGACCGGTCCACAAGGCCGGCAGCCCGTGGCGGAACTCCGCGCCGCCGCCGGACAGACGTTCACGGTGCACGCGCTCGACAGCACGAACCGGCGGTCCTGGACCCAGGCCGGGACGTGGTGGGTGTCGGCTGCCACCACCGGCATGGGCGCGGACGAGGCTCCGCCGACCCTGCTGCTGCAGCGTACGGAAGGCCCGGACAGGCCGCCGCGCATCGTCGCCAGCACCGCCCCGGTGATCGGCGTCGGCACCCCGTTCCATGCGCGGTTCAACATCCGCGGGCCGACCCACCTGCTGTTCCAGTCGGCGTCTGGCGGCGATGTCGGGTTCAGCAGCACTGGCGTCGACATCCGTCACGGCCGCAACGCCAGCGCCATTTTGCCCCCCGGCTACTTCATGCTCAACCTGGAGCCCACCGAGGGCAAAACCGGCAGCATCGAGGCCATTGTCGGCACGCCGGGCACCCAGCCGCCGCCATTGGCGACGCCGCTGCCGGCCGACCCGGTGATCCCGCTCGGGTTGCAGGTCTTGGCGCCGGGTCAGCAGTTGCGGCTGGACGCCGGCGACGCGGCGGACTCCACCACGGGCCTGGTGGTGCGCGCCGCGCCGGTCGCGCTGGCCGAGGGTCCACTGCTGGCGACGATCGCCGCCGGCAACACGCTGTCAGTGCCTGTGCTGATCGCGCCGGGTGGCAGGCTGAGCGTGACGGAACTGGGCGTGGGGCCGATTGAGGCCGGCCAGACCGAGAACACGCAGCCCGGTCGCGCGACCGTGGTCATCCCCGTGTCGGACCATGCGCGCACGGTGGCGCTCGCCTGGCGCGCCAATCCCTCCACCCCGGCCGCCATCCCCAATCCGCCGTCGCCCAGCCAGGTCGCCTCGGTCACGGCGGGGACGGCCACCACCCTGGACCTGGCCCGCGGTGAGGAGCGGGGCTTCGAGCTGACGGTGCCGGAGGGCGGACTGTTCCGGGTGGAGACGACGGGGCGGCTGCATACGTCAGGCCGGCTGGCGACGCCGTTCATCCCGCAACTGGCGACGGCGGACGGCAACGGCGTCGGGCAGAACATGCTGATCCAGTCCGCCCTGCGCGCTGGACGCTACCGGGTGGATGTACGGGCGGTCGATTCGGCCGGCCATCTCGGCCTGCTCGCCCGCCCCGCGCCGCTGCTCGCCGGCGGCACGCTGGTGCCCGGCGGCAGCGTGCGGGCCAGTCTGCCGGGCGGCAGCGGCGTGTCGTTCCCGGTCAGCATCACCGGCCCGGTGGACGGGCGCTATCATCTCGACGTGCTGTCGCTCGGCACGCCGTGGGCCGGGCGGCTGGAAGATGCGGAGGGCTGGCCGATGGTCACGCCCGGGCCGCTGGACGCTCTGGAAACGGCGCTCCGCCCGGGCCAATACCGCCTGGTGGTGGCGCCCGACGTGGTGGGCCGGCAGGTCGCGGCGCGGCTGACCGCGGTCACCAAGCCCGTCGAGATCACCGGGCACGGGCCGCATCCGCTGCCGTTCGAGCAGCCTCAGACTGCCACCTGGCGTGAGCCGGACGGACGCGGCCAGCCACGCGCGCCGGACATCTGGGCGTTCAGCCTGCCCGGGCCGTCCGAGGTTACGCTGAAACTCGGCACCGGCATGGTGGGCGACCTGCAGCACGCCGGTGCGACGGTGACCCGGGTCGCCGGGAGCTGGACCGGCACGCTCGAGGCAGGCGACTACCAGGTGCTCGCCACCAGTCTCGGCCGCAACGATCGGCTCGGCTACACGGTGGCGCTCAGCAGCCCCAACTTGCAGCCCGGCGCGCCCCGCAGCGTCAGCCTGCCCGCCAGCCTGCCGTTCAGTCTGGCGGCGAGCCGGGTGGTGAGCCTGACCAGTTGGGGCACGATCCCGGTCAAGGCGGTGCTGCGCGAGGACGGCGGCGCGGTGGTTGCGCGATACAACAGCCGGGCCGGCGACTGGAACATCGCCGCCTCCCGCCGGCTGCCTGCGGGGAAATACCTGCTGGACCTGCAATCGGCCGCACCGCCGGACGTGTCCGCGCCCTCCAGCCCGTCCACGCCGGATGCGGACAGCAGTGACGCCGCGGACGATGACGGGGCGGCACAGACGGCCGCAACCCAGGGCGCCCAGCCGCCCGCGAAGGATGCTGCCGCGGCGGCTGATGCGGCACCGGACGATGCTGCGTCGGCCGACACCAGCGACGCCGCTGCTCCAACGGTGGACGTGTCGCTGGCCCTCCCCGCCGAGTTGCCGTCGGCATCGGCCCCGTCCGAGGCGGCGGTGTTGCAGGGCACCGGTGTCCACGTGCTCACGTTGCCGCGGCCGGATGCGGATCGCCTGGTGGTCGCGGCGGCCAGTTCGACCGCACCGCTGGCGCTCGCCCTGGAGCGGGCCGATGCCGGCGGCTGGCGGACCGTGGCGATCGGCACCGGCACCGACCCGGTGGTCGCCGCCCCCGCCGATGCGGCCGCGGACGACTGGCGGCTGGAGAGTTGG
>CAXTCJ010000047.1:0-31344 GCA_964242215.1 uncultured Acetobacteraceae bacterium | reverse complement strand
GGTGGTCGCCGCCCCCGCCGATGCGGCCGCGGACGACTGGCGGCTGGAGAGTTGGGCCATCGATGGCGGCCCCGAGCCGATCCGCCTCGCCGCCCGCGCCCTGAGCGCTACCCCGCAATCGGGCCAGGTCACACTCGCCGCGGTGGACGGGATGCCCCTGGCCGTCGGCCGGGCGGGTCTGCCCGAGGCAGGGGTCGTGGCACTGGGGAGCGTCCCGGGCCTGCTCGCCGGGGGATGGCCGGGTCACGCGCTGGAGCCGGCCACTGCCAACCTGGTGGCGGACGGCAAGGATGTCTGGCTGCTGGCCCCGCATCCAGTCGCCGTCACCGTCGGCACGGTCGAGTTCGCGCCGGGCCAGGAGACGGTGCTGCAACTGCCCGCCGGCCTCGCCGCACGCCTGCCGGCGAAGGATGGGGCGATGTGGCGCGTCGCCAGCGGGACGGGCCAGCCCGATTTAGGCATCGCGTCCGGGATCGCTGCAGGCAGTGCGGTGGCGCTCGCGACGGCCCCGGTCGACGTCCGGGCCGGCGAGGCCATGCGGCTGCGCGTCACCCGCGACACACCGAAGCTGCTGCCGGCACAGACCGTGGCCGACGCCTTGCAGACCGAAGTGCCGCCGGGGTCCGCTCTGCCGCTCACACTGCCATCGGGCGATAAGCGCGTGGAGCTGGCGCTCGCCCCCGGGCTCGCCGCGTTCGCGGGCTGGCACGATGCGGCGCCGGTCGCGGTCTGGACGGGCGGCAGCACCGTCAGCCGCACGCTGGACGGCGCGTGGACCGAGCTGTTGCTGGTCAACACCACGGCCACCGCCGCTCCGGCACGGATCACGGCCCAACCGGCCCCGGCAGCGGCCGCCCTGCAACCCGGCACCGTGCTGAAGCGGTTCTTCGGTTCGGCCGGGTCGTTCGCCGTGGCATTCGATGCGCCGTCCGGCTCCCGCCTGATGACGGCAGGGGATACCACCGTCACAGCCGTGACCGACGCCGCGATCACCAGCGGCACCGCCGCCTCGGTGTCTGGCGCGGGCCGTGCGGTGGTCCAGCATGGGACCGGCGCGGTGGCCGTCTGGCTAGACGCACCCGGCGTGTCCGCCTGGCCCGAGGCCGCGGCGCAGACCGTGTCACTGCCGGCCCGCATGGCGCTGTCGACCGCCGCCGCCACGTTCAGCTTCGACGCCGCCTCGCCGATGCTGCTGCATGTCAGCACCACAGGGCCGGTGTTCGCCGGGTTGCAGCAGGCGCGGCGGACCGACGCGCCGGCCTTGTTCGCGGCCGGGGCGGAGCTGCACCGCGCAGTCGCCGCCGGGCCGGTGACGTTGCGGCTGGTCTCGGCGGATGACGGACCGATGGGCGGCACCGTCTCGGTCTGGGCGGAGAAGCTGGTGCCGATCGGTGAGGGCTTGGGCGACAGCGTGGCGGTGGCGCCGGGCGGCACGGCGGCGTTCAGCTTCACTTTGTCCAAGGCCGGCGCCATCGGTGTCGGACTGCGCGCCGATCCCGACCAGGCACAGGCCAGGCTGCTCGACGCCAAGGGCGCCATCGTCGGCGAAGGCGTCGCGCAATTGCAGCACCTCGCCGCCGGCGACTACGTGCTGGAGGCGCGCGTGCCCCCGTCCGCGCCGCCCACCCTGCTCCGGCCCGCCCTCGTCGGCGTCACTCCGCGCGGCAACGGACCGCCGCAGGACGTGGTGCAGGGCTACCTCGAATTGGTCGGCATGAAGCCCCAGAAGGTACCATGATGGCACTGCTGTCCGGTTTGTTTTGTTACCGCACCCGAAGCAAAACCACCGTCATGCCAAGGCTTGACCTTGGTATCCACGGGGTAGGGCTGGTCACGTCAGACGAATGTTTGGCAACATCGCATGCAACACGGCCGGGCCGGCCTTTGCGGGACTGCGTGGATACCAGGCTCAAGGCCTGGCATGACGCTACGCTGTGCGCGTTGCTGACTGCCTTGGCGTTGCTGCCCTCCCTTGCTCTCGCACAGGTTCCGCCCCAGCTCGACCACCTGCAACGTGCCGATGGCACCCGGGTGGTGCCGGACCACTTCCTCCGCAGCTGGGACCCGGTGACTCTGCTGTTCCCCTCCGCCACCGGGCCCGCCGCCGGTGGCCCGGAGGACCATCCGGAGCGCTTCGCCACCCTCTCCCCCGCCAAGGACGGCGCCTGGACGTGGCTCACCCCCACCACGCTGCAGTTCCGCCCCACCGAGCCCTGGCAGCCACTGCGCCGCGAGACCGTGACGCTCGGCGGCGCAGCGACCACGCTGGTGCCGCTGCTGCCGGTGCCCTCCGCGACCGGCCCCGCCGCCGATGACAGCGGCAACGGCACGGCGGACCTGGACACGGTGGCGCTGCAGTTCCCGCAGCCGGTCGACCTGGCCGCCCTCGCCCGCCTGATCACCATCGAGATCGGCCCGCAACCCGGCGTCACCGGCGCCACCGAGACGCTGCGCTCCGACGATTTCGACCTGCGCACCGCCGAGCGCACCGCGCGTAGCGACGCGCAGACCGTGCTGGTGGTGCTGCACCATCCCGTAGCCGACGGCCGCGTGGCGACGTTGCGGCTGCGCCTGTCCGACGAACCCGGCCTCGACGACCCTATCTTCGAGCTGAAACTGCGCTCCGCCGCCCCGTTCCGCCTGTCCGACAGCTATTGCGGCGACAGCTACAACCACTCGTCGAAGGACGGCGTGACCGTCTGCGACCCCGATCCCAACAGCCCGGCCGGGCCGCGGCGCATGGTGCTGCAATTCACCTCCACGCCGGCCGCGCTCGACATCGTCCACGCCCGCGACGCGCTGCGCTTCACTCCGCCGCTGGACGACCTCACCGCCAGCACCGGCGACAACGGCGAACTGACCCTCGGCGGCAAGTTCGTGTCTGGCCAGGTCTACGACGTGCAGATCGCACCGGGCGCCATCAAGGACACGCGCGGCCGGGTGCTGGCCGAGGCGGTGCATGCGAGGGTGTCGTTCAACGCCGGGTCACCGGCGCTGGCATGGGACGTGCCGCAGGGCATCGTGGAGCGGCTCGGCCCGCAATACGTGCCGTTGCGCGGCCATGGCTACGACCGGGCGGATGTTCGGGTCTACGCGATCGACCCGTTGAGCCGCGATTTCTGGCCGTTTCCGAAGGCCGGGCTCACCACCAGCGACGACCGCGCTCCGCCGCTGCCCGGCAACGAGCCGCTGCATTACGTGCAGCCGCACCCGATCAGCGGCGACGCCATGGCCGCGCGCGTCATCGCCCTCGGCTCCCCCGCCGCCAGCGAGCTGATGGACTTGCCGATCCACCGCGGCGGGGTGGATGCCAAGTTCGGGCTGGACCTGGGCCCAACCCTGGCCAAGATCGCCGGGCCGCGCGCCCCGGGCACCTACCTGGTGGGCGTGCGAGCGGTGGATAGCGGCGCCCGGCAATGGGCACGGCTGCAGGTGACCGACCTGTCGCTGACCGGCGTGGAGGAGGCGGACCGGGTGCGGTTCGCGGTCACCTCGCTCGCCACCGCGCAGCCGGTCGGGGGCGCGGCGATCCATCTGGACGGGCTGCGCGACGGCCGGTTCATCACCCTGGCGCAGGGCACGACGGCGGACGATGGCAGCTGGACCATGCCCGCCCCGCTCGCCCGCGGCCGTGACGGGCAGGATGCCGGCATCCAGCGTATCGTCGTCACCAAGGCTACCGACACGCTGGTGATCGAGCCGGGCCGCGGCCCGCAGGTCTATGCCGACGGCCGCTGGAGCAAGCCGGACACACCCTGGCTGGACTGGACAACCAGCGACGTCAGCGACCGCAGGCCGGCGCCG
This sequence comes from uncultured Acetobacteraceae bacterium, assembly GCA_964242215.1. Taxonomy (GTDB): domain Bacteria; phylum Pseudomonadota; class Alphaproteobacteria; order Acetobacterales; family Acetobacteraceae; genus LMUY01. The sequence goes on along the minus strand of CAXTCJ010000047.1, from coordinate 27,540 downwards.
CAAACGCTCTGCCACGTGTTCACCGAGCGCCCGATCTACCGCCCGGAGGAGCCGATGCTGATCGCCGGCATGATCCGCCGCTACGACCACGGCTCGCTCGCCTACAGCAGCGGCACGGGCGAGGTGATCGTGACCGCACCCGGCGACCAGACCTGGCATCTGCCGGTCACGCTGGATGAGATCGGCGGCTTCCACGTCAAGTTCGACGCCAAGACCGAGGCGACCGGCGACTATTCTATTCAGTATCAGCCGAAAGACGGCGACCCCTGCGGCGCACTGACGGTGAAGAAAGAAGCGTATCGCCTGCCGACGTTCGAGGTCGTGCTGCACGGCCCCGACCGCACGCCGCTGGATGCGCCGTTCTCTGTGGACCTGCTGGCGCGGTTCTTCGCCGGGGGCCTGCTGTCCGACCGCCCGATTACCTGGCGCGTGACGCAGACACCCTATGTGTGGACACCGCTGGGTCGCGACGGATTTCTGTTCTCGTCGGACAGTCGGTTTTCCGGCGATGCGACGTTCCGCTCCACCCCCGTGCTGAACCGGGACGCCAAGACCGATGCCGGTGGCTCGGCGCAGCTGACGCTGGACCCGACGATCGAGCCGACGGCGCAGCCTCGCCAATACCTGGTGGAAGCCACCGTCACCGGCGACGACGACATGCAGGTGCGCGGTGTGCAGCGCGTCACCGCCCTGCCGCCGTTCGTGCTCGGCGTGAAAGTGCCGCGCTACGTGGACCATCTCGGCGCGTTGGATCCGGAGATCGTGGCGCTGGACGGCGAGGGCCACGAGATCACCGGGCTGGCGATGTCGGTGAAGCTGATCCACCGCCAGTGGAACTCGGTGCTGGAGGCCAGCGACTTCGCCCAGGGTTCGGCCAAGTATCAGACGCAGGTGTTGGACGAAACGGTCGAGGACCGCACGATCACCAGCGGCCCGGACCCGATCCCCGTGCATTTCGGCGTCAACGAGGCGGGCGTTTACCTCGTTGAAATCACCGCCGCCGACAAGGTCGGGCGCACGCAGACCGTTCGCGTCGACCTGTTCATGGCCGGGAACACGCCGGTGACCTGGCAGCGCCCGCCGGCCGAAACGGTGACTGTGTCCACCGACAAGGACCGCTACGACCCCGGCGACACCGCGACGCTAGTGATCCAGAGCCCCTTCCAGACCGCGCGCGCCCTGGCGATCGTTGAGGAGCCGGAGGGCCACTTACGTTACGATTGGGTCGACATCACCAACGGCTTCGGCCGCTACACCGTGCCGATCCGCAAGCAGCAGATGCCGCGGCTGGCCGTCCACTTCCTGGTGATGCGAGGGCGGCTAGCGGTGCCGGTGGCGCCCAACGCGCCGTTCGACCAGGGCAAGCCCACGACCTTGGCGGCCACCAAATGGGTCACCGTGAACCCGACCGACAACCGGGTGAACGTTAGCTTCGACGCACCCGCCGAGGCCCGCCCGGCCCAAGAGTTCGACATGGTGCTACACATGGCCGACGCCCACGGCCACCCCGTCGCGGGCGAGGCCACCGTGTGGATGGTGGACCAAGCCGTGCTGTCGCTCGCCAAGGAAGCGCCGCTCGACCCGCTGCCCGCCTTCATCGTGAACCGCCCCAGCACCATGCAAGCGCGCGACACCCGCAACATGGCGTTCGGCGTGATCCCGCTGCAGGAGACGCCCGGCGGCGACGAGAACGGTGACTCCGGCATGGAGAACATCTCCGTCCGCAAGAACTTCACGCCCGTGCCGCTGTACGAACCGCGGGTGAAATTCGGCCCCGACGGCACGGCGAGGGTGCATGTGAAGCTGCCGGACACGCTCACCGTGTTCATGCTGCGCGCCGAGGCGGTCAGCGGCCCCGACCGGTTCGGCTTCGGCTCCGGGCAGATGCGGATCCGGCAGCCCGTCGTGGCCCAGCCGGCCCTGCCCCGCTTCGTCCGCCCCGGCGACAGCTTTAGCGCCGGGCTGATCGGCCGTGTTGTCGAGGGACCGGGCGGCGCAGGCCAGGCCGCAATCTCCGTCGAGAACCTGGCCGTCGATGGCGCCAAGCAGGTCCCGGTGACCTGGGACGGACAGCGCCCCGCGCGCACCGACTTCGCCGTCACAGTCCCCGAACCCGCGGCCGGCACCACCACGGCCAGGGTGCGGTACCTGCTGCAACGCCTGTCCGACCACGCCGGCGACGCCGTGCAGATCGACCTGCCGATAAAGCCCGACCGTCCCGTCGTGCACCGGCGCGACTTGCTGGCCACCAGGCCCGGCGGCGCACTGGACATCCCTGCGCTGGCCGACCCGGCGCGCCCGGCCAGCTACCGCCGCCAGGTCACGCTCGCGACCGACCCGGCCGTCGTGCGGCTGATCGGCGCCGCCGGCTTTCTCGCCCGCCCCGCGGTGGACGGGGCGGCGCAGCGGCTGGATCTCGCGCAGGGCGAGTTGGCGCTGCTGCCGTTCACGCCGCTACTGGACGCAGCCGGGTTGCGCACCCGCGTGGCCAGCGACGTGGCGGCGGCGATCGCGGGGGTGAAGCTGACCACCGACGATGACGGGCTCGTTGCCTTCTTCCCGCACACCCAGGGTTCGGTCTGGCTGACGGCGCAGGCCTATCGCGTGCTGGTGGCAGCCGGGCGCGCCGGGCTACCAGTGGACAAGCCGACCGCCGACCGCATGGCCAAGGTGCTGCAAGCCGCGTTGCGCAGCGACTACCCGCATCTGATCGGCGGCGAGGAGCTATTCGAACGCGTGACGGCGCTGCTCGCATTGGCGGATGGCGGGCAGATCTCCGCCGAATACGCCACCGAACTCGCCCGCACGGCGCCGCTGCTTCGCACGGGTTCGCTGGCCGATGTCGCAACAGTGCTGGCCCGTCTGCCGGGCGGCAGCAGCCAGTTGCCCGGCGTGCTGCAAGCGATGTGGGGCCGGGTGAACCTGCTGGCCCGGGACGGGAAGCCCGTCTATGCCGGCCTGGTCGACCATCCGGCGACGCAAGCCATCCTGCCCTCCGAGGCCCGCAGCCTGGCGCAGGTGACGCAAGCCGCCGCGACAGCCACGCCGTCCGACCCACGCGACGCCGTGGTGCGCACGGCGTTGATCGGCATGGGAACCGGCCAGGGCTGGGGCAGCAGCGACGCCACGGCCGCGGCGTTGGAGGCACTGGCCGCCGCCTGGCAAGCGCCGCCCTCCCCGGTCGCCGCCACGATCACCTTGCCCGACGCCAAGCCGGCCGGAACGCTGGACCGGCAGCATCCGCTGTTCCAGGCCAGCACAACGGCGCCCGGCCCCGTGCATGTGCAGGCCGGTCCGGGCCTGGTGGCGTTGGATGCGACCGACTACGTACCCGCCCAACCCGGCGCCCAAGCGCAGGCTGACCAGCACGGCTTCGTTCTCACCCGCACCCTGTTCCGCGTGCCGCCGCCGCAGGGCGCGGTGCAGCCGCCGATGACCAAGCTGGATCCGGGGCCGGACGGCGCGATCCATCTTGCCGTCGGCGACGTGGTGGAGGAACTGGACGAGTTGGTGAACCCCGAAGACCGCGCCCAGGTTGCCGTGCGGGCTGCACTGCCCGCCGGGCTGGAACCGCTGAACCCGGCGCTCGCCACCGCCACGGCGGACGCGCAACCCTCGGCTGGGCCGACGCTGGTGCCGTCCTGGGCGTCCTACGGCGACGACGAGGTGGTGGCGGTTTGGCTCGACTTGCCGCCGGGCACCTACGCGCTGCGCACCCGGCTGCGCGCCACGACGGCCGGCAGTTTCACCGAGCCGCCGGCATCGGCGGAGATGCTATACCAGTTGGGCATAACGGGGAGCTCGGCCGGTGCGCGAGTGGTGGTCACGCGATGAAATCCCCCTCCCCTTGAGGGAGGGGCTAGGGGGGGTAGGCAACGCCACGGCTCCCGAGCGCCAGGAGTGCCACGTGTGGCTACCCCTCCCCCCGGCCCCCTCCCTCAAGGGGAGGGGGAGAAGAGGTGATGAAATCTATGAAGGCACGCAGGGGCGCTGGCACGTAGCGACGGCCGGGGTAGTACAGGAACGGCCCTGAAAACCGTGGCCACCACGGTTCCAGCACGGGTTCCAACACGCCACTGTCGAGATACGGGCGGAGCCAGTCCTCGAACAACTGGATGATCCCGGTGCCCGCCACGGCGGCATCGACGGCGAGATCGGTTGCGGCGCCGACACGGACGAGCAGCGGGCCCATCGGGTCCAGCTTCACGATCTCGCCCTCACGTTCGAACTCCCACGTGGTCATTGCGCCGCTCGCGAACTGGCCGCGCAGGCAGGCATGGCCGAGCAGGTCGCGGGGATGCGCGGGGCGGCCGCGCCGGTCCAAATAGGACGGCGACGCAGCCGTGGCGAACCGCTGCTCGCGCGGGCCGATCGGGATGGCGATCATGTCCTGCTCGAGCCGCTCCCCGTAGCGAATGCCAGCATCGCAACCCGCGGCCAGCATGTCGACGAAGCTATCGTCGGCGATGACATCGAGGCGGATGTCCGGGTAGGCAGCAAGGAACGGCGGCACGATGCGCGGCAACACCAAACGCGCCGCAACGACGGGCACGTTCAGCCGCAGCGTGCCGGCCGGGCGGTCACGGAAACCGTTGACCACGTCCAGCGCCGCCGCCACCTCCCCCAACGCCGGGCCGAGGCGGTCGAGCAGCCGCGCCCCCGCCTCGGTCGGCGCCACGCTGCGGGTCGTGCGGTTGAGCAGCCGGACGCCGAGGCGGGCCTCGAGCCGGGTGACCGCCTCGCTGTAGCCCGACGCGCTGCCGCCGTTCAGCCGGGCCGCCTCGCGAAAGCCGCCCGCGCCGGCGACGGCGACGAACGCGGTGAGGTCGCCGAGATCTGCCACCATTGTTCGCCCACCCGAACAGCCTGTTTCGATTGTAACCCGTTATCGCGGGATCGCGGGAGGCCTATCTAGGCCGCATCGACAGGAGACGAGCCATGAGTGAGATCAGCAAAGCCGGAACGTTCAAGCTGGGCGACCGCAGCGTGAAGCGCCTCGGCTACGGCGCGATGCAGCTTGCCGGGCCGGGGGTGTTCGGGCCGCCGAAGGACCACGACGCTGCGATTGCGGTGCTGCGGGAGGCGGTGGCGAGCGGCGTAGACCACATCGACACCAGTGATTTCTACGGCCCGCACATCACCAACCAGCTGATCCGCGAGGCGCTGCACCCGTATCCCGCGGACCTGGTGATCGTGACCAAGATCGGCGCCAAGCGCGGCCCGGACAAATCCTGGAACCCGGCGTTCTCGGCCGAGGCGCTGACCAGTGCGGTGCACGACAACCTGCGCAACCTCGGTGTCGAGGCGCTCGATGTGGTCAATCTGCGCCTGATGTTCGGCATCCACGGGCCGGCCGAGGGCTCGCTCGAGGCGCCGCTCACGGTGCTGGCGGGGCTGCAGAAGCAGGGGCTGGTGCGCCATATCGGCCTTAGCAACGTGACGCCGGGGCAGATCGCCGAGGCCCGCACCATGGCCGAGATCGTCTGCGTGCAGAACCAGTACAACCTGGCGCACCGGGACGACGACGCGCTGATCGACGAACTGGCGGCGGCGGGGATCGCCTATGCGCCGTTCTTCCCGCTAGGTGGCTTCACGCCGTTGCAGTCGACGGCTTTGTCCGACGTCGCGGCACGGCTTGGCGGGACCCCGATGCAGGTGGCGCTCGCCTGGCTGCTGCAGCGCTCGCCCAACATCCTGTTGATCCCCGGCACGTCGTCGGTCGGGCACCTGCGCGAGAACCTGGCCGCGGGGGAGTTGGTGCTGCCGAGCGAGACGGTTGCAGTGCTGGACGGGATCGGCGCCGGTGCCTGACTGCTCTCCCTCGCCCCTTGTGGGAGAGGGGCGGGGCGAGGGGTAAGCAACACACGAGCCTGTGCCGGGGGCAGTACCACCCCTCCCCCCGGCCCCCTCCCTCAAGGGGAGGGGGAGTAGAGGTTTATACCCTGCGGATGAGCCTTGCCCGGATGGTGCCTTCCAGACCGCGCAGCTCCGTCAGGCATTCGTCGCACCCGGCATCGCTCTGGGTTTCCACCACCACGTAGCCCAGCTCGCCGTCGGTCTGCAGGTACTGCCCGGCGATGTTCAGACCGCGCGAGGAAAAGATGGTGTTCACCCGCCCCAACATGCCGGGCACGTTGCGGTGAATGTGGATGTAGCGCGTCGCCTTGGGCCGGCCGGGTAGTTGCACCTGGGGGAAATTCACCGCCCCAAGCGTCGACCCGGCGTCGCTGTAGTCGATCAGCTTGTGCGCCACCTCGGAGCCGATCCGCTCCTGCGCCTCGCCGGTCGAGCCACCGATATGCGGCGTCAGGATCACGTTCGGCAGGCCCTGCAGCGGCGTCACGAACGGCTCCGCGGCGCCCGCCGGCTCCACCGGGAACACGTCCACCGCCGCGCCCAGCAGATGCCCGCTCACCAAGCCGGCGCGCAGGGCATCCAGGTCCACGACGGTGCCGCGGCTGTTGTTGATCAGGTAGGCGCCGCGCTTCATCGCCGCGATCTGCGCCGCGCCGATCATCCCCGCCGTCTCCGCCGTTTCCGGCACGTGCAGGCTGACCACGTCGCTTTGCGCCAGCAGCTCGTTCAGCGACACCACCGGCTCGGTGTTGCCGTGCCGCAGCTTGTCAATCACGTCGTAGTACACGACGCGCATGCCCATCGCCTCGGCCATGGTGGAAAGCTGGCTGCCGATCGAGCCGTAGCCGACGATGCCGAGCGTCTTGCCCCGCACCTCGAAGCTGTCGCTGGCCGACTTGTCCCACTTGCCGGCGTGGGCGGCGGCCGAGCGCGGCGTGATCCGGCGCAGCAGCATCACGATCTCGCCGATCACCAGCTCCGCCACGCTGCGGGTATTGGAGAAGGGCGCGTTGAACACGGGGATGCCGCGCACCCGTGCCGCCTCCAGGTCCACCTGGTTGGTGCCGACGCTGAAACAGCCCACCACCATCAGCCGGTTGGCAGCGGCGAACACCGCCTCCGTCAGCTGGCTGCGGGAGCGGATGCCGAGGATGTGCACGCCGTGCAGCGCCTCGGTCAGCGCGGCGCCGTCCAGGCCTTTACTCACCTGGTGGATCTGCGAATACCCGGCGCCTTGCAGCAGCGACACGGCGCTGCCGTGCACCCCCTCCAGCAGGAGGATGCGAATCTTGTCTTTGCTCAGGGACAGCGCGGCCATCGGTCCAACCTCGGAGGTGGTGGTGCACGCTGGGTAGCTTGCGGCAGCGCAACGGGCAACGATGGGCTGGCATGCGGGTAGCGCCGGGGCGGCAGGTCGCCTAGCCTCGCCGCCTCATAGTGGAGGTGATCCCATGGTGCAGGGCGTCGGCGGCTCGACATTTGCGGCCGAACTGGAGCGCATGGCTCCCATGACCGGTGGCGTGCAGCCGATCACGGTCGAGGAGTATCAGGGCCGGGTCGCCAAGGCACAGCGTCTGATGCGGGAACAGGGCGTCGACGCGCTGTATCTCGATACCTCCACCAACCTGCGGTATTTCACCGGTGTGCCGCTGAACCTGACGGAGCGGCTGCACGGCGCCGTGATCCCGGCCGAGGGCGAGATCGCCTATCTCAGCCCCACCTTCGAGGAGCCGAAGACCCGCGAATTGCTGCGCTTCGGAGCGGACGTGCGCTGCTGGGAGGAGCATGAGGACCCGACGGCGCTGGTGATCGAGACCGTCCGCAGCAAGGGCTACGACAGCGGCACCGTCGCGCTGGACCCGCTGGCGCCGTTCTTCACCGTCGACGGGCTGCGCCGGGCCGGCAACAGCTTCGGCTTCACCAACGGCGCCAGCATCACCGGCGCCTGCCGGATGGTGAAATCGCCTGCCGAGGTGGCGCTGATGCAGATCGCGATGGACATCACGCTGGAGGTGCACAAGGCCACCGCGCGCGGGCTGAAGCCGGGCATGGGCACGGCCGAGGTGCAGGCCTTCCTTGACGCCGCGCACAAGAAGCTGGGCGGCCAGCCTGCCTCCCGCGCCGTGCAGTTCGGCGAGGCCACCGCCTACCCCCACGGCGTGCCCTACGCGCAGACGCTGGAGGACGGCGACATGGTGCTGGTGGACACGGGCTGCTTCATCGAGGGCTACCGCTCGGACATCACCCGCACCTACGTCTACGGCGACCCGACCCCCCGGCAACGCGAGATCTGGGAGTTGGAGCAGCGCGCCCAACTAGCTGGTTTCGGGGCCGCCGTGTTGGGCGCCCCCTGCGAGGCGGTGGATGCGGCGGCCCGCGGCGTGATCGTGGCCGCCGGGTTCGGGCCCGGCTACAAGGTGCCCGGCCTGCCCCACCGCACCGGGCACGGCATCGGCATGGACGTGCACGAGGAGTCGTTCATGGTGAAGGGCAACATGACGCCGATCGCCCCCGGCATGTGCTTCAGCGACGAGCCGATGATCTGCATCTACGGCGAGTTCGGCGTGCGTCTGGAAGACATCATCACCATGACCGACACGGGCGCGCGCTGGTTCACCCAGCCCTGCCCCTCGGTCGAAGACCCGTTCGGAGTTGCAGCATGACCCAGTACTTGTTCACCGGCGGCCAGGTCCTCGACCCCCGCAACGAAGGCCCGCGCGATGGCATGGAGGTGCTGGTCGAGGGCGGCACCATCCGCGAGGTGTCCGACCGCCCCATATCAAGCGAGGGCGCCGAGCGCATCGACCTGGCCGGCAAAGTGCTGATGCCTGGGCTGATCGACGCCCATGTCCACGTGATCGCCGCCATGGCCAACCTGGCCGACAACGCGGCCCAGCCCAACTCGCTGGCGGCGCTGCGGGGTGGGCACATCATGCACGCGATGCTGATGCGCGGCTTCACCACCGTGCGCGACGTGGGCGGCGCGGATGCCGGGCTGAAGGAGGCGCAGGCGCTCGGCCTGGTCACCGGGCCGCGCCTGGTGATCTCCGGCAAGGCGCTGAGCCAAACCGGCGGCCATTGCGACAGCCGCCCGCGCGCCGACGACCGGCCGTTCTTCAACCGGGTCGGCTCGATGGGCCGGATCTGCGACGGCGTGGACGAGGTGCGCCGCGCCGCCCGCGAGGAGCTGCGGGCCGGGGCCGACTTCATCAAGGTGATGGCCAATGGCGGCATCGCCTCGCCGGCCGACCCGATCCACATGCTGCAATTCTCCCGCGACGAATTGCTGGCGGCGGTGGAGGAGGCGAAGAACCTCGGCACCTACGTGTCCGCCCATTTGTACACCGACGACGCGATCAGCCGGGCGCTGGATTGCGGCGTGCACTCGCTGGAGCACTGCAACCTGATCACGCTGGCGACGGCGAAGCGCGCTGCGGAGCTGGGCGCGATCGCGGTGCCGACGCTGATCACGTACCAGATCCTAGCCAAGGAAGCGGCCGGCCTGGGCATGCGTCCGGAAAGCACCGCCAAGATCGAAACGGTGCGGCAAGCTGGGCTCGACTCGCTGGCGATCATGCACGAGGCCGGGCTGCCCATGGCCTATGGCACCGACCTGCTGGGCGAGATGCACCGGCACCAATCGGGCGAGTTCGCGCTGCGGGCACGGGCTTTGCCGGCGCTGGACGTGCTGCGCTCGGCAACGACACTGGCGGCCGAGCTGTGCGGCCTGGCCGGCAAGGCGGGCGTGATCGAGGCCGGTGCGGAGGCCGATCTGCTGGTGGTGGCCGGCAACCCGCTGCGCGACTGGACACTGTTGGAGGAGCAGGGCGCGCACATCCCGGGCATCATGCAAGCGGGGCGCTGGGTGAAGCAGCTGCCTGGCTGAGGCTCGGCCTCATCGGAGCGCATTAGGGGCCCGTTAAGCACCGCTGGGTAGAAGGAGCTCGCCCAGCGGAGCACCGGCGTGGACAAGCCAAGACGCTACACGACTCTCGAAGGCATGCGTGGGATCGGTGCGATTTACGTCGTCCTGCTGCACGGCGAGCGGCTGTTCGGCAGTGCGGCGCCGCAGAGTGCGTATCTCGGGGTCGACTTCTTCTTCGTGCTCAGCGGTTTCATCGTGGCCCACGTCTATGCCCAGCCGCTGGATAGCGGGCTGCCGATCATGGCCTTCCTGCGCAGCCGGCTGCTACGGTTATATCCCGTCTATCTGCTGGGAACGCTTTCAGGCGTGGCGCTGGCCGTCGAATCGCAGGTCATCGGCCACAGCGACCTGCTGTGGAACTATACGCAGCCGTTGGTCAGCTTGCCGTTCGCCTTGGCCCTGCTGCCATCGCCGGTGACGGATGCCATGTTCCCGCTGGATATCCCGGCCTGGTCGTTGCTGTTGGAATTCGTCATCAACATCGTCTTCGCCGTACGCTATCTTCGCAGCACGCGATCGCTGTTGGCCATCATGGCCGTCTCCGGCCTGGTTCTGGTGATGGCACTCGTGACGATGGACACATTGAACTTCGGCTGGAACAAGCCGACCGGGTTCCTGGGCCTCGCCCGCATCGCGTTCAGTTTCCCGCTCGGGGTATTCGTCTATCGGTTGCACCGGCGACTGCCGTCGTTCGAACTGCCGGGCTGGTTCTTCCTCGTGCCGACCGTGGCGCTGACGGTGTTGATGTACGCCACGCCCACTGGAACGGCCCGGATCGTCTATGATGTGGCGTTCATCGTGATCATCTCGCCCGCTTTGGTGCTGAGCGGCGCCGCCAGCAATCCGGGCCGGCGATGGGTGGGACAGGCCTTCGTGACCCTCGGTGCGTTGTCCTATCCGCTGTACACCCTGCACTATCCCACGTTGATGGCGGTCATGGGCACGATCCAACGCCATGTACCGGCCGGCCCGGCGGCACTCGGCGCCGCGATCGTCATGCTGCTCGCCATGGTGGTAGTGGCGCACTATGTGGCCGAGTTGGATAGCCGGCTACGCGCCCGCTTGAACCAGCGGCGGCGCAGGGTCGTCATCGCTGCCGCGACCAGCTGACCCGGTGCGTCGGCGAAGTCCAAATGGCTTGCCCGAGATCGAGGTCTTGGGAGATTGACGTTCTCCATTCGACTCAAATTTTGCGGAGCTCAACTCTTGCCGTTTTCAGCCCTCGAGGGGAGCTTTAGTCGCGGCTAGCCGACCCCAGGCCGAACGAGAAAGCAGGCTGCGTGATGTATCGAAGAACCTTGATGGCGGCGACGCTCGCCGGGTTTACCCCTTGGCCCAGCCGGGCCGCGGAGCCGGTCACAACCATCCGCCTGGCGCAATTCAAGGCCGGTGACCAATTACTGCTCAAGCTCGCCGGGCAGGATGACGGGCCCTATCGCGCCGTCTGGTCGGAGTTCGGATCGGGCAACCAGATGCTGGAGGCGGTGGCGGCCGACGCGTTGGACCTCGCCTATAGCAGCGAGATCCCACCGACCTTTGCCGCCGTATCTGGCGCACCGGTCCGCATCGTCGCGGTGATCCGTGGCGATGTGAACGAGCAGGTCGTGCTGGTTCCCGCCGGCTCGGCCGTGGAATCGATCGCCGACCTTCGGGGCAAGCGCGTGGGATACGTGCGCGCCACCACGACGCACTACTACCTTTTCAGGATGCTGGAGGAGGCCGGAATGGCTTGGTCCGACATCACGCCGGTCAACCTTTCTCCCGCCGATGGCCAGGTTGCGTTTCGTGCCGGCAACCTCGATGCATGGGCGATCTACGGTTACTCCGTGCCGCTAGCCAAGCAGGCCGGCGCTCGCGTACTGCGTACGGCGGCCGGCATTCTATCGGGCAACTACCCTTACATCACCTCCCCCGCGGCACTAGCGGACCCGGCGCGGCGAACCGCCATTGCCGCACATCTCGCCAAGATCGGGCGCGCTTTCCGCTGGATCGACGACCACCACGCGGAGTACGCGGCAGCCCAGGCGAGGATCATCGGCGTGCCCGAGACGCCGATCCGCGAGCTTCTCGATGGCGCAAGCCAGCCGCGCCGACTGGCGGCACCGGACGATGCGGCGATCGCCTCGGAGCAGCAGGTGGCCGATGTGTTCTATCGTGCCAAGGTCATCCCCCGCCATGTCGATATGGCCGGCTTATGGGACCGCTCGCTCGAAATCGGCGCCTAGGTGGGTGCCGATACGCCAACGCCTGCCAGGCTCCCACTTTAGGGTTCGCCTAACAGCAGTTTCGTGGGACACCGGCCCTCAGCACGTCGCGACCCTCTTTCCTCCGATCCGGAGATCGGTCAGGCTTACGGCAGGACAGTGAGGCAGAAGCGTTGGACTCAGTCGGTCAGCAGCCTGGTCGGAAACCGCCACGATCGGCGCTGCCATCGCTGGTAATCATTGCCGCCACAGTCGGGGTGATGGCGGTCGCCTTCGCTTATACGGCTGGCTGGCTCTCCCCCGAACGCCTCGGCCCCGGCCGCTTCATCACAGCCCTCAGCCCGCCCGGCGGCCCGGCGCTCGGTCACCGGCGCAACCACGTCAAAGGGATCTGCGTGACCGGCCTGTTCGAAGCCAACGGAGCCGGATCCGCGTTGACGACCGCGTCGATGCTTCGCCAAGGAAGCTATCCCGTGATCGGCCGCTTCAGCCTTGGAAGCGCCGAACCGTCGGCTTCGGACGCAACCACGCGCGTCCGGGGCTTCGGCTTCCGGATCACCGCGCCGGACGGCGAGGAATGGCGGAGTGCAACGATCGACGTGCCGTTCTTCCCGGTCGCGACGCCTTCGGCATTCCTGGCGCTGCTACAGGCTTCGGGGAGCAAAGATCCGGGTGCGATGGGGCAGTTCGCGGCAGCGCATCCGGAGATCAAGGCGTTTGGCGCCTGGGCGGCCTCGGCCCCCTGGACCGGGAGCTTTGCCGAGGAGCGCTACAACAGTCTCGATGCGTTCCTATTCACCGACGCGTCCGGAACGACGAAGCCGGTGCGCTGGTCGCTGCTGCCGCAAGCGACACCGCATGACCTTGCGCCCGATGAACTCGCCAAGCTTGGCCCCGCCTTTCTGCAGCCGGAGTTGCAGAAGCGGATCGCGGGCGGGCCCATTGCCTGGACGATGCGGCTGATGATCGGTGCGCCGGGTGACCCGACCGACAACCCCAGCGCGGCGTGGCCCGACGGGCGGCAAACCGTCGACGTCGGCACGCTGACGCTGCAGCGCGTAGCAGCCGAAGCGACCGGGCCTTGCCGCGACATCAACTTCGACCCGGTCGTGCTGCCAGACGGCATCCGCACCTCGGACGATCCGTTTCCAGCGGCGCGCTCGTCGGCGTATGCGAAATCCTTCGACCTCCGAACGGAGGAGGCCGACGCCTACCCGCACACGGGGCCAGGTCAACAGCCATGACGGAACAGCGCTTCACGCCGGTCCAACGCGTCATCCATTGGTTGATGGCGATTTGCATTCTGGCGATGCTGTTCATCGGCGTCGGCATGGTCTCGACGGTGATGCCGGACTACTTGACGCTCGTCGCGATCCACAAGCCGCTCGGCATTGCGATCCTCGTCCTCGTGCTGCTCCGGCTTGCAGTACGCGCCCGGGCGGGAACGCCGCCGCTGCCCCATGACCTGCCGGAACCGATGAGGCTTGCAGCGCACTTGTCGCACTATGCGCTGTATGCCGCGATGCTCGCGCTGCCGCTCATCGGCTGGGGCATGCTATCGGCGGCCCCCTACCCGGTGGTGCTGTTCGGAGCCGTGCATCTTCCGCCGATACTGCCGCAGAGCGAACAGCTGCACGCGCTGCTATGGACCGCGCACCGCCTGATTGCTTTGGCTTTCTTTGCCCTCATCCTGCTTCATATTGCGGCCGCGCTGTTCCACGCCCTGGTGCGGCGCGACGGCGTATTCGAGGCAATGTCGCCGCTCCCCACCTCGAAGCTTCCCGCCCCGGGCGAGTAGCCAGCCGTTTGGCGAGTCGTCGCGCTCGGTCATCCATCGGCAAAGCCCCGCCCCAAGAGCTTAAGGCCGAGGCACGCATCAAGGTGCTGGCCGCCAATCCCCCACTCGCGCCAGTTTTCCAGAAGATTGGGCGCCTGGACTCGCCTGATCAAAGGCCGGGAGAAGACATATGTATGACAGAAACTCGGAGATTCAAGAATATAACCGAAACAAGCGGCGCGTTGCGCGCTGTGCGCATTTCTCTCGCCTTCCGCCTACCCGCCCCGCGCGCGAAGGCAGATGCAGCGTTTCCCCACGGACACTCTCCCTGTCCGCTCGTTCAACCAACAAATTACACAATGGTGTAATGGTGCCGGCGCGCGGAATTGAACCGCGGACCTACTGATTACGAAGCAGCAAACCGCCGAGTCCTCCGATGTCCCAGCGCGTTCCTGGCTGTTCTGGAAGCGTCGAACTTACATAATTGAGTCAGTCGTATAGTAGCCGTAAATCCATCCCATGGCGTCTTCTGGCGTCCACGGCTGACACGGGGTTTCCTGAAGTCCCAGGATTACCATGCCCGTCGTTCTCACCGAACCCGCAGTGCGGGCGGCCCGAAACGGGCGGAGGCTGACAAGGTGCGAGTGGAGGTTGTTGACGCATCAGCGCCGCGGCGGCAGCTTTGTCATCGGCCAGCCCTCAGCGGCACAACCTCAGCCCCGCCGGTTTCGACCCCGTCGATCGCCTTGGAGACATCAGCAAACGAAAATGGACGGCTGTATGGATATGCCTGTGGAGAAGTGTTGAGCTATATCGTTGCGCTTCGAACCTACCACCCAGGGTCGGATCCGTCATTCAATCGCGCCTGCCATTTAATGCGCGCCCGCGCAAAGAAAGAGGGAAGGCTAATACCCGCAGATCGGCGACACACCACCATGTGGGGAGATGGGGCGGGATCGCGCCAACTTGGGCTGCAAGCTCCAGATTTCAGACCGCGCTTCCAAGAGGCACTATTTACGATATCCACGATCGGCAACAACGACAGACCGTTTTGTCTTGGGCGTACACTTTAACGGATTGGGCCTGTGAGTTTAGCGCCGTGGCTCCAGCAAGCTGCTTCTGAGCCGGGCGAAAGCCATTCATTACCTAGCGGCAAATCCAGCGGACGATTTGGCCATCCCAAGCCTAAGCGCGCAGCAGCTTTCTTGGGCGGCCAGCTACAAAGTGCGTCCTTAGATCAACTGCATACGGGGGGCCGTATCTACATACGCGGCTTCATCCTTAGTTTGCGTTTGACCATTGTCCTCCCCAGACGCACCGGGTTGTCCGGTGCCGTGTGGAGATGTCCCAGATGCAGCCCACTCGCATTGACCCCATCGCCGTCCCGATCGCCGAGGCAGTCACCTTCAGCGGCATGAGCCGCAGCGCGGTCTGCCGCGAACTCGCCAACGGTAACTTGCGCGCCGTGAAGTCCGGTAGCCGTACACTGGTTCTGGTTGAGTCGATCAGGGCCTACTTGGCCAGCTTGCCCGCAGCGACCTTTCGGTCCGCCAGGGCCGCCTAGCCGTCTTCCACCTTCAACGCATGCCGGCGCTGACGATGGAAGACGGAGCAGAAAGGTGACGCCTTCGCGGGGCCTCATTCAGAAAGCGCGCTTCCTGCCTAAAATCCAGCCCGGCGAACACGGAGTTCGCCATGACTTATACCAAGTCTCTGAGTTCTTGACTCTCTACCGCTTGCCCGACGCGGTGCGGTTCTGATTTGCCCCGAGCTGAACCCGG
This sequence comes from uncultured Acetobacteraceae bacterium, assembly GCA_964242215.1. Lineage (GTDB taxonomy): Bacteria > Pseudomonadota > Alphaproteobacteria > Acetobacterales > Acetobacteraceae > LMUY01. The sequence goes on along the minus strand of CAXTCJ010000047.1, from coordinate 11,997 downwards.
TCGAGAACGTCTGGCAGTTTATGCGCGACAACTGGCTGTCCAACCGGGTGTTCCGATCCTACGACGCCACCGTCGACCACTGCTGCTACGCCTGGAACCAACTCACCGATCAACCCTGGCGCGTCATGTCCATCGGGATACGAGATTGGGCGATGGGTCACTCTCAGTGAGTCTTGGTATTAAGCGTTTGCAAAAAGCGGCAACGCTAAGAAGCGCCGCCGCTGCTCAGATCACTTGTATCCAAAGGGTTTGGTATCGATGCGCTAGACGGACACAAACGATACGTCTCCGCGTCATCCAAATGGATGGCGATATGACACCGCTCGTTGATGCCTGTTTACTGAGAAAGCGAGGCGGTTAGCGTCAGTTAGCGCGGCGCTGCCGCTACGGCGGGTCAAGCGGGCGCGTAGCCGCTTATCCAGTTCGGCCACGTAGTGCGCCATCGCTACCATAGCGAACAGCATCACGATCGCGGCGGCGAGCGCGGCTGGGCCGGCTGGCACGTGCCGTTGGATCGTGCCCATGACGGCCATCAAGGTGGGATAGTGCAGGGTGTATAGCGGGTAGGACAGTGCACCCAGGGTCACGAACGCCTGTCCCACCCATTTTGGTCCCGGATTGCTGGCGGCGCCACTCAGCACCAAGACGGGCGAGATGATCAAGATGAACGCCACGTCGAATACGATCCGGGTCGTTCCGGTGGGCGTGGCGTACATCAAGCCCGTCAGCGCCACGGTCGGTACAAGGAAAAACCAACCCGGCAGTTCGAAGGACGGCAGCCGCCCGTGCAACCGATAGACGAAAACCCCGAGCGGGAAGCTGAACGAGATCCGGGCCAGGCCGAGCAGACCGGTCGGCTTGTTCCAACCAAAGTTCAACGTGTCCTTCGTGACGAGGGCTACGACCAGGACCAGGCCGGAGACTGCCATGATGGCCAGCAGCGATCGCGTGCTGCGGAAGTAGCGGACGGCGAAGACGATGTTGATGACGAATTCGAGGAACAGCGACCAGGCCGGGATGTCCAGCGGGAACATGGCATCCGTCACCGGCGACGGCAGCAGAGCTACTGCGAACGGCAGGCTGACCAGCGGTTGCATGTAGTTCCACAGCAAATTGCTATGGCCGATCAAAAGCGATTCGAGAGCCAGGGCCACACCAGACAGTGTTCCCAGCAGATAGACTGGATACAACCGCAGCAGCCGGCTGCGCAGGAATGTCGTCAGGGGTAGCCCGTTATCTAACGGCTGGGCATAGACGTGAGCCACGATGAAGCCACTGAGCACGAAGAAGAAGTCGACGCCGAGATACGCACTCTGTGGCGCCGCGTTGCCGAACAGCACCTCGCCATGCAGCAGGACGACGTAGATCGCACCGATGCCGCGCATTCCCTCAAGGGTAGTATAGCGTTTTGGCCTGCTCATGGTGAAGACCCACCCTTAGCGATATGACAAAGTGCAAAATATCGATAACAAAAGTAGTAGCCGGATTCCGTCTAAAGACTGTCGAGCGAAGTGAATGCGAGCCACTATCCAATAAATGACAGGTCTTTCGTCACACGGTTCTAGACGCGTAGTATTCAGATATATCAAATTTTCTTTTCATGCCCGGCAGTTTTTGTGATCAAATGTTAGGCTTTGTGACCACAATGAAAGTGTGCAAGTGGAGGTCGAGCACGGCTGACCGGGGCTGCCCTCAATGAACGCTTGCCGCGGCACGATCGTGCCGCCGTTGGGTTGAGCCATATGGACCAATGCACCCTTGGTGCTTTTCGCCGCCCGTTTTCATATCACGGCGCCGCTATCAACTTTAGCGGGCGCACCAACGCTATGGGAGCATGGCTTTCAACCGTTCGTAGACCGCTGGGGCTTGCGGGTCACCGTGGCTGACGAGCTCTGCCAAGTAGGCTTCCGTCACCGGCTTCAGCCCCTCGCGCCAGCCGGCGAGTGCGGCGGCATCGGGCTTGATGATCGTCTGGTTCGGGCCAGTTGCCCCGGCGCGCACCGGTTCGTCCCACTTGTTCCACAGCTGGCCGAAGCGGTCGACAAGCCCGTCACCCGACTGGGCCTCGATGGCGGCCTGGATGTCCGGTGGCAGGGCGCCGAACCGCTCCTTGTTCATGACCACGAAGAACACCGCGGTGTAGAATGGGACCTCGGTATGAAAGTGCATGGCGTCGTTGAAGCCCGGCAGCGGGTTGCCCCAATTCGTAACGATCCCGTCCAGTTGCCCGGCGGCGACGGCCGGCATCACGTCGTTCACCTGCAGCAAGGAAGGAACGGCGCCGACTTGGCGTAGAGCTGCCGCCACCGGCTGGTTAGGTGCCCGCATCCGGAGGCCCTTCAAGTCGGACAGAAGGGTGACGGGTTTGGAGGCGGTATGCACCTGGCCCGGGTTCTGTACGAACAGCGCGAGCACCTTGTAGTCGCCGAATTCCGGCCCGAAAGCGCCTTGGTTGAACAGCGTCCAGAGGGCGCGAGACCCGGTAGCCGCATCGCGTACTAGAAACGGGAGCTCGATGACCGACGTGCGCGGGAATTTATCGCCCTCTGCACCACGCAGACCGAGCGCGATGTCCACGGTGCCGGCCTTGACCTGGCTTGCCTGGTTAAGGACGCCGCCCAGCGGGGACGTTCCGTCGAACAGCTCGACATGCACGCGGCCACCGGTGCGCGCCTCCAGCTCACGCGCCCAGGGCTCGGCGAAGTCCTTGGCGAAGAAGCTGTCGGGGCCGAGGAATTGGCTGAGCTTCAGCACGATCGGCGCGGGTTGCGCCCGAACGGTGGACACGGCAGCGAAGACAGCCAGGGCGACGAGAAGGGCGCGAAACATGAGGAACGGTGGCACGGGAAAGGCGGCCCCGCAACGAGCCTAGCCTGGGTTGGGGTGCCATTCACGCGCTGGTCCAGTCAGCTTGGAATCGCATTACGTCCGTGGCGGAGCTGCTGGACCGGGTCGACGATCCAAACGCGCCGCCGCCGAGCAATGCGCAGTCGGGAGCGAACCCGGTTTAGCCGATCGGCAATAGGCAACCCTGGTCCAGCAGGACAGTTTGAAACGAGCACGGGAGAAAAGCTTTGCCACACGAAAAGACGAAGTCGGATAACGATACCAGCACCGCTCGGTCGGCCAAGGCTCAGAAGGCCGAGGAGACCCAGCAGGCGGGGAGCGCCAAAGCTGGCGCTGGCCATCCTGATGTTCCGGAAGGGGGCCAGGCCGAGGCACCCGTCCACTCCAAAGGTCACCCTATGCCCGCAGCGTCGACTGCAGCAGCGGATGGCACGACGGTTGCCGGCACAAGTTCCGCCACTGCTGGGAAGGCGGAAAAGGAAGCAGCCGCAAAGAATGCGGAATTGACAAAAGAGCAGCACGGCCGCGGCCACCGTAAGTCGGAGTGAGTGAGCGATGTAAGCTGAGACCCGGCTGACATCCTTAATTCATCGCGAGCGTTCATGGCCAGAGAAACAGTGCGACGCCTAGATATCTGGCGGCTGCTCGCAAGAGAGTTCGTCAGTTCCCGAGCCTAATTCAGCTGGTAGCGAGCGCGATGCCGCCAAAGTTTAGGGAGGAAATGTCCAAGAATGCGGCGCGAACGCCGCGGGTTTAGTTATTCACCCTGCCACTCGTCTACGCCCAACCACCTGGAAAGCGCCCTGCCCCGCGTCGCGTGGCTCCTTCAGTCGACAAGCGGCCCCAGGCCGCCTTGGAGCCGCTCAAGGGAGCCCTGACGTCTTCCACGGCCATCGACGCCTTCCTCGCGCTACTGCAGGCCTGGAAGCTGACCCCTGCCCGCGGCTGGCGCATGCTGACCGGGCTGGACTACCGCGCCGGGTCGCCCGATGGCCCCGGGCAGCATGTGGTTCGCTAGCGTCGCAAATGCCGTTTCGCTCCATCCAGGATCTCGGCTGAAAAACCAGGGTCGGAGACAATGCGCGACAGGGTCAGGGCGCCAACCATGGTCGACAGTGCAGCGATTGCGTCGCCCCGCGCCTCCGCCCCACGCGCAGTTTGCGTGAGCTCGGCCACGAGCCGCTCCATTACCGCGGTCGCCGCGCTCTTCGTTGCCTCGCCAGACCGCCCCAATTCGCTGCCGAGCGAAGCGAACGGGCAGAGCGGCGTGGCGGCATCACGATGGTTGGTCGACAGATACGTGTCAGCCACCGCATTCAACCCACCTTCGGCAATGATCTCGCCGACCGCAGCCACGACCTTGTCGCCAGCCGTCGCGATTGCTTCGGTGACGAGATGATCCTTGTTCCTGAAGTGCTTGTAGAACCCGCCATGCGTTAGGCCCGCCGCTGTCATCACGTCGACAACGCTCGTCTCCATAAGCCCTGCGCTCCGGATGTAGTCGGCTGCGGTCGCGACGATTGCCTCCCGTGTCAGCGCCGCTTCCTTGTTCGACTTCCTCACACACAGCCCCTTTCTCGACAGCTAAGCGGACCCTTGACGGATAAGATGACGGCTGTCATCCATATGGATGTTATCCAACATCCTATTACCACGTGGGGCAGAGTCATGCGAGATCAGACGGGCGAGACCGATCAACCCCAGGCGACCACGCATCCTCTAGACCATGTCGTCTGGAACGCCCTCGTGGGCGCCCAAGCGCGCTTTGCCGAAGGCGACGACCGCGCCCGCCGCTACCCGGCCGCCATCACCCCTTTCGCCGCCACCGCGGACGACACCCCAGGCTCCTGGCAATCGCTCCTGGGCCTGCTCGGACCGGACGGCCGGGCGGCGCTCACCACGCCCGACCAGATCCAAGTCCCCCGCGCCTTCGCAGTTCTCCGACGCGACACGGTCGAGCAGATGGTGCTGGACCCCGCCGCCCTGCCCGACCTGGCGTTCGAAACCGGCATTGAGACGCTGAGCGCTGCCGACGCGCCCGCAATGCTGCAGCTGACCGCGCTCACCCAGCCCGGCCCGTTCGGTCCACGCACTATCGAACTTGGGCAGTATATCGGGATCCGCCGCGACGGCACGCTTGCTGCAATGGCGGGCGAGCGCATGCGTCTCACCGGCTTCACCGAGATCAGCGCTGTCTGCGTCCACCCTGACCACCGCGGCCACGGCTACGCCGCCGACCTGATCCTAACCCTCGGCCGATCGATCGCCGGCCGGTCTGAGACGCCCTTCCTCCATGTGTTCACATCCAACACCCCGGCAATTGCCCTTTACCGCAAGCTTGGCTTCGTCCAGCGGCGCCAGCTGCACCTCACCGTGATCGCGCGTGCCTAAATCGGGGCGACGGCATCCCGCGAAGCGGTCTAAACCAGCTATTTGAAGGTCTGGACACTCCCTGATGAGGCCATGCGCACGATCAAGGGCGGTGCCGTTGGCGAGTGGCTTGTTGCTGGAAATGGGTCGGCCGTGACGTCCGGGTCGTCGCCGATCGACGTCCTGACCAGGGCGGGAACGGCGGGATACGCTGCGCTTGCGCGACAGGTTGGGATTTGGGCGAGGATGTAGCGACGTTCAGCGTGTCCGAAGCCGAGGCTACCCCGATCCACGCTGCTTCGAGCAGGAGGGCGAGCTGTCAGCTGGTGTTGAACTGCGGCGGTTGTTCCCGGGAATCACAGACGGCGCAAAGGCGCGGGTGATCGCGGGGTGGCGGCCGGCTGCCACCAGTGCCGGCCAAGCCAGGAAGGCGAAGCGTCCGGCGCGGGATGTCACCCCTTGTTACAATCCAAATTCACCGGAATGCAGCGTGCGAATGTATCAAGTTTCGGACGATTTTGTTATGTCATCACACCGTCAAACAGATGCACGGCCCCTATACAAACGCCTACGTTGCCCCACGTTGTGCAGGCAACGACATAGTCATGATTGAACGGGTTTTACGATGCTGGAGCTGCTCGCGTATGCCTTCGGGTTACTGGTCTTAATGCCCGCCCTTCTGCTGGGTGTCTGCAAGCTGATCCCAGTGTACAAGGGAACGCCTTCAGCTTCGAGAGTTACCGTGCGCAACGCGGCAGGCCCTACGCCGCAGAATTATGAAACGTTACACCAGCGCCTGGTAGCTGCTGCGGAAGCTCATCCGTTTCTACCCAGGCCTTTCTTCCGGTCGAAGCGGACGCAGACGTAGTTGTAATGTGCGGCAATAGCGCGGCAGATGGGTGTGTGGGCGAGGATTGTTGGCGGTGTTTTGCGTTACCTAAGCCGAAGCTGCTGACGACCCAAGCGTGGACGATGGTTGCAGCCCGCCTTAGTTACAGCAGGCGGGTATGTCGGGGAGACAGTGAGTGGCGATAGTCGGGGTGAATGTTTCGGTTGCGAATGTCGGCCGGTTTGAGGGCGCGATAGACGAAGCGGAGAAGCTGGGGCTCAAAGTGGAGCAAACTTCTATCGTTCTCCTTACGGCGAACGGCCTGATCGACGAGGACGCGCTGGATGAGTTGCGCAAAGTGGCAGGCTTGACCGTCGAGGGAGATGCGGTGATCCCCGTTGTCGTTAATGAGCACGTGCACGGCCATGCTGTTGACGAGGGTGCAGACAAGCAGGCCAAGGATCCTGCATAGATAACCTCTACTCCGATCGTCGCCTCAAATGTGCTCTGCCCAATGGAACCTGAAGCTGGCCGCCTGCCGAGCGGTATTGAACACCAGATCCCGGCACTCCGGTGACGGGGTGGCGCCTTTGCGGACGCCTCTCGATGCCCACTCCCATGCCTCTAAGTGCTGATCCCGCCACAGCAGGCTTGTCATCACCTGGGCGTCGGAACCGGCCCCCGAGAGGGTAGGCCGATTTGAGAGGTCTCGCGCTCTGGTATCGTCGAGGTATCTCTCGGCACATCCTGCTTCACACGGCGTGTCCAGGCGCCGGAACAATCCGGAATGCTAGCGCGGGTAGCAGCTAGGTGGCCAGCAAACTACCCCGCCAGGACGTGCCCGGCGGGGTTATGCGTGCGAGGCTACGCCGCCCCCACCATCTCCCCAGCCACCACCGTCAGCCGCCGCCGGATCGCCTCGAGCTCGGCGCCTTGCTCGACTCGCGGTGCACAGAACCCGTCCGGCCGTGATGCATCGGGGTACAGTGCCGCATATTCCGAGGCATTGTGAAACATCCCACGGCTGTCATCGTCTAGGTAGCTCTCCGACGATGCGCCCTCGGCCAGCAGCACGTCGTGGGCGTCGAGTTCGACGTGGAAGTAATCCACTCGCTTTAAGCCGCGCTTATGCGCAATGGTGTTGCCATTCACCAGACAGCGAGCCGGGATGAGCACACCGTCGATGAACATCGCGTGCTCGGGTGAGACCAGCAGATCACGTCGGGGCAGACCGTCCTCTAGCGAGCCAGCTTGGAAGCGGATGGGCTGCACGTTCGGATTGGCAGCCAGGAACCGGCCGGCATAGGAGCGGCGGCCGACCCACTTGACGGCACGGTGCCGGCCGGAGGCGGTCACGACGGTGTCGCCGATCGCGAGGATTTCCACCAGCATCTCGCCACGATCGGTCAGGATTAGCGTCCCTGCGCAGTAGCAGGCAACCTGCAGGTTGGTCCCGCCGGTATCGTCGTTAGAGAGGCGGAACGTCCTGAGGGACGCGCCCGCGATCATAAGAGACTCGGACAGGCCTCCCTCGGTGACGGTGACGACCGTGCCGTTGACGGCGGGGGCGGCAAACCCGTCATAGGCGAGCGCGGTTAGGTCGATCACATCTCCAATCGCAAGCCCAGAGATCGTAGCGGACGGGGCCGCTTGTGCGTCGATCTGCAGCCGGCCTGAAGCAGCCGCCTGGAACGCGATCGACGTGGCACCCAGCAACGGCGTGGCGACCTCCAGGGTACCTCCGCTGAGGGAGATCGTGCCGGTATAACCTGCCAAATCCCCTGTCAGGGTGAGGCTGCCAGGGCCGGACTGCACCAGATTACCCCCGCCGGTTAGGAAGCCGGCGAACGTCATCGCTGTGCCAGTTGCCTCGCTATAGGACAGGGTCCCGCTGTCGGAGACACGGCCGCCCACGGCGACCGCGGCGTTGACCGCGGCCCCGTACACGTTGTCGACCGTGCCGTTGCTGACCGTCGTCCCGATCGCTTCGCCGCCAGCGAACACATACTCGGTCGCCGGCCCCGGGAATGCGGTTCCTCCTGGGCCAAGCAGGACGGTTCCGATGCCGACGCCGCCGCCGTAGATTTCGATCGCGCCGCCGAATGCGACGGTGGTATCGACGGCGCTGCCGAGCACCGCTCCAACGGAGGTGCTGTTCTTCCCCTGGATCGTGGCGCTGGAGACGATCAGGCCACCGCCGAAAGCGACGTCCGTTCCGGACGCAGCACCGCCATACACTGACAGGCCCCCGCCCGCACCGGCGAAACGGCCCTCGCTGACGACGCTTCCACTGGCGCTGCCGCCAGGCAACACCTGTTCCCGGCCGCGTATAACGGCGCCCAACGTCGAGCCGCCGGAGGAGACGATCATGGTGCCGCCGCTACTCACCACGGCGAAGCTATCACTGCTCGCGGACAGGATCTCCGTCCCTGCGATCCGGGCGTCAAGCGCGTAGGCGCCATCTGCCAGCACGACCGTGCCGCCGGACAACACGGTCTCGCCATCAAGCGTCTGGCCGGTCATGGCTGTGACAGCCTGGCCGGACGAAACGGCCGGCAATAGCAAGCTCGTCGTCAGCTCCGTCCCGCCATGGCCGTCGGGCCCGGCGAGCAGGATCCCGGCTAGCGGTCCGGTGATGTTCAATGTCTCCGCCGTACCCCCTTCGGTGACGTGACGGTGCGCCCCTCGACCGAAGCAGCCTCGTTACCGGCATAGGCGAGGCCGGTAAGATCGATCGCGTCCCCTGCCTGGAAGCCGCGGATCAGATTTGCCGGCGCGGCAGCCCCCCTCGATCTCCAATGTCGCTTGTCCAGAGAGCAGGAACTCGATCGTGGCAGAAACGCCCAGACTGCCGCTCGCCAGGGCGAAAATGCCCCCGGCGAGTTGGGCTGTCCCGTCGAAGTCCGCCGTCGAGCCAGCCAGCACCAGCGTTCCCGGGCCCGACTGGATCAGCAAGCCAGCCGCCGAAAGCGTACCGTCGAAGCTGCTCACCGCACCCAGTTGTTCAGTGTAGGCAAGCGCGCCATGATCCACGATGATAGCTCCAGACACCACCATCGTATCGATCGCGAGCCCATCACCGGTGCTCTGTGTTCCGCCGCTCAAGACGATCGTGCCGGAAGCAAGGCCGTCGACGGCCTGCTCGGCTCCTGCCTCGACGACGGTTCCGTAGGCGGCGGCGGCGTCATCGACGTATTCTGTGGCGGGCAGATCGCCGAACGGCGCCAGTCCAGCCAGCAGCATCGTCCCGATCGCAACGCCGCCGCCCGCCTCCGCCAGCGCGCCACCCGGCTGCACGATGGTGTTGGACGCATTGGCCGTTTGCTCGACGGTGAAGCTAGTCGTCTCGAACACCGGATTATACGTAGCCAATGTGAGGCCTCGGACCGCGATATATCCCCCGGCCGCGACGGTCGCGTCAACGACACGGCCTCCGGCTTGGATTGTCACGGCCGGCAGGTTGCCGTTGAGGACAGTGATAGCGCTGGCAACACCTCCGGAGGAGACGATCTCGACTCCGGAGATGATCGTGCCGGAGGCGATACCGCCCGAATAGACCGTCTGCCGCCCAGTGCTGGCGATCACACCGGACAGATCGGTTCCGCCCGACAGAGCCTCTTGCCCGCTCACCGCGGTATCGATCGCGACGCCGCCGCTGAGCACAGTCAGGATGCCGCCGGATGCAACAGTGACAGCGTTGCTGGTCTGCCCCGATGTGATGGTCTGCGACGCGCCGGAGGAGACGGTAGACATAGCCATTCAACAGACTCCGAGCAGCCAGACGGGAAGTGAGCTTACGGTTAAAGTGCTCGGCCCAGCGTCAAAGTGACGAGCCTATGGAGCTCGGCATACGTGCATCGGGTGCAATGTGCCTCAAGCTAGTCCTACTCGGCTTCAGCGGCGGCGGCTTGGCACCACCGTGGCACGAACTGGGCAGCGGCCACCTGAACGGGCGGGCGGTCATGCCTCCGCACTCCCCGCCAGCAGATCCCGCACGATCGCCTGCGTGAACAGACCTGGATATCATCCTGCGGCTTCATTATCTCCGCATCCCAGAGCGCATAGCTGCGCGCCCGTTCCGCCCGCCCCTCAAGGGTGACCGCCTGCAGATCAAAGATGCGATCCACCAGCGGCTCCTGGACGTTGGCGATGCGCTCGCGCTCGATCTGACCTGCTGCCTCTTCCGGACTGCCGAAGCTATGCCCCTGGAACGTCGCCAGCGAGGCCCGCTCGAGCCGGTCGAACTCGGCACACACCTTGAGCAACTCGGCACCGGGCAAGGCCACGGTAGAAGCTGGCGACCCGGCCAGCGCCGCACTGTCCCGCATGAGGTAGGTCAGCAGTCGCCCGACCATGCTGTCGTTGCAGTCGAACGAGTATTGCCCGTGCCCAGCATGCAGAGCGAGGCTGTGCGCCCTCGCCTGGATACCAGCCGGTGTCGTGGCCCGCAGTTCGTCCATGCGGTCCAGCAGGACGTGCATCCGGGCGCATATCGGGGCAGAGATGGCGTTTGCCTCGCCGACGGCGCTCAACGCCACTTGGCAACGCTGCCGCGTGCACTTCATGCGCAACGCTCTGGCCTATGCCGGCAAAACCCAACGCCGCCTCGTCTCGGCCTGGGTCGGCACCGCCTTTGCCCAAGACGATGCCGCATCTGCCCGTAAGCAATGGCGCGAGGTCGCCGACCAGGCTCGCCCAAGGGTGCCGAAACTGGCAGCCCTGATGGACGACGCGGAAGCTGACGTGCTGCCCTACATGAGCTTCCCGACCCAACACCGGGCGAAGATCCATTCCACCAACCCGATCGAGCGGCTCAACGGCGAGATCAAGCGGCGTAGCGACGTCGTCGGGATATTCCCCAATGAGGCTGCGCTCACCAGGCTGATCGGCGCGATCCTGCTGGAGCAGAATGACGAGTGGTCCGTTCAGCGCGCCCGCTACATGACACTGGAAACTATCGCCCCACTCAGCGATGATCTTACCGTCAGCATGCCAGCATTGGCAGCCTGATCGATCAGCTAACCCTGCTCAGCAAGGCCGTTGCTACACCCCACGTGTAGGGACACGATCTTCGTATGGGTCGGACTGATTGCCATTTCGGAAAAAGTTGGTCGGGGCGGTTAGCCCTAGAACATGCCGCTCCATCCACTCGATACCGACGAACGCCTTTAAAACCATGCCGGCGGCAGTAGAGCAGGACGGAGTTCGGCTCGGCACCCGGATATTCTGCACGGACTCGTTCAACAAGGGTTCGGACAGAGTCAACTAGGCTGTTTGGAACCATAAAGGGATAGAAGCACACGGTATGGCAGTCTGTCTTGGATCTGGGATACGCCTCGTTGGGGTCACCCCGAGGTTTGTTCAAAAATGCACACTCCGCGAGGTCACAGATCGTTCTGACCACACCAGCTTTCCGGCGCTATCTGGGCGATTTGCAATCGTTGCTGGTGCTTGACGTGATCAGTCGCGCAAAGCTGCCCCACTCGCTCTGGAGGCGACCGACTATTCCCACGCCGGCTTCTGGTTGTGCCACTCGAGAGCGAGCCAGGCGCATCACCGGACACTGTCATGCCTGCGACGGTGGAGCACGACGGCCGCACCTACGAATTGGAAAGCCTGCTTCAGCAAATGCCACCTCGGCGCTTCCATCAGGCTGTGTCGCCTATACCGCGATCCGGGCAAGAGTTATGGGACGAGGTGGTGCGTCTTTGGCCGGGCATGGCGGCCGACGTGTTAGCTGGGGCGGTCGCGATTGATTTGCCGTAGCGTGGTTTCTGAGAGCCTCAGCCGGGCGTCGGCTTCCTGTGGACTGTCCTACGATGAAGCCCCAGTGAAGCCCCGCTATTTAGGACCAATCCATAGAATGCCGCTCTAGCGCCTGTAACTATTTGATTTTCATGGTGCCGGCGCGCGGAATTGAACCGCGGACCTACTGATTACGAATCAGTTGC
>CAXTCJ010000046.1:0-35829 GCA_964242215.1 uncultured Acetobacteraceae bacterium | reverse complement strand
CCCGCTTCGCGAGGGAGGATGGCAAACTCGGGCATGCCTACAACGCCATGCAGAGCCGTTGCGCGTCGTAGATCGCAGCGTGCACGCCGCGGCTGGTCACCGCGTCGCCGATGCGGTGTAGTTCGAATCCGCCGTCCGCCAGCTCCCGTTGCGGCGCCCCGGCCAGCAGCCGATCGATATCGGTCACCCCGCCGTTGCTGGACGCCGGCCGGAGCCCGGCGAACACATCGTCCACCGGCACCGTGCCGTGCTCAACGATCACCTGCGCCGCCGACAGCTCCAGCATCTCTCCGGTTAGCTCGTGCTTGAAGGTCGCCACCAGGTGATTGCCGACCGGGCGCACATGCAGCAACGCATGGTCGATGGTCACGCGCACGGCATGCTGGGCGAAGCGCTTCCGGTAGACGACGCGGCTGTTGTACTCCATTTCCGCCCCAACCATGTCGTCCAGCGTAACGAATTGAACGGTGCGGCCGTGTTCGGCCAAATGCAGCGCGCACGACGCGGCCTGGTGCCGGCCCATGCCGTCATAGACCAGCACGTCATCCTTGGCGGAGGTCGCGTTGGCTAGCACATCCCAGGTGGTGGTGCAGTGCTCGCCGCCATCCAGCCAGGCCGTGTCCGGTTGCCCACCGGTCGCCACGATCACGGCGTCCGGCTGTTCGGCGCGCACGTCGTCGTCGGTGGCCCAACTGTCCAGCCGCACGTCCACGCCCAGGCGGGCCAGTTCCGCCGCGCGCCAGTCCACGATCGCGATCAGGTCGCGCCGCCAGGTAGCGCGGGTTGCCAGCAGCAATTGGCCGCCCAGCTTTGGCCCGGCCTCGAACAGCACCACCTTGTGGCCGCGTTCCGCTGCGGTTCGCGCTGCCTCCAGGCCGCCTGGGCCGCCCCCCACGACGACGACCTTGCGGCCGGGCCGGGAAGCGGGCGGGATCACCTGCGGCATGGTCTGCTCGCGGCCGGTCGCCGGGTTGTGGATGCAATTCGTCTTCTTGTACATGCAATAGGACGCGCCTACGCATGGGCGGATGCGCTCCTCCTCGCCACGCATCAGCTTGTTCACGATCTGCGGGTCCGCCATGTGCGCCCGGGTCATCGCCACCATGTCCAGCAGCCCCTCGGCAATGGCGTGCCGGGCGGACGCGACATCGGGGATGCGCGCGGCATGGAACACCGGCAGCAGGGTCTCCCGCTTGAACGCACCGACCTTCGCCAGGAAGGGCGTGAGCGGCTGCGACATGCCGGGCATGTTGTGTTCCGACAGCGCCAGGTCGGTATCCATGCGGCCGAAGATGGCGTTGAAGAAATCGAGGTGGCCCTCCGCCTCGAACAGCCGGGCAAGCCGCACGCACTCGTCGAAGTCGATACCGTCGTTGTCGCCGGTGAAACCCGTGTCCTCGTCGACGACGAAGCGGATGCCGACGAGGAAATCGTCGCCGACGCGCTTGCGGATCGCCTCGTGCACCATCAACCCGAAGCGTGCCCGGTTCGCGGTCGAGCCACCGAATGCGTCGGTGCGGCGGTTCGTGCGCGGTGAGAGGAACTGCCCGATCAGGTGGCCGCCGGTCACCGTCTCCACACCGTCCAACCCGCCCTCCTTGCAGCGTAGCGCCGCGTCCGCGTAGTGCGCGATGATGCGGTCGATGTCGCCGCGGTCCATCTCCCGCGGGACGTCGCGATGCCGGGTCTCCCGGATCGCGGAGGGGCCCAGCGTTGGCAGCCAATGGGTCCCCGCCGAGGTTGCCCGGCGCCCGAGATGGGAGATCTGGCACATGATCGCCGCACCCGCATCGTGGATGCGGCCGGAGAAGCGCTGCAGATGCGGGATGATCTCGTCGGTCGACACGTTGATCTGGCCGCCGCCCCAGCTCGAGTCAGCCGACACCATGGACGACCCGCCGAACATGGTAAGCGCGATGCCGCCGCGCGCCTTTTCCTCGTGGTAGCGCTGGTAGCGCTCCAGCGGCATGCCGTCGACATCGAGGGTCGAGGCGTGGCTCGTGCTCATGACCCGGTTGCGCAGCATCAGGTGCTTGATGCGAAGCGGCTGCAGCAGCGGGTCGCGGGATGGGTCGCGGCCGGTCGGTGCGGTATCGATCGTAGCGCTCATGAGGTTTCCTTGATCGTCGCTCGCTCGGCCGGTGCGAGCGGAGTCTGCAGGGCCAGCAGGTTGGCCTCGGGGTGGCAGCAGCGGATGTCGGCGCCCCGGGCCATGTGGCGCACGGGGGTGGGGACGGTGTCGCAGGTGCCGGGAATGCGCACATCGCAGCGGGGATAGAAGGTGCAGGTCTCCAGCAACTGGAGCGGGACGCCGCCCGGCTCCGCCGCTTCGCGCTGCCGCAGACCGTCCAGCCAGCCGATCCGCAGCTCCGGCACGGATGCGGCGAGCAGGGCGGAATAGGGGTGCACCGGCCCGCGCGCATCGACGGGGCGTCCGCCGCTTTCCACCGGGCGGCCGGCATACATCACCATCACCTCGTCGGCGACGGCGCGCACCGTGTTCAGGTCGTGGCTGATGAACACCATCGCGATGCCCAACGTGCGCCGCAGCTCCGCCAGCAGGTCGAGCACCGCGGCGCCGACCACCGTGTCCAGCGCGGAGGTCACCTCGTCGCAGATCAACACGGCCGGGTCGGCGGCCAGGGCGCGCGCCAGGTTGACCCGCTGTTTCTGCCCGCCCGACAGCTCCGCCGGAAGCCGCGATGCGAGCGAGGCCGGCAGGCGCACCATGTCCAGCAGCGCCGCCACGCGCCGCCGCCGCGCCTCGGCGGCCAGGCCATGGTAGAATTGCAGCGGGCGCTCCAGCAGGCGGCCGATGCTGTGCGCCGGGTTCAGGGCGGTGTCGGCGGATTGAAAGACGATCTGCACGGTTTGCAGCTGCGCCCGCGTGCGGTCGGCGGCGGCGGGTTTGAGCGCCGTGCCGTTCAGCCGCACGGTGCCCGAGGCAGCCGGCAGCAAGCCGGTCAGCACGCGTGCCAGCGTGCTCTTGCCCGAGCCGGACTCGCCGATCACGCCCAGCACGGCGCCGGGTGCCAGCCGCAGGTTGACGTCGCGCAGCACCGGAAGGCCGTTCGGACCTCCGTATCGTGCGGACAATCCCTCCGCCTCCAAGACGGGGGGCGTGTCGCAGGTTGGCGCCAGCGGCGGTGGCGAGTGGGACGGGACGGCATCCAGCAGCAGCTTGGTATAGTCGTTCACCGGGGCGCGTAGAATCTGCGCGATGCGCCCACTCTCCTGCATGCGGCCGTGCTGCAATACGACGACGCTGTCGGCCATCTGCGCGACCACGGCCAGGTCGTGCGACACATACACCGCCGTCGTGCCGCGGCCGCGCACCGCCCGGCGGAATGCGCGCAGCACCTCCACCTGCGTCGTGACATCGAGCGCGGTGGTCGGTTCGTCCAGCACCACCAGCTCCGGGTCGGCCATCAACGCCATCGCGGCCATCACGCGCTGCAATTGGCCGCCCGAAACCTGGTGCGGGTAGCGCCGTCCGATCGCCACCGGGTCCGGCAAGGCCAGCTCCTCGAACAGGCCGTGCGCCTTCTGCTCGGCCGCCGCGCGCGGCAGCAGGCCGCGGATCACGCAGCCCTCGGTCACCTGGTCGATCAGGCGATGCGCCGGGTTGAACGAGGCGGCGGCGCTCTGCGCGATGTAGGTGACCCGGCGGCCGCGGAAATCGGCGACACCGTCCGGCGGCAGGCGCAGCGCGTCCACGCCGCCGACGCTCACCCGGCCGGCGCGGACCCGGCAGCCGCGCCGCACGTAGCCCAGCAGCGCCAGTGCGGTCGTAGTCTTGCCCGAGCCAGACTCGCCGATCAGCGCCAACACCTCGCCGGGTGCGACCGTGAAGCCGACGCCGTGCACGATGTCCGCCTCGACCCCGGCCTGGTTGCGGGCGGTGACGCACAGATCCTCGACGATGACGGTCGCCGACATCAGGCGTGCCCGTTGGGGCGCCGGCCGGCGAAGCTGTCGATCACCATGTTGACCGCGATCGTCAGCGTCGCGATCGCCACGGCCGGTACTACTACCGCCGCCGCCGCCTCGTAGATGCCGTCCATGTTCTCCCGCACCAGCGCGCCCCAATCGGCGTTGGGCGGTTGGATGCCGAGCCCCAAGAAGCCCAGGCTGCTCAGCAGCAGCACGGCGAACACGAAGCGCAGGCCGAAATCGGTCAGCACCGGCAGCACCATGTTGGGCCAGATCTCGTGCAGCACGATGTAGGTGTTGCCTTCGCCGCGGGCGCGCGCGACCTGGATGAATTCCATCGCGTTCACATCCACCGCCAGCGAGCGGGCAATCCGGAACGAGCCGGGCACGTAGCTGAACGCGATCAGCCCCACCAGCACCGGCAGCGACGAGCCGAGCGCGGCCACGATCACCAGCGCGAACATCAGGTGCGGTATGGAGATGAACGTGTCGGCCGTGCGGCTGATCAGCCCGTCCCACCAGCCGCCGCGCACTGCCGCCAGGATACCGAGCAGCGTGCCGCACGTGCAGGCCAGGGCGGTGGCCAGCAGCGACGCACCGAGTGAATAGCGTGCTCCGTAGATGACCCGGCTCAGCATGTCGCGACCCAGATAGTCCGTGCCGAGCGGGGCCGCGGCGGAGGGCGGCGACAGCATGCCCGCACGCAGGATCTGCCCCGCCGGATGCGGCGCCACCAACGGCGCCAGCAGCGCCGCTGATGCCCAGAGCACGACGATGGTCAGGCCGATCCAGCCGGCGGTGCGGGAGCGCCTCATCCGTGCCGCAGCCGCGGGTTGGACAGGACGGAGCAGATGTCGGCAACCAGCACCAGCAGCAGATAGGCGGCGCAGAAGATCATCGCGCAGGATTGGATCAACGGCATGTCGCGCGTCGCCACCGCGTCCACCATCAGCTTGGCCAGGCCGGGATAGTTGAAGATGACCTCCACGATGATCACCCCGCCCAGCAGCGACGACAGGCTCAGTGCCGCCGCATTGGCGATCGGGCCGGCCGCGTTAGGCAAAGCGTGCCGCAGCACGATCCGCGCCTGGCCGATGCCCTTCAGCCGCGCCATCTCGACGTAGCTCGAATCCAGCACGCCGACGAGGGCCGCCCGCGTCATGCGCGACATCTGCGCGACCACGCCCAGGCATAGCGTGATCACGGGCAGGGTGAAGCCTTGCAGCAGCCCGCCGAACGACGTGACGCGGCCGCTGGAGATGGCGGGGAACCAGTGGAGTTGCACCGCAAACACGATCACCGCGACGGTCGCGATCAGGAAGTCCGGCACCGAGATCGCGGCGATGGATGCCATGGCCACGCCCCGATCGAGCAGGGAGCCGCGCCACACCGCCGCCGCGATGCCGAGCGCCAGGGCCACCGGGACCGCGACCAGGGCGGTCAACGCCGCGAGGAACAGTGACGCGCCGAGCCGCGGCCCGATCATCTCGGCCACCGGCACCCGGGTGACCAGCGAGACGCCCGGGTCGCCGGTGAGCATGCCGCCGAGCCAGTGAACATAGCGCAGCGGCGCGGGATCGTTGGCATGCAGGGCGGCGCGCAAGGCGGCGGCGGCGTCCGCCGTGGAGGCCTGGCCCAGCATCGTCTCGGCGATATCGCCGGGCAGCAGGTTGGTGCCGATGAACACGACGAGCGAAATCGCCAACAGCGTGATGACGGCGCTTGCAAACCGTCCGGCCAGGAGTTTGGCAACCATGTTCATGCGCGCAGCATCCCAACGCCGGGCGGTGTATTCTTGGACGATCTTGTCGTGCGGCCCGCAGACACCACACCGTCCGGACAGCCGAATTAGCCGCAGATACGCCCACTTCGGCGTAACCCCGGCCGTAATGCGTTTCCCAGGCGGACCTGCGTCAGGCCCCAGATCGGCGCTCATCCGCTCTACTTGAACTCGCTGGACTTGAATTCGAGAGCGAAGCCGCGCTCAGATGGTGCGGGGTTATCGGGTGAGACATTTGATGAGTGCGACGACAATGCTCAGCAACAGCGACATCATGAGTTCGGTGGCGGATGCCCGCGCTGCCTATGTCGCAGCCCGGCCGCGGAGCAAATCCCTTTACGAGCAGGCACTCGCCGTCATGCCTGGCGGGAGTACTAGATCGGTGCTGGCTTACGGTCCGTTCCCGACCGCCATGGCATCCGGCGCCGATTGCAGGCTGTGGGATGTGGATGGCCACGCCTATCTCGATTTGTGCGGCGAGTACACCGCCGGGCTGTTCGGCCATTCCGAACCACGGATCCACGCCGCGATCACCAAGGCGATGTCGACCGGCCTCAACCTGGCCGCCGTCGGCGAGGCCGAGGTGCAGTTGGCCCGCATCCTGTGTGACCGGTTCAGCTCGATGGAGTTGGTCCGCTTTACCAACAGCGGCACCGAGGCGAACCTGATGGCCATCACGGCTGCACGCGCGTTCACCGGGCGTGCAACCATCATGGCCTTTCGCGGCGGCTATCATGGCGGCGTACTCACCTTTCCAATGGCGGGCCCGAGCGAAGTGACGGCGCCGTTTCCGGTGGTGCTGGCCGATTACAATGACACGGCCGGCGCGGTCGCTCTCATCCGCGAACACGCGGCCGGGCTGGCGGCCGTCATCATCGAACCGATGCTCGGCGGCGGCGGCTGCATCCCGGCGAGGCCGGACTTCCTGATGGCTTTGCGCGACGCCGCCAGCGAGGCAGGCGCACTTCTCATCCTCGACGAGGTGATGACCTCCCGTATGAGCGCCGGCGGCCTGCAGGCCCGCATGGGCGTCGAGCCCGACCTCACCACGCTCGGCAAGTATGTTGCCGGCGGCATGAGCTTCGGTGGTTTCGGCGGGCGGGCCGACGTGATGGATCTATTCGCCAGCAAATTGCCCCATGCTGGAACCTTCAACAACAACGTGCTGTCCATGGCCGCCGGACGCGTCGCCATGGGTGAGATCTTCACGGCAGACATGGCCGAAGCCCTGTTCGATCGCGGTGAAGCGATGCGCGCGGCGTTGAATGCCGCCTGCGCCGGCGTGCCGATGCACTTCACCGGCCTCGGCTCCATGGCGATCGCGCATTTCCGCCCCGGCCAGATCGACCGCCCTTATATCGCCACGCCGGAGGAAGATGGCCTGCGCGAACTGTTCTTTTTCGACATGCTGCGGGACGGCTTGTATCTTGCCCGGCGCGGCATGGTCGCGCTCAGCTTGCCGGTGCAGCAATCCGACCTCGACCGCTTCGTCGCCGCCGTGAGCGAGTTCGTGCAGAGCCGTGGTCCGCTGCTTCGCCAGATCGCGCACTGAGCCGTTACGGAGAGCAACCGATGTCCCGACTGACGCGTGACGCGATGCGCGGCAAGGCGCAAACCGTGCTGGGTTTGATCGACCCGGCCGAGTTGGGTTCGACCCTGATGCACGAGCACCTGCTGTGGAACATTACCCCGCCAGCCCGGCGTGGTGAGCCGCTGGGTACGCCGCTCGACCCGGGCCAGTGGTGGGACCTGCTGAACGCGGATGCCAGCAATCTGCACAACACGACTCAACTCGATCATGACCGTGCAATCCGTGCCACTGCCGAGGTGGTGGCGCATGGCGGCAAGACCGTGGTGGAGTTGACGATCGGCGGGCTGGAGCCGGATCCGGACGGGCTGGCGAACGTCGCGCGCGCAACCGGGGCGAACATCGTGATGGGCTGCGGCCACTACGTTCACGATTACCAGAACCCAGCGAACATCGACCGCACCGTCGACAGCTTCGCCGCGGAGATGGTCGATCAGGTGCAACTCGGCGCCTGGGGCACGGAGGTGCGCGCCGGTATCGTCGGTGAGATCGGCTGCCAATGGCCCTGGACCGATCTGGAGAAACGTACCCTGGCCGGTGCCGTCATCGCGCAGCAGGAGACCGGCGGTGCGTTGACCATTCACCCGGCGCGCCACGAGGACCAACCATGGATGCTGGTTGAATTCCTGCGCGAGCACGGCGCGGATATGACCCGCGTCATCATCGACCACATAGACCGTACAATCTTCGACGACGAACGGCTGTTCCGCCTGGCGGATGCAGGCGTGGTGCTGGAGTGGGACTTATTCGGCCAAGAAAATACCTACTATGCCCATTCCGACATCGACATGCCGAATGACGGGTCACGCATCAGGGCCATTCGCCGGGTGCTCGACCGGGGACACCGCGATCAGATCGTTATCAGCCAAGACATCTGCCACGTTATCCAGTTTTCGGAATTCGGCGGGCATGGTTACGCGCACATCCACAAGAAGGTGCTGCCCCACATGGCCAAGCGCGGCTTCACCGAGAGCGAAATCGACCAGATCATGGTCGTCAACCCACGGCGTCTGCTGACCTTCGTTTGACCACGCGCCTGGCCTACGCATGATGAAGTGTGAGACAATCGCCTAAATTGGCTTGGGGTAGCAGTAGTTTTGACCTTCCTTTATCGAGACTTCCGTTCGGTCGAGGAGTTGGACCAGCAATACGAAGTGGCCCGCAGCGTTCCGGATGCTGGCCGCTATGTACCCCAGTTCGCGGCGGCGAGCGCCACGGCGGCGGCCCGGCCGGATGCAACCCTCGGGATCGCCTACGGGCTGACGACGGACGAATATCTCGACGTCTACCCGGCCGAGGGGACTCGCTCACCCAGCCCCGTGTTCGTGTTCATCCACGGCGGCTACTGGAAGGCGTTCTCGGCACGCAATTTCGCCTTCGCGGCGACGGGCCCGGTCCAGCATGGGCTGCTGACCGTCGTGCCGAATTACACCCTCGCCCCGGAGGCCTCCTTGGCGGAGATCGTGCGCCAAATTCGCGCCGCGATCGTCTGGACCGTCCAGAACATCCAACGGTTTGGCGGCGACCCGGCGCGCATCATCGTCGGTGGGCATTCTGCCGGCGGCCACTTGGCGGCCATGGCGGCCCTGACCGATTGGCACCGCTACGGCTTCGATCGAAACCCGGTCGCGTCCGTGTTCGGCATCAGTGGCCTTTACGATTTGCGGCCGTTCCCCTTTACCTACTTGGCACCGTGGCTGCAGCTCAGCCCGTTCGACGTGAACCGCCTCAGTCCGCACCTGCATCCCTTGCCGCCCGAGTTGCCACCCTTCCACCTCAGCTACGGGGGTGCCGAAACCACGGAGTTCCATCGCCAGAGCGAGGACTTCGCAACCAGGCTCCGGGCCGCCGGCCATTCGGCCACCACTCTGGCCCTGGAGGGCGAGAACCATCTCGACGCAGTGCTCGGCCTTGCTGCGCCGGACACCGTCCTGACCCGGCATTTGGGAGCTCTCGCCGGGTAGAGGATCGCCGCGTCACGAGCCTACGCGGGGTCCAGACTGGCGGCTGTTCGCCTCACGGTGGTGAGGAAATGCCGCGCGGCTGCGGTCGGCGCCCATACCCGCCGTCTGAATAACCCCAAGCGCCGCGTCGCGACCGGCTCGACCAGCGGGCGCATCAGCATCCCGGGCGGTAAGTGTGCGGGCAATGCCGAGAGAGGGACCACGGCGATACCGAGACCCGCTTCGACCAAACCGAGCGAAGTCGTGAGGTGGTCGACCTCGTACTCGGTGTCGGGCCGCCAATCGACCGTCCGCAGCGCCTCGTTGAGCACCTTCATATTGCCGCTCTGCCGTCCCGCAGTGATGACCCGGTGCGGCTTCAGTGCCCGCCAGCACACGCGGGTTTGCGCCGCCAACACATGCTCCGACGGTAGGATCAGGCAATACGGATCCGTGATGATCAGCTCGAATGTAAGGTCCGCATCGATGGTTCCGGTCGGGAACCCGAAGCCGAAACTGGCCGATCCATCACGGACGGCCTGCTCCACGGCACCCGCCCCGCACTCGATCACTCGCACATGAACCTGCGGCCAACGAGCGTTGAACTCCCGGATGATGCGCGGCAGCACCTGGTAGGTCATCGTCGGCACGCAGGCGAGTGCCAGGTGCCCGGCTCGAACCTGCGCGGTTTGGCGAACCGTCTGCACGGCCGAGTCGAGGGCGTCGAGCGCGTGGCGCGCCAGGGGAAGGAACACGAGCCCCTCGGCCGTCGCGATCACCCGCCGAGTGTTCCGTTCCAGCAAGGGCGTTCCGATGGCGATCTCGAGCCGCTGGATGCGCCGGGTGAGCGCCGGGGCCGAGACGCCGAGTGTCGTCGCCGCTTCGTGGAAGTTCAGCCGCTCCGCCACCGCGACGAAGCTGCGCAGGCAATCGAGATCGATGTCCGACTGTTGCATCGCAAGCAATAATGTCGCGTGAGCGTGCAATTTACAAGTTCCCTGGACGACCCCAGTCTGCAGGTGCGCACAGCGGAGACACGCTGACGCAGAGGGACCGGGCCTTGCGCAGCCAAGTTGTCGCAATGTCCTCGACACCTCCGCTCGGACGGCGTGGCGTGATCCTCGCCGCGATGGTGGGGGATCGAGACCGGGCCGGGCCATTGGCTCAGCGTCTCGCCATTATCGAAGGATAACCGAATTGGACCACCATCAACCCGCCGGCAACACCTACACCCGCGGCATCGCAGACTTCGTGGCGGGCCTGCGCTACGAGGCGATTCCAGCCGAAGTGCTCGACCGCATCAAACTCCTCGTGCTGGATTCGCTGGGGTGCGCGATCTTCGGCGCGGAACTGGAGTGGAGCCGCATCCTCCAGCAGACGCTTGGCAAAGTCGACACATCCCAGGGCAGCACCGTCTGGGGCACCGGGCAGCGCTTGTCGGCCCCGCACGCGGCGCTGGTGAACGGCACGCTGGTGCAGAGCTTCGAGCTGGACGACGTGCACCGGGTCGGCGTGCTGCATGTGGGTGCGGTGACGCTGCCGGGCGTGCTGGCGATCGCCGAGATGCAACCGGAGATGACGGGGCGGGACCTGCTGACCGCATGCGTCGCCGGGTATGAGATCGGGCCGCGCGTCGGCATGTGCATGGGGCCGGAGCACATCGGCCAGGGCTGGCATTCCGGCGCGACCGTCGGCGTGTTCTCCGCGGCCGCCGGGTCCGCCGCGGCGCTGCGGCTGCCGGCGGACCAGGTGGTGCACGCAATCGGCATCGCTGGCACGCAGGCGGCCGGGCTGATGGCGGCGCAGTTCGGTGCGATGGTCAAGCGCATGCATGCCGGCCGGGCGGCGCAAAGCGGGCTGTATGGCGCGTTGCTGGCGCAGGGCGGATTCACCGGCATCGCCGATGTGTTCGAGAACGAGTATGGCGGCTTCTGCACGACGTTCTCGCGCTCCACCGATCGCTTCGACCGCGCGCTGTTGGTCAAGGGCCTGGGCGAGCAGTTCGAGACCATGCGGATCGCGCTGAAATTCTACTCCTGCGTCGGCAGCAATCACACGACGCTGGATGCCATCCGGACCATGCAGGCCCGCCACCCGTTCGGTGCGGAGGACGTGGCGCGCATTCTCGTGCGGGGCTCCCGCGTCACGATGGACCACGTAGGGTGGCCCTACGTGCCGCAGGGAATGACCTCGGCCCAGCTCAATCTGCCGTACTGCGTCGCGACGCTGATTTTGGACGGCGACGTATTCGTGGATCAGTTCACCGAGGACAAAGTGGCCGATCCGGACCGCATGCGTATTGCGGCCAAGGTCGCCGTCGCCGAAGATCCGGCGATCACTGCACGCGGTTCGACGCACCGCCACATGGTCCACGTGGAGGTCGAACTGCGCGACGGCACGCGCATGGAGGAAACGGTGGAGGCCCCGCGCGGCAGCGAGCACAGTTTCGCCACAGCGGAGGACGTGATCGCGAAATTCACCAAACTGGCGTCTCGGCGGATCCCGTCCACCCGGGTGGAGCGGATCGTGGACCAGGTGATGCACGCCGAGGGGTTGCCGAGCGCGGCGGCGCTGGTCCAGTCACTGGCGTCGGAGGCCTAGTGATGGCGGTCGCCTCCACCTTCAACGCCCGCAATGCCGCGGCATACGAGCAGAGCATGGGACGCTGGAGCCGGCGTCTCGCAGCCGGGTTCGCGGCCTTTGCCGGCCTCGCGCCCGGCGAACGCGTGCTGGATGTCGGATGCGGCACCGGAAGCTTGCTGTTCCACCTGGCTGCGTCGGCGGAGCGGCCGGTCGTGACCGGGATCGACGCCTCGCCGGTATACGTGGCCGCGGTGCAGGACCGCATCGGCGATGCCGCGATCACCGTTGCCGAGGGGGACGCATGCGCGATTGCCTATCCCGACGGGACGTTCGACCGGGTGTTGTCGCAACTGGTGCTGCAGTTCATCCCCAAGGCGGCGATCGCGGTGCGCGAGATGGCGCGCGTGACCCGGCCCGGTGGTAGCGTCGCCGCCGCGGTATGGGGCAGTGGCGGCGGCATGGTGACGCACCGCATGTTCCTGGATACGGCCGCCATGCTCGATCCGGAGGCCGACACCCTGCGCGCGCACACCTTCACCCGGCCGCTCACCCGACGCGGCGAGTTGGGTGCGCTTTGGCGAGAAATAGGTCTATCCGACGTGCACGAGGATGCGGTCACGATCTGGATGGAGTACGCCGGGTTCTCCGATTACTGGGGTGCGATCGCGTCTGGCGAAGGCACGTTGGGCCGCTACGTTTCGGCACTCGCAGCAGACCGGCGAGACACGCTGGAGCGTCATATTCGCGCTGCCTACCAGGCCGGCGAGCCAGACGGGCCGCGCTCGTTCGCCGCCACGGCATTCGTGTGCCGCGGCCTGAAAATTTGAAGCGGGAACACGTATGAGTATCGCAATCGGGGGACGTGCCGGCACTGCCGCTCGCCGTAGGCCGGCGTCACGGTTGGTATCGATCGCCGGCGGCAGTGCCGGCAACGTCGTCGAATGGTTCGACTTTCTCGCCTACTCCGTCTTCTCGATCTACTTCAGCAAGGCCTTCTTCCCTGGCGGAGACATGACGGCACAGTTGCTGAACACCGCTGCAATCGCGGCGGTGGGCTACATCATCCGCCCGCTCGGGAGCTGGCTGATCGGCGTGCTGGCCGACCGCCGTGGCCGACGCCTGGCGTTGAGCAGTTCCGTCGCGATGATGAGCTTCGGTTCCTTCATGATCGCGGTGACACCGACCTACGCCACGATCGGCATCGCCGCCCCCGTCGTGCTTGTGCTGGCGCGGCTGCTGCAAGGCTTCAGCATGGGGGGCGAGGCCGGCACCAGCGCAACCTACCTGGCGGAAATGGCGCCGGCGGGCCGCCGCGGCTTCTTCGTGGGCTTCGTCCAGGTGACGGTCGTAGCCGGGCAGTTGCTGGCGCTGTGCCTGTTGCTCCTGCTGCAATACGTCCTGCTCACGCCGGCGCAACTCGACGCATGGGGCTGGCGCATTCCGTTCTTCGTCGGCACAGGCCTGTCGCTCTACGCCTTGTTCCTGCGGCGGGGCATCGACGAGACCGAGGCCTTCGTGCGCACCCAGGCGACCGCCCCGCGAGAGAACCTGCTGGCCGTGCTGCTCCGCTACCGTCGGGAGGTGTTGCTCAGCATCGGCATCAGCGTCGGCGGCACGGTGGCGTTCTACACCTTCACCATCTACCTGCAGAAATACATGGTGAACACGTCGGGGTTCAGCCGGGACCGTGCGACGCTGATCGCCACGATCGGTCTGCTGATCTACATGGTATTCCAGCCGCTGTTCGGCCTGCTCTCCGACATCATCGGGCGCAAGCCGGTCATGCTGATCTTCGGTATCGGCGGAACGCTACTGACGGTGCCGATCATGGAGACGCTTGGCGTCGTGCACGATAGCGGCACGGCCCTGCTGCTGAACCTTGCCGGCCTTTTCATTCTGAGCGGGTTCAGCTCCATCCATTGGCTGGTGAAATCGGAACTGTTTCCGGCGGAGATCCGGGCCCTCGGTGTCGGCCTGCCGTTCGCGATCGTCAGTTCTGTGATGGGGGGCACCACGGAGTGGGCCGCACTCCACATGAAGAATGCCGGGCATGAGAACTACTTCTTCTATTATGCCAGCGCTTGCGCCGCGATCTCGCTCGTCAGCTATATTCTCATGCCGGAAACCAGGGTCGCATCGACACTGGACGGGACGGCAGCGCGCAAGGTGGCATGACGCTTGCGGAGACGCATCCGCATGATACGTCGGGGCCGAATGTCGGGCAGGTCGTGCCCTCCCTGACGCCCACCCACGACGCGATCCTAACCAGCCTGCCAGCGGATGCAGCACAGAGGCTCGTCGCCCGCGTCGGGTGAGGGGCGCCGGCGTGCCCTGCACCGTCTACACGGTGCTCGGCAATCTGACGCAAGGCTGGCCGTGACCTGCTATCGCACGGGCACACGTTGGGAGATGGTGCTGCGCTTATCCACCCGACGTGTTGCACGCCGCGTGGTTCTGGTACGCTAATTGCTCCCTGCTAGAACGAACCCGGCCTGCCGGCCCAAGAGAGGCGACATATGCTGCGATACTTCGCCCGGTCGCTCCTGCTGGCGGCGTGCGTCTGCCTGACGGTGCTTGCGATCAGCTTTACCCTCGCCCGCTTCGGTGGGAACTTGGCGGTCAACATCGCTGGCCCCGAGGCGACTGCCGCCGACATTGCCCGCATCAACCACGACCTCGGCCTGGACCGCTCGCTACCCGTGCAGTTCCTCGACTGGGCGGGACGCGCCCTGCATGGCGATTTCGGCGAGTCCTTTCTGTTCCACGTGAAAGTGTCGTCGTTGATCGCCGAACACCTGCCGTTCACGATCATCCTGGGGATCTGCGCCATGCTGCTCGCCCTCGCGCTGGCGGTTCCGCTCGGTATTTTGGCGGCGCTGTATGAGGGCACGGCGGTGGACACGGCCATCGGGTTGGTCTCGCTGCTCGGCCAGGCGGTGCCCTCGTTCTGGCTCGGATTGATGTTGGTGATATGGTTTGGCGTGGACCTCGGCTGGCTGCCGGTTTACGGCGTTGATGACTGGACCGGCTATGTCCTGCCCTCCGTCGTGCTGGCCTTCGTGGCGATCCCGGCCCTGCTGCGCCTCACCCGCGGCGGCATGATCGACGCGCTCGCCGCGGATTACGTGCGCACCGCGCGCGCCCAAGGTCTGAGCCGGGTCAGCATCGTGCTCAAGCACGCCTTGCGCAACGCGGCGCAGTCGGTGGTCGCCGTTGCCGGCGTGCAGCTCGGCTTCATCCTGGGCGGCTCAGTGGTGGTGGAGGTGGTGTTCAACGTACAGGGTCTCGGCTACCTGGCTTGGGAGTCGATCCAAAAGGGCGACTTCCCGGTGATCCAAGTGGTGGTGCTGTTGTTCGCGCTGATCTTCGTCGCCCTGACGACGCTATCGGACCTGGCCGGGGCGCTGCTCGACCCGCGTTTGCGCGCATCGTGAGGCGGCCGCGCCTCCCGCTGCTACTCGGGTTCGTGCTGCTGGCGGCGGTCGTGTTGGCCGGCGTGGTGGGCCCATCGTTGGTTACGCACGACCCCTACGCGCAGGACCTCACGCGCCGGTTCGTGTCGCCGGCCTGGATGGCGGGTGGTTCGGCGGACAATCTGCTCGGCACCGACCAGCTTGGTCGCGACTACCTGGCCCGGCTGCTGCTCGGCGCGCGCATTTCGCTCGAGATCGGGTTGATCACCGTGGTGGTATCGGGGCTGATCGGCACCACGCTGGGGGTGATCGGCGGCTACTTCGGCGGGCGGACCGACCGGGCGGTGATGTTCATCGTCTCCGTCCGCCTCGCGATTCCGCTGATTTTGGTGGCGCTCACCGTCGTCTCGCTGGTAGGCAGCTCGCTTCAAGTGGTGATCCTGACGCTGAGCCTGCTGCTGTGGGAGCGCTTCGCCGTGGTCGCGCGCGGGGCAACGCGTCAGGCGTGCGGGCAGGACTACATGGCCGCCGCCTGGGCCGCCGGCAACTCGCACATCCGCACCGTCTTGCGCGAATTGCTGCCCAACATCGCCGCCGGGCTGGTGGTGATCGCGACCATCGAGATGGCCAACGCGATCCTACTTGCCGCGGCGCTGTCGTTCCTGGGGCTGGGCGTGCCGCCACCGCTGCCGGACTGGGGACTGATGATCGCCGACGCGAAGGACTACATGTTCTTCAAGCCCTGGGTGATCGAGCTGCCCGGCGCGGCACTGTTGATGATGGTGCTGGGCATCAACCTCGTGGGCGACGGCTTGCGCGACGCGCTCAGTGCGCAGGGCCGCCGGTGAGCGCGTTGCTGGACGTGGCGGGTCTCGATGTCCGCTTTCCCGCGGTGCACGCCGTGCGCGGGATCGACCTGGCCGTATCGGCCGGCGAGACGCATTGCCTCGTGGGTGAATCGGGCTGCGGGAAATCGCTATCGGCCTTGGCGCTGCTCGGCCTGCTGCCGCGTGGCGCGCGACGACAAGCCTCGCACATCCAATTCGGCGGGCAGGACCTGGCGCGGCTGCCGGAGCGTGCCATGGCTCGGCTGCGGGGCGATCGCATCGCCATGATCTTCCAGGAGCCGATGACCAGCCTGAACCCGGCCTACACGATCGGCTCGCAGATGACCGAGGTGCTGCGCCGTCATCGTGGCTTAGGCCGGGCCGAAGCAGCGGAGCGGGCCGCGGCCATGCTGGAGCGCGTGGGCGTGAGCGCGCCCGGCATGCGGCTCGGCCAGTTTCCGCACCAACTCTCCGGCGGTTTGCGCCAGCGGGTGATGATCGCGAGCGCGCTGCTATGCGATCCGGAACTGCTGGTGGCTGACGAGCCCACCACCGCGCTCGACGTCACCGTGCAAGTGCAGATCCTGGGTTTGCTGGCGCAACTGCAGCGCGATCTGGGGCTGGGGCTGTTGCTGATCACCCACGACCTGGGCGTAGTGGCGCGCGTGGCGACCCAGGTATCGGTGATGTACGCGGGTGTGGTGGTGGAAGCGGCCCCGGTGGCCGAGTTGTTCGCTCGCCCGCAGCACCCGTACACGCGCGGCCTGATCGCCTCCATCCCAGTGCCGGGCCGGGTCGCGCGCGGGCAGCGCCTAGGCAGCATACGCGGCACGGTGCCCCAATTGGCTCCCGGCTTCGTAGGCTGCGCCTTTCGCGACCGCTGCGACCACGCCATCGCCGCCTGCGCCACGATCGTGCCACGGCACGAGGCAGCGCCCGGCCACGTTTATCACTGCCGGCTCGAGCCTGGTTGGCGCGACGGAGTGGCGGCGTGAGCGCGGCGCTGCAGGTCAGCGGGGTCAGCCGCGTGTTCGACGCACCGGCCGGCATGTTCGCTACGAAGCGCCACGTGGTCGCGGTGGACGACGTTTCGCTCGATCTTGCCGCGGGCGGCTCGCTGGGCATCGTGGGCGAATCTGGCTGCGGCAAGTCGACGCTGGCGCGCGTAATGCTGGGCCTGCTGCCGCCGACCCAAGGCAGCGTGCGGGTGGACGGGCGCGCGCTCGAAGGCATGGACCGGCGCGAACGCGCCCGGCTCATCCAGCCGGTGTTCCAGGATCCGACCAGCTCGCTCAATCCAAGGCGCAGCATCGAGGACGTGATTGCACTGACGCTCGACGCGGCCGGTGGCGTGCGCGGGCCGGCGCGGCGCCAGCGCGTGCACGACATGATGGAGCGCGTCGGTCTTTCGCCGGCGGTGGCGACCCGGCGCCCGGGGCAGCTCTCCGGCGGGCAGCGCCAGCGCGTCGCCATCGCCCGCGCCCTCGTGCTCGGACCGCGCATCCTGGTTTGCGACGAGCCGACCTCGGCGTTGGACGTTTCGGTGCAGGCGCAGATTTTGAACCTGCTGGTGGATCTGCGCCAAGCGATGGACCTGACGTTGGTGTTCATCAGCCACAACCTCGCGGTCGTGGAGCACGTGGCGGACGAGGTCGCCGTGATGTATCTCGGCCGGATCGTGGAGCACGCCGCGACCGATACGGTGTTCGGCGAGCGGCGGCACCCTTACACGCGCGCTTTGCTTGCCTCCGTGTTGACGCCGGAGCCGGGACTCGGCCTGCCGCAACTGCGCCTCGGCGACGCGACGCCCGACCCGGCCAACATCCCGCCCGGTTGCCGCTTCCATACCCGCTGCCCGGTCGCGATCCCGCGCTGCCTGACCGAACCACCGGCGCGCCGCTCCGTCGAGTGCCACCTCGTAGCGTCTGCCTAACTCCATTCAAGGATTTCGTCCCATGAAGCGTCGCTCGTTCATCGCCGCATCCGCCGCTGCCGCCGCACTTCCCGGCGCGATCGGGACTGCCCAGGCGCAGAAGGCACAGGACACACTGCGCGTCACCTGGCGCGACGCAGTGCCCGACGTCGACCCGTATCGTAACTCGCTGCGCACCGGGCTGGTCGTCTCCCACGAAGCCTGGGACATGCTGGCGTACCGCGATCCCGAGACGTTTAAGAACGTACCGGCACTCGCCACCGGGTGGACGCAGGTCGATCCGTTGACGCTCGAGTTCACCCTGCGTGACGGCGTGAAATTCCACAACGGCGACGCGTTCGGCGCCGACGATGTCGTCTACACGATTCAGACGATCCAAAATGACCCGAAGGTGGCGGTGCCCAGCAACTTCTCGTTCTGGTCGGGTGCGGAGAAGATCAACGACCACCAGGTGCGGCTGAAGCTGAAGGCACCGTTCCCGGCGGCGCTCGAATACCTGGCGATGTTGACGCCGATCTATCCCAAGATGTACCGCGAGAAGGTCGGACCGGAGGGCTACTCCAAGGCACCGGTCGGCACCGGACCGTACCGGATCACCCGCGTCAACGGCAGTTCTTCGATCGAGTTCGAGCGCTTCGAGGGCTACTATGCGGGCGCGCCGAAACCGAAGCCGGCGATCAAGAATCTGAAGATCATGGAGGTCCTGGACGCGGCGAGCGAGTTGTCGGCGTTTATCGGCGGGCAGACCGACTGGATCTGGAACTACAACCCCGACCAGTTCGACAACCTCAACATGCTACCGGGCAAGACCGCGGTGCGCGCCGGCTCCATGCGACTCGGCTACTTGCAGCTCGACGCGGCGGGCCGCAGCGGTGCGGGCAATCCGCTCACCAATCTCAAGGTGCGCCAAGCGATCTGTCACGCCATCGACCGCAACGCCATCGCGCACAATTTGATGCAGGGCGACAGCCACCCGGTGGACGCGCCCTGCTACCCGAGCCAGTTCGGCTGCAACCAATCGGCTGCGGTTGCGTACGACTTCGACCCTGCCAAGGCCAAGGCGCTGCTGAAGGAGGCAGGGTTCGCGGACGGGTTCGCCACCACGCTGTTCACCTACGTGCTGCCCAGTTTCCCCGCAGCGGTGCAGAGCTATTTGCGGGCGGTGGGCATCACTCTGAACATCCAGCAGTTGCAGGTGGGTGCGGAGATCGAGAAGGTCATGGCCGGTCAGACGCCAACCAATCTCGGCACCTGGGGCAGCAACTCCATCAACGACGTCTCGGCCATCCTGCCGTACTATTTCGGTGGCGGTTCCAACGATTATGCGCACGACGCCGAGGTGCAAAAGGAGTTGCAGTTGGGCGGGTCCGAAACCGACCCGGCAAAGCGTGAGACGCACTATACCGCGGCCATCCGCCGGGTCACCGAGCAGGCCTACTGGCTGCCTTTGTTCACGTCGGTGACGCAATACGCCTTCGCAAAGAACCTCTCCTTCAAGCCTTTCCCGGACGAGCTGCCGCGCTTCTATCTGTCACGATGGGTGTAGGTTCGTCTCGCAGCGCTCATTAGCGCCGCCCTACTAGGGACCGCTGATCGCGAGGTCGTAGGCGGTCCTTACGGGACCGTGCGGGCGATCGTACCCTTCTCGCGAAGTCGCGATTGTTCGTGGCATGCCGCATGCGGCTCGTGTCACGACAGCCTGGTTTTCGTAGCAAGCGGGAGGAATTACCGCGTCGTGGCGGATGCCTTGGATGAAAGGCGAGCTAGCAAGGCAGAGCTTCAGTCGTATGACGCATAACCGTCACATCACCGTCAAGATACTGAAACCATAACCGCCGCGCCTTGGTGGTATTCCGCCGGCCTATGACGAAACAAAACGTGCTGATGATCGTGGTCGACCAGTGGCGGGGCGACTGCGTTCCCCACCTCCAACGCGCCGACGGGTTCGAACCGGTGCTGCGGACGCCGAACCTGGACCGGCTGTGCCGTGAGGGCACCACCTTCCGCAATCACGTGACGACCACGGTGCCGTGCGGCCCGGCGCGCGCCAGCCTGTTGACCGGGCTGTATCAGATGAACCATCGGGCCTGCCAGAACACCATCCCGCTGGACGCCCGCCACGACACCTTGCCCCGCGCGTTGCGGCGCGCGGGATACGAGCCGGCGTTGGTCGGCTACACCACCACCGCGCCCGATCCGCGCACCACCGGGCCGGCTGATCCGCGGTTCACCGTGCTGGGCGACACCATGGATGGCTGGCGCTCCGTCGGCGAGTTCGGGCCGGGCCATGACGCCTATTTCGGCTGGCTGGCGCATCAGGGCTACGCGCTGCCGGAAGACCGCGACGACATCTGGCTGCCAGAGGGAGAGGACGCGATCCCCGGCGCCACGCATCTGCCCGCCCGCATCCCCGCCTCGCTGTCCGACACGACGTATTTCACCGAGCGGGCACTGTCCTACCTGAAGGGACGCAACGGCCTGCCGTTTTTCCTGCACCTTGGCTACTACCGGCCGCATCCGCCCTTCGTCGCGAGCGCCCCGTACCACGCCATGTACTCGGCCGACGATATGAAACCGCCGGTGCGGGCACAGAGCGCGACCGTCGAAGCGGCGCAACATCCACTGTTGCATTTCTACCTCGAGAACTCCCGCAACGAGAAATTCTTTCAGGGCGCCGAGGGCATGGTGTCCGGGCTGGACGAGGCCACCATCCGGCAGATGCGCGCCACCTATTTCGGCATGATGACGGAGGTCGACGACCAACTCGGCCGCGTGCTGGCCTGGCTGGACGAGACGGGGCAGTGGGACGAGACTCTGATCGTCTTCACCTCCGATCATGGCGAGCAATTGGGCGACCATCATCTGCTCGGCAAAGTCGGCTACTTCGACGAGAGCTTCCGCATTCCGTTGGTCATCAAGGCGCCGGGCCAGGCTGGTGGCGCGATCGTGGACGCGCCGACCGAAAGCATCGACGTGATGCCCACGATGCTGGATTGGCTCGGCGCACCTATCCCAAACGCCGTCGACGGACGCAGCGTAATGCCGTTCGTCCGTGGTGAGGTACAGCCTAACTGGCGGACCGAGCTGCATTACGAGTACGACTTCCGCGACATCCACTACTCGCAACCCGAGACGGCGCTGGGCCTGGGCATGGAGGATGCCAGCCTGTGTGTGGTGCAGGACGAGGCCGGCAAATACGTCCACTTCGCTGCACTGCCGCCGCTGTTCTTCGACCTGAAGGCGGACCCTC
Source organism: uncultured Acetobacteraceae bacterium (assembly GCA_964242215.1). GTDB lineage: Bacteria > Pseudomonadota > Alphaproteobacteria > Acetobacterales > Acetobacteraceae > LMUY01. The sequence goes on along the minus strand of CAXTCJ010000046.1, from coordinate 14,579 downwards.
ACCAGTTCCACAATGTCGCCGGCGACCCGGCCTATGCCGCGCGCGTGCGTGATTACGCCCAGCGCGCGCTGTCGTGGCGGCTGCGCCATGCGGACCGGACGCTGACAAATTACCGCTCCACGCCGGGCGGCCTGCAAAAGCGTGAGAGGACCGGAGCATGATCCTGCTACCCCGCCGCGCCGTTCTGGCCGGTGCTGCCGGCGCCGTCGCGTTGCCGCGCTTCGCCATCGCACAGGCCGACAACCGGCCGTCGATCACCATCGCCGTGCAGAAGATCAGCAATAGCAACACGCTGGAGCCGCTGCGCGAGCAGTCCAACGTGGGCACAAGGCTGTCGACGTTCTTCATCGAGCGGCTGATCGACCTCGACTACCAGGGGCAATTGCAACCGGTGCCGGGTCTGGCCACCGCGTGGCGCCGGATCGACGACAAGACGGTCGAGCTGGACCTGCGCCGCGGTGTCATCATGCACAACGGCGACGAGTTCACCGCCGCCGACGTCGTCACCAGCTTCGGTCCCAGCCGCATGTTCGGCGACACGCACCCGACATCGCAAGGCAAGACGCTGCCGCTGACCGGTTCCATCGTCACCACGCGGCGCACCAAGGACTTGCCGGCCGAGATCCCCCCGGTGGGCCGCCGCTTTTGGCCGGCGCTGGACCGTATCGACGTGGTCGACAAGTACACCGTGCGCTTCGTCAACGCGACGCCGGACGTGACGATGGAGGGTCGGCTGTCCACCACCGCCAGCGGCGTAGTCAGCGCCCGGGCGTACGAGGAAGCGGCCTCGTGGCTGGACTATGCGCGGGCCCCCGTCGGCACCGGGCCGTACAAGGTGGGCGAATTCCGCCCGGATGTGTCGCTGACGCTGGAGGCTCATGACGCTTACTGGGGTGGCCGCCCGCCGCTGAAAACCATTCGCCTGGTGGAGGTGCCGGAGACCAGCGCGCGCATCAACGGCCTGCTGACCGGGCAATACCAGTTTGCCTGCGACCTGCCGCCCGACCAGATCGCCGCCGTCGAGAGCCATCCCGGGTACGAAGTGCAAGGCGGCACCATACCCAACATCCGCATCACCGCGTTCGACATGCACCTCCCCGCGTTGGCCGACCCGAAAGTGCGGCTGGCGATGGCCTATGCGATCGACCGAAAATCCATCGTGGATAGCCTTTGGGACGGCCGCACGATCGTGCCTGCCGGGCTGCAATGGCCGTTCTACGACCAGATGTTCGTGCAGGGCTGGACCGTGCCGGAATACGACCCGGCGAAGGCACGCGAACTGCTGAAGCAGACCAGCTACAAGGGCGACCCGATCCCCTACCGCTTGCTGAACAACTACTACACCAACCAGGTCGCCAACGCGCAGGTACTGGTGGAGGGCTGGCAGCAGGTCGGTTTGAACGTCGAAATCGGGATGAAGGAGAATTGGACCCAGATCTACGAACGCGGCACCTCCCGCGGCATCCATGACTGGTCCAACAGTGCTTCGTTCAACGACCCGGTGTCGTCCATCGTCAGCCAGCACGGCCCCAATGGCGAGCAGCAGCAATACGGCGAGTGGACCAATCCCGAGATGAACACGCTGTCCTACGAGATGGAGACCAGCACGGATCGCCCGCGCCGCCACGCCATCTTCGCCCGCATGTTGCAGATATGCGAGCGCGAGGACCCGGCCTATACCGTGCTACACCAGAACGCGACCTTCACCGGCAAGCAAAAGGCGACCAAGTGGAAGTCAGCCCCGTCATTCGCGATGGACTTCCGGGCCAAGAATTGGGGCTAGCCCCGCTCGTCGCCATCCGCGATCTGACGGTTGCCTTCCGTGGCACCGTGGCCCTGCACGGCATCGACCTCGCCGTCCGACCCGGCGAGAGCCTCGGGCTGGTGGGCGAATCGGGCTGCGGTAAGTCCGTTACTTGGCTGGCGGCCCTCGGCCTGCTGCCCGCGTCGGCCACGGTGGGGGGCAGCGTCACCATCGACGGCACCGAGTTGCTCGGGGCCCGCCCCGCGGTGCTCGACCGCGTGCGCGGCGGCCGGGTGGCGATGATCTTCCAGGACCCGGCCAGCGCGCTGAACCCGGTGCACCGCGTCGGCCGCCAGGTGGCGGAGGCGGTGTCGCTGCATCGCGGCCTGTCCGGGAGTGCGGCAAAGGCCGAGGCGTTGCGGTTGCTGGACCAGGTCGGCATACCCGGCGCCCGTGCCCGCATGTCCGCCTATCCGCACGAGATGTCCGGCGGCCAGAACCAGCGCGTGATGATCGCCGCCGCGCTGGCCGGTCGCCCCGAATTGCTGATTGCCGACGAGCCGACCACGGCGCTGGACGTGACCATCCAGGCCCAGATCCTCGACCTGCTCGCCCGCCTGCGGGACGAGACGGGCATGGCGCTGGTGCTGATCAGCCACGATCTGGGCGTCGTCGCCGACATGTGCGATCGGGTCTGCGTGATGTATGCCGGCCGCATCGTGGAGGAGGCGCCAGCCCGGGTGCTGTTTGATCGGCCGGCACATCCCTACGCCGCCGGCTTGCTCGGCGCGCTGCCCCCGATCGCCGGGCCGCGGCGCCCCTTGCAGGCCATTCCCGGCCGCGTGCCGGAGCCTTGGGCGATGCCGCCGGGTTGCGCGTTCGCGCCGCGTTGTGAGCGCCGGATCGACCCATGCGACGCCGGGGTGCCGGCGTTGGAAGCCGTGGCGCCGAACCGCCGCGCCGCGTGCATCAGGGCAGACGCGGCGTGACGCTGCTCTCTCTGCAGGACGTGTCGCGCACCTACGGCATGCGGCAGGGCTGGTTCGGCCGCAACGCTGCCGTCCGGGCGGTGGCGGGGGTCAGCCTGTCGGTCGCGGCCGGGCGCACCCTGGGCGTCGTCGGCGAGTCCGGGTGCGGCAAATCCACCACGGGGCGGCTTGCTCTGGGGTTCGAGCGTCCGGATGGCGGCCGCGTGGAGTTCGACGGCGCGCCGATGCCGCCGCCCGACTCGGCCGCCTGGCGGGCGCTGCGGCGGCGCATGCAACTGGTGCCGCAGGACCCGTTGGGCGCGTTGGACCGTCGGATTCCGGTGGGCCGGCAGATCGCCGAGCCGCTGGCCATCCACGGCATCGGCGATGCGAAGGACCGTGCGGATCGGCTCGCCGCGTTACTGGCCGACGTGGGTTTGCGGCCGGACCAGGCGGCCCGCTACCCGCACGCCCTTTCCGGCGGGCAGCGCCAGCGCGTGGTGCTGGCCCGTGCCTTGGCCACTGCCCCCGACCTGCTGGTGTGCGACGAGCCGGTCTCGGCGCTGGACGTGTCGATCCAGGCGCAGATCGTGAACCTGCTGGGGGAGTTGCAGGCGGCGCGGCGCATCGCGATGGTGTTCATCAGCCACGATCTGCGCGTCGTTCGGCAGGTCAGCCACGAGGTGGCCGTGATGTATCTCGGCTCTGTCATCGAGCGGGGCGATCCGGACCACGTATTCACCGAGTCGGCCCACCCCTACAGCCGCGCCCTGGTGGCGGCGATCCCGGGCCGGGGCGGTCCGCGTATCGTGCTGCAGGGCGACCCGCCGAATCCAGCCGATCGGCCCGCCGGTTGCGCGTTCCATCCCCGCTGCCCGTTGGCCGTTGCGCGCTGCCGGGCCGAGGTGCCGGAGCTGAAGCGGCGGGCAGGGGACGGCCGCCTGGTCGCCTGCCACGTGGCACAGGACGAGGCGGAGCGGCCCGTGCCACCGATGCGGGCGAGAGACATGGCGTTAGGACCTGCCTCAGGATGACCGCGCGATGAGAGGGTTTGGCCGCCGTGCGCTGATCGGTGCCGCGGCATCCGCCGCCTTGCCACGGATCGCCATCGCCCAGGCCGACACGCGCCCGGCGTTGACGATCGCGGTGCAGAAGATCGCCAACACCGGCACGTTGGAACCGCTGCGCGAACAGTCGTCCAATGCCAGCGAGCACTATCTGGCCGCCCTGCTCGAGACACCGATCGCGCGCAACCAGCAGCATTGGCTGGAACGCACCCCGGGCCTCGCCACGGCCTGGCGCCGGATCGACGACCGCACCGTCGAACTCACCCTGCGGCCCGGCGTGCGGTATCATGACGGCGGCATGCTGACGGCCGAGGACGTCGCCTGGAATTTCGGCCCCGAGCGCATGTTCGGCTCCGCTCTGCCCCCGGACATCCCCGCCGTCGCCCGCCGCCACTGGCCGGCGCTGCAGCGGGTGGAGGCGACCGGGCCACTCACCGTGCGCTTCGTCAACGCGACCGCCGACGTGACGATGGAGGGCCGCCTGTCCGCCGGTGGTAGCGAGATCGTGAACCCGCGCAGCTTCCGCACACCCTGGACCGACTATGCCCGGGCGCCGGGTGGCACGGGGCCATACAAGTTACGAGAATTCCGCCCCGACGTGTCGCTGACGCTTGATGCGCATGACGATTACTGGGGCGGGCGGCCGCCGTTTCGCTCCCTCCGGTTCCTCGAGATCGGCGAGGCCGCCGCCCGGGTGAACGGCCTGCTGTCCGGCGAGTACGACATGGCGTGCGACGTGTTGCCGGACCAGATCGCGGGGATCGAGGCGACCGGCCGCCACCTGGTCCGCGGCGGCCCGGTGCCGAACCACCGCATCGTGAATTTCGACGCCCACCACCCCGCATTGGCCGACCCGCGCGTGCGCTTGGCGATGGCGCACGCGGTGGATGGGCGGGCGATCGTGGACTCGCTCTGGTCCGGGCGGACCGCGGTGCCGCCGGGCCTGCAATTCCCGTTCTACGGTCCGATGCTGGTGCCGGACTGGACCGTCCCGCCCACCGACCCGGCCGCCGCTCGCGCGCTACTGAACGCGGCCGGCTACAAGGGTGATCCGATCCCATACCGAATTCGCAACGACTACTACGTGGCGGAGACCGCGACCGCCCAGGTGCTGACCGCACTATGGGCCGAAGTCGGGCTGAACGTGCAGATCAGCGTGCACGAGAACTGGGACGGCGTCTTGGCGAAGTCCCCCCAGCGTGGCCTGCGCGACTGGTCCAACAGCGCCACCTTCGATGACCCGGTGTCCTCCATCGTCAATCAGGAGGGGCCTAACGGGGCGCAGCAAGGTGTCGGCGAATGGAGCAATGCCGAGATGAACGGTTTGTGCCGCCAGATGGAGGCGAGCACCGACCTGACCGCCCGCCGTGGCATGTTCGCCCGCATGCTGCAGATCTGCGAGCGGGAGGACCCGGCCTACATCGTGCTGCACCAGAACGCGAATTTCACCGGTATCCGCAAGTCGCTGCCCTGGCCGGGTACCGCCTCGTTCTACGTCGATCTGTCCGCCCGCGGCATGGCCTGACATGGCGCGCTTCGTGCTGATCCGGCTGGGGCGCGCGGCGCTGACGGTGCTACTGGTCATCACCTTCGCCTTCTTCGTGCTGCGCCTGTCCGGCGACCCGGCGCTGCTTATCCTGTCCCCCGACGCACCGCCCGAGGCCATTGCCGCGTTCCGCCACTCGTGGGGGTTGGACCAACCGGTTTGGGTGCAGTATTTGCGCTATTTCGGCGCGGTGGCACATGGTGACCTGGGTCAGTCGATGCGGGACGGACGTCCGGCGCTGCAACTGGTGCTGGAACGCATCCCCGCCACCCTCGCGCTGACGATCCCGGCGCTGCTGCTGAAGATCGGCATCGGTATCCCCGCCGGGGTCTACGCCGCCTTGCACCGCAACACCGCCATCGACCGCGCCGTGATGGCCGCCGCCACCGCCGGGTTCACGGTCCCGTCCTTCGTACTCGGGCTGGTGTTGGTGCTGGTGTTCGCCGTGCAACTCCGCTGGTTGCCATCCGGTGGGCAGGACGGGTTGCGCAGCGCCATCCTGCCGGTCATCACCCTGGGCCTGGGCGGGGCGGCGGTCCTGGCACGCTTCACCCGATCGGCGATGCTGGAGGTGTTAGGCCAGCCCTATATCCGCACTGCCAGCGCGCGCGGCGTGCCGTGGGGCGCGGTGGTGCGGCGCCACGCGTTGCCGAACGCCGCCATCCCGACGGTGACGGTGGTGGGCTTCATGGTCGGCAGCCTGATGGCGGGGGCCGTCGTGGTGGAGAGCGTGTTCAGCTGGCCCGGCGTCGGCCGGTTGCTGGTCGTCGCCGTGTCCAACCGCGACCTCGGCGTGGTGCAGTGCATTCTGCTGCTGGTCGCGACCACCATGGTCTGCGCCAACCTGGCCGTCGATCTGCTGTATGGCGTGTTGGACCCGCGGCTGCGCTCCGTCGTGAAGGCCGCCTGATGTCGGCCACCGTCCTGGGCGCCGCCGCCCGCCGCCGCGCCCCGTGGGCGGTCATGCTGGCCGTCACGTGGCTGGTGCTGATGCTGGGGACGGCGCTGTTCGCGAACCAATTGCGTCCGTTTAGCATCACGGCGCTGGACCTGCACAACCGCCTGTCCCCGCCCATCGGGTTCGGCGGGAGCTGGCTGCACGCCTTGGGCACCGATGAACTCGGGCGGGACGTGTTGTCCCGGCTGATCGTGTCCATCCGGGTCTCGGTGCTGATCGCGTTCGGCGCCACCGCCATCGGTACCATCTTCGGCACCACGCTCGGCTTCCTGGCCGCGCATTTCCGCGGCTGGGTAGAGCAGGCGGTGTTGGTGCTGATCGACTTCCAGGCGGCGCTGCCGTTCCTGATCATGGCGCTGGCCGTGCTCGCCTTCTTCGGCAACGCGCTATGGCTGTTCGTGTGCCTGATGGGACTATACGGGTGGGAGCGGCACGCCCGCATCGCCCGCGGCCTGGCCATCTCGGCAAGCGGGCAGGGCTATGCCGCCAGCATCCGCCAACTGGGTGCGCGGCCGCTGCGCGTCTACGGCCTGCATGTGCTGCCCAACGTCGCCTCCACCCTGATCGTGTCGTCGACGCTATCCTTTCCCGAGATCATCCTGCTCGAGAGCGGGTTGTCGTTCCTGGGCTTGGGGGTGCAGCCGCCGCTCACCTCGCTCGGCAACATGGTGGGGTATGCCCGCGAGTACTTGCAGCGTGCGCCCTGGATCCTGCTGGCACCGGGCGTGACGATCGTGCTGACCACCCTGTGCATCGGCATCGCCGGCGACTGGCTGCGCGACCGGCTGGACCTCACGCTGGATTGACCGGTACCCTGATCCAGCAGGGAGCGTAAACGTCGCCTACGGCCGACCCGCCCTGACTGGCGGAGCCGATCGACCTCATGGGCCATCACACGGGATACTGGGACACGCAAACCGCCGGGCCGGTCCGCGACCTGCTCGATTGACCGCAGGAGCAATCGGGTAGAAGCCGTATCGCGAGGGTCTGAAGGATCTGGTAGATCTGGTGGGATGGGCAGGAATACGGATCCAATGGGTCGCGGCAAGGCAGATCAAGAACCCCGGCAAGCCGTCGGGTCACAGACGGTTGATCGCGCGCTGTCGCTCGTTCAGTTGGTCGCAGTCGGCTCGGGCCATGGCCTGCGCCTGACGGAACTGGCGGCCGCGAGCGGGCTGGACCGCGCCACCACCTATCGGCTGCTCGTCAGCCTCGCCAACCGCGGCTTCCTGGATCAGGATTCGGCGACCAAGCGTTACCGGCTCGGGCTGGAGTTCTTTGCCCTCGCGGCCACCGCGTCGAATCAGATCGATCTCGGCGCCGTGGCCCGGAGCGTTCTGCACCGGCTGGCGGTGGAGAGCGGCGACACGGCGATGTTCTGCGTCCGCTCGGGGCAGAGCCTGTTCTGCGTGGACGTCGAGACAGGGGATTTTCCGGTCAAAGTGCTGCCGATGGATATCGGGTCGCACCGTCCGCTGGGTGCCGGCAGCGCCGGGATCGCGATCCTGGCGGGCATGCAGGCCTACGAGGTGGAAGCCGTGCTCAAGCGCGCCGCGGCTCGCCTTGCGGAGGTGCCCAATCAGGATCCGGACGCGATCCGCCGTGCCGTGGAGGAATGCCGAACCCGCGGCTACGCGCTCGCAGCAGAGGACGCGGCCGACCGGATCATGGGGATGTCCGTCGTGATCACCAGCCGGCCGGGCCGGCCACTCGGGGCACTGACGCTGGCCGGCATTCCGGAACGGCTGCTGCCCGAGCGGACTCCGGACCTTGCGCGGATGCTCACGGCGGGTGTCGAGACGCTGACCGACACGATGCTGCGGCTACCGGAAGGCGCCCGGCATCACACCCGCTGGATGAACACCGCACCCGGCGCCGCGTCGAAAGCGCGGGCCAAAGCCGGCTGAACCCGCGCGCCACAATCCGCTCTCCGCTTCAGGGGGCGTCGCCTATCAATCGTTGGTGCGTTTACAATGAGTTACGCAACCGCTGCATCCTCTACGGTATTCTAGCTACGCGTTCACTGGAGCAGCTCGAATGACCGATGCAATGGTCGAAGCGAAAGCTCGGCCGGATCTGGTGGCCGGGCCAGCGTCCCAACCCAGTGCGGGATCGGCCAGGGAAGTCCGGGTGGAATCGCACAGGGACGTCCGGGTGGAGTCGCATAGGGACGTCCGGGTGGACGTCATGCGTGGCCTCGCCCTACTCATGATCTTCCTCGACCACATACCCGACAACAAGGCGAGCCTGTTCACCCTCCACCAGTTCGGGTTTTCCGACGCCGGCGACGTGTTCGTGTTGCTTGCTGGCTTTGCCTCCATGTTGGCCTATGGCCGAAGCTTGGATCGGGACCCAGCGACCGGATTGCGCCGGGTCGGCAAGCGCGTCGGGATGATCTACGGGGTGCATGTCGGCCTGTTGCTGGCAACGCTCGCGATCGTGCGGATTTGGTCCCACGTCTATGGCGTGACGCCGAGGGCGGTAGCGCCGATCCTCCACAGCCCGGTGAATGGCCTGGTCCAGGCAATGACCCTGCAAGCGCTGCCGACGTATCTCGACATCCTGCCGCTCTATATCGTTCTCTTGACGATCTTCCCGCTCATCTGGCTCGGCGTTCGGCGCAGCCCCTTTGCGACCTTGGCACTGTCCTTTTGCGTTTGGCTGGCCGTACAGGTTCATCCAGCGATCGACCTGCCGAATGTGTTGGACGATTCAAAAGGTTGGTACTTCAATCCGTTCGCCTGGCAGTTCCTATTCCTGCTGGGTGGGATGCTCGCCCTCATGACCCAGCGCCACGCTGGCTCGCTCCCGCGCTACAGGGCTCTGCAAGCCGCGGCGATTGCCTACCTCGGTGTCGCTTTCGTCATCTCTGCCCCATGGTCGGACTGGGGGTTACCGGCGCTCATGCCGCTCCACATCGCCAATCCGGACAAGAGCACGCTGGCTTGGCCGCGGATCATCGACATTCTTGCCCTGACTTACCTGATGCTGACTTCGGACAGAATGCGTCGGGTAGCCCAAAGCTGGGCGCTGCGCGGTGCAAACGCGTGTGGCCGGCACTCGCTGGTCATCTTCGCCCTCGGCTGCACCCTGGCAATTTTTGGCCGGCTCGTGTTTCGCACTTTCGGCGAGGCCCTGTGGATCCAGGCCCTCGTGGACGTCACCGGCCTTTCCATCATGGTCGCCGCCGGGCTTGCCCTCGAGTACCGGCGGACCAGGCAGGTTCGCGACGCCGGGCGGCTAATCGTCGCCAGGGCGTGAGCCGTTGACCTCATCAGTGCCCATTTCCAGCTTGCCCCGACGAACGAGTGCTGGGACCTTGGCGATGATCCTGGCCAAACGCGGCTCTGTCACTAGGCCGGCCGCCTCTACGACGGCGAACCAACGCGTGTCGCGCTCGGCAAATTCCGGCCAGGTTTCCAACTGCCGGTGGACCAGCATGGGGAACACATCGACCTTGATCTCTCGATTCTCGCCGTCGGGCTGGCGTTTGAGGTAGCTGTAGCTACCCAGTTTTGCGGCGCGAACGATATCGCCTTCCAGCCCGGCCTCTTCATAGGCCTCCACCATGGCGGCCTGCCCGGGCGTTCGGCCCTTCATCGGCCAGCCCTTGGGAATGACCCATCTCCGCGTCTCCCGTGAGGTGATCAACATCACTTCGACATCCCCCGCATCACTCATTCGGAGCGGCAGGGCCGCGAACTGGCGTCGGCCCGACTTAGGTCTTCTCACCTGGCGGAGGGCGCACGGGCACCCTGCGCGTCCTTGTATGGGAACGCGAACTTGCTGCGGATGACCGCCGTGCGCGGGCCCAGGCTGGACGTTGGACACCGGGGCCGTGTCGTTCCAAAGCCAAACCGCCACTCCAAGTCGAACATTCTATACCCCGCCTTAGAAGAACCGGCGAGATCCTCCCGCGCCAGGTTTAACATTGTACACGCCCCGCAGCACTGCTCCTACGTTGTTATGCCGAGTTCTACCGAGCGTCCGCTAGGGTGCAATTGAGGGGGGCCGATAGCCACTGGGCTGCAGCATCTTGGCGACCCTCGGGTGGGAGGAGCAACGCCATCAGTCTTTCGGCGCCCGCAGCCTTGCTCGAGCGGCCCCTTCAGGCGCCGACATCCTTTCTCAAAGGCATTGCCCCAAGCGAGTTCAGCAATTCGCACCCGGCGTATAACCAAAATATTCATCATCTGCTGGCATGACATCGTGCTGACTATTCTCGCAGACCTCGATTGCACCCGCCGATCACCGCGGAACGACCATCCAAGAGGAGAGCCTGGTTGCTGTATACCGACATCCGGCTCTCACGGTGGCCGCGGCCGAGTTGCTGCCCCGGCGGCCGCCAATGATGCCCTCCCGGTTGAGGGCGCTTCCATTCGGCGTAAGCTTCGCACTGTCGCTGACCTGCTTGCTGTTGCTACTCTGGATCGGTTGTTGGCGGGAGCTGATAGCTCGGGAGCAGCAAATCCGCGACACTCAGACGTCGCTCACCAACCTGGCAAATTCCCTTGCACGCGACGCGGAGGCGGCCGTGGAAATGGCCGACACCGTGGTACTCAGTACGGTTTCGCGTTTGGAAAAAGGTGGGACCGCGCCTGAAATGATGGCGTCGCTCAATGCAACGCTGCCGGCGAGTGTGGCTGCGATGAGCCGGGTGAGCAACGTCGTCATTCTGAATGCGGACGGAAACTGGTTGGCTACCTCGCTGCCGTCGCGCGGTGAAAATCTCGCTGACCGCGAATACTTCCGTCATGCCCGCGACAATGCGGGTCCCGGCCCGTTCCTCGACGGTCCGGTGATGGGCCGCGCCTCCGGGCAGTGGGTCATCACCGTGTCGCGCCGGTTCAAGACCACGACCGGCGGCTTCGGCGGTGTCGTGACCGCCAGCATCCCGGTGTCCGATTTCGTGAACCACTATGCGGAGCTTGATCTTGGCCCGAATAGCCTGATCACGCTGCTCACGCCCTCCGGTTCTCTGCTTGCCAGGCTCCCCTGGGATGCGAGGTCGGTCGGCTTGAATATGTCGAAGGAGATGATGTTCACCGAGATGATGGACCGCTCGGGCGGACGTAACGAGACAATCTCCGTGGTGGATGGCACGAAGCGATACAGCGGCTTTCATCGAAGCGGCCGCTATCCCCTGATCGTCGTCACGTCGGTCTCGGTCGACAATATTCTCCGAACCTGGTTGGCCAACGCGACGGTTCACCTTGTCATGATCTGTTTCATGATCGGCGCCATCTTGCTCCTTGGCACGCGACTGGCCATGCAAATGCGCGATCGCCAGGCGGCAGAGGAAGGGTTTCGGCTGATCGCAGAAAATGTAAGCGAAATGATTTCATGGGTCGGACCTGACGGAAAACGAAAATATGCCTCGGCGGCGGCGCTGCGGGTCTTTGGCGTGAAGCCGGAGGCCCTGGTTGGGAACAGCGCTCTGTTGAAAATCCACCCAGACGACCAGCCCGCCGTATCGGCGTTACAGGCCCGCCTGCTGCAGCCGGGACCGATTACCGAGGAATGTATTGTCTTCCGCACGCTGCATCCCAGTCACGGCGAGACTTATCTGGAGGCTAGCACCCGCTCGCTGCGCCATCCGGACACACAGGCGCCGGACGGATATATCTCGGTCATACGCGACATTTCAGCGCGCCGTAATCTGGAAACCGAACGGGACCAGCGGGAGGCCGAGCTTTGTGCCTCCAATGTGGAGCTGGAGCGCCTTGCCAAGGATTACGCTCAGGCGCGGAAGGCTGCGGACCAGGCGAACCGTGCGAAGTCCCGCTTCCTGGCCGGAATGAGCCACGAACTGCGCACGCCGCTGAACGGCATCCTCGGCTACGCTCGGCTGCTGCAGATGGAGGGCGGGCTGACCGCGGCACAACTGGCGCGCTTGGACGCGATGCAGGTTGCCGGCACACACCTGCTGGAGTTGATCCATTGCGTGCTCGACCTGTCGGAGATCGAAACCGAACGGGCCGAGATGCAAAGCGCCAGATTGAGCCTGGGTACGATTTCGCGTGCGTGCGTCGAACTGGTCCGTCCGCTGGCGGAGGCGAAGCGGCTGGCCCTGAGTCTGCACATCGATCCCGAAGTGCCGCACCATATCACCGCGGATCCGAAGCGGCTGCGCCAGGTGCTGCTGAACCTTCTCGGCAACGCCGTGAAATTCACCGGAGCCGGCCTCGTGCAACTTCGCCTGCAACTTTCAGAGGATCGCACCGGCATTCGCTTCGAAGTGAGGGACACCGGGCCGGGCGTTCCTCCCGAGCAGCGCCACCGTCTGTTCCGAGAGTTCGAACGGCTCGAAACCGCGGCCACCCGTTCAGCCGAGGGTGCCGGTCTCGGGCTATCCTTGTCGATAAAGCTCGCCGGGCAGATGCAAGGCTGTCTTGACTACGAACCGAACCCAGGTGGCGGTAGTGTATTCTGGCTGGAACTGCCGCTTGCCGGCGATCCATCGGACGCGCTGCTCGCCGACGACCCGGCAGAGGCCGAAATGCAGGAATTGGGGCCGCAGCAGACACCAGCGATGCGCGTGTTGGTCGTCGACGATGTCGAGATGAACCGGGAGATTGCCGCGGCTTTCATTCGCTCCGCCGGGCACGAGGTCGTCTGCGTCGGCAGCGGTGCAGAGGCGGTCGTCGCGGCTGCGGCGCTTGATTATGATGCGGTGCTGATGGATGTGCGTATGCCAGAGATGGACGGTTTGGAGGCGTCCCGGCAGATCCGTGCCTCCGGTGGGGCTCGTTCGCAGGTGCCGATTCTCGCCGTGACGGCACAGGTATTCACCGAGCAGATCGAGGAATGTCGGATAGCCGGGATGAACGACCATTTGGCCAAGCCGTTCACGCTCGATACGTTGCTTGCGGCGCTCACACGCGTGGCTGCGGCGGACGATCCGCGAAAGCCGCAGCCGTATACACGAACGCTCCAACGATCGCAGGCAGAGGCGGCTTGAACCCGTCCGACGCCACCGTTGCGAAGGAGCCTGCCGCGGGGTCACTCGACTTGGGTCTCGAGCTAAGCCGCGCACGAGGTCAGGCGGCGGCTTCAAGGCGTCACCGTCAGGCGGCGCGGCGGCCGAGTGCAGGATGCGGCTCAGGCTGTTTCCGGCGCCGAATTTGCCAAAACGGTGATGTCCCCGGCGGGATTCGAACCCACGGCCCCAGGATTAGGAATCCTGTGCTCTATCCTGCTGAGCTACGGAGACGCCGCCGCAATCTAGCCCGGCCCGGCGGCCGCGTCACGTCCCGGCCCTAGGCGAATGGCGCGGAGCGGCGCAGGATCGGTCCGAACCTGTGGAGTCTGGCCGGTTCCGGCCGCAAAGACGGATGCAACCTGATCAAACCGACCCGCTCGCCCTGCACGCGCAGCTTCTGACCCTCGATAGTCATATCGACATCCCCTGGCCGGACACGCCCGACCCGTTCACCCCCACGAAACGCCGGGTCGACATCGGCAAAATGACCCGGGGCGGGCTGCGGGCCGGCTGTTTCGCCGCCTATGTGCCCCAAGGCCCCCGCACGCCGGAGGGCTGGACCTCGGCGCGCGAAAGGGCTCTCGCCATGCTGGCGGCGATCCGCGGAATGGCGGCCGAGCGCAACGGGCTGCGTGGAACCCTCGCCACGACCACCGCCGAAATCCGGCAGGCGGCAGCGCAGCCTGGCGTCGCCATCATCCCCGTCGTGGAGAACGGCCATTCGCTCGGCGAGGACGTCGGCGTGCTCCAGCAGTTCCGGGCCTTGGGCGCGCGCTACATGACGCTCACCCATAACGGCCATAACGCCCTGGCTGACAGCAGCAATCCCCGCACCGACTTGGGCGACGCTCCCACCCTGCATGGCGGGCTGAGTGCGCTCGGGCGGGAGGCGATCGGCGAGATGAACCGGCTGGGCATGCTGGTGGACGTGAGCCACGTCTCGAAACAGTCGATGCTGCAAGCGGCGGGGCTGTCCCGCACGCCTGTGGTCGCTACCCATTCCTGCATGCACGCGCTCTGCCCGGTGCCCCGCAACCTGGATGACGAGCAGCTTGACGTACTGAAGGACACCGGGGGGCTCGTTCAGATCACCGCCGTGGCCTCGTTCGTCAAGCCGCAGGGCCGGGCCGACGCCGTGACGGTGGCCGACTACATGGACCATCTAGACTACGCGGTGCGCCGCTGCGGTATCGAGCACGTCGGCATCAGCTCCGACTTCGACGGTGGCGGGACCCTAGTGGGCTGGCGCGATGCCGCCGAGAGCGCCAATCTCACCATCGAACTGAGCAAGCGCGGCTACGACGCGTCGGAGAT
>CAXTCJ010000045.1:0-36615 GCA_964242215.1 uncultured Acetobacteraceae bacterium | reverse complement strand
AGTAAGGCGAGAAGGCCCGGCTGCGGCCACGTTCTCACCCGTGCAACACAGTCGCAATCTGCACCACGCTCGGACGGACGGTTCGGCACAGGACGAGCGCTTACCTGAACAATCGGCTCGAGCAGGATCACCGCGGCATCAAGGGGCGGATCCGATGTATGCGGGGCTTCAAATCCGAAGAGGCCGCCAGTCGCTTCTGCAGAGAGCACGGCGAACTCCGCCATCTTCTTCGTTGCCGCCGTGGCCACAAGCAGCCCGTTCCGCCGTCACTCGTCGCCTTCGATTCACCAAAGCCGCCCGCATTGCGCTCGGCATTATGCAAACCGCCTGAGCGATCTCCCGCCCATCAACCTACTTGGCCGGAAAGGCGCGATGGCCGACAAAACCAGCCAATTTGATCTTGTCGCTCTTTAGCCGCGCTCGCTGAACAGCACGCCGCCCTTGGCCTTGTTGTCGCGGGAGGATTCGACGATATGCACCATCACCGTCTGGGGCTCTACCTTCAAATGCTGCACGACAGCAGCCGTGATGTCCTGGATCAGGCCGCGCTTCTGGTCCTTGGTGCGGCCCTCGACCATATGGACGTAGACTTCCGGCATGGCCTTAGTCCTCATCGACAACGGCGTTGGACAGCACGCCAATGCCAGAGATATCGACCTCGACCCGGTCGCCAGGCTTCAGCCAAAGCGGCGGCTGACGCACGAAACCCACGCCCTCCGGCGTGCCCGTGGCAATAATGTCGCCGGGGTTCAGCGGCAGCAGCACAGAGAGGTAGCGGATGATCTCCGGGATGTCGAAGATCAGGTCGTCAGTCTGAGTGTGCTGCACCTCGTCCCCGTTCAGCCGGGTGCGCAGCATCAAACGGGTGGGGTCTGGAATGGTGTCCGCCGTCTCGATCCACGGCCCGATGCTGCCGGAATGGTAGAAGTTCTTACCAACCGTCAGCGAGTGCCCGAATTGGAAGTCGCGCAGGCAAGCCTCGTTCATGCAGGTATAGCCGGCGATATGGGCGAGTGCGCCCTCTCGTGTGACGTGCCGGGCGGTCTTGCCGATGACCAGGGCCAACTCACCCTCGTAGTCGTAATCGTAGGATGCGCGGGGGCGTACCATGCTGCCGCCGTGCGGGACGAAGGATTCCATCGTGCGGATGAAGACGCTCGGTTTTTCCGGCAACTTCGCGCCCGACTCGGCCAAATGGCCTTTGTAGTTGCGGCCGATGCAGATGATTTTGCTCGCGTCCGGAACCGGGATGGCGAACGTGACATCACTCAGAGCGTGGTCCGGACTTTCTCCAGTGAGCTTGGCCAACTCCGGCAGCAACCCCGCAGCCAACGCCGTGCGCAGGGTCGGTGCGTGCGGCAGACGGCGGCTGGCGGAGACGATCCCACCGTCCACGACCAATCCGTAGCCGGATTCGCCCGCGACGGTAAAGCTTGCGAGCCTCATGCTGCGGACTCCATGCGGGCACGCAACGACGCGGTTTCCGCCTCGTCCACCATCAAGGAGCCGGCATGGATCGCCACGCCATAGTCGCGCCTCGCCCCCTCGCGGGTGACGTAGCCCTGGCGCACGTCGTCGACCACGCGGTCCAGCGGGCGCTGCCAGGCGGGGAAGCGCCCGCCCCCGCCAGCGGAGACGAAATTGACCTCGGCGCCGGATTGCAGGGCCAAGGCGGTAGCCTTGAACATCGTGCGGGGCTCAGCCTCGCTGGGCTGGCGGACCTCGCAATGCCCGACTTGCGCCGGGCCGCCGCCGAACAGGCCCCAGGGCGGCAGCTTGGACCGTTCGAATGCGACCACCAGCTCGGCCTCCTGCCGCAACGTGTAGTTTTTGCGCACACCCAGGCCGCCCCGGAATTTGCCTGGCCCGGCGCTGTCCGGACGCCACTCGAAGCGCTCGACTAGCACAGGGTAGAACGCCTCCTCCACCTCGACGGGCACGTTGCGGGTATCGCCGTGGGTCACGGTTTTGAGCGGGGAAAACCCGTCCGCGTCCGGCCGCGCGCCCCAGCCGCCCAAGGCGGTGTCGAGCGTGGAGAAGCGCCACCCGGTCTCCTGGTCCTTGCCGTAGAACGAATACATGCCTTGGGAGCAGTGGTGCGCTGCCGGCACGCGCTCCGGCGCGCACTGGCTCATCGCCCAATACACGGTGTCGATCACGGTTTTCAGCGGCATGTTCCACTGCGCCATGGCCGCGTTGTCGACAGCGCTGATGATGGTGCCCTCCGGCAGCGTGACCCGCAAGGCGCGGAACACGCCATCGTTGGGGGGCAGGTTGGGCACCACCGCACTTTTGAACGCGACGCGGGCCGCGGCCATCCCGCCGCTGCGGCCGCTGTTCATGGGGCCGCGGGTCTGTGGGCAGGTACCGGTGAAGTCGATCTCCAACTCGTCGCCGTCGACGATCACGGTGACGGCCACTGGCAGGGTCTTGGTGAAGTCGACGCCGTCATCGTCCATGTACGACGCGGCGGAGTAGCGCCCATCCGGCAACTGGCTGATCTGGCGGCGCACGAACGCCTCCGACTGGTCCCAGATTTGGTGGATGCAGGTCTCCAGCACTGGCCAACAATACTTGCGGGCCAGGTCGCCAAAGCGCCGGACACTGAGCGTGCAAGCGGCGATCTGCGCGGCCATGTCGCCGAAGGACAGCTCCGGGAAACGGATGTTGTGCCGGATGATGCGCAGCAGTTCCTCGTCCGGCACGCCGCGCTTGTGCACCTTGATGCTGCGCAGTTGCAGGCCCTCCTGGAAGATCTCCGTCGTGTCGGTGGAGAACGACCCGGCGACCCGGCCGCCCACGTCGGTCCAATGGGCACGCGTGGCCGCGAAGCCGATCAACTCGCCCTCGTGATGCACGGGCATGTAGATCACGACGTTGTTCAGATGCTGGCCGCAGATCCCGGCATAGTTCATCAGCAGCACGTCGCCGGGGTGGATGCCGTCCAGCCCGTAGATCGCGATGCCGTCCCGCACCGGCTCGCCCAAATCGGCCATGAAGGTGGGGATGCCGCCACGGCTCTGGGCGATGGTGCGGCCCTCACGGTCCAGCAGGCCGATGCAGTAATCCTTCACCTCGTAGATGATCGGGCTGAATGCGGTGCGCGACAGGTTGATCTCGCCCTCGTCCAGCAGCGCGATCAGCAGGTTGCGCACGATCTCCAGCGTCACCGGGTCGACCTGCGAGGGGGTGGCGGCGGTCATGGCGCGTCTCCAAGGGCGATGATGATGTTGCCCCAATTGTCGATCTCGGCCGTGTCGCCGGGCGGGATGACGGTGGTGGAGGCGTCCTCCTCCACCATCGCGGGGCCGGCGAAGCGGAAGCCCGCTGACAAGTCGCGGCGTTGCAGCACGGTGCAGGCGGCGCGGCCGGTGCCCTCGAACCACACGGGGCGCTCGCCCGGTGCCGCCACTGTACCGACCACTGGTGGTAGCGTGTTGTTCGGGCGGATGGTGCGGCCGTCCACCACGATGCGCAGCATGACGACGTCGATCGGCATGTTGGCGGAGACGTGCCCGTAGCGGCGGGCGTAGGATTCTTCGAACAACTGCCGCATCTCGTCCGCCGTCACGGCATGCTCCGGCAGCTTCACCTTCAACGTGTACTCCTGGCGCTGGTAGCGCATCTCGGCATAGCGGGACGTGCGGATCTGCTGGACCTGGAGGCCGAGCTTGGTCTGCGCCGCTTTGCCTTGAGCCTCCAGCGCGGTGAAGCGCTGCTCCACCTCGTCCGCGCCCAGCCGCTCCAGCAGGGCGGCGACAGTATCGGTGACGTCGTAGCGGAAATCGGCGAACATCATGCCATAGGCGGAAAAATGACCCGGCATCGGCGGGATGATGACCCGGCGCATGCCGATCTCCCGCGCGACTGCGACCGCATGCAGGGGCCCGGCACCGCCAAATGCCACCATGGCGAACTCGCGCGGGTCGAACCCACGCTCGATGGTGACCCGGCGCACCGCGGTCGCCATCGTAAGGGTGGCGATCTGCAGAATCCCGGAGGCGAGCGCCGCGACCGGCTGGTCCAACTGTCCGGCCAGCCCGGCGAGCGCCTGCTCGGCCAAATCCGTGCGCAGAGGCATCGTGCCGCTGAGGAAACGCGCGCCATCCAACCGCCCAAGCCACAGATTGGCGTCGGTCACCGTGGGTTCGGTGCCGCCGCGGCCATAGCACGCGGGTCCAGGCGCCGCACCGGCGCTGCGTGGCCCGACGCCCAAGGCGCCGAACTCGTTCACCGCGGCGATGCTGCCGCCGCCGGCGCCGACCTCCACGATGTCGAGCACGGCGGCCTGTACCGGGTAGCCGCGATCATAGCCGCCCACCCAGTAAAGCTGGGAGACGACGGCCTCCCCGTCCTCGATCAGCACCGCCTTGGCCGTGGTGCCCCCCATGTCGAAGGCCACCAGGTGCTTCAGCCCGATGCGGTTGCCGATCTCGGCCGCCCCCGCAGCACCCCCCACCGGGCCGGATTCGACCAGGAGCAGGGGGCTGTGCTCGGTCTCCTCCTGCGTCAGCACGCCCCCGTTGGAGCCCATCAAGTACAGGCTGCCCGCGAACCCGGCTTGCTGTAGCGTGCTGCTGAAACGGCGGAGATATTGCGCCGTGCTCGGCCCGACATATGCATTTAGCACGGCTGTCGACGTCCGCTCGTATTCGCGGAACTCGCGCGAAATCTCGTGCGAGGCCGATACGAAGCAGCTGAGGTGTTCGCGCAGATAGGCGGCGATCTGTTGCTCGTGGGCGGGGTTGCGCCAGGCATGCAGCAGGCAGATGGCGACGGCCTCTACCTCGGCGGCGCGCAATTGCTCGACCAGGATGGCTAGCGAGGCCTCCTCCAGAGGTTTCAACACCTCGCCCCGGGCGCTCATCCGCTCCGCGACCTCGAACCGGCGGTCCCGGGGGACCAGGGAAGGCATGCGATGGAAGAACAAGTTGAACGATTCCGGCCGGTTGCCGCGGCCGATTTCGATGACGTCGCGGAAGCCGTCGGTTGTGACGAGCGCGGTGCGGGCGCCTTTACGCTCCAGCAGTGCGTTGATCACGACGGTGGTGCCGTGGCGCAGCACGTCGATCGTGTCGCCGGCGATCCCCGCCTGCGCCAGGCAGTCCATCGCTCCCTGCTCGAAATTCGGCGGCGTGGTCAGACTTTTGGCGAAGCGCAATTCTCCTGTGGCCGGGTCGAGGGCGGCCAAGTCGGTGAAGGTGCCGCCGATATCGATCGCGACGGTGGTCATGACGCGGTGACGGCCATGCGCAGGCTAGGATCGATCATGTCGAGGATCTCACGTTTGTAATTGTTGAATTCGGGGGTGGTGACGTCGCGCGGGCGGGGCAGGTCGATCCGCAGGTCGAGGACGATGCGGCCAGGACGCGGGGTCATCACCACGACTCGCTCGGCGAGGAAGATCGCCTCGTCGACGCTGTGGGTGATGAACAGGATGGTCTTGCGAGTCTCCTGCCACAGGGCGACCAGATCGGCCTGGAGCACGCCGCGGGTCAGGGCGTCGAGCGCACCGAACGGCTCGTCCATCAGCATCACCGGGCTATCGATCGCGAGGATGCGGCCGATCGCCAGGCGCTGCCGCATGCCGCCAGACAGGTTTTTGGGGAAGGCGTGGCGGAACTGGTCCAGGCCGAGCCGGGCCAGGATCGCGTCTGCCTTGGCCGGGGCCGATTTCGACCATTTGCCTGCGGCTCGCATGGCGAAGTGGACGTTCTTCTCCACCGTCATCCAAGGGAACAGGGCATATTCCTGGAACACCATGCCCCGGTCCGGCCCGGTATCCAGCACCGGCTTGCCCCGCACCATGCAAGTGCCGCGGTCCGCGTGATCGAAGCCGGCGAAGATGTTCAGCAGCGTGCTCTTGCCACAGCCGGATGGACCCATCACGGCAAGGAACTCGCCCTCGTGCTGAACGAGGTCCACCTCCTCAAGCGCCTGCACCCCGGCGACACCGCTTCCGCCCGGGAACGCCTTGCACAAGCCTTGCGCGTGCAGCACGGGTGCGGCGCTCATCCGCGCAGGCCCCGTTGCCAGCGAAGAAGGTAACGGGTCAGGCCTACGGCGACCAGATCGGACAGGAAACCGTAGAAGCCGATCAGCAGCATGTAGGCGAGCATGCGGTCGGTCTGCGAATAATCCTGGGCGCGCATCAGCGTGTCGCCGAGCCCGCTCGGCACGGCGACCAACTCGCCGACCACCATCAGGATCCAGGCGAGACCGACGCTAACGCGCAGCCCGGTCATGATGCTCGGCATGGCAGCCGGCAGCACGACCTCGCGGAACAGCATCAGGTTGCGGGCGCCGAGATTGCGGGCGGCGCGCAGGTAGATCATGTCGACCTGCTTCACCCCGGCATAAGTGTTCAGCAGCATGGGGAATACGACACCCAGCACGATGAGGAAGATTGCCGGGCGATTGCCCAACCCGAACCACAGGATGGAAAACCCGATCCAGGTAATCGGTGGGATTGCCCGCAGCACCTGGATCGGCATGCCGATCATCTGGTCGATCACCGGGGACAGGGCCATCGCCATGCCGACCGCCACCCCCAGCACCACACCGATGACCAGGCCGGAGCCGAGCCGTGTCAGGCTCGCCGCGGAATCGACGAAGATCTTGCCGGATTGGACGTCAACCCAGAGTTCGACTACCAAGGCGCTGGGGGCCGGGAAATACCGTGCCTCGATCCAGCCGACCCGCACTGCGATCTCCCACAGCAGCAGAATCGCAACGGGCGTGACGAGCCGCGTCAGCAAGGGCGGCCAGGCAGTGCGCGAGCCCGAAATCGCGAGCGGAACGACCGCTTTGCTGCTCTGCGTCACGCTCACCAGGCAGCGTCCGTCCGGGCCTTGTCCAGCATGGCGAAATTGGTAATCTTGCCTGCCTCAAGCGGCTTGCGCAGCATGTCGAATTTAAGCAATTCGTCGATATACGCCTGCACGGTCTCGTGGGTGAGCGCCACGTCCCATCCTTGGTTCTTGGCCGAGAGCTGCCAGTCCTGCGATGTCATCTCGCCCTTCAGCGCGTCGCCGAGCACGAACGCCTCGGCCTCCTTCGGCTGATCGCGGAACACGCGCATCGACTCGACATAAGCGGTGATGAAGCGCTGGGCGATTTCGGGATGCTGGGCGAGGAATTCTTGCCGCATGAACAAGGCGCGCGGGATATGACCGAGTGCCGTGTCATACGGCGGCGGCATCGGCGTCGCGTAGCCCTCCAGCACGGCTCGACTGGGGAACGGTTCCGGCGCGCTCATCGCATCCACGTCGCCGTTGCGCAGGGCGACGCCCAACGAGGGCGGGGCATTGATGTAAAACACTTGGACGTCCGCGCCGGGTTGCTGGGACGAGGTGAGGCCGAATTTCTCGAACTCCGCACGCATGACCAGTTCGTGCAGGCCGCGGATGACGGCGAAGCGCTTGCCCTTCAAATCGGCAGCCGTTGTGATACCGGACCCTTTCTTGGCGGCCCAGCCGAGGCCACCGGTGGTGCACCCGGCGACGATCACCGAGGGGCTGCCCGCAGCGATGGCGGCCACGGCCGCTTCCACCCCGCCGACACCCACATCGGCAGCGCCCGCGGCGACGGCTTGTGCTGATTCGAGGCCGCGGCGGAAACCGGTGATCTGGATCGTCAGACCATATTTTGCGGCGAGCTTGCCGGTGTAGGCCACTGGCGCAAACGGGCCGATATCGAGGTTGGCGACCCGGATCGGCATCTTGTCGGCCTGGGCAAATGCCGCCCATGGCATCGACGCCGCCGCGAAACCGCCTGCGAGGCATAACCTTCTTCTCATGGCCGCTTCCAATCCTGCATCGCCTGCGTGGGCGATTTGATAGGAACACTGCCGACTTGCCTCGTTTCTGTCCCATATCTACGTTGCCGCTGCCATAACTCAAGGATATGCCCCCGGTGGACTCCAGACGGTTGCGCTACTTGGTTGAGACGATCGAGCAGGGCAGCCTCAGTAAGGCGGCTACGCAGCTCGGCCTCTCTCAGCCCGCGCTGACCAAGAGCCTGCGGCTGCTGGAGAAGGAGTTGGACGTGTTGCTGCTGGACCGGACGAGCACCGGCGTGGTGGCAACGATGTATGGCCGTTCGCTGTATGAGCACGCCAAAGCGGTCGAGGCGGAGATGGCACATGCCCGCGCCGAACTCGCCCTGCTCCGGGGTAAACAGGGCGGAGCCGTGCACATCGCGGCCTTGCCCAGTATGGCGAACATCCTGGCCCGCGCCGTTGCAATGGCGGCGCAGCAGCACCCGCTATTCGCCGCCCGCATTGTCGAGAAGATGAATTTCGAACTGCTGCCGACCTTACGTCGCGGCGACTTCGACTTTGTAGTTGGCCTGGTCCAGGACGAGCCGGTGGAATTGGGTGTTCGACGCCGGATCATCTTGCGGGACGAGCTGGCCGTGGTGGTAAGGCCGGCTCATCCTTTGGCACAGGTGAAAGCCGTTGCTGCCGCGGAGCTTGCGCGATATCCCTGGTTGTTTTCCATTGTTGGGAGCGCGCAGCGGCATGTCCTGGAACAATTCTTCGAGGCGGCTGGGGTTGTTCCGCCAACCGCTAAGGTTGATTGTACCTCGGTGCAATTCATCAAGTCGTTGGTGGCTCAAAGTGACTACGTCGGCGTATTGCCGCGTCATGTGATGGAGCATGAGTTGGCAGCCACGGTATTACGGTGCCTACCAGTCCAGTCAACGCTACTGCGCCGGGAAATCGGCATCTACTACCGCGACCACCACCCGCTCTCCGCTGCTGCTCGTGTCATGATGCGCACGATCGAAATGACGTGCGCCGCATCTGCGCGGGATGCTGCAAAAATATGACCGCACGCCGCCCCTCCACGTGCCGGGACCATAGCCCAGCACTGCTTGCGGCCATGGCGTATTTTGTGTACGAACGTTGTTCACGAGACAGGTGGTGATCGAGGTATAAGCGGCGTCCAAAACAAGCCCGAACCGCGTTCGAACGATCGTGTCGCACTTCGCCACCAGGATCTGCACGACCGCTTGTTGGCCGCAGCGGAAGCGGCCATTGCCGCGGGTGGGCTTGGCAGCCTCAAGGCACGGGCTGTGGCGGAGACGGTCGGGTGCTCGGTGGGGGCGATTTATGGCGTGTTCGCCGACCTCGATGCCCTGGTGCTCGCGGTGAACGGCCTGACGCTCGACGCCATCGCCGAGGCACTGGCGCCCGGGTCCGCACGCGCAAAGCCGGCGGAGCATTTGGTGCGGCTGGCCGAAGCCTATCTCGGCTATGCCGCCGCGAACGTGCCGCGTTGGCGTGCGCTGTTCCAGCATCGCCTGGCAGAGGGCCGCCCGATGACGCCGGGTTACGCCGAGCGTCAACTCGCCGCATTTTCCTTCATCGAAGCACCGTTGGCCGAGCTTCGGCCGGATCTGTCACCCGCGAAGCGCACCGTGCTAGCCCGTACGCTTAGACGCCACGCTGAGCGAGCATCGCGACATGGCGGGATATGACCCGAGGGGAACCGGCTGGGCGAGAGTGCGGGAACACTACTCCGCATTGTTCGACATCGTCCCGCAGAGCCGCGTGTTGAACTCGATGCGGACGTGCGAGCGACCGCCGGCCTGATCCTCGGCGCACTGGCCCGCACCCAAAACTTCGACCGGCGCGCGCGCAAGGATCGGATGGCGCTCTTGAGATTGTCCGGCACCAGTATCCGGGGCATCAAGGCCCAAAACCGGAAAATGCCCACGTGCACGCCGATTCCGTCCGGCAACGTCTACGTCCAAGTGACCTTGGCGTAGGTCAGGCTGAACGGTCCTAGCACCGCGATGAAGATCTCCGCCCTGCGAACGTTGCCCGTCACCTCGGGTCCGGATTGGCACCTTCTTGCCCGAGTCGTCCGCGAGTGCTTTGTGCTCGGCGGCGTGGCTCTGCCGCATCGTCCGCGAAGGACGCAGCTCGAACTCGCGCATCAGTTGGTAGAACCGGCTACACATTTAGCCCTCCGGGTGAACCGTCCGGTAATCCTCTGGTGCGACGATCGCGGCCACTCGCCATTCTACAAGGATGCTTTACGGTATAATCCAGAGCTGGAATGTTCATCGTGCAGGCCTGCGCAAAGTCATAGATCGCGGAGCGCCGCATTTGGCTTTCGAGCCGTGAAACACTGGCGATTGAGGGATCAACCTGTGGCAAAGATAGCAGTGATTGACGACTGGCAGGGTATTGCGGCTCAAAGTGCCGATTGGGAGACGCTGCGCGGCCGGGCAGAGATCGTATTCATCCAGGAAGCGTTTGTGGATGAGGATGACGCAGCGGCGAAGCTGCACTCCTACGAAATCGTGATGGCGATGCGGGAGCGAACGGCTTTCCCCGCATCTCTGGTCAAGCGCCTCCCGAAGTTGCTCATGTTCAGCATGACCGGACCGCGCGCAGCCTCTTCGGACACAGCGTTCATGAAGACCCAGGGTATCACCGTGACCAATACAGAGGGTGGTGGCACCGGTACCGCGACACCGGAGCTGGCATTAGCCCTGATGCTTGCATCCGCCCGCAACATTCCCCAGGCCGACGCAACGATTCGCAGAGGCGGCTTCCAGAACGGCGTAGCACCTGGTTACGAAGTGTACGGCAAGACTCTCGGCCTCGTCGGGCTTGGCCGACTGGGGCAGAAGATGGCGGCCTACGGCTTTGCGTTGGGAATGGAGGTCATTGCCTGGAGCCCCAACCTGACCGCCGAACGAGCCGCGGCGCAGAAGGTGAGCTACGTCACCAAGGAACTCCTGCTAGAACGCTCCGACGTGATCAGCTTGCACCTCGTTCTCTCCTCACGGACCCAAGGCATTATTGGCGCGGCGGACATCGCACGGATGAAGCCCGGTGCGCTGCTGATCAACACGTCCCGGGGACCGCTGATCGATGAGGCGGCAATGGTGGACGCCCTCTATGCAGGCCGGATCTCTGGCGCGCTTGATGTCTATGATCGCGAGCCGCTGCCGCCCGGTCACCGGCTACGGACTGCCCCAAACACGGTACTGACACCACATCTTGGCTACGGATCAGTCGCCACGTTTCAAGCCTTCTACCGCCAGAGTATCGAGAACGTCCTCGCGTTTCTCGACAGTGCGCCGATCCGCCTTATGCCGGATTAGCGCGCCGAGCCCTGGCGGTTACAGCACATGGTTCCACGTCTCCGGCACGAGCCGATAACCCTGGTGCGTCGTGCTGGCCAGGTTGAGGAAGCCTGGGAAGTGCATGTGCATACCGGCCACCAGCAGGCGGTCCGTGGCCACCATGTCGAAGACCCGGCGGCGTGTCGCCACGGCAGCCGCCGGGTCGCTATCAGGATCGACGAATACCTCCGGGCGCTCTACCTGGACATCTGGCAAATGGACGATATCGCCCCAGACCAGCAGTGACTCGCTTCCCGAGCTGATCATGTATCCGGTGTGTCCCGGTGTGTGCCCTGGAAGGGCCAGGGCGGACACGCCGGGAAATACCTCGCCCACTGCATCGCGCCGCCGATCCCAATAAGGCTTGATTTGCTCACGCGCGCCGAAGAAGAACCTTTCCCGATGACGCTGGCTGGCGGCATTTGCGGCGGCATCATCGTGCCAGTGCCGCACATCGGTTTCCGACACGACGAGCTCGGCAGTCGGGAAATCGGCAACGCCCGCTTTGGTGGTGAGGCCGTTCGAATGGTCTGGATGCATATGGGTGAGGATAACCGTGTCAATGTCGCCCGCCGCTACCCCGGCCAGCGCCAGATTAGCCGGCAAAAGACCGAGCTGATCGCCCATCGTCGTTCCGCAACCTGTGTCGATAAGGGCAACCCGGCCGGCGGAATGGATGACGAAGCAGTTGACGGAGATTCGCGGCGGCGCTGGCCGAAAGCTGTCCAGAAGGATCTTCTGCGCTTCAACAGGCGTGATTCCCCGCATCATCTCGTAGGCGGCGTTCACATGCCCGTCGCTGATCGCCGTCACGACAATATCGCCAATCTTGTGTCGATAGACGCCCGGAACTTGCGTGGTGGGTGCTGCGGTCATTATGGGCACTCCTGTTTATCGACGTCAGTCTACAAACCCTGAAAGGCTGCTGCAGCTCGCCACCGGCCGCAGGTACTACAAGGGCGGCTCAGGGCTTTGGCAGGGTTGGCAGCTTGCCAAGAGGAGAATCAAGCCAGCGCTGGTGAATCTTGTCCAACTGACCGTTGGCGACGATCTTGGTGATAAAGTCATTCGTCCAGTTCAGCAGTGCGATATCTCCCTTGCGCACCCCGATGCCATTACCTTGTTCGTTCAGCACGAATTTCTGTTCAATGTGCATGTTTGGGTGGTCCCGGTTCAGCACTGCAAGATGGATCGTGCTACCGCCCAATACTTGTACCTGGTGCGCAATCATCGCTTGGATCGAAATGACGTCGTCGTCATAGCGGAGGATCCTTGTGCCCGGCGGTGCCACAGCGGACACGAGCGTGTCCTGACTGCCTGCGCGCGTTACGCCGACGGTGTATTTAGCAAGATCTTGCGGCCCCTGAATGTCGAGATCCTTCGGCGCCATGACTAAAATGCCCAAGGTGCTGTAGGGGTTTGAGAACCACACCTGTTCCGCCCGCTGTGGGGTGTAACCGAGGGAGGCTATCAGCACATCAATCCGACTGGTCAGCAGATAGGGAATACGGTTTGGGCCAGTTACGGGCACCAGGTCCAGCTTCACACCCAGCTCGTCGGCCATGAGCTTAGCGACATCGTCGTCATAGCCCGCGGGCTGCCGATTGCCGTCGAGTCCGTCGAAAGGCGGAAAGTCCGTCAGCACACCAACGATAAGCTTGCCATGCTGCTTGATCTCATCCGGCGTCAACGCGAATGCGGCCGTCGTGAGTGAGAGCGTGGCAGCCATTGCCATTGTGAGGAGTTTGTTTGTTTTTCTGAACGCGTTTCTTAACATCCCGATTCCCTTTCATTGATCTGAGTCGTTGCCTGTATGCGTCAGCGCCGGGCGACGGCCAGCTTTCGCTCCATATACGAACTGTAGAGTGAGAGTGGCCAGCACAGGAAGAAATACACCACTCCCACCACGCCGAAGACATAGAATGGTCGGTAGGTCGAGTTGTTGACGATCTCGCCGGCCTGCGTGAGTTCGACGAACCCGATGATCGAGGCGAGCGACGTTCCCTTGATGATCTGCACCAGGAAGCCAACGGTGGGCGGAAGGGCGAGCGGCACGGCTTGCGGCAGAACGATACGAAGTAGCCTCGGGACGTATTTCAGTCCGAGCGCGATCGCTGCCTCCGACTGGCCGCGGGGAACGTTTTCGATGCAGCCACGCCAAATGTCGCCGAGGAATGCGCTCGCGTTCAGCGAGAGACCGACCGCCGCCGCGGTCATCGCGCTTAGATTGTAGCCGAACAGGCTCGGAACGAAGAAAGCGAGGAAAAGCTGCATCAACAGCGGCGTGCCTTGGAACAGCCTTATGTAGCCAGTGAAGCCAATGCGCAACAATCGCCATTTGCTAGTCCGCGCCAACGCAACAGCGAGGCCACCTATCCCGCCGCCGATGAAAGCGATCAGCGACAGGAGCAGCGTCCAGCGGACGGCAAACACGATGAAGAGGACGTCTGGTAATCCGAATTGCTGCACAGCGGTATCAGCGAGGTTGCGCGATGCGTAAATACCGGCGCCCTATTATGCCGAACACGCCCCAAAGGATGGCCGACAGGATTAGGTAGATGAGCGTGACGAGGAAATACACCTCAAAACTGCGAAACGTGCGTGATTGAATATCACCAGCCGCGCCTGTCAGTTCGCTTGCCGCTATGGTCGAACAAACGCTTGAATACAGCATCAGCAAAATGAATTGGCTGGTCAGCGCAGGATAGACCGCTTGGATGGCTGGCATGAGAACGATGTGCCGGAACACTTGTAGCCGCCGGAGGCCTAGTGACAGACCGGCCTCAATTTGCCCTCTTGCGATACTCTCGATGCCCGCGCGAAGAATCTCGATGGCGTAGGCGCTCACGTTGACCACTAGCGCGACCAACGCGGCGATGTTTGACGAGAGCTGCACACCAATCGTCGGCAAGCCGAGATAGATTATGAACAACTGTATCGGAAACGGGGTGTTTCGGACGATTTCGATATAGCTGTTTATGCCCCACCGCAACGCGGGCGGTCCGGCAGTCTTCCCCACTGCACCGAGGATAGCGATGAAAAGACCAATCGCCATCGCGGCGGTCGAAAGCTCAAGTGTGGTGAGCGTTCCATTCGCAAGCTCCGGCCATGACGCAAGCACCGGTCCAAATTCGAACTGATAGATCATCGCCGACGGCGGGTGACTGGATGCATCGGCGTCTCCCCCATCCCAGTTGCACGGTCATGCGCCGATTACCCGACATCTTCGTGCCGTTCGAGTTGAAGCTACTAATATTAGCTTGCCACGCAGCGCGCAAGGAGTCTCTCTTTCTCTGGTTCGCTGACTCACAAGCTTCTTTGGGAAACATGCCGATGGCGCCAACGTCCCCGGTGATCGCCGCTGACGCGCTTCGTAATTGGGTTGCTGCGTTGCTCCGGGCGCGGTCCATGCCGCCGGACCATGCGGAGATCGTGGCGCTGGCGTTGGTCGACGCCAATCTTCGTGGCATTGACACGCATGGCGTCCGGCAGCTCCCGGACTATCTGGGTTTGCTCGCGCGCAGGGTGATCTCTGTGATGCCTGATTTGCAGATTGCGGTGGCCGGCCCGTTGCTCAAGGTTCAAGCGGGGCGGGGCTTTGGGGCGATTGTTGGCACCTTGGCTGTCGACGCCGCGATCGAAGTCGCACGAAAGGAGGGTTGTGCCATTGCCACAATCGCCGAAGTTGGGCACCTCGGTGCACTCGGCTACTTCACCCGCCGTGCAGCGGGAGCCGGGCTGGTGGCTTTGCTTATGCAGAATGGGCCGCCCTTGATGGCGCCGGCGGGGTCGTCCCAGCGCGCAATTGGGAACAACCCGCTTTCGTTTGCGGCACCTGTCGAGGGACATGGGCCGATCGTGTTCGACATGGCGGCAAGCGAGGCCGCTTTCGGCAAGATCATCGAAGCTAAAGCCGCGGGCACGCCCATTCCTGAGGGCTGGGCGCTAGACAACACGGGCGCACCAACGCGCGATCCCGCCGCCGCTCTGTCCGGGATGCTGCTGCCCATCGCGGGAGGAAAGGGCCTCGGACTAGCAATGATGGTCCAATGTTTCGCCGGAAGCCTCTCCGGCACACGGCCGGTCTGGGGCGAAGGGATCTTTGGTGGCTTCCTGATGCTGGTGGACCCGGCGGCGACCATCGGCGAGGCGGCATTCCAGGCGGATATGTCGCACTGGCTGGCGCACTACAAAGCCGCAACGGGAGGCCGGCTTCCTGGTGAACGTGGGGATGCCTTGCTGGCCGAACGTAGCCGCACAGGCGTGCTACTGCCGCCGGATCTTATTGCCGCACTGTCTGCTGCGGGTGCGGAGCACGGGCTGCACCTGCCCATACAGAATGGTTAAGTTGCACCGGTCTCCGGGTTGCAGTTGGGCTTCATGCCGTGGCTCGGATCAGCTTGGGCAGGCTGGTTAGTTCCGGCGGCCAACGCAGAGTGAAACCGCCAGTCGGTTGCCCGCCGCCGCGGTCGCGGCCTTTCGTAGTCCGGCTTAAATTCCGGCTCAGCCGAAGGCTTCGTCAATCCGCCTAGAGTCGGTTCAAGATCATGGTGCAGTCTGGCAAGCCTTCGCGCCATCAGCCTAATGGACGCCCAGCGTAGGAGGTCGAGGGCGTCTCGGTTCAGGCACTCCCGATCCGTGCTCAGACGGCGACACCGATTGAACCAGGCGATCGTGCGCTCCACGCTTGGGGTGGCCGGAGGCGCCCGTGGCGACAGCGCTCCAATCACCCCGTTGCGGTTCTCCATCGGTGCGTGCTCCATGGAGCAGAGCTTGGTCTTCCCACCGCGTCTGGAGAAGCGATTTGCCGCGTAGAAACGCCGACTTACGCCCTACGATGACCGATATTGCTCGCATAGCGGGGGTGTCGCAATCCTGCGTCTCCCTCGTGCTGAATCATGCACCCGGTGGCCGCCTTTCCGATGCAACGAAGCTTCGGGTGCGGAACGTAGCGCAACAACTCGGGTATCGGCTATCGAAACGTCGCCCGCATCGCAGCGCAGCGGAGGGCGCCGAACGGAACATAATAGCGTACGTCGTGGATGAAGTGTCGATCAGCCCGCATGCGATCCTCAACATTGACGGCGCGCGCGATGCAGCCTGGACGCAGGAGTGGACGGTGCAGGTCCATGTCACGCGGGGTGACAGCGCGCTGGAAGCCGCCACCTTTCGTAGCATCCGCAGCAACCCGGCCGTCGCTGGCGTGATTCACGCCTGGAGCTTCACCCGTGAGGTATCACCGCCAACCGGGCTCGGGTCGTTGCCGACCGTGCTGCTGAATTGCTACACGCCCAAGAGGCAGCATCCGACCTTGCTGCCGGGCGAGGTGGCCGGCGGCTTTGTAGCGACGCAACATCTATTGGAGCAAGGCCACCGGCGCATAGGCATGATTGGCGGCGAGCCCTGGATGGACGCATCCCGCGATCGACAGAAAGGCTACCGGAAAGCATTAGCCGCGGCCGATATCTGCTGCGACCCATTGCTCCTGCGAGACGGCGATTGGTCGGCCGGCAGTGGCTACCGGCATACGATGGATTTGATGCATCAGCGTCGGCCGCCCACGGCACTTTTCTGCGCGAGCGATATGATGGCTGTGGGTGCGACCGATGCGCTGGGCGAGTTAGGCCGCAGCGTACCGCGCGACGTTTCCGTGGTTGGCTACAACGACATTGAACTGGCCCGGCACACCCGGCCACCGCTCACCTCTTGCCGGGTGCCGAGCTACGAGATGGGCCAACGCGCCGTGGAGCTCCTAATAGCGCATGCGCTCTCGGGCAAGCCGCTGCGGCCGTTGCTTACGAAGTCGGAATGTCGCCTGGTCGTACGGTCATCCACTGCGCCCCGGCGTAACCGGCCGAAGGCATCGCTGGCGCAATACGCCGACTGACGGCGTGGCTCATTGTAGGGGTGAGACCGCGGCGGGTAGGTAGATTTCGGATGTCATCGTCGTCGTAAGAGTATGCGGCGAGCCACTACGCGGTGGCCATACCCCTTTCTGGATGGCCGCTGCGCGAATGGCCGCCCGTTGCGCAAGGTCCGCGTAGCTCCAGATATGCGTGAAGCGGGGCGGACCATCCAGCGCATACATGACGGTTATAATGTGCGACAGCGTTGTGCGCCGTGGAACCATCTCCTCCCATGCCTCCAGAGTCTCAGTCAGGTGACCTGGCTTGAGGACGTAGGAGCGGAACTCATAAAATGGTCCGAACGCTCCGGCCTCAAGCGGAGGGAGGAATGGAAACGGTATATAGCTTTCCATAGAGAGACCCAGAAGCAGATCTCCGCACCCGAAAGGATTGCTGCTGCGCAGCCCCCGCTGACGCTCTGCTGCAAGGTCGGCCTCATTGTCAAACCCCCGCAGCACCAATGCCCGATTCTGCGGTCCGAATTCCGAGAGGAAACAGCCGAGCAGGCGGCCGCGCGCCTCTGGCGCCTCGACATAGGCAGTAATGCCGGCCGGCGCCTCTGATAGAAAGCTCACCTCGATCGTCAGTGTCGCGAGTTCAAACAACATGACACCTTCTCCATTCAGCCGAGGTAACAAGGTTCAGTCAGGCCCTGCGCAGTGGTGCGCACGGCCAAGAGACAGCCGGCTAGCGGCTGCGCGGCGCGCTGCTCTGGTGATAACCGCTGGTATGCCGTGGTTATGAAAAGAATGTCGAGATCAGGGCCGCCAAAGGCGCAACTGGTGGGCTGGGTCACCGGCACGGGGATCGTGTTGAGGACACGCCCGTCACGCCCGTAGCGGACGACGCACCCGCCGCCATAGGACGCGCTCCAGACACAGCCTTCCGAATCTACAGTCGCACCGTCGGGAATCCCGGTGCCGGGAGGAAGACGGGCGAAAACCCGCCTCTCGCCGAGGGTACCATCACGGATGTCAAACGGATGGGCCCAGATGACAGGATCGACTCCGTCAGCAAAATACATGGTGGCACCATCCGGGGACCAGCACAGGCTATTTGGCACCGCAACGCCGCCCATCATCGGCGTGCAAGCTTTGCCATCATACCGATAAAGCGCGCCGACCGGCTGGCGGCTCAGGTCATCCATAGAACCGGCCCAGAACCGGCCCTGGCGATCACACTTGGCGTCGTTCAATCGCATCGAACTCGCGGGGTCATGCATGGGCACAAGCGATTGGACCGTAGAGCACGTCGGGTCGAACAGCGCGATGCCGCCCCGCAGCGCCACAATCATGCCGCCCTGCGGCCGCAGTGCCATGGCACCGATCAGCTCCGGAAGAGCCCAGCTCATCCGCTCCCCAGTGGCAAGAATGAGCCGGCGGATGGCTGGGCCACGAACGTCGATCCAATAAAGCGCACCTTCTGCCGCAGCCCAGATTGGACACTCCCCAAGGATGTCTTCGGCGGGCGTAAGGGAGGCTATCACGCCAATTCGCGCTAGGGTGGAGACGGCGGGTGTCGAAACGTCGGGCAATCGCGCGCTCCCCAAGACCATAATATTAGCTCTCATAAACTTCCACACTATGCTCTGCAAAGATAGCCGGCCAGATACATCGCATCGTCGGTCGCGAGTTGACCGAAGCAGTCGCCGGTCAGTCTTGTACCAGTGTCCCTGCCGTGAGAGTGCGCTTGGACAGAGAAACCAAGCTTGGGAGGTATGCAAACAGCTGCGCAGCACGGCTTCCGGATCGGGGCAGGCAGTATCCGGACAGAGCAAGGTTCCTGGCGACTACCACCGCGGAAGTTGATCGTTCCGCACTTGCAGTGCGGGCGGCGGGTTGATACGCTGATAATATTACCAGACCGACGCAGGTCGGCAGGGAAACGGAAACGGAAATGGAAATGCACTTCGCGCAAGAGGTGTGTGCCGCGTTCGGAGGGGCGCCCACATGAACGGATCGGCAGCCGGCAGATCTCTCCGGATCAGCAGCTTTCAGACCAAGGTGCTTTCGATGATCATCCTGGCCGGGATGGTCAACATCATGGATCGCTCCACACTGGCCATAGCAAATCCCTTGATACGGGCAGATCTCGGCCTGTCGATCGCACAGATGGGGATGCTGCTCTCGGCCTTTCTGTGGACGTATGCGTGGTGCCAATTGCCACTTGGCTTTATGATCGACCGGACGGGACCGCGGCGGGCGCTCGGCTGGGGCATCACGCTCTGGTCTCTAGCGCAGAGCTTAACAGGTTTGGTCAGTGGATTTTGGCCATTCGTCGCCTTACGCGGTGTGCTCGGCCTGGGCGAGGCACCGATGTTTCCTGCTTCAGTCAGCTTGATCCGCGGTTGGTGGCCAGCCTCTCGGCGCGGCTTGCCCACGGGGATGATGAACGTGCCAACTGGGTTGGCGGCGGCAATCGCACCGCCGCTGCTAACGGCAATGATGTTGTGGATGAGTTGGCGCGGGATGTTTGCGGTGATGGGTATCGCCGGCCTGGTGGTCGCGGGATTCTGGTTCGCGATCGTCCGTGAAGCCCGTCAAGTTCCGCTCGACGTGAGCGAGCGGGCGTGGCTGATCCAAGGGGAAGAAGCACTAGTGGATGCCCAGATCACTGGGCGAGAATGGCGCAACCTGTTCCGATTCAGGGTCGTATGGGGGATGATCCTGGGCACATTCTGCGCAACATTTGTGCTCTGGCTCTACAACGCCTGGTTACCCGGGTACCTCGAGATGCAGCACCATTTGGACGTCCGCACGACGGGCTTTGTCGCCTCGATCCCGTATGTGTTCGCCATCGCCGGTGCGATCCTGGGTGGCTGGAGCGCTGATCGTCTGATGGCGGCGGGCTTCTCGCCGATGAACAGCCGCAAAGTGCCGATCATCACGGCCTTGCTCGGGATGGCGGTATTCACCTTTCTCGCCGCCCTTGCGCCAAATGTGCAACTAGCGGTCGGCGCGATCTCGGGGGCGCTATTCTGCTCCGGCAGTTTGGGTCCGCTTGGTTTTGCCTTGGCTGCGGTCGCTGTTCCCCCGCACTGCACCGGCTCAATGGGGGCGATCCAGAACTTTGGTAATTACATCGGAGCTGCCATGGCGCCCGTCGTGACTGGATTCATTGTTCAGGGTACCGGCAGCTTCGTCCCGGCGCTGATGACGGCGGCGGGTCTAGCGCTGCTCGGCACGCTTTCCTACTTTGTGGTCGTGCCTTCCCACCCCATCACCGCGGCAGAGTTGGAAGGGACGTCGGCGCTATAAGCCCTGACGCACTAATTATTAATTCAGACGGAGGATCGGCATGGTCACCCTAGGAACAGGCGAATTCCGCTACCGCGTCGAGGAAGGATGGGGCGAGTTACCCACCGATTGGTCATTCCATGAGGTCGCGGCCGTGGGGGTCGATGGTCGCGACAATGTCTATGTTTTTAATCGTGGCGAGCACCCCATGATCGTGCTGGATCGGCAGGGGAAATTCCTGCGCTCATGGGGAGAGGGCGTGTTCAAACGCCCGCATGGTCTACAAATGCTGCCGGATGGCACGATGTATTGCACCGATGATGGCGACCACACGGTGCGGCATTGCACGCCAGAGGGTAAAGTGCTGATGCAACTCGGTGTGCCCGGTCAGCCGAGTCCATTCATGAGCGGCAAGCCGTTCTGCCGCTGCACGCACACGGCCGTTTCACCAAAGGGTGAAATCTATGTGTCGGACGGATACGGCAATGCGCAGATCCACCGATTTACTCCTGATGGAACATACATAAGCTCCTGGGGTAAATGCGGCTGCGAGCCAGGCGAATTCAACTTGCCGCACAACATCCATTGCGATGCGGATGGCTGGGTTTATGTAGCGGATCGCGAAAACCATCGCATCCAGGTGTTCGACGGCAATGGCCGGTTCGAGACCCAATGGCTCAACGTGCACCGGCCCAGCGCAATGTTCATGACCGGCGGCTCTTGCCCACTGTGTTATATCGGCGAGATCGGCCCCTATCTCGGCTCCAACCGCGGTTTTCCCAATCTAGGGCCGCGGATCTCGGTGTTGAGCAACACGGGGAAAGTACTCGCTCGTATCGGTCGGGAGGAGAATGCGCACGGGCAGGAGCCAGGGCAGTTCATGTCACCCCACGGCATAGCGCTGGACTCCCATGGCGATCTTTATGTGGGGGAAGTGTCCGTGGCGTCCTGGCCGTCGCTGTTTCCGGGCAAGCCGATGCCAGCACGGCTGCGCAGCCTACAGAAACTATCGAAACTTCCTCCAGTTTGACGAGCCATTCACAGCATCCGAACGGAGGTCCGTATGGGAACGACAAGCCTATCGCGCCGGACAAAAGTCGCCCGTTGGCTGCCGATCGGTCTGTTCGTCTTGGGCCTGGTCATCAACTATTTTGATCGAGTAACGCTTTCTATTGGCAATCCGGAAATCAGGCGTGACCTTGGCTTAAACGTCGTGCAAATGGGGATTTTGCTGTCGGCTTTCTCGTGGGCCTACGCAATTTCCCAACTGCCCGCCGGATTGCTTGTCGATAAGATCGGCCCTCGACGCTTATTAGCGAGTGCGATCCTGTGCTGGTCGGTCGCACAGGCGCTCGCCGGCTTCGTCACCTCATTCGCGCCCTTCATCGCTACCCGTATGGCCCTCGGCGTGTTCGAAGCGCCCACCGCGCCGACCCAGGCTCGGATGGTGGCGAACTGGTTCGAGCGGGCCCGGCGTGGTCTGCCGATGGGCATCGCCAATACTGGGTCTTCCCTCGGTTCGGTACTCGGCCCACCCGTTCTCACTTGGATGATGCTGGGCTGGGGCTGGCGGGTCATGTTCGCCACTATGGGGGTATGCGGGGTGATCTTCGCATGCCTCTGGTTCCTGCTATATCGCGATCCTGACGAAGCTGGCATTCCGGCAGCAGACAAGGCCGTCATTCGTGAGGGTGCTGCTGGTCCTGTCCGCGCGGTCACCCTGCGCGAGTGGTCCTACCTATTCAGCTTCAGGATCACCTGGGGGATGATCATTGGCAATTTTGGCGCCATCTATGTGGTCTGGCTGTTCATCGCATGGTTGCCTGGTTACCTCGAGATGGAGCAGCACGTCTCATTGCTGCGTACGGGATTCTACGCCGCCATCCCGCAAATATTCGGCGTAATCGGCTCTCTATTTGGAGGCTTCATCTGTGACCGGTGTGCCAAGTGGGGACTTAGCCTCATCAACTCTCGCCGGATACCGCTCATTTGCGGGCTTTTGGGTACTGCCCTGTTCGTCTTGCCTATCGCATTTACGCACACTACGTGGATTTCGATTGCTTGGATCTCCGCAGCTGTATTTTGCTCCAACCTTACAAGCACGTCCGCCTGGACGTTGGTGACCGCCGTCGCCCCTGAGAACTACGTGGCATCGATCGGCAGCATGCAAAATTTTGGCGGCTATCTTGGAGCGGCGGTGGCGCCAATCGTGACTGGCCTGATCGTTCAGTTGGGCGGCAGCTTCGGACCGGCTTTCATGGTGGGTTCGGCAATGGCGGCCATCTCGGCTCTGTGCTACATCGTTCTTGTCAGGCAGGCGATCGGAGGCCTCGGGGTATAGAGCGGGGCCTCGAAAGTAGACCTTCGCCATAGCGGATGAACGGCGTTTGAATCCATTGAACCGGGCATTCGACTCGGCGTCGTGCGTGACGGGCTGCGTAAGTTGCAAAACGAGCATGCGACAAGTGGACAGATTGGAAAAACAAAAATGAATATCGTCCTCCTCGGCGCCCACTCGGTGTTACGATAGCAGACGTAGACCTCTCCCGCCCGGTGACTGAGCCCGAGTTTGGCGGCGTGGTTGCCGCATTCGGCCGCTATGACGTGCTCCTCGCTCCGGATAAGCTCCTGGAGTCCGCCTTCTTCGTCCGGAACGACGTCGGAGCAATTCGCCAAGCGCTCGCCGACTGTCGGCCGAAGGAGACTTGTCTGATCGAACCCTGCCAGGGTATGGGCACCACAGTGTCTGACCCATCTTATTCAGCGGCATGGCAAGAATTCGGTTGCGGGTGTCGCGTAAGCTGCTGATGGTGTTTACGGATTGGGTGTCGAAGCCATCCAGTCACACGATCACGCCGAGCCACACCCGCCATGTCCGACGATACGGTCGAGCCGTTCCTGTTTCCAGTCGTCGGGCGCAAGAAAGTCACTGCCGCCTTTGATGGCGGTCGCATCACCTCCGATGGCGGCGTCATGCTGTTGGCCGCTGCCGAGCGGCGTATCGGGATGGCCGACCGCCTCGCCCGGCTGATCGCCGACCCGCGCAATCCACTGTTCGTGACGCACAGCGTCGCCGACATCCTGCGCGCGCGCATGCTGGCCATCGCGTGCGGTTACGAGGACGCCGACGACCTCGACCATCTGCGGACCGACCCCGGCTTCAAGCTCGCCTGCGGTCGCCTGCCGGACAGCGGTCGCGACCTCTGCTCGCAGCCAACCGTGTCGCGCTGGGAGAACGCGCCGACCCTGCGCGAGGTGGTGCGCCTGAGCTACGCCATGGTCGATGCCTATTGCGCCAGCTACGCCCGGCCACCGGCCGCTGTGACGCTGGACATCGACGACACGGTCGACGTCGTGCACGGCCATCAGCAGCTGTCCTTGTTCAACGCCCACCACGACGAACGCTGCTTCATGCCCATCCACGTCTACGACATCGCTACCTCGCGGCCGGTCGCCATCTTGCTGCGACCCGGCAAGACGCCGTCCGGACATGAGGTTCGCTGCCCTGTCCGCCGCCTGGTGCGCCGCATCCGCAGTCATTGGCCCGCTACGAAGCTGACGATCCGCGGCGACGGCTATTACGGCCGTCCCGAGGTGATGGCGTGGTGCGAGGCTAATGCCGTCGACTACATCTTCGGCCTGCCGGGCAATGCCGTGTTGAGCCGGTTGCTCGAGGAAGCCGCTGACGACGTCCGCGTCCGGCGTGCCGAGAAACAGGTGCCGGTGCTGCGCCGCTATACCGAACTTCGCTACGGCGCCAAATCGTGGGGATGCAAACGCCGGGTCGTGGCCAGGATCGAGGCCACCACCCTGGGGCTCGACATACGCTGCGTGGTGACTAACCTGCGCGCGGGTAGCGCGGAATGGCTCTACGACACCCTGTATTGCGCCCGCGGTCAGGCGGAGAACCTGATCAAGCTGCACAAAAGCCAACTCGCCTCCGACCGCACAAGCTGCCGGTCCGCCCTGGCCAACCAGGTTCGCTTGGTGCTGCACACCGCCGCCTACTGGCTGATGTTGACGGTGCGCGACGCCATTCCCAAACCACAGCCGCTCGCCTCAGCCGAGTTCGCCACCTTGCGCATGCGGCTGATCAAAATCGCCGGACGCATCAGCGAGACCGCAACACGGGTCCGCATCGCGTTCGCCGCCGCATGTCCCGAAGCCGAGTTGTTCCGTGGCGTCGCACGCAGTCTGCAACCGGCCGGGCCATGACAAACGGGGCTGTCGCCCCAGTTCCACCCCGCTCCACCAACCCCAGCGCCTGCCACCTCCGAGCCGAAATCGCGCCAGTTTGGCGTCTCGGTCAGCTGCGCCCAACGATCCAACGCCTGACCGAGCTTCAATGCGCTGAATAGGATGGGCTAACCAGCAGTTCCTTACTCTTACGAAGGCCGCGTGATGACGGCGCTTGCACTTAAACCGGTGCAAACGGTGGTGCGGTTCTTCCGCGCGCTGGACGACCGGGATTACGGCACACTCGCCGCCCTGCTGGCAACGGACGGCGAGTGGCATCGACAGGCGGCGATCCTGCGAAACGAGGGCGACATTCTCGCCGCAATGGTCAAACGGTCGCCTACGATGAGAATCCACCATCTGCTGAGCAACCTATCCTCGGAGCCGCAGGGCGAGGATGAGGTGGATGTTACCGGCTACATGCTGGTCGTCCGCCACGACGCTGAGGCAGAACCTACGGGCCCATCCCCTTTGTTAGAGATCGAGAGCATCCGTACAACACGGGCCCGGCTGCGCCAGACGGCGCATGGTTGGCGCATCGTGCGCCTGGCAGGCGACGCACCCTCCTTTGCGGCCGCATAGCTCCCCATCGCATACCGAGGCGTGCATAGGACGGCTGTCATATGGCGGCTTGCCGGGCAGAGCCTCGATCCCTGCCTTCCCCAATGGACCAGATACACCATGCGTCCGATAAAATTCACCCTGTCTGGCCGCACCGCTTACGGTATAGTGGAGGGCGGCCAAGTTGCCGAGTTGTACGGCGGCCTGTTCGATGCGCCAGAACGCACCGGGCAGATGCACGCGCTCTCGGACGTGAAGGTCCAGGTGCCGCTGCTGCCCCGCACATTCTACGCCGCCGGACTGAACTACACCGAGCACGTGGTCGAGATGGCGGCCAAACGCGGCGAGACGCCGGACCTCCCGCAAAAGCCGGACTTCCAGAACCCGTTGTCGAGCCTGACCTTGTCCTGCCAGAGCGACGGTTGGGATGTGTCAGCGATCCCCGCATGGGCTACCGCGCTGTCAACGCGCTGATTGCGCACGATGAACCGATGGTGATACCGCGCGACGCCACCAAGGTGCAGTATGAAGGCGAGATCGTCGCGGTGGTGGGCAAGCAAGCTAAGCACCTTAGCGAAGCCGACGCGCTGTCCTGCGTGCTAGGCTATACCATCGGCAACGACGTGAGCGAGCGCAACTGGCAAAAATCCGACCGCACGTTCTGGCGCAGCAAGAACACGGACACGTTCAAGCCGATGGGGCCATGGATCGTGACCGAACTGGACCTTGACGCTAGCGAGACGGTGATACGGCTGAACGGAGAGGAGACGCTCCGGTTTAAGACCAACCACATGCTATTCGGCATAGCGAAGTTCATCAGCACGATCACCCAGTACATAACGTTGCATCCCGGCGACGTGCTCTGGATGGGCACCGACGGCGTCTCGCGAGATCTCAGGCCTGGCGACACGGTGGAGATCGACATCACCGGAATCGGAACCCTGCGCAATTCATTCATTCTCGAAGAGCAGGTTTGACGGTTCTGTCAGCTGCCGTGCCTTTTCGAGCCAAGCCGTACCCACCTTCCCAGAACCTGAGATGCGTTTCGATTGTGTACCAGCTCGCATCACGCCGTTTGCCGTGTTGCCGTCTGCGGAGTTCCTCGCCGGTGATCGGTAGCAATTTCGTCATCCAGTTCCGGACGGCCTCGTGGCTAACTTTGATGCTCCGCGAGAGCAGGATCTCGCTCAGGTCCGCAGGGTCAGGCAATAGCGTAGGCGGCAGAGCGCCACTAGGCGATGATGTCGCTGGGCAGGCTGGTCCGGTTTAGCACGCCGTCGCTGCGCTCGATTAACTGGCGTCCGCAGCCCCGGCAACGGAACCGACCATAGGTTGTGCTGTCAACTCCGGCTGCTCCGTCACGGCGTCCGAGCTTCAGCAGACACAGGAGGGGTGCCGCCGGTCCGGGCGCCCCTCGGATCAGTGAGATCCCGCAAGGGGCTGCGCCTCGCACCCGCTGATCTGCAGGACCGTGGGCGCCAGGTACCCCGACAGCTACTTCAGCCCATAAGCCTCGTTCGCCGTCCCGCCATAGAGCGCCGCTTTCTCGTCGGCCGAATAGCCGGCGGTGATGCGCTTGAAGGCGTTCCACACCGTCAGATAGCTGCAGGACTGCTTGTCCGGCGGGAAGTTGCTCTCCAACATCGTACGCTTGACGCCGAACGCCTTGATGCAGGTCTCGAAGTAGGGCCGCCACGCCGCGGCGAGCTCGGCGGAAGTCGGAGGCAGGTCTCGAAGTTGAAAGTCGAAGCCGAAGTGTAGCATCCCTAGCCCGCCCAACTTGACATAGACGTTCGGGCAAGTGGCGAGGTCCTGCATGCTCTTCGCCCAGATCGCCCGGTATTTCTCGCGGCCGGCATAAGGGCCGACGCAGATCGGAAAGCCGCAATGGTTGACGATAATCCTGGTATTGGGCAGCGCCCGCGCCATGGCGGTGAGTTCGGGGATCTGCGGGAAATAAAGCAATAGGTCCAACGTGAGCCCGAGCGGAGCAAGCTGCGCGACGCCCTCGCGGAAGGTCGGGTTGAGCAGCATTTCCGGCGGCACTTTGGTCGCGATAGCGTTGTAGACCTCCTCGTGCTTGTCCCACGCCAAGCAGCTGCGGATGCCGCGCACGATGCCCCCGCCTGCCTCGATCTCAGCTTCCAGCGTCGCGCGCACCCGTACCCCGATCTCAAGTGGGGCGCTCGCCACCATAGCCACCGCAACCTGCGTCGGTCCATACTTGCCGGACGCGCTCATTGCGGCGACTCCGCGGACGAATTCGACCTCGCCGACGGGACGCATCTCTTCGGGGCCGCTGGCGCGGTAGAACGCTCCGCATTCCATGAACATGGTCTTGATTATCTTGTGGCCGCTGCTGCTGATATCGGCCAGCAACTCCGGGAGCAAGTAGCGTCGGCCTGGCCCATCCCAAAGGTGATGGTGACAATCGAAAATCGGCAGATCAGGCTCCAGCACTTCCTCGGGCTGCCCGCCGGCCAGCCAAGCGTTCAGCTCCTCATAGTCGCGATAGTGGCTGCCGCGATAGACGTAGGGTTGTTGAGCCATTGTGGTCTCCGTTGCTGCTTCGTGTTGATCCCACGGCGGGGAGCCATGGCCACCTCGCCCGTGTCGAGTTGCGCTGTCCTATGCGGGCCTGGAGCCGGCCATCGAAGGACGCTCGCCAAAGATGGCGAACCATTGAGCCAGGTCAGGGTGCTTCCCGCGCCATTTCTCTTCCGGCGCCCGGACGTCGAGCCAGCCGAGCGCGCAGCCCGCTGCGATCTCGCCGATGGTAAGGTCGGCTTCATGCGCGACAAGCTCGGCCTCAAGGAACTCCAAACACTCCCCGACCTTCGCCCACTGCTGCTTGATCCATTCAGGCCATTGCCGTTCCGTGGGGCGCGACATTTCGGCCTTGGCGAGGACGCCGGCTATCAGCAGGCCATCGGCCACGGCGTTGAGCCGCAACGCGCGGAGCCGCGCGGCACCGCGAGGGGGGATGAGTCGCGGTTGTGGCTGCAGTTCGTCCAGGTAATCGATGATGGCGGACGAATCGAATACGTTCTCCCCCTCGTCGGTTACCAGCGCTGGAATCTTTCCGATCGGATTGATTTGCATCAGGTCGGTATTGATCTTGCTATGTCCAACTTCAGTGGGGACGAACTCTACCTTCGACGTAAGGTTCTTCTCCGCTATTGCCACCACCGCTTTGCGAGTGAACGGGGACAATTTCGCGTACATCAGTTTCATGTTCGACCTCCATTTCTTAAACCGCAGAACACCGTGTGACCAGGCGAACCAATTAGGCGAGAATGCCTCTACGGTGGGACTACCTTGCATGATCCCGAGCGCGGTGAGCGCGCGGTTCCTCGGGGAGGACGCCTCGCGCGCCGTCCAGGATAATATTTTGCGTCACTCCCATCTGGCCGTGAAGATCGCCGTCAGACACGGCCGTGCCAAAGATCTCGCCGATGCGGCGATGATAGATGCCGGGAATTTGCAGGGTGGGTGCTTTGATCACGATTCGCTCTCCTGGCTGATGGCGCGCCGCGTCATTGGCCGCAGGCCATTTCCATCCTTACGCAGCCTCTGTTGCTAGACGCCGCACCACCACATGCTCCGGCTCGACCGGCTGACGGGTCATCACGAGCGTAATTGTCGCGCCGAAGACGAGCAGGCACGCCGCGACGACGAAGGCTCCCGTGTAGCCGCCGGTTGCGGCGACGATGTAGCCGGTGATGATTGGCGACAGAAGGCCAAAGCCGTTGCCACCGAAGACAGCGATGCTCCACGTCAGGCCGACATCCCGAGGATTGCGCATCAGGTCGGTATTCAAGGTGAGGTTAAGGTTGGCCGCTGAGTTGACACATGTCACCACCAGAGTCAGCACGACCAGGAGTTGCCAAAGGCTGCTGATGAACGGTGCCGTGAGCACCACCAGGCACATCAACATCATGGCGGCAACGTACACGCGCCGGCCGCCGGCGCGGACTGCTCCCGGCCTGCGCGCCAAGGCCGAATCGCTGATGCGGGCCACGAGAAGCGTGAGGAGTAGCGAGGAGAAGTAGGGAATGGCGGTAAAGAGGCCGGTGCTCATGATCGACATTTCCCGCGTCGATTGCAGGAAGCTCGGCATCCAGGTCAGGAACAGGA
The DNA here is from genome assembly GCA_964242215.1 of uncultured Acetobacteraceae bacterium. Lineage (GTDB taxonomy): Bacteria > Pseudomonadota > Alphaproteobacteria > Acetobacterales > Acetobacteraceae > LMUY01. Next base: position 7,394 of record CAXTCJ010000045.1, on the reverse strand, counting down.
AAAGGGTATAGCCGATGCAGCACTGGGTGATCAGCAGACCCCAGATCGTGCGCTGCGACAGCATATAACGGAGCGAGGATGCAGGCATGGTCAATTCCTCGGCAGAGGGCTGGTCCGTGCCGTTGCGCTCCGTCAGGATAAGTTCGCGCTCGGCCGCACCCAGCCAGCGCGCGCGCTCCGGTTGGTCGAACCAGATCATCCACGCCGCGAACCAGATGAAACCTGCGGCCCCGAGTACCACAAAACCGATCCGCCAACCGAACATCGTGACCAGCATGCCAGTCAGCACCGCGCCAATCGCTGAACCCGCGATGCCGCCAACGGCTCCCAGCATGGTGAACAGACCGCGCTCGCGTTGGGGAAACCAGTCGCGGGTGATGCGTCCCATCGCGGGATAGCTGGTAGCCTCGCCCGCTCCCATTACCAACCGGGCCGACATCATCGACGTGAATCCGACGGTCGCGCCGGTGCACATGGTCGCCAGCGACCACAGCGCGAGGCCCCAGCCCGCCAGCCGTTTCGTGCCAATACGGTCCGTCGCGACACCAAACGGTAGCACGCAAATCACGTAGCTCCACTGAAAGCACGAGAACAGGTAGCCCATCGCCACCGGCGATAGGCCGAACTCGCTGGCGATCGGCCTGGCCGCGACCGACAGATTCATTCGATCGACGAAATTAATGAGGACCAACGAAAACAGGAACACAGCGATCCACGCTCGGCGATAAGTCATTGTTCGTTCCCTCCTTTGCTTCCCAGTCGCCACGCCGGAGACCGGGCAGGCACTTCTATCGTTCGGCCATCCCTGGTCGGCGCTGCACTTTGGCCGTCGCGATATGCCAGGAGCCTGAGATCAGGCTGGCGGCGCGACCGGCCGTGTCATCATCATCGAACGGCGCTGGGACACCACGCCAAACCAGTCGGCCAGGCGCTTACGCTGCCGGCGCCAATTCTCGTCAGGCATGCGGAAATCCAGCCATCCAAGCGCACATGCCACGGCGACGTCTCCGATGTTCAGGTTCGCTTCAGCTGGCTCGACCAAGGGATACGAGCAGTCCCGCTCGAACGTATCCAAACACCGCCTTACCTTTCCAAGCTGGCCATTGATCCAGTCCTGCGCCTGGGAGGCATCCGGACGGGCCATCTCGGCCCGCGCCAGCATTGCCGCTTCCAAGAGGCCATCCCCTGCGGCGGCCCTGGCGAGCGCACGCCATCGAGAGTCTTCCTCCTTAGGAAATAGCTTTTCGCCCTCATGAAGTGAGTCGAGATACTCGCAAATTACTTGTGATCCAAAAATCACACGCCCGTCGTCGAGAACGAGAGTTGGAATTTTTGCCAGCGGGTTTACAGCCGCGAGCTGCGGGGCCGGTTGGGCCGCGTTCAACAGCCCCAGCCTTTCCAATGCGAGCCGGTCGTCCAACTTCGTTTCAAAGGCGGTGACCATCACCTTGCGGACGTAGGGAGAGGCGGGGCCATAGAAGAGTTTCATGGATTCTCCCTAAATCGAAGCCCATTGACGTCACTTGGCGCCCGATAAATTAGAGCCGCCTTTACATACGCCGAGGCGCTGGACGTTATGCGGCTATACGCATTCCGTAGCGTCAGATATGAGCATGACTGCTTGTGCGGCGTCACGTTGCTCTCAAACATTGCGCGCTTCACTCCAAAGGCTTCGATGCATGTCTCGACATGGGGGCCAAGCTCCCGCCAGCTCGGTAGAAGACCGCTTCATCCAGGCTCTACAACCTCTTCAGGAGCCTTCCGAGCGAGCCAGTCTCCGAATGCTTCGAGGTGCAGTAGCCACGGCCGCAATAGACGTATGCCTTGAACATGCTGACTCCTGAACATTGTTACGGAGAATGAGTTGTGTGTACATCGCATGGCGCTGTCGCCCTCACGTCGCGCCACCAAACGAACATGCACCATCGCCGATGTTTCATCTCGACATGGCGAAGGAGGGTTCCGGTCGAACGGCCATGCTCATAGACCTGCCGAGGATAAACACGATGATAATACCGGTAAAGGACACCCCGGAGATTACCAAGAGGCCGCCGCTGTAACTGTTGGTTGCATCCCGTATGTAGCCAATCGCGTATGGGCTCAGGAAACCGGCGAGTTGCGCAATCGAGTTGATGGCGGCAAGGGCTGCCGCGCCACCAACGGGTCCGATCTCCCCCGCGTAGGTAATGCAAATCGCCCAGAACGGCGCCAAGTAGGCGAACATCCCAATGCCTGCAATCGACAACATGACCATCTGCATCCGGGCGGTGTCAAATAATGTAGACAACGCTATAAACGTCCCGGCTATTGCCAATGCACCCGCGACATGAAGTTTCCGCTCACCCAGACGGTCAGACGTACGGCCAGCGATATAGCATGCGAGTGATCCGACGAGGAACGGGATGGCGGCAACGAAGCCGGTTTGAATATTGCCAAAACCGAAGCCCTTCAGGATCAGCGGTAAGAAAAAGCCGAGACCGTAGTTCGAGACCGCTTCGCAAAACGCAATGAGTCCGAGTGCGATCGTCCGCCCGTCCAGGAGGGCATGGACTATACCCAGATGACCTACATGCGTCTGCTTTTCCTGCCTTTGGAGGGAGCCAAGTAGCCAGACGCGTTCCTCCGGCGCGAGCCAGATTGCATCTTCCGGCTGACTAGGAAGATAACGAAGCAGCAGGAAGGCAAGCACGATAGGAATGGCTCCCTCAATTAGGAACAGCCACTGCCATCCCTTAAGTCCGGCCTGACCGTCAAGGGCGAGAAGGAAGCCCGAAACAGGTGCCCCAAGGACGTTTGCCAAGGGCAACGCCATGTAGAAGATGCCGATAATGCGTGCGCGATACTCGGCCGGAAACCAAAGTGCTAGGTAGAACATAATCCCGGGATAGAGGCCGGCCTCAGCCACTCCGAGGAGAAGGCGCAAAACGTAGAAGCTACTAACACTGCTGATGAGCGCCATCGCACAGGCAATCAGACCCCAAGTGATCATGATGCGGGCGAGCCATAGCCGCGCGCCGACTCTTGCCAATGCTAAATTCGAGGGCACTTCGAGAACGATATAGGGCAGGGCGAACAAGCCAGCTCCGAAGCCATAGACCGTTGCACTGAAGCCGAGGTCCCTCATCATGCCCGATGCGGCGAAAGCGACGTTGACACGATCAATAAAGCACATAATTGCAGCTGCAATTAGGAGCGGCAGTAGACGTCTCTTCAGCTTGCGTATGGTCGCCTGTTGCACCTTTTGATTCATCATTTCCTCCCAGTTTAGCCCTGGTGTTTGGCGGTGAGTTCCGCTCTTACTTGTGGTCGCTACAGATACCGAACAAAAGGCTTTTCCATCGCGCTGAAGCGCTGCGCTGTGCCGTCAAATAGGCGGGGGCGCCTGACCCGTCGCACCGTTCCATGCGCGCCACCCAAGCCCCACGACAACATGATCCGGCTCCGTAGAGAAAGCATTAGGGAGCGTACGCCGCGCCTGTAACCAGGACGCGGAGGTTGAGATCGCCAGAGGAGTGCCTTCAACCCGGCGCATTTCCTGCCGTCCAAATATAAGCAAACTGTCCGCCCACACGGCGCCAGTGCATCATGCTGACCATGCTTTCACTGTGCACGTAACCAGGTGTCTGTCGGAGCCTCCCCAGTAAAAGTTGCTGTAGACTTGATAAGTTGGTCGCGCAGATAGTCACGAACACGTCGTACTGTCCGGTGACCCAGTGGGCCACTTGCACCTCGGGGATTTTCATCAGATATGCCATGACGTCGTGCGGGCTTGTCTGGCCATGCACCTGGATTCCAACTGTCGCCACCACGCCATAGCCCACCGCCTCGGGGCTGACTTCCACGCGATAGCCAAGAATAACCCCGTCACGTTCCAGTCGCTGGATACGCTCCAGAACGGCGCCAACTGACATGTCGATTTGACGTGCAATCTCGCGCGCGGACGAACGGGCGTTCCGGCCCAAAACGTCCAGGATATGGCGATCGACGTCGTCGAGGCTCGATGGCTTCGCGAGCTCCCGCGTAACGGCGAGAGCGGCATCCTTCCTGCGCCGGCGCCGCACTGGATCTTTGCCGGCCTCATCCTTAACCCTGGCGTCCATCGTCCGGTCCTTCTCCATCCACCGACCGATTGTAGGAGAAGGTCATTGCCGCCGCATCCTCCTGATTGGGTGCGCCGAAATCGATGGCCAAGATGCGCGGAGCCGGCTGGAGGTGCATCGTCGGCCATAGAGAAGGAGGCATAGCGGCCAGCGGTGCAACGAGCGTTCGGCTGTGGTCCGACGGACCGACCCATGGCCTCCCCGCGTAGACGGAACTGGGGGTTCCCAGCCATTCCAACTGCTGCGAGATCAGACCGCGCCACACACAAGCTACTAGGGGCGACGATGACGGGACGCTGCAGCCTCACCGAAAGGCCCATAGCTCTCCTCCCCGTATCGCGGCCGCCGCAGCCGTCCTCTTATTCATGAGTAAGAACGACGAGTGATTGTTTTGCAAGGGCAAAGTTCGTCGCTTGTCACATTAAGCCAGGACAGACTGAACACTCGTGGTTCAGGCCCCATGCGACACTGTTGCGTGGGCCAGCGGTCTTAGCTACTCTCGCGGGTCTGTTACTCCCCCATCAATAAGCGAAGAGGTACGGATAGATGCGCCCAGCTAATGCAGTGAAAGATGCCGCGCGAAGCGGTCAACGCGTGCGTGGAGTGCACATGACGTTTGCTGCCCCAAGCATTATTGAGCTCCTCGGATCGCAGCTCGAATTTATCTACATCGATGGCGAGCATGGTTGCTTCGACACCCGTGATATCGAGGCCGCTTGCGTCACCGCCGAAAGGCATGGCTTGACCGTCATCGCTCGCGTGCCCGATTGCTCTCCCGGCACCGTCACGCGCTTCCTCGACCGCGGCGTAAACGGCATCATCGTGCCCCATATTGAAACGGTGGAGCAGGCCAAGGAGGCCTTGGCCGTGGCGTATTATGCCCCACTCGGAGACCGGTCCTTTGGTGGTGGCCGGCCTGCCTATCTGGATATCGCCGACAAGCCGGCGTTCATCCGAGAATGTAATGATCTAATGTCGCTCTGCTTGATGATAGAGAGTGGCATCGGGATCGAAGCGGCGGGTGCGCTCGCCGCCCTGGATGGGGTCGATTACCTCAGTTTCGGCATGATGGACCTGTCGCAATCACTCGGACATCCTGGCAACCCTGGCCATCCTGAGGTGAAGGCTGCGGTCCAGAAGGCGACAGCCGCGATCAATGCCGCGGGCAAACGCGTCCGTGAAGATTTTATGCAGTTCGCATGGATTAATGAGATCGTTCAGGCCGGTGCAAAACACATCTTCGCGGCCTGAAGGGCTGGAGTTTGCGTCGTGATCCGCAATCGATGCGAGGAAGCCTTCAGGGTTCTAGTCTAGGCTGCGAACCTCGAAGTAAGTCTTTCCGCCTGCTGAAATCCTGCGTTTAAACAGAGGCCGAGGCGGTCTCCTTCCGAGATTCCGTCGCCAGCATGACTTTGTAGCAATCAGCGCGCTATGCGCTCTGTAGGGCAACGCGCAGCACCGATTCGAGAAACTCGCGGTCGTCGTGCCCCGGCTCCCCGCTGCGCGTCTGTGACGCGTCAAACACATCCAGCACAAACGCCCAGTCGTCATCCGTCATCCCAGTCAGCATGGCCCGGCTCCCGTATCACCGGTCGCCCATTGGTTCGATCAACCCCCAATTCGGGAATCCCCTCCGGCCAACTTTCCCTCGTCCGTCCACACGGCATGATGCGGCGCCGCGCCTTGCCGGAACAGCCGTGACCACGCAGGTCGAACGCGACGGCACGGCAGCTTGGCGGCAGATCGCCGATCGCCGCCCGTCTGCCAAAAAGAAAGATAGCACTGCGCTTCGGATTAGCAGGATCTCCGGTCCCCGCGCGTTGCTCATACCGCATCATGTGCGGCGACAATCTGGATGGTTGACGTATTGCCTCATCCAGGAATGCTCCCGAACCGCGGGCCGGTTGCCTCACCAGAATGCTCCCGTAGCATCATCCGGGCGCCCGGCGCCAACACACTCTCGCACTGGCCGTCGACGGGCCTTCTGTGGCTCAATCACGTTCCTGTCTGAGAGTTGGTTCGATGGCGGCCCGAGCTTGCAGAGCCTTCGACGCCGCGCTGGCGTCGAAGCTGGTGGGAGCCATCAAGCCAGGAGCATTGCTGAGCACCTTGGCTGGCCGAATTTTACTTGAGCATGCCCAATCACCGTTACGTAACGGTGTGCAATGGAGCTGGCACAGGCTCAACACCGGCTGGCGCGGCCCCGAACACGAGCTCATGCGCTTTGTCTCGACGCCAGACCTTCAGCCGACGCTGCAGCGTCCGCAGTAAGCCGACCGGATAGGTTCCAGGCTGTTCATCCTGAAGTCGCTCGAGCAGTTCGCGTGCGGTCCGCCACGGCTCGGACTCAAACCAATCACGCAACTGCGCCGTCACCACCACCAGCGGATCTGGACGACGCCGACCACGCTTGGCCTTCTCCTTGAGTCTGCTGGTCGGGCGCACCTCGCCCTCCCGCCAGGCCGTGCGCAGGCCCAATAGGAACTCCTCCAGCGTCGGCGCGGTCGGCGCGAACAGCTCGCCGGACGCAGAGCGATCGGCAATCTCCACCAGCCGTTGTTGGCCGGACCGGATCGAGCTCAGCAGCTGCACAGGGTCCAACGTGGCGTAGATCGCCGCCACCCGCTCCCGCGTTGAGGCCGTCGTTCGTGGGTCCGATATCAACCGCTGATGCGGCGTCGCCGGCGGATGATACCGCTTTGTGACCTTGGCCCCATCCCGAGACTTGGAGGCCAGCTTGAATGACGGCTGGAAGAAATTCACCAATAGACGCAACGACCGATACAACTCGGCCAGCGCGGCCGCAGCCTCCAGCCCCTTATAACGGCGGTAGCCCACCGTGTGACGGACCACGGCGCCGTTCTTCTGCTCCACCCATGCCTGGTCGTTCTTGCGATAGGGACGCGAGCGGGTGAACTCCACTCCAGCAGCCGTGCAGTAATCCCGGACCGTCTCGTTCATGAACGCGCTGTCGTTGTCCGTGTCGAACCCAAGCAAGACAAACGGCAGGACCTTGCGCATCTCGCTCAGCACCGCTGTTAGCAACTTCTGCTCGCGCACCAGCACCGGCGCGCATTCCGTCCAACCAGTCGCGATGTCGGTCAGCGTCAACGTCTGTACGTAGCTGCCCTTCGCCGTCGGCCCGCTATGCGCCACCAAGTCCGCCTCCATGAACCCGGGCGGCGGATCGTCCCAGTCGCTGAACGTGCGGACCACGACGCTGCGCCGGATCGCCGCCGAGGGAGGCGAGCGGCGACGCGGCCGTCCTCCCGTATGCCCTCGCGCCTCCCGCAA
>CAXTCJ010000044.1:0-36870 GCA_964242215.1 uncultured Acetobacteraceae bacterium | reverse complement strand
GCGGCGGGGGCCGAGGTGGTGCTGAACGGCCGTGACGAGGCCAAACTGGCCCGCGCCGCCGATGGCCTGCGCGCGGCTGGGGCCACCGTCGGTATCGCGGCCTTCGACGTCACGGAGCAGGACGCGGTGACCGCGGGCATCGCCTGGATCGAGGACGAACTCGGCCCGATCCACATCCTGGTGAACAATGCCGGCCTGACCCGGCGGGTGCCGCTGCAGGACGTGCCGCAGGCAACCTGGCACGAGGTGATGCGCACCAATCTCGACGCCGTGTTCTACGTCGGCCAGGCCGTCGCCCGCCGCATGATCGAGCGGGGCGGCGGCAAGATCGTCAACGTCTGCTCGGTGCAGAGCGAGCTCGGCCGGCCCGGCACTGCGCCATATGCATCCAGCAAGGGCGCGGTGAAGATGCTGACCAAGGGCATGTGCGCCGACTGGGCCAAGTTCGGCATCCAGGTGAACGGCCTCGGCCCCGGCTATTTCGCGACGGAGCTGACCAAGCCGCTGGTGGACGATCCCGCGTTCAGCGCTTGGCTCTGCGCCCGCACGCCGGCCGGGCGTTGGGGGCAGGTGGACGAATTGGGCGGCGCCATCGTGTTCCTGTGCGCTCCGGCGTCCGATTTCGTAAACGGCCACGTGCTCTACGTCGACGGCGGCCTAACCAGCGTCGTGTAAGCCTTCTCCCTCTCCCCTTGAGGGAGAGGGCCGGGGTGAGGGGTAAGCCGCACGTCGAACAGCTGGGTGTTTGTTAGCCTTCCCTCATCCTAGAATCGTGCCGTTGCCACCCCTCCCCTAGCCCCTCCCTCAAGGGGAGGGGGAAAAGCAGCGAGCCAGGCCCATTGTGTCCGGCGCGGTTTTACCCGCCTTTGCGCACCGTCGTGATCCTCTCCCGCCTCGCCTTGACCGAGTTCCGCAACTATCCGGCGCTGACCTGGCAGCCGAACGCGCGGCTGCACGTCATCACCGGCCCAAATGGCAGCGGCAAAACCAACCTGCTGGAGGCGGTCTCGCTGCTTGTGCCGGGGCGGGGGCTGCGCAACGCCAAGCTGGGCGATCTGCCGCGCCAGGGCAGCTCCGGCCGCTGGGGGGCGGCGGCACAGTTCACCGACGGGCTGGCGATCGGCACCGGCGCCCCGCCCGAAGGCCCCGCCGACCGCCGTGTCTTTCGGCTGGATGGCGAGACCCCCCGATCCCAGGCCGCCATCGCCGCCCGGCTGGCCGCCGTTTGGCTGACCCCGCAGATGGACCGGCTGTTTGGCGAAAGTGCCTCGGGCCGCCGCCGGTTTCTGGACCGTCTGGTCTGGGCGCTGGAGCCGGGTCACGCCCGCGAAGTGGCTGCCCACGACACCGCCATGGCCAACCGCAACCGCCTGTTGGCGAACGGGGGCGCCGACCCGGCGTGGCTCGCGGGGCTGGAGGATAGCATGGTGCGCCACGCCGTTGCCGCCGCCGCGGCCCGGCGGGCCCTGGTGGGGCGACTGAACGGGGCGCTGGAGGCAGGGGCGGCCGGCCGCTTCCCCGTGGCGCGCATGACACTGCTCGACCCGATCGCCAACCGTCTGGAGGCTGGCCCGGCCCTGCAGGCCGAGGACTGGCTGCGGGCCGCCCTGCGCGATGCCCGGCCTGCCGACGCCGCCGCCGGGTCGGCCGGCCTGGGGGCGCACCGGGCAGACATGGGGCTGGCCGACGCCGCCACTGGCCTGCCCGCCGCCCTGGCCAGCACCGGCCAGCAAAAGGCGCTGCTGCTGGGCGTGATCCTCGGCCACGCTGCGCTCATCACCGCCGCCCGTGGCACCCCCCCGGTGCTGCTGTTGGACGAGCCGGCCGTGCACCTCGACACCGAGCGCCGCCGCGACCTATTGGACGCCCTGGCCGCGTCCACCGGGACAGTGCTGCTGACCGGCACCGACCCCGAGATTTTCGCCCCGCTGCACGGGATTGCGCAGGCCTGGCGCACCGGGGCCAACGACCTCAGGCAAGACGTGTCATTTCCGGCTGTTAGGGGTGTCTAAAGGGTCTGCGAGAGAGTATATTGCAGCCTTCATCATTACCACCACGGAGTCCCCTGACGGCATGTCCGATCCCGCCGCGCCGCCCCCAGAATCTCCTCCGAGCAACGGCGAATTACCCCCCGGCAACGGCGCGTACGACGCTGATTCGATCTCCGTCCTGCGTGGGCTGGACGCGGTTCGTAAGCGCCCGGGCATGTATATCGGCGACACGGATGACGGCTCTGGGCTGCACCACATGGCGTTCGAGATCATCGACAACGCGGTGGACGAGGCGCAGGCCGGGTTCGCCACCATGTGCTCGCTGACGCTGAACGCAGATGGCTCGGTGACGGTGCGCGACGACGGGCGCGGAATCCCCACCGACATCCACTCGGAGGAGGGGGTCTCCGCCGCCGAAGTCGTGCTGACCCGGCTGCATGCCGGCGGCAAGTTCAACCAGAACAGCTACAAGGTTTCGGGCGGCCTGCACGGCGTGGGGGCCGCGGTGGTCAACGCGCTGTCCGACTGGATGCACGTGCGGATCTGGCGCAACGGGCTGGAGCACATCATCCGCTTCAAGGGCGGCGACGCGGTCAGCCCGCTCGAGGTCGTGGGCCCGAGCACCGAGCACCAGGGTACCGAAGTCACCTTCAAGCCCAGCCCGGCCACCTTCACCAAGACCGAGTTCGAATACGCCATTCTCGAGAAGCGTCTGCGGGAGTTGGCGTTCCTGAACTCGGGGCTAAAGATCCGCCTGTGCGACGAGCGCCACGCCCCCACGCAGGAGACGAATTTCCATTACGAGGGCGGCTTGGTCGAATTCGTCCGCTATCTCGACCGTTCGAAAACCCCCGTGCTGCCCGAGCCGATCAGCGTCACCACGCTCGAGAGCCAGGTCGGCATTCGCGTCGAGTTCGCGCTCGAGTGGAACGACAGCTTTCACGAGACGATGCTGTGCTTCACCAACAACATTCCGCAGCGCGACGGTGGCAGCCACTTGGCCGGCTTCCGCCAGGCGCTGACCCGTGTGGTGACCAAATACGCCGAGAGCATGGGCAAGAAGGAACTGGCCCTGGTCGGCGAGGACATGCGCGAGGGCATGACGGCCGTGCTGTCGGTCAAGGTGCCCGACCCCAAGTTCAGCAGCCAGACCAAGGACAAGCTGGTCAGCTCCGAGGTGCAGCCGGTGGTGCAAGCCGCCGCCGCCGATGCGATCAGCCACTGGTTCGAGACCCACCCGCGCGAGGCCCGCGCCATCGTGCAGAAGGTGATGGATGCCGCCAGCGCCCGCGAAGCCGCCCGCAAAGCGCGCGAGCTGACCCGGCGCAAGGGCGTGCTGGACGTGAGCACCCTGCCGGGCAAGCTCGCCGACTGCCAGGAGCGTGACCCCGCGAAGGCCGAAGTGTTCATCGTCGAGGGCGACAGCGCCGGCGGCTCCGCCAAACAGGGGCGGGATCGCAAGCACCAGGCGATCCTGCCGCTCAAAGGCAAGATCCTGAACGTGGAGCGCGCCCGTTTCGACCGCATGCTTGGGTCGGCCGAAATCGGCACCCTGATCACGGCCCTCGGCACCGGCATCGGCCGCGGCGAGCCGGAGCAGGGCGGCTTCGACATCACCAAGCTGCGCTACCACCGCATCGTCATCATGACGGACGCCGACGTGGACGGCAGCCACATCCGGACGTTGTTGCTGACGTTCTTCTTCCGTCAGATGCCGGAGTTGATCGAGCGCGGCTATCTATACATCGCCCAGCCGCCGTTGTTCAAAGCCACCCGCGGCAAGGATGAACGCTACATCAAGGACGACGCCGCGCTGGAGGACTATCTGCTCGACAAGGCGCTGTCCGAGGCCGTGCTGACGTACGCCGACGGCACCGTCCTGCAAGGTGACGATCTCGCCGGCGAGGCCAAGTTCCTGCGCGAGGCGTGGCTGAACCTGCGCAGGCTCTCCTCCACCGTGCCCACCAACTTGCTGGAGCAAGCTGCGATCGCCGGCACGCTGACTTCGGACCACGCCGGAACGGTGGGCGAGCGCTCGGTGCTGGCGGACCGCCTGGCCGGCATCTCCGCGCCGAACGAGCGCGGCTGGGTCGTGGACGCCGACGAGCGCGGCTTGACCATGCGGCGTACGGTGCGTGGTGTCGCCGATTGGCACCGTATCGACGCCGGGTCGTTGCGGAGTGCGGAGGCGCGCTGGCTGTTCGATCGGCGCGATGCGTTGTCCGCGAAGTTCGGCCAGTCGGCGCAGTTGAAGCTGGACCGTGACACGGTCACCGTCGCTGGACCTGCGAGCGCGTTCGACCGGATTTTGCAACAGGGTCGCAAGGGCCTGACCATCCAGCGCTTCAAGGGTTTGGGCGAGATGAACCCCGAGCAACTGTGGAAGACCACGCTCGACCCGTCGGTGCGCACGTTGCTGCAGGTGCGGGTGGGCGATTTGGAGGATGCGGCCGAGGTGTTCTCCACCCTGATGGGTGACGTCGTCGAACCGCGGCGCGATTTCATCGTGGGCAACGCCCTGAAGGTCGCGAATCTGGACGTTTAGCGGGAGGTTGTTGCGGTGATGATACGGACGGGTGAAACGGCGGACGTCGACGTCCCCGGAGCGACCCCGATCCGGGTCCACATGTTTCGGCCTGCCCTTGACGCGAAATTCCCGGGCGTCGTGCTCTACTCCGAAATCTATCAGGTGACGGACCCGATCCGGCGTCTGGCAGCGTTTGTCGCGGGGATGGGACACGTCGTCGCGGTTCCCGAAGTTTACCACGAATATGAACCCGCCGGCACGGTGCTCCGCTACGACCAGGCTGGGACGGACCGTGGCAATGAGCTCAAGACGACGAAGCCAGTGGCGGCGTTCGACGACGACAGCAAGGCCGTTCTGGCCTTCCTGAAGCAGCATCCCACATGCACCGGAGCTCTCGCGACCATGGGGGTTTGCCTGGGAGGGCATCTCGCCTACCGGGCCGCGCTTGATCCATCGGTTCTGGCGGCCGCGTGCTTCTATGCAACGGACATCCACTCCTCGACGCTAGGGGCGGGGATGGTTGACGACAGCCTGGCCCGTATCGGTGAACTCCGCGCGGAGACGCTGTTCGTCTGGGGGCGCCAGGACCCTCACGTCCCGTTCGCAGGGCGGCAGCTCATACGCGAACGGCTGGAAGCCGCCGGTGCAAACTACGAGTGGCATGAGTTCAATGCAGCGCATGCTTTCATGCGCGACGAGGGGCCGCGCTTCGATCCGGCACTGTTCCTCCAGGGCATGAACCTGGTCAGCGCCCTGTTCTCACGAACGCTGACTAGGCGATGACATACTCCGACAGGAAGAGCGTTATTGCATCCGCCGTCCGCCCTCGTAGATCAGTCTTTTAGCGCGTCCGCGACGCCCTTTATGAGCGTGATTCCAGCAGCCCCGATGGGGAGGATATTCGCAGTCGCAAACGCGACCATGATATTGAGCGTCACGACGACGACTTTCGCTGGATGTGCCAAGACAAACGACCCGGCCTTCTCGGCTATATGGCCAAGCCGCTGTCGAGCCTGGGCAGGAAACGATTTAAGGCGCTGCTGGAGAAAATCCAGGCGTTTGATGGGATCCGCTTCTTCCGCACACGTATCGATCGTGTCGCAGACGCCCTCCAGGTAAGTCCAGAGTTCATCCTCGCTCCAATTCGGAATACCGAGCACGACGGCCTGCTCCGCCAAGGGCGAGGTGAACAATGCCAGACACGGCATGTCCGCGCGCTTGATGACTTGGTTGTCGAACATCCGGTCGTAGTCGTAGGCCGAAGGGGCCGCGGCCTTGGTTTGCTGCCACTTGCCCCAGACATCATCGAAGCCATCGCCCAGACGCTTGCGCCAGTCCGCCTCGAACTCCGCCGAAAAGGCCTGTGGCGGCTGGAATGCCAGCAGCAGGAAACGGGATCCCGTCATATGCTGCAGCGCATCCCATCGCTGGGTTACGAGTTGTGCCACCGGGTGTGAGGCATCCGGTGCCAGCAACAGCCCGAACACCGGGAAATGGCCGAGTTGGGCCAACAAGGCGCGCGTCAGCGCCGGGTCGCGTGTGGCTGGAGCCACCGCGCGCGCCGGCGAGTGAAGCGTGTCCGCGGGCTGCCTTTCATACGCCATCTGCTTCCTCCAACGGTTTCGCGTCGCCCCAGACGCAGAACGGGGCCCAAAAGTACGGGTGCTGAAACGGCTCGGGGCTTGCAAGCCTGACCTGCTTGGCCGCTTTTGCCAAGGCGGCCGCGACGCTCACGCCGGGTTGGCGAAGCTGCGTGTAGAAGGCTGCCATCAATGGCACGGCCATCCGGTCGTCCAGCGGCCAGAGGGTCGCAACGACGCTCGGCACGCCAGCGCGCATGAACGCGCCAACGATGCCCGCCATTTCCGTTCCCGTCCCGGCAAGCAGGTCACCACTTCCCGACTCACAGGCGCTCAGCGTGGCCAGGGAGGCAGACAAGGGCAAGTTGGCGATCTCCATGGCCGAAAGCGTGCCGTCCTCTAAGGACAGCCCCTGCAGCGATGTGAAGTCGTTCAGCCGGTCGCTATGACATGCCAAATGCAGGATGTCGGCCTGCACCCCGGACGTGCGGATGGCGTCGACACGGGCCTTGCTGGCGACTGTGTCCCAAAGGGCTGCAACGGCAGCGGCCTCCGCGCTCGTCCCCTGGCGAACCTCGCCCGCAACGTCGGTTCCGGCCGCGAACATCGTCGTGCGATTGCGGCGGCTCGAGCGCTGGTTCTGCGCCAAGGCTGCGATGCCGGGTGTGTATGCGATCGGCACGACGTCGTTCAGCAGCTCTCCCGCATCATCCTCCAACACGTGAAAGGGCAATCCTAAGAGTGTACCGTGGGCACAAATCCAAACTTGCGAGAGCGTAGCGAGATCGGCGATGAACGGAGCAATCAACGCGGCATGCAATGTGCGTGAGCTGTCTTCCGGCCACAGGGAAGCGAGTTTTGTGCCGAGAGCAGCCTGAATATCGTCGGCAAACCCGTAGTCACCTCTGCTCGTGATGGCGAACGTCAACGTCACCTTCAGCTTTGCGAGTTGGTCCTCGGCGATCGGTAGGTTGATCGGAGGGGTCTTCAGCCCGTCGGGCGTGAGAAGGAAGCCGATCACCCGGTCGCGTAGCACGTAATACGACAAGATCGCCGTCCCGGTCGGCACGACGCGCAGCATCTCGGCATAACTGAGCGGCCGTGATTGGGTGTCGATTCCGATCGCCTTCGTTGCGACCGTCTCTATCTCGGCTTCGACCCTCTCCAGCGCAGCCATGACCTCGGCCGCCCGCTGTTCCAGCGTGCGATCCAGCTGTCCCGCCGCGGCCGTCTCTGCGCCGATGCGTCGCACTCCCTGGCGGAGCAGGGCTCTACGCTCGGTGAGACGCGGCGGAATTGGGCCAAGCCGTCTCGCGATGATGGAAACGGCACGCATGAACGGACGTGCTTTGACACGCTCGGCATACTCCAGCGCACGCTCGAACCAGACCGGGTCGGATGGTCCTTGCTCGAGGCAAATGTCGATCGCCTCGTCGATGTCCGGCGTCATGTCGGCGACGATCGGCTGAACGCCGATGGGCGAGCGGCAGGCCCAGATTTCCCGGTCGGACGCATCGAGATTGGCACGCAGCAGCGTCAGAGCACCGTCGGCATCTCCGGCCTTGCGCATCCACCAGGCACGGTCGCGTCTCAGCCGTCGCAACAGCCCCGGGTCGCTCGCGGTGGCGGCAAGCTGTATGGCTCGCGTTTGATGTCGTTCCACAATGTCCGGATGCTCGGCGCCGGCGAGTACGGCCAAGTTGCTCTCAGCACGCGCGCGAACTGCCGGGTCCGCCCGCTCATCCGCAGCGCAGGCTTCCAGCATGATGCCTGCAGCCCGCCTTGCCTGGTCACGGCCGGGCTGATCGACGCGTTCGGATTGCGTTATCAAAAGCTGGCGAGTCCCCTCATACAGCTTGGCTTCCGCGATACGGTCCTCCCGCCCAGCCGCCCGCGCAGTCAGCTCCATGATGACGAGGTCGGTGGGCTGGCCGGCTCCGGGGTCCAACTGCCCGATGCTGCTGGCGACCACATCGAACCCGAGCTCGAACCAGGCATCGTCGAATTGCTGCGCACGGAGAGACAGCAGTGCTTCGATATCATCACCCTCCGCCGGAGGGTGGGTGAGCATGTCGTTACGTGTCAGCAGCGCGCCTGCACGGCTCGCCCACAGGTCGGCCTCGACGCCCCCCAGTGCATCTCCCGCGGCCCGCAAACCCGCCGCCTCGTTCCGCAATCGCTGCGGAAGGTCCTTGGATAGCTCGGTGCAGATCGCGGCGAGCAAACGGAGCCCATGGTCTGTCGACCAAACCTGGCGCAGCCGGCTCAACACCTCGTCGCTATCCAAGGTCGGCTCCCGATGTTGCTATTGTGTTAAAGCACTCCAAGCGGTGCCGATGATGGGCAAGTCCAGCGCTGAGGGGTGCGCAGCATCGGAGGCGATGGTCCAAGTATTTGGCAGCGGGTTTTTACCGGGACCTTGCGGAAACGGCAGCCCTGGAGCGACATCGGCACCACCCGCGACCGCGAGCCGCATCCGGTGGCCGGCCGCGAACACGTAGGCCGTGGGGTAGAGGTCCAGGTCGTATCGGGCAAGCTGCCCCGGTACGAGCGCCACGGGTGCGGCGTGCAGGTCTGCCGCATGGGGCGCGTTCAGATATCCCTGCATGACTTGCGTCGAGCGACCATCGGGTGCGACGTCGTTCAGGCTGAAAACCAAGTCGGCATCCACGGCGGTCGATGACGCCCACAGCGTGACGTGCGGGTAGCCGGTGACCTCGGTCGCAACCTTGAGGGGCGCCGTCGTCCATGTCGCGACCTTATTCTCGACGGCTTGTTGATCGCCAGCGGGGCGACCGTCTGTGGCGCTCAGCAGCACGGGCAGAAACGGCCCGGCCTCGGGAGAGTAGGGCAGCGACACCGCGGCATCGGTTGCCGGTTGGGTGGCCGCCAGTGTGCCGTCGTTCAGGCTCTGGCTGCTGCCGCTGTGCTCGGACGACAGATACAGCCGGGTCGCGTGGGCGTCGGCAATGGGCCAGTCCGCCTCGTAGCGCCACCTGTTCGCGCCCTTGATGAACAGCATCACCCGGGGCGCCGTATCTGCGCCATTGTGCCGATCCTTGAGCCAGCGGTCGAGCCACTGGATCTGAAGCTCGCCGATATACGGTATCTGCCAGCCATGGGCGTACGGGCCTATGAACAAGCGTTTGTGGACGCCAGGGGCGTTGAACTGCTCGTAATTGCGCACGTTCGCTGGGGAGATGTAGTCGTCCTGTCCACCGGCAATGAAGGCCGCCACGCCGCGCTTCGCGATCGCCGCGTCATCGGGGGCCAGGACCGTGCGCTGCTGCCAGTAATCGTCGAAGTTACGATGCTGGATCGAGGTGGTGTATTCGGCCTCCGCCCCCGGGGAGAGCTTGCGGGCCACCCGGCCGGGACCAGGCAACATTCCGCCCGGATACCAGAGCTCGCCGTAGCAGTCGCCGCAGGCCACTTGCGGCACGATCGCCTGCAGGCTGGGCGGTGCCTCCTTTGCGGTAAGCCACTCGCTGATGCCGAGCAGCGACACGCCGACCATGCCGACGCGGCCGTTGCACCAGGGCTGTTTAGCCATCCACTCGATGGCGTCGTAGCCGTCCTGTCCAAAGTGCGAGTACAGGTCCGTCGTTCCCTCCGACTTGCCGGAGCCGCGCAGGCTGAGATGCAGCACGGCGTAACCGCGGGAGGCGATGTCGAGCAGGGTTCCCTCGACGCCTGCCCCCGTGTTGCTCTCCCGGCCATAACCATCGGTCATTAGCACGCACGGGGTGGGCCGCTCCCCCGCAGCCAGGGTGGGCTTAAACAGACGACCGTCGAGCTTGATGCCGTCGCGCGCTGTGACCACGACGTCGTCCAGGTAGGTCACCGGGAAGCGTTTGATCGGGTTGTCGGCGGTGGGCCGGTCAGGCAGCCATTGCCGCCCTTCCGTTCCGGCGCCGACCGGATACGGCTGCGCATGGGCCGAGATGCAGCCTATCATTGCCGCGAGCATCAAGCCGCAGAGATATTTCACTGAAGTCCCCCGTTTTGCGAGCGACGATACGGTGACTGCGGGCGACTGCAAGAGCCGAGCGCGGAGACAATGCGGAAGCGCGAGTCGCGATGAATGCGCGCTCGCTAATCACCCGCTGCTTAGACACTGCTGTCGGAATTGGCGGACCCGACACGATTCGAACGTGCGACCTTCGCCTTCGGAGGGCGATCATAGAGGTTTGCGGGATTATGCGGGACGTTGCGGGATTATGCGGGATCGCGGCGAATTCAGTGGCTTAGCACCTCTCGACGGTTGATAGTGTTTGCGACGATTTGCTGCGGCATGCTGAAATCTGCTACCTACCTGCTACCTAGGGCAGAGAGGAGGCATGGCGGAGCGGAAGCGCATCGGGCTTCGCGAAGTCCGTAGCCTCAAGCCAGACAACGAGGTGTGGGATAGCGCGGTGGCAGGCTTCGGAGCCCGACGGCAGCGATCGCAAGCTATCGCCTATGTACTGCTGTTCCGAACCAAGGAGGGCAGGTCCAGACGGCTCACGATCGGGCGACATGGCGCACCCTGGACGCCGGACACAGCTCGGCAGGAAGCGCAACGACTCCTTGGGGAGATTGCAGCCGGCCGGGATCCCAGTGTGGCAAAGCGCGAGGCTCGAGTCGCGGCAACTGTTGCCGATCTGTGCGACCTCTATATGGCCGATGTGGAGGCGGGAAAACTCCTCACCCGGCGCAAGGTTGCCAAGAAGGCGAGCACCATTCTTTCTGACCGCGGCAGGGTCGACCGGCACATCAAACCCGAGCTGGGCAGGCTGGCAGTGGCCGCTGTGACACGTGAGGATGTCGACGGGTTCATGCACCGTGTTGCGGACGGGAAAACGGCTGCACGGGCTGCTACTGGCAAGAAGCGAGGCCTCTCCAACGTACGAGGCGGGAAGGGCGTTGCCAGCCGCACCGTGGGGCTCCTGGGAGCTATTTTTACCTATGCCGTCCGGAAGGGGCTCCGACCGGATAACCCGGTTCACGGGGTCACCAGGTTTGCGGACGGGCGCCGGGAGCGTCGGCTGTCTGACGACGAGTACGCGGCACTCGGTCGCGGGTTGGCGCTGGTAGCGCAGCCGAAGCCAGTGTAGCCCGGCGCGAAGCCGAGAAAGGCCGGTGGCGGCATGTGGCCGCCGGCTGTAGCTGCGATCCGCTTTCTCACCTTAACCGGGTGGCGCAGCGGCGAGGCAACCGCGCTCCGGAGGCGGGACGTGGATCTGGTGACCCGCACGGCCGTATTGCCCGACACCAAGACGGGAAAGTCGGTCAGACCGCTGTCGCGCGCCGCCTGCGATGTTCTGAAGGACGTGGCGAAGGGCAGGGGAGAGGGTGACCTGCTCTTCCCGGCAAGCCGAGGCGGCGGGAGAATGACGGGCTTTCCTTCGCTGTTCGGTCGTGTTGTTGCAACGGCTGGGTTGCCGGCCGAGGTGACACCGCACGTCCTGCGGCACTCGTTTGCCAGCCTGGCCGGCGATTTATCGTATTCGGAACTGACGATTGGAGCGCTGATCGGCCACCGTGGGGCAAGCATCACGTCCCGGTACGTGCACTCGGCTGACGCGGTGCTGCTGGCTGCCGCCGACGCGGTGGCGGAGCGGACGCTCGAGTTGATGGGCAAGGTGGAGGTGGCCCATGTGGTTTGTTCCTGAGGGATACTTCTCCCCACAGGACACCAACTAACAAAAAGGCTCGCCCTATGCTTGACCAAACTCCGCCGCCTTCGCTCCGCATGACCGACCGGAAGGTGCTCCTGCGGCACCCGGCCAAACTGGCCGACGCCGATCCGACCGCACGGGCCGACGCGGCGCTGAAAGCCAGCGAGCTGCTCCAGCGTAAAGGCGTGCCGTGGACCGCCTTCATTCCGCTAGAGCGCGAGGCGTCCAATGCGCCCGCAGAGTGGCCCGCGCCGGCGACGCGCTTGCTGGATCATCCAGGGCTGACCAACGACGAGCGGCTCTACGTACGAAAGGTCGCCGCTTGGAAATCACCCGGCACTGACTGCCTCGCCCGGCTGCAGGCGATCGCGGAGCGCGTGGGCGCCTGATGGCACGCCGGGGTAACGGCGCGGGTTACGGCGGCCCAGCCAAGGGTGAGGGCTGGGGTGGTCCTGCTAACGGATCTGGTTGGGGCGGTCCTGCTCGCGGGATCGGACACAATAGCGGCCGGGCAGCAACGTTCGACGAGGGCACTCGGGCTGCCGAAGGCGAGCATTCGTTCGAGCGCTCCAAGCGTCGTCAACAGTTGCTGGACCAGCTCTGCGACCTAGCCATGCACTCGGAAAGCGAAATGGTGCTGGTGCGAGCCGGCACGGCGGCGCTGGACATTTTGGAGGGGCCGTGCGTCGGACGAGATAAAACATGGCCCGCAACATAGACCACAAGCTCAGACGTGGGTGTCTCCGGCTACCCCGAGCCCGGCGCGCAGCTAGGGAGTCGAGTAGCCTTTCCAGAGCCACTCCAGGGCGGATGGCAGCGTCTGTGCCACGGTGGGTCGATCGACGTGCCCGGCGTTGCGCGCAAAGACAAACTGATAGTGGTAGGCTTTCGCGGCAAGCACGGAGGCCATTCTCTCGTCTGCCAAGGTCCAATCGTGCATGCCGTCGGGCATGATCGCGGCCGGGTAGAACAAGTCGTGGTCGCCGACCTCAAACCAGAACCTGATCGGCTTCGGTGGGCTGCTGGGAATCAACGGTGCCCTCGAAGACGCCGCCGTTGGCGTCACGGTGTTGACGGTCACGGTGAGACTAGGGACGGCCGGTCCTGCCCAAGCATCGTGGTATTCCCACGCGCCGCCTGGCAACGAGGTGTCATGAGGCCATTGCTGGTTCACCATTGTTGGCGAGTAGGCGAGTACGCGGTGGTAGAGTTCAGGGTGGAACCAGGCCATCGTGAAGGCTGCCGCCCCGCTTGAACTGATCCCCATTGCGGCCCGGCCATCTGGGTTGCTTGTCAGTCGCACGCCGGCGTTTCGCTGCACCAAGGGGAGCACCTCGCGCTCAACCCACTCTGCGTAGGTGCCAGAGACCGCGTCATACTCGCGGCCGCGCTCGCTACCTTGGGCATCCTGCCCTCCGGCAGCGATGCCGATTGCGACCATCGGTGGCACGCGATGCTGCTCGATGAGGTTGTGGAGCACGGCAAACAGATCCCGACCGGGATAGGAGCCGGTCGCACCTCCGTCTCCGAACACGATGAACGGGGCGTCGGTGCCGGGCACGTATTGTGCCGGCACGTACACATCGATCGTGCGCACCCAATTTCCGGGATGGCTGGTCGTTACGATCATGTTCGACGGATCACCCGGCCCGGAATGCGACGCGTAGATAGAGCCATTGCGGCAATCCGCCGGGTCGTCGCGGATCATCCCGGGATTGTAGATAACGCTATCCACGGACGAGATCGTGAAGGAATGGATCGTCCCATGCGGGACGTTGGCTTGAGCGATGGTCTCCGGGGCGGCTTTGTGTGTTGGGCCGATGATGAAGTTGCCCTCGGCGCCAGCAACCGGCAGCGCACCATCCGGGAGTTCCGTTGCGTGTGGGTAGGCAGGGTTCGTCGGGTCGCGGGTCGGCGGAGCGGTCTTCAGATCCATGTTTGAGGTGTCGATGAAGAACGGAGCGCCTCGTTCGCTCGTGTTAGCTTGTTGGGGAACGGATGCGCCCGCGGCAACACAAGCTGGTTGCGCCAGGGCTGCAGAGACGATGCAAACAGCCGACAGCAATGCTCCGGCTATCATTGGCGGATTTGGCCATCTTGGTTCGTTCCTCTCTGGCAGGTTCGCCCGCCTTTCGGAGACGATAACGGTCGTCCGTTCAGTCGGTCAATCGACTGAAAGCCCAGCCACTGTACCGGCTGACCTTTGCCTGCCCAGCTTTAAACCCGCTGCCTTGACCCTCGCCGGCCCGGCGTTCGTAGGGTGCAGGAAGCAGCTCGTCCTATCGACCGAGATTCCTCTCGAACCAAGCTGCGATCTCGGCAATCGCGAAGCGATCCTCCGGAATCCGATCGTCGCGGTAAAATTGTGCGTGGGATTGGCTTTCGAAAACCTGGAGGCGCGTCTCGACACCAGCCTCGCGCAGCTTCTGGTTGGTGCGAACAGTGTTGCTGAGCAAGAGGTCGCGAGTGCCGCTGGTGAGGATCGCGGGCGGGAAGCCGTGTAGATCGCCGTAAATTGGCGACAGCATTGGATCCGCCATGTCATGACCCTGTGCATAGAACTTAGCCGCTGCGTCGCAGAACCCTGTAGGCGAGACAAGCACGTTGTCGACGAGCGCATTGGTCTGGAACGAATCACCGACGTTTGTGGCGTCCGCCATTGGCGTTCCTGGGGCGATGGCACCCGGCATCGGCAGTCCGCCCGCCTTCGCCCGCAACATCATCTCCAATGTCAGTGCCCCGCCGGCAGAGGACCCGAAAACACCAAGATTGCGCGGCGGCACCATGGCTATGGCCGCCTTGTAGACCGTCATTGCATCGTCAAGGGCCGCCGGAAAATACGCATCGGGTGGCATGCGGTAATCCACGGAGATCGTCTTGATATGACTGGCGGCAGCCACTTGGATGGCCTCCGGCAAGGCAGCCAAGTGAGGATTGAGCACGTAGCAGCCGCCATGCACGTGCACCAGAAGCCGGTTGCGGTTCTGCGGCGGAATCTCCGCCGGCGTTACCGTGTAGACCTTCACGCCGTCGATCGTCGATGCATCGATCGCGACGTGCAGGCGGTCGGCCATGGGCTGTGTCGTGGCGCTAACTGCCGCTTCGAGATCTTTGACCAGTTGCGCCCAGCCTTCAGGCGTCGTGGGCGGGGTATTCCAACCTGCGCGAAGCGGCTGGGCAATGACGGCCTGGAGCTCAGGACTGACTGAGCTTGGAACTGGAATACTTTTCGCCGGGACGTCGCGTGGGGCTGGAGTTTGCGCCCATGCGGTGGTCGAGAGAAGAAGCATCGCACCAGTAAAGGCGTGGGCAAAGCGCAGGCGGTTCATCGCGTCCCCCGGAACCATTGGCTGTTTCTGGGAACGCTCGCACGGGACTTCACAGCGGACAAGCCATCGGCATGGGACCACGTGAGCAGAGGTGATCCGAACCCTTCGGGAGCGCCGCCCAGTGATGCCGCCTCCATTACCTCGGAAAGCTGGGAATCAAACACCCGCACACCGCCACAAACACCCGCAAGCAGACGCAACGGGATAAGACGGAACAGCAGGGGACGATATTACCTCGGTAGTATCATGCTTGGCGTACTTACTTGCCAAAACGCCGTGGAACTTGGTATTCACATCCCGTGATGCACGTACAGCCCCTTCCTACTCTGGACCCTCGGCTCTCTCTGCCTCCCCCGACGTTTTCTGCCCAGGGCGCTGGCCAATCTGACTGCCAAGCGTGGCTTGGCAGCCGCCCTTGCTGACGCCGCCGGTTACGACACGCTGGGCGATGCCCTCGCCGCCATCCTCGACCATGCGGCGCAGTCCCAGCCGGCAGTGAGGGCGCAATGTCTGATCCCTGATCGTCGGAAGGTTCGTGCCGCGTGAACGCCCTTAGCCCGATTGCGGCCCGGTCGACTGCTGCACCTGCCGTTGGCGATCCTGCCCATGAAGATGCCCATAGGGCGCTCGCGATGCGGCACACGTTTGACGACGGCGAAATCAATCGACGGCTGGCAAATAGCGCCTACGCTCGAGACACGATCACGAGCCTGCTGCACAAGCCGGATCTCACCTACGCCGAGGTGGCGAGCCACTTCATCAACGCCGCGGGGCGCGGAATGATGCCCCATGCGGAGGCGCTGCGGATTGTCGCCCAGTTACCACCGGATCCTGCCGGCCTGCGAAAAGTTCTCGAGCACTTGCACCGGGTGCTTCTTCACGCCTCGGGCTTGCTGGGTCAGGAGCAGCAGCGCCGTGCGGCCGGGGCGCCTAGATGAGTGAAACACTACCCGCCGCTTTCGACCTTGCTGCCGAACAGCCGATCAGCACGGAAATTGCGCTGTATGGTGGCGTGTCCGCCAAACGACACGTCATTCCGAAAGCCGGGCTGTATGTGCCCCAGCACGCGCATGGATACGACCATTTGTCGCTGCTCACGGTGGGCGGCCTGCGCGCCTGGTCCAACGGCGACTTGCTGGGAGACTTCAACGCCCCAGCCGAAATCCGCATCCCGGCGCACACCAAGCATACGCTCAAAGCGCTAGCGGACGAAACGACATTTTACTGCGTGCACAACGCAGATCAATTCGAGATGGAAGAAGAGCACGAGCTACCTGGGCGCCTGAGGCCCGGCACTATTGATCGTGACGACGGGATCGTTTTCGCGCGCGAGGATCTAGACACATTCTTGACTGAGGACGGTCGCTTGTTCGCTGCGCACTGCGTGTCGGTCGGCGAACGCCCGGATGAATGGCAGGACAAGAACTGGGCGCTGATGAAACGTATGCAGGCCATGGGCCACCTCTATCTGACGACCGCGCGGCGGGGCGAGGTTTTGCTGGCTATCTGATGGCCTTGGCCAGTCCGGTGCTTTACGCGCTGAATTCGACGGAGGGTTTGCACACCCTGTTCTACACGGACCCGGACGTGCCCGGTTTAGGGCTTCGCCTGCAACGGGCATCGATCGAGACAAGCTACCGCGGCAATTAAGGTCAGCACAGGAGCGGCGAACTGGCTGAGCATAAATTTTGGGCCGACCTGACAATGGTGAGCTTTAGGGTGGTGTCGATTGCGGAGATTGTGGGTTAGGTTTTTTAGTCACCACTCATCGTTTGAGTCGTTGGCGATTGCAGGGAATGTCTTCCTTAAAAATCTAAGTGCTTTCTGATCTTTCTCTTTGAAGTATGAGATCAGCCTTTGAGGCATCCAAACTCCTAAAAAGCGACTCCGAAATATCGGAAGGTAAGAATTTGGATATGCCTTGGCCTGAACAGACAACCTTCCATCTTCGAAGTCGTGCGTGTATGTTCGGATACTACCTACATCAACTCCCATCTCACTTCGCAGATAGTTTGCGAACATTTTCCCTTGCGAGATGTCAGGCCATAGGCGCTCAGGCAGGTGATAGCCGGTTGCCTCAAGTGGAGCTACAAGCGCCAGGATCATCTCAGTCAGAACGGAAAAGTGGCCGTCGGGCACATTTCGCTGGTTGGCCACATACCGCCTCAGGTGATAGGGCAGTCGAGATGGCGCGGCAGGAATGCCTCGCATCCAATCAAAGACCCACTTCGAAACCTGAACGGCGAAGGTCGGCGAGCACCACTTTGCTAGATTGATCGCAACCTGCCGGTGGACCCAGGTGCCCTGGAACGCCGGATCTCCACCCCTAACCGATTGAATTAATTCCGATACGGGAATTCCCGTATCGCTTTCCAAGGCTTCCACAAAGGCATGGGTAGCCTTAAGCCGACTATAATCGTTGAACAGCTTCCCAACCGCAGCGCACATCGCTGTTGCGTTAATGTAGCCGTCCTGCTGCGCTGGGAAATTGAGTGCCCATCCACGGCGTGCGGGATGTAGGGAAGTAGCGGCTGATCCTTATCGGCCACCGTGCCAGGCCTCGCTTGCGAATCGGGTTAGTATGCCGGGAGGTTAGCGGGCGAATGTATCGGGAGTCGATCGTTTGCCATGTCACTGGACGCCTCTACACACTGCCAGACCTAAGCCACCTGCGGCATAGCCGCCGCCAACACCTCGTCCACCACCTCTGGCTTGCTCGCGATCACCAGCAGCAGCACGCGGGCTGACGCTTCCGGCTGACTGCGTTCCTGCTCATGACTTGGCCGGAATGTGCTTGGCGATCCAGCCATCCAACCAATGCGCCACGTCCAGGCTGTTCTTGTCCTGCATCAGCATGTGCGAGTTACCGTGAAAGCCTACATCCGGGAGCAGCACCAACTCCGCCTTGGCTCCAGCGGCGTTGGCGGCGGCCACGAAATCCCGGCACGCGGCCAGGCGCGGCGACCATCGCGGCGACTGGTCCACGTTGTCGCCCCACAGCACCAGCATCGGCAACTCAGCAAAGGGCACCATTGAGTCGGTCGCAGCCGGGCAGGCGCCAGGCTCGACTGCCACAATGCCGGCAATGCCCTTTCGGCTGAGCACTGCTGTCTGGAATGGGAAGATACCCGACTGAGAGTGGCTGATCAGCACTGCTCCATCTAGCCGCTGCGCTAGTCCTGAAAGGTCGGGCACGGTGGGATTTGGCGTGGGAAGTGCAGCGAGCCAATCCGGCACCATTTGCTTCCAGAACTCGCCTTGCGCCTCGAGCGGGAATTGCATACCCGGGAACACCTCCGGATATTGTTTGCCGAAGCGGAAGATCGCCCAAGCGCCCTCATGTCCGGCGGAAAATACAGGTGGCAGTTGGTCGGGCGGCGCAACCCCGGTCTTTACAGCGTTGATCGTGGCAGGATTTGCGGCAGAACGGCCGCGCCACGCTTGATCGATCACGTAGACCGGGTAGCCAGCGCGGAGGAAGAACTCGTCCCAGCCCATCCGTCCATCCGGCGTTGTCTCCCACGTCTTGCCCGTGAGACAGCAGCCGTGAATGAATACGAGAGGACGGTGTGCCGCGGCATTGGCCGGCACCTGGAAATGAACATACATCTGGTCGACGGTGATCGTGCCTGCTGCCGGGTAGGCCGGCAGGGTAGACAGTGTGTCGGAATGGACGTCTCTCCCGCCCACAAAGAAGGAGCCCTGCTTCTCTATCGTCAGCGGGCCAGGATCTGATGTCTGGGCCTGCGCCGCGAATGGCAGCACTCCGAGACATAAGACGGCGGCCACAAGTCCAATTTGCAAGGCGAACCTCCCGTGTCGCGCCGATGTGCCCCTGCGCGAAGAGACAACAGCACGGCCTCACTAAAGCGAGAAGCCACCATCGTCGTGCCGAATAGCCGATTGAGGCCGGCTCGAAGCTTGTAATCGACGGCCAGCCATGGTGACGAGTGGCCCGACCAGCATCGTCTTCATCGGCGCGAGATGCCCACTTACGATCTTGGTAAAGACCCCCTAAGAGCCCCGCAAATCGCAGGACCGGGCTGATCAACGGAAAATTGTTAAAGTTTGGCAACCTTCCAAGAGGCTCTCTGTTCATATGTTATGAAAAACATCATCGCCGCGCTCGGATTACTCGCTCTCGCTTCTTGCGCTGGTCAGCCCAACTCGACAGCAGGCACTTCACCGTCAGCAGGAAACCAAAATCCTATGACCGGAACTACAGCGACCAGTAAATAAGCGAAGTTATCGCGGCCTTGATCTAAGGTCGCGATGCAATTCTGGCGGCGATCAAACGCGGCCGGAGTACTGACAGACAAGCCAGAGCAGGCGTGGGAGCATCAAGGATCGTCGGTGGATGTTTGGCGGACCCTCCACCCCTTGCGCACCGTCTCCGCCCTTCGCAGCCGGAGGCCGCCGGACTGACCACGCCGGGAATTACGACCCGCCAGGCCGCGCCTTCCGTGGTGAACGTGCGGCGCCAGACTACGCATCTGGACGGGTGACAATCCAGAGCGGACCGATGGAGCTGGCTGGTGGCTTCGTCATTCCGCCGCCATCGCCGTCCCTGGCTCCGGCGCTTCCGTCCCCGCCGCGTCATGCAACAGCAGCACCCACCCCGGGTGGATCGACTTCGGCAGCGATCCCACCCGATGCGCGTCCTCGCACAGATGCACGGTGATCCGCCGCCCACTGCAGTTCCGGCATCGCAGGCTGACCAGAACATCCGCAACGGTCTGCCCGGCGCACTGGGGCTGTTCAATCAGCATCAGCCGCACCGAATGCGGCGTCGTATGGCCGCATCGGCATCGCACGTCGAGCCACCGGCCGCGCAGGGTCCGCATGGTGCACGCCAATGCGATGGCTCGGTCATAAGGGGGAACGGCGGACGGCATAGATAGGAACAAAAGGCCAACTCGGGCCAGAAGTCGAGTCGTTGCGGACGCCTCACCAAAGTGCATAATGTCTGGCGGCGCGGGTAGCGTATCGCCTAACCTTCAATCTCCGATAGCCTGAAATGTCCTACATAGTGAGGACGAACCCAGCCGGCGAGAAGCACTGTTGGCAGGAGCGCGACACGATCCCGGGGGATCACACCGCAATTCGGACAACGACGAGCCGTGAAGCCATGTTTATGGATAGCACTATGGACTGGCCAGGTGAACTGCCCGAGCATCTCGGCAATGGGCTGAAGGTGGATATGCAGCGGACAAATGCGGTCGAGCGGCCGACGTTCCCGCAGCACACGCACCGCGCCTGATTATCGCAAGGCCTGGCGCCGTCCTAACCGTGTGGCCACCACCCTGTTGCGCGTGATCCAGCGGGCGCCGGAGGTGGTGCAGGCGGCGCTTGCGGCGTGAGGTGGCCAGTTGGAATAGACGGGTTCTCACGAAGAAGGTGCCGGGTAAACCCGTCGGGCAAGCCTCTGCGGGCTAAGCGTAGGCGAAAGGCTTGGCGTGATCCGCGCGGGGGAAGATGTCAGCATCCGTGCTAATGCGTTCGAACGCAGGCTTGGCGAAATAGAATCCCTGCAGATAGCGCGCGCCCACTTCGCGTAGCGCGTTGAGCTGCCCGGCCGTTTCCACGCCTTCGATCACGACCTTGATGCCGTTCTCCTTTCCTAGCGCAACCATGCCGGCAAGGATTGACAGCCGTAGACTGTCGGTCTCGCAATCCTGGACCAGCACGCGATCCAGTTTTATAATGTCAGGCTTTAGGTCCGCTAATCGGGACAGTCCGGAGTAGCTGGTTCCGAAATCATCGAGCGCGATCTTAAAGCCCTGGCGGCGATACTCGGCAATGATCCTGAGTAGATGCTGTGTATCAGAAATTGCTTCGGTCTCGACAATCTCGAACGTCAAACGCTTGGGGTCGAAACCCGTCCGTGAGGCTGCATCGAGAGTGGCCCGAATACAAGCGCGCGGTTCATAGACGGCGTTGGGGAGGAAGTTGATGTTCAACTGGCGATCGACTCCGAGCTTGGCCGCCAACTCGATGGCCTTCACTCGGCAGGCTTGGTCAAACGCGTAAACGTTCTGCTTGTTCACCTGCCCAAGCACCTGCCCGGCGCCCTCGCCGTTTGGGCCGCGCACCAACGCCTCGAAAGCGTCGATCCGGTGCGCCTGAATATCCACGATGGGCTGGAACGCCATCGTGAACGGGAAAATCGAAATCCCCGCCTGACATGCCGAACAGCCCTTTGAAGTGTCACCCTTCGACATACCCAATCCAGTTCGGACAATATTCGTGTTGAAGCCAACTCTCCAATTCAACAAGGCAACTGGCCACCGAGATCCCACCCGCACCAGTCTTCCAGATTTTCAGCGTCTGGACACGCCCCACGGAGATGGTTGGGGATGCGCGATTTACTCAGTTTCAATCTGAGCTGGAATTCATGATCTGTCTTGATTTGTCAGCAACATAGTCCCGGCCTACTGCACGCGCAGTACGGCATGGTTCCCACTATCCTGGAATATGTGGGCCAATTCTCGGCCACAGCTTCTCTTAAGCCACCAACGTACGCTCGGCGGTCAACCGCCTTGCCGTCTTGATGTGCGGGGCCAAGGAAAATCCGGGCCATCTCACATTATCGCTGACACGAATGGCTGTAGGTGGACGAGGTTAACGGGCTGTCAACACCCACCGGGCGTGTCCGGCGGGATCCTGTAGTGTTCCGCTTTGCTTCTGTGCCGCGCCCAGCAGCCCTTGAGAGCAGTTGGCTACAGCTCAAGCTCGCCCGACCTGCCCGAATGCGCTGGTGCCGTTCACCCGCATTACGCTGGCGAGCAGTCGCAACGCGTCCGGGCCACCCTGGTCGGACAAACTGCCATCCTCTATTTCCCCCGCAAGCACCTCGGCTTGGTCGGCGATGATTCCCGCCGCCATACGCAATGCTTCTCGCGACAGTGCGAGTTGCAGGTCGTCAGACAAGGCAGTCCAGTTGGTGAGCATAAAGGTCTCTGTCCTTTCCGACTCAATTGCACCGTGCAACTACGCGCAAGTCGAAATCTATGCTGGAAAGGTTAACCACTGATTGGAACTGCTCATCACGTGACGGCGATCAGGTCCGATCGAAACTGCTGGCAGATGTAATAACCGCATGGACATCTAGCTAGGGAAGCGGACGCCTTGCGAGGTGTCAGCCTGCATCGAACTGCGCCGGTTGTTCCCGGTATCACCGATGACATGAACGCTTGGGTAGTTGCTGGGTGGACGCCATCTGCTTACAGCTTGCCCTTGCCCCGGCGGAAGACGTCTCTGCGCTCAGCATCCAGTAAAATTGCTACAGAACTTATCAATCTAAAGAGTCAATCACTTCGGTGCGGTTGTGAACTGCTTCTACCTCGTTGCATATACAGCATCGTATAGAGTGTGCCGGGAGCATAGTCCTCCCGGCACGGATGATTGTCAGGCCGATTTTTGGACTTGATCCAGAGTTGTCGCGGGCACCCCTGCCATGTTGTTGGCCAGGAGGTACTTTGGCGCCGTCTCCATCCAGTGTTTGAGCGTGATCTCCTGGAACTTTCCGGCATCCCAGGTCTGAACCATCTCCAGATCCTCGGAGCCGGTGTTGAGGATCCCGTGCCCATAGCCGGCCGGGATGTAGGCAGTATCGCCGGCCTTCACGTCAGCGACCTTCCCGCGACCGCCCGACCCGAACAACGCGACTTGGCCTTGGCCCTTGAGGTAGTAGTGGAACTCGTTAGCATTCGGATTCCAGTGCAGTTCCTTCATTTGTCCGGGCTTGATCACCATTAGGCCGCCCGACATCGTCGTCGAGATCGGCCACTCGTCGACAGACGCGATGCTAAAGCTGCCGCCGTCGAAGTCCCGGCGACCCCGCGGGTCTTTCAGTAGCTGGAACTTGTGGGTCGATTCCTTCGGCCAGGGTGCGTCGATGGCTTGCGACGCCGGGAGCACGGGGCCTGACTGAATATATTCCTCCCCTTTCGGGAACGCGTTGAACAGGTCCTGAGTCAGACCAAAATTCACCGCCAGCATATTCTTGGGAGTCACATCGATCCAATCCGTGATCGAAAAGGTGCCATGCTCGGAAAAGGCACCGTTGTCGAAGGACAGGATGAAGTGGCAAGGCTCATCACCGATCGTTTGGATCGAGTGGCCATGGCCTTTGGGAAAGAACCAGAGATCACCCGGGACATAGTTGTTGATCTCGGTCTGCCCCGACGGGTCAAGCACTACGGTCTGACAGCGGCCGGCAATAACGTAGGCCCACTCGGCAGCAATGGCGTGCCAATGGAGCTCGCGCGAACCACCAGGGTTGAGGAACATGTGGACGCCGGCGATGCCCGTCATAATAGGCAGTTGGTGTTCGGTCGATTCCTTGGCCCAACCGCCGGATGTGATCTTCGGGGCCGATCCATCTAAGGAACGGGTGAAGGCGGGCATCGCCCCGACGTCCTCCGGATCGTGGTAAGCGACGGTGGCACCCGGCGGCAGTTGCTTGGCATCGCGCCCGAAACCACCCTCGCCGGGCTTCCCCTTATCCGTGCTGACTGCTTCGGCGGCCGTCGCACTTAGTGACGCGATGGTGCCAATACCAATCGCCGCAGTTCCGAGGAAATGTCGCCTACTGTTGTCCATTGCTCTGTCCTCATGAAATAATCGCCGTCTTCAATAATGTTGAGCTTCAGCCGGTCGCCATAGCCGAGAGGTGAAATCAATCAGCGATCGTAATCTGTGCCCGTCTCACGACAGCACCGCTGGGCCATCGTGTCTATGTCGAAACAGCAACCGGCCGGTATCGGGGATGCAAACCGCCCCACCCCGTGAGCGCGAGGCGGCTGTTACAGGCGCTAGGCGGCGGGTTTGCCGCCCGACGGTGTTGGTTCTCCGAGAGCCTGCAGGGACAAACGACGACAAAGCGCAACGAGTCTCGCCTAGATGTGCTTACGCCTGCGTCATAAGCCTATGACAGCCGTTTGAGGATGCGCGATATTTCCTATCTCTCGTTGAATCTGTTGAGCGCGAGTCCAGACGCGGAAAAGCTGGAATGCTGGCGCGAGTGAGGGCTCGGTGGCCAGCATCCCAGACACCATCCACATGAGACCGAGGTCTGAGTGGGCTGCGCACCGGACAACAGGTTCGGTTAAAGCCCGGTACCGCCGTCGCATTAGCTCCGGCTGCCGGGTGAAAAGCCATTGTGGCGACTACGTAGTGTGGATGCATGACGTCGGGTAGATCACCCGCTGAAAGGTCGCGCACCTCGGCGGCGGATGCAGCCGGTTGGAACGACATCAGTATTCCAGCCAAGCTCCAATGGCCGCCAATATGATGCGCCGGCCGCCGGCGAGTTGTCCGCTGACGCTTTGGGTGAGACGCCCAGACCGCCTATCGCCCCTGTTCGCGGGGGCAGCCTAATTTGCAATGGATCGGTAGCAAGATGATCTGAGTAATTTCCGAACCTGATGCCGTCTGGCGAAGCGTGGGATGTCATCTTCGGCCCTGAGTACGACTACCCAGCCGATCTCAGGTGAGCAACCGTCAGGTGTCAGACGGGCATACCCATCCTGACATCTGATCGAGCAATTCATAATCCTCCCGGCACCCCGGGCAGGCCGCTGTCCTACAACACGATTAAATCCAGGCTGGGCGGCCGGCAGCTAGGTCTCCGCGTGATCCAAATGGATGGCGATATGACACCGCTCGTTGATGCCTGTTTACTAAAAAAGAGAAGCGGTTAGCGTCAGCGAGCGCGGCGCCGCCCCTATGTTGCAGGCGACTGCTGGCGATCAGCTGTTGGCGTGTCGATTACGCTCGCTTCGTCGAGGCAGGGTGCAGGAACAGGTCAAATCGTTCCTTTACGACCGCGTAGCACTCGCAGCTCGCTTTCTCGAGCCCGCCCCGATCGAGCACCTGTATCGTGCCGCGGCGGTAGCCGATAAGACCTGCCTTCTGCATCGACTGGGCGCCGAGTGTAATGGATTTTCGGTTCGCGCCCAGGATGTGCGACAGGAATTCGTGGGTGTAGGCAAGCGCTTCACCCTCGGCCCGATCGTGCATCATCAATAGCCAGCGACACATGCGCTCCTCGGTTCCATGCAGGGCGTTGCACGCTACCGTCTGTTGGACCTGCGATAGCAGGGTCTCCGAGTAGCTGACGAACAGATCCCGCACTTGATCGCTCCGGTCGAACTCGGCGCGCAATGCCTCGATCGGGCAACTGGTCATGCGCCCTTGGAGCTGGATGATGCATCGATTGAACGACACCCGGCTGTACATGGCGGCGAACAAGCCGAACGCCCCTTCACGACCGATGTTGGCAGTCTCGATAGCCGAGCCGTTCTCAAGCACTGTCAGGAGCGAGAGGACGGCCCCCTCCGGGAAGTATGCGTGCTCGAGGAAGGCGCCCGCCTCGCAGACTACCGTTCCGAGCTTCATGTCGACAGGCCGAAGGTGAGAACGCAGTCGCTCGCGCGTCGGCAAATCGAGCGCCCGGAGCAACTGGTTGGCGTGCGGGAAGTCGTCAACTTGGACTCTAGGCACGGCTGCCCTCCCTGGCGACGCGGTCCGCCTGGCTATTTACGCCTTAGATTATCTTTTGTTGCATCGTCGGTGGCATGGACCACCGACCCGGCAGGACAAAGGGTCTAGTGCATGCGCTCGGGGTAAGTCCGGAGCGGGAAGCTCCGAACCGCATGCACCAAGTCCATCGGGAATTCCTTCGGTCGACATTGCCGGAGAGGAAACCGAGGCCGCCAGGAGAATCCGCCATGATCCATTCAGCAACCTTGTCCAGCATTCATCCCGGCGTCATCGCGGGTGTCCGCTTGCCCGACCCCGCTAGCGGCGGCCCGCTTGTTCACCGAGTCAGGGGCACGCAGGCTCTCTCGGATGCGGAGGTAACCGCGCTGGAGGACGTCGAAGCCCATGGGAGCGCCTTCCCGGCGCAGACTGTCCTGCGCCCCGAGAACGGCTCCCATTCACCGCGGGCTCTGCTGACGGGCTGGGCCTGCTATAGGCGGCTGCTCAACGATGGTCGGCAGCAGATCATTCGCTTTGTGCTCCCCGGCGACATGATCGGCTCGCCCCTACACCCCGATGAACCATCGCGTGTTGAGGCAGTCTCACTCACCGCCGTCTCGGTGGCAGACGCTCGGCCCCTGCAAACCATGCTCGCCAGACCAGGTCATGACTTACCTGGTCTCGTACACGCATTCGTTCGGCTGGAGCACTCAGAGCAGGCCAGTATCGTGGACCAGATTGTCCGTCTCGGTCGACAAACCGCCTACGAGCGCTTCCTTCACCTGATCCTTGAACTCCACAATCGACTGGAGGCCGTCGGCCAAGTAAGTGGGGAAACATTTAAAGCGCCGCTCACTCAGGACATGCTGGCGGACGCATTGGGGCTGAGCGTCGTCCACGTGAACCGCGTTCTGCAGCAAATACGCCGGGATCGGCTGCTTGTTATGAAACAGGGTGAGGTGACGCTGCTTGAGCCGGAGCTGATGCGAGAGAAGTCCGATTGGTTCGATCGCGCCATAGGTCGACCTCGCCCCTGACCCCCGTCCATGCTCCCACGCCAAACCGACCAATGACCGGTACCAAAGCTCACGCCATCCAACGAATAAGGTGATGTGCATGGCCGACGACAACATCGTGCCGTTCCCGCGCCGGATGCGGGCCGTGCCTACGCCTGTGCCAGTGCCCGATACAACTCGGGTGGCGGTCAACCATGAGGGCCGGCCCTATCTACTTGATGAACTGTTGCGCTGCCTTACTCAGGATGAACGGCGAAGGATCGCTCAGTCGGTGCCGAAGTCGGGTTAAGATCTATGGGACGCGGTCGGGCGGGGGTCGCCAGCGCTGGCGGATGAGATAGCGGCTGGAGTGGCGTTGGCCAGTTAGGCAGTGAGGTACTCTGGCTGCCACTGCTTGGCCGTTTGCAGGACTGTCTCGATGACTTCAGGTTTCCGTCATTTGCTATGGGGTGAAGCAGTCATAAACCTCTTGAGAGGTTCGGGCTTTTGCCCGTCCGGTAGGATCTCGTGCAGGTGAGCATGAACCAGTTCAGCGCTGAACGGCTTGGCTATGAACCTCGCTTTGTCTGGCATCGAGCCGGGGCTGGGTCTGACGTGCCCCGACGCCACAACGATGGAAATATGAGGCCACGACGCCGCGACCTCGCGGGCCAAGGCAAAGCCGTCGAGCTCACCTGGCATTTGGACGTCGGTGAACAGCAGAGTGATGTCAGGGTGGCGTGACTTGAGCAAAACGAACGCTTCGTCGCCGTGGCTGGCGTCCAGTACCTGGAAGCCAGCCTGTTCAAGGATGTTCGTCGCATCCATCCGGATGATGAAGTCGTCGTCCACAACGAGGGCATACGGAGCGTCCAACGACGGCGTGTTCATCGTGCTGTAAGTGAGCCGTGGCACCTCAGGTTGCCTGCCTGGAGCCGCTTGCTACGCGGCAACCAGTTGGAGGGTTAGGCCGCCTCTACGAGCTCCCCAGCCACCACCGCCAGCCGTCGCCGGATCGCCTCGAGTTCGGGCCCCTGCTCCACTCGCGGCGCGCAGAACCCGTCCGACCTCGGCGTGTTGGGATACAGCGCCGCGAACTCGGCCGCGTTGTGGAACATGCCCCGGCTGTCATCGTCTATGAAGCTTTCGGACGGCGCCCCCTCGGCCAGCAGCATGTCGTGGGTGTCTAGCTCGACGTGAAAGTAGTCGACACGCTCGACGTGATCCCGGACGATGGTGCTGCCGTTCACCAGGCAACGCGCCGGGACCAGTAAACCGTCGAGGAACATCGCGTGTTCGGGTGAGACGAGGAGGTCGCGGCGGGGTAGGCCGTCGCCGAGCGAGCCAGCGCCGAAGCGGATCGGCTGCGCGGCAGGGTTGGAAGCCAGGAAGCGGCCGGCGTAGCTACGACGGCCGATCCACTTGACGGGGCGGTGCTGGCCTGGAGCAGTGATAACTGTGTCGCCGATCCGCAGCGCTTCCACGGCCGTCTCGCCCGCCTCGGTCGCGATGGCAGTCCCCCGGCAGTAGCACGGGGCCTGCGTTTCATCGGCGAAGGCGAGCGTCTCGATGTTGCTCAGCGTGTCGACGGCGGAAAACCCGCCGCCGATCCCCGTGACCAGCAGCGTGCCGCCAGCTCCGGCGGAAAAGGCGTAATCGGCGCGCACCCCAGCGAAATCCACGGTGTCGCTGCCGCTGCCGCCCATGATCGTGTCGTTTTCGGATCCTACCACGAAGGTATCGTCGGCTGTCGAGGCGGCAAAAGAACTACCGTTCAACGTCCCACCCGCCCCGCTGAGGGTCTCGTTGCCGACACCAGCCGTCAAGACGACCGGTGCGCTGCCAGTTGCATACAATTGGTCACCGTTCCCGGCGCCATACAGCGCGCCAACGCCGGCCATCAGGATATTGAAGCCGGCCGATCCACCGAAGACGGTGCCGCCGCTTGCGCCCACCGAAATCGTGTCCGACCCGCTTCCTGGCGCAAAGAACAGCGGGTTCGTGGCATCGCTGTCTTCGAAAATGTCGAAGTTGCTCGTGCCTGGATTGATCGTCGTCTGACCAGTGCCGATCTCGACCGTGTCAGTTCCTTCGCCCCCCACCACTGTACTTCCAGTGATATTGTCGCCGCCTTCGGAAAAGATGAAGGACCCGCCGCCCGTCACCGAGATCGAGTTTCGGCCAGTGCCAGCGTTGATCTCGGCATTTCCACTCACGGAAATCGTGTCGTCACCCGCGCCGCTATCGATTGAGTAATTGCCAGTCGTATTCGGTGACGTGCTGATCAGGTTCGACCCGTCGCCCACTACGATGTAGTCGACGCCGGGTCCGGATGGAGTGATGTTGGTGTAGGTGAGCCCGAAACTACCTCCGATGACCGTCTCGCCCGGTGCACCGCCGGTGATCGTCGCGGGTCCGTCTGTGATGAACACACCGACATCCGTCGTTGGGATGGCGATCGCTGTGGTGGGGGCTGTGGTGATGACGACGACACCGCCAGTGGCCGCCGGGGCGACCGGACCGCTGGTATAGTTCAGCGGCGTCAGGCTGCCACTCTCAAGGCCGGCGCTGAGCTCTTTTGCCAACGTCTGGGCGTACGGAAATGCCTCGTTCGTATCGAAGACCGCTTCCGCCGAGGTATTCGCGCCTGAAATCATCACGTCCGGCATTTCGGCTACCCCAATTTTGAGCGCCAGAATTACGAAACCTAGCCGTAAACGCAAACTCCTTGCGATTACGTGACGACGGTGGCCGCGTTTTCAATCTTAAAAGCAAAGCGTGCTCTGCATAATCCGCCATCCTCCTTCACGGGCCTGCGGGGTCACATCGAAGCGATGATGTCGATGCGGCGGCAGGAACATTCTCCTCTCGATCGCGTCGGCTCCTCAGGTTAGCTCATGCGCCACTTCCCAACCGACACTGGACAAGCGGCAGCATGCCCTGTGGGCCAGCCGCGGCTTCCGTGCGGTAAAGCCGGGCGGCTCCTCCGCGCTCAATCCCGCCATAGCCGTAGGACGAGGGCTCCAGGCACCGCCGAGCGAGGACAGGCAGGCTGCGGTGGGTCAGCAACGCACCGGACTCTCCGCGGTCAGGCGATACCGGTTGCGCTGCTGATGGTCGGTTGTCCGTCAGGTCGCCGCACCTAGGGCGGAGCAGTATACGGCGTAGCGCTTCTCAGCGGCAGGGATGTCGCGGCGGGCGATCTGAAGCGCCCACTCGGCCTTGGCCTGATCCGACATGCGGAACGTGGCGCCGGCCCGGCGGATCAGCGGAATGGAGCGGAGCGGGTTCGTGCGGGCGAGAGGATTGCGGGTCTGGTAGGTGGGCATCTGTAATAACCCTTGTCACTATCTATCCGTCTGGTATCATTCATACCACACAGACGAATTGATGTAACATGAAAAATACCACGTGGGATTTTCTATGGGGTCTATAACAGGCCGACAGATGCGGGCGGCGCGCGCGCTACTCGGCTGGTCTGCTATGCAGCTAGCTGAAAAATCAAAGGTAGGCGTCACGACGATCCGCCGCACCGAAGTAGTCGACGGCCCGGTTCGAATGATTGCCGGGAATGTCGATGCTATCGTCCGCGCGTTAACTGCTGCTGGTATTGAATTGATTCCGGAAAACGGCGGTGGTGACGGGGTCAGAATGCGGGAACGTAGCAAATGAGCCGTCGTCCGCCTCCACCGCACCGCTACATCTACGTCATCGGGCCGCTCACCGGCTTGCAGAAGGTCGGCATCGCCACCGACCCGAAGCAGCGCCTGGCCACGCTGCAGACGGCGGTCCCGTTCGACCTGTACCTACACCTCGCCGTCGCCGTGCCGTTCCACGAGGCACACGCGATCGAGCGCCGTGCGCATCGCCTGCTGGCGCGATCGTGCGTGAGGAACGAATGGTTTGAGACGACGCCGGCCGAGGCCATTGCGGCCGTCCGGTCAGCCACTGCACCGAGAGAGACGGCCAAGCCTGTTGTGCAGCCTGCCCCCTCCGAGTGGCGCATCAGCCAGGCTGAGCGGCGACCTGCCACGCCGCCCCCGGTGGATCCTTTGATCGCGTTTGGCCGCCAGTTCCGGCCCGAGGCCGCGTTCCACCAGCCGATGGCTCCTGCCCCGCTGCCGCTGTTCGATTACGCCCACCGGGCTGCGACTGAACGGGACGAGCAGGTGCTGGTCGAGAGGGTTGTGGGTACATTGCTGAAGCGGATGGGTGGGTAGGAGCAATCGTTATGCTTGCGCCAGCGTCGAGTTCACGAGCGAAGACGTGTCGGGTGCGGGGCAGTGGGCTGACTGCGGATCTGTCGGCGTTCGCGCATGCGTTCAGAGCGACGTTGGTCGGCCTGGCGAGGGGTTAACGAGACGTTAGCGGGCTAGCTGCCCAGTCGGTCGAGCTCGTGCAGGATGCTGCCGCCATGGCCGCCGCCGCAGCGGTATCCGAGACCAAAGCAGGTTTCAAGCGGGCGTTGGACTCAGTTGACCGTGGGCGCATCCAAGCAAGGGCTTTAAGGCAACGATTGTTGTCTACACTTCAAACCTGATCTCGCCGGCCGAGTGCAGGTTGCGACATTCGCACGAGCGACGCAGTCTTGTACATTGCCGCGGGGCGCAGGGTAGTTCACGAACGAGGTCCACGTGACGATTTCGGGAGCGGCGACCGACGTAAGTGTTGCTCGATAAACTCAAGCTCGGCCGTGCTGTGTGCGAATACAAACCGCCTGGCCTGCTTCACCACGGCCATGTTTGATCGCTGCACAAGGGCGGATGGTGTGATCATCCTCAACTGCTCGACAGCAGACTTGTGGTTCACCGCTACGAATAGCTGCCTGGGATTCATAGGTAGTGCGATAGACGAATGCTCATAGGCGATTCCATCGCTCCTGATAACGGGGCGATCGGACGTCGAAAAGCAACGCGGGAACAGGGTCGGCAAAGTGATAACCGACCACTTCATATTGTTGATAAACCTCCCGACTTCCGCGTCGTCAACCGTCATCTGTCGAAGAAGCGCAAACGAGCTCTCATCAGCTTGCGTATTGTCGAGGGCGGATTTTGCTTTTTCTCATGTTGGCGGATCACCCTCTTTGCGAAAGTCGAGATACCGCACCCGGGCTTCTTTATAGCGGGCGACAAGTGCTTTCGTGTGTTGTTCACGGAGAGCCGCTACGTCGTCCGGGTGTC
Source organism: uncultured Acetobacteraceae bacterium (assembly GCA_964242215.1). Classification (GTDB taxonomy): domain Bacteria; phylum Pseudomonadota; class Alphaproteobacteria; order Acetobacterales; family Acetobacteraceae; genus LMUY01. The sequence continues at coordinate 5,123 of CAXTCJ010000044.1, read as the reverse complement.
GGGATTCGAGGCCTCTGAGCAGGCGAGACCGACCGCTCCGAACTGGCACGGATAAGTCGTGACCACCATCAGTCTCAAGCGCTCGCAACGCCTCTCCGGCGAGGTTGTCAGCCACCATAAAAAAGGTGTCCTCAAGAACTGTTTGCAGCTCCTCGGGCAAGCCGGCCAGCGTATTTAGGTTGTCTTTATACCCCGTCCCATTCGGAAAGGTTTCTCGAGCTACGAGCCCTTGATACCTCCAGCTAATCTCGTAGAACTGGCGATTAGCAATGGCCCACCGCTCTAAATAGAACCTCGGGATGTAATGGTGGCGGTGCGACTTCTGACCCGACATGGCCATCCATTCTAAGGCTATTCCGGCTGCCGGGCCACACCACCATGTGTCACAAGTGTCCCATGTGTCACGGCGGTATAGGGGATGAGATAGGCCGCACGAAGTGTCGTCTACGGTTTAAAGATGAAATCAAAACTGTGCGGTTGACCGATCATGCTTTGTGGCAAGGGCAGGGTCGGACAGGGTGCTGCCAAGACTGCCCTGACGGCTCGCTCCGCAAGCGCATGCAGCGGACTGCTGAACGCGGAGGCCGGATCGCCCGGCGCGATCTCGGCTTGGCGGGCGACGCCGGTCGCGTCGGTGGTGACGATCAGGTGCACTTGGAAAGTGTCGGCATGCAGCACTCCTGCATCACGCGTCCAGCAGTCGCGCACCTTCTCTCCGACCGCGCCGCGCTGCACAGCAGACAACGAGGCGTTGTCGCTACCACGTAGGCTGACACCCCGTTCCGGGCCGCGAGGACGCGTTGGGCTGGTTGAAGTATCGGTTTGCTGTCGAAGAGACCGCAGCCGCTCCAACGTATTCAGGACAGAACGACTGTCATCAGGAGGAGCGGCTGGAATGGGTTGAACAGTCCCACTTATTTCAGCCGGTAACGACGGCCTGGACGGGAGCGAAGCGGCCTGCGCTACCGCAGAAAAGCCGAGAAGCGGTTGTTCAACGCCATCCATGACCGCCCTCGGGACCTGGACGCTTCCTGTAGCATCCACGATGAGAGGCCATGCGGAAGTGTGTGTTGCGGCCGTGAGTTGGTCGAAGCGGGAGGCCCGGTAAATGTATCCCCCGTCACCAGGATCCGCTTCCCATGTGCCCGGGCCCAGCGACTTCACAAACGCTTCGACCGTCACGTCCGCACTGCCAGCCTTGTGGGTGTAAGCCATTTCGCGGTCAAGGAACGAGGTTGGCGGGTCCTCAGCTCGTGCGGGGCTAGCAAGAACCGGGAACCAGGCTGCAATCGCGAGGATTGTGATGGCGAAGCGCATGGATGCTCCAGTTCGATGCATGATCGTGATGCTGCCCGCGGCGTTAGTCCAGCGGGCAAGACACTCGGTCTAGTAGTCATTCCCGTCAGACAATCAGGCGATCTAGCTCGCAGCGTCGCTGTTCGACCATTCCCGCTGCGATGGGCGGCAAGTGCACCGCGCGGAATCCATGTTGCAACTGCCTTGGTGTCGGTAGTGCACACTGCGTCACGGGATCCATACGCACGGAGGCGGACTATTCGGCTGCCACACCCGTCACATGCGCTGCCAAGCCTCAAGGGCACTTTCGGCGGCCAGGAATTCCGCACCTGCTATGTCGACGACTACTTGGTCGCTGGCCCGACCCCTAAGTGTCGATCCAAGATCATGTTGAGTCGGGTGAGTGGGTTGTGATCCCATCGTATCTGCGTCGAGTCGCGAGGCGGTGGAATGTGGACGGACGAGAACCGCGGTCGTTATGACCGTAGCAGGCTGCGGTATCCAAGCGACCTTACGGATACCGAGTGGTCGCTGACCAAGCGTCTGCTGATCTGCAATGACCTGAAAGGTAGACGCTCACCGCCCAGGCGTTGGCCAAATCTCAAAAAGAGTGCGCCTGACAGGGCATCGCCAACAAAGACTTATTATCCACGCACCGGGTTCAGCTTGTGCTGCAGCTACGCCACCACACCGCGCTTCACCTCAAGCCGCTCACAGTATCGCGCTGGCACCTGCATGGACTTTCACCGCCCAGCCTGCATCAGCCCGGCCACGTCCGCGCCGGCGGCTACTAGATGCTGGGCCATGTCGAGGCGACGCGAGTGGCCGGACATGCGGGCAACGGCCGCCTCGAATAGCCCAGCCTCCGAGCCAGCAGTTTGATTTGCGAGCTACCTTTGCCCCTGGCGGCGCTCACCTGATCGACGGCCCTCGTCCAAGACACCCCCGCCTCAGTCAGGCCGGTGGTGTCAATCCATCGGCAGGAGATGGGCGACGCGAGCGGTGACAGGTAGAGGTGGGGGCCTCACCGGTCTAGGCCGCCCGACAGATCCCGCATCCCCCCAGCAACATGCCCAACATGCCGCGTCCGTCTGATCGGTAAGAGCCTCAAAAGTTAGCGAACCAGTCTAACCGATCTCTATCGGCTGCTCGGGGAGGGGGCCATCAAGGCGAAGGCCCAAGCGTCGGAACTTGGCTGGCTGCTCGACCTTCAGCACTTCCAACGGGATGACAGTTTGGAAACGTTCACGGCGGATGTGCCACTTCAGCGCCGACAATCGCATCGCACTCTGACGTTGGTTCGTGCAGCTTAACCGTCGGCGAACGGCATCGTCTCGCCAGGCTGTCGAGTAATACCGTTCGGGAGCGTGTGCGACGGCTGCTGGATCTCGACACTCGCCAGCAAGCCCGCTGACGGAAGACCTGGCCGTAGGGTCGGGTGCGTGCGAAAGATTTGACCGAAGTGATCGGCTTGGGTGTGAAGGGCAATGCGACAATATCAGATCATCTATGTAAGTGAGAGCATGCTCTCGGAAGAGATCGAATTACGCACCATGGAAATCCAGCACATTCTTGAAGTGTCGCGCAAATGGAACAGTAAACACGACGTAACGGGTGCCCTAATGCTCGGTGAGGGCCATTTCGCTCAGGTTCTCGAGGGGCCTTTTACCACACTCAGATCCACCTTGGGTTTATCGCCTGTGACAAACGCCACCGGAACGTCAAGCTTTGGGGCGTGGTCCCGTGTTGGAACGGGCATTCGGTAGTTGGTCTATGGCCTACAACGACGGAGACCGCGACATTGATCTTTGCATGATCGATCTCGTGATACCGCCGCTTCGTTCGCCCAAGGGCTCGACGATCCTCGCGAGGCTGCAGTCGCTAGTTAAGCCGGGACCGGCATTACCCTGAGCGGGATAGTGGACGTGCTGGAGGCTTGGCGAAACGAGCAGGCCAGGGCGTCGAAAGCCGCTTGATGCGGAGGGAGGATCGCCGCCGTGGCCGGCGGCGCGCAGCACGAGGCGGCTACGGGCACAGCGTTCGGCCATCCGGTGTCTCGGGTGTGGGCGGGGTATTGGCAGAGTGTTACCTAAGCTGCCTGCAGCAGCTCGCGTCGATCTACATTAACCCCATCAACAATTTCTAGCGCTTTCTTATATTTTGCAGCCTTACGCACGCGTTCAGCATCCGCCGTGACGTCGTCGCCTTGCCCAGATTCAAGCGCCAACTCCAACGCCGAAATCAAAGTTACGAACTGGCTGTCCGGCAAGGAGGCGCCGGTAGCCTCAACGATCCTCTGGAGCCGAGTAAAAAGGTGCCGCCAGCCTTTAAGCTTCACGCCGATCGCTCTGTCCTCGTGCGGGTGCCAAAGCAGCGTAAGATAGCCGTCAACGCGATCCGCGCGATATGAGACGTCTTCTTGTAAATATAGAACAACATCCATAGCTTCGTAGTATCGGGCGTATGGATCGAACTCGGTAAAAGGGATGTCTCCCCATTGTGCGAGAAGGTGGTCAAGCGACATTAACTCGGTGGCCGCAGATGCATTTTGTAGCGGGTTTGGTGAGCTTCGGGTAACCGACAATCCTCAACCGCTGCCGCCGTCCATTCCCAAGCCAAAATGACCCCGCGGACATCCGTGCCCGGAGAGTTTTCGTTAACTAACATACGCTCTATCATGTCTCTCGCAAGAGACACAAATATGGTGAAGACGGAGTTATCGGGCGGCGCATCGACGTGCGGGCCAGTATTTTTCCAGCGATCCTGTATACTGTAGTAAGAGGTTATCGCTGTGTTGGAGGCGTAAACATAGACGAAGCTGTCCAGTCCTTCCGCCAAATACGGACGCTTAATGCCCTGAAAAAGTGCTACCGGCGATTCAAAGAGTTCAGCACCGAATAATTCCAGCACGTTCGCCCAAAGCTGATAGTCTGCGGCTCTCCGTCATCCTAGACATAGTTTGGCCGTTCAAAGCCAGCCAGCCATTCTTGACTTCACCAAGAACCGGAAGACGAGCCCAAACTCGATTAGAGCGCTTTGTGTCATTGCTCACGCCGCTCTTTGAACGCCTTATTAGTGTGGGCGAAGTGACCAATTCGAGCGCCTTCCACTTAATTAAGTTGTGCGTAAATGCAAACGTTCGATTCGGCCAATGCTCTTATGGCAGTAAACAGAGTTACCGCGCCACCTCCCACGGCTCCATCTGCCCCACTGTGGCTACGGTCTGCACCGCCCATTCTCCCGCCGCACTCTGAGAGCCGCGCCAACGCGCGTCGTCATCAGCCACAGTGGCTTTTGATCACCGCGGTCCATCACTCGCGTAAGCGCCCTTTATCGAGATGGCGCAGTAGGCGCTCCAATCTCCCATCAGCGCCCGTCGCTTCTCCAGCAGATCGGACCGCTGGTACGCGGCCTCGACCTTGTCGGCGACGGCGTGTGCCATCGCGGCCTCAACGATCTCCCGCGAGTAGGCCGTCTGCTCACTGGCCCAGACCCGAAAGGTGGATCGAAGGCCGTGCGCCGTGATCGGCTCGCCCGTTTAGCCGTCCCGCCCACACGCTCGGCGCCGGCGGATGTCCACCTTCGCAAATTTTACAACGAATGGAGGCGTCCGGCGCGCCGTGCCAAAGTGGGGCAGCGTTTCGCTTAGACCTGGGTATCGTAGACGGCAACGACGGTGTACGCCGTTTGGCGCGGAACTCGCTGCTGCTACCTATATGCTACCTAGGCCGAATTTACCTACTAGTCCGAATGCCAGTAACTACCTGAAATCATTGGCGGACCCGACACGATTCGAACGTGCGACCTTCGCCTTCGGAGGGCGACGC
>CAXTCJ010000043.1:0-37216 GCA_964242215.1 uncultured Acetobacteraceae bacterium | reverse complement strand
CTACGGGCAAGTTTGGCGGCGCTGTCCGGCTGACCGACATCCTCCCTCGCGAAGCGGGGGAGGGGGACCGCGCGAAGCGTGGTGGAGGGGGCGTGCGCACAACCCGCAGGTTGACCCGCCACCCCCGCCGCCCTTAGCTACCCCCATGGTGCAAGCCGTCGAAGACTCCGTACAAGTCGACCCCGCCGAGCAGGCGCGGATCCTCGCTCACGCGCTGCCGTATCTGCGCCGCTATGCAGGTGCCACAGTCGTGGTGAAATACGGCGGCCACGCGATGGGCGAACAACATCTGGCCGAAGGCTTCGGCCGTGACATCGCATTGCTCAAGCAGGTCGGCATCAACCCCGTGATCGTTCACGGCGGCGGCCCGCAGATCAACGCCATGCTGAAGCGCCTCGCAATCCAGTCCACCTTTGTTGACGGCCTGCGCGTCACCGACGCCGCCATGGTCGAGGTGGTCGAAATGGTGCTGGCTGGCACCGTCAACAAACACGTGGCCGGACTTATCAACCAGGCCGGCGCCCTCGCGGTCGGGATCTGCGGCAAGGATGGCGGACTGATCCGCGCCCGCAAGCTGCAGCGCACCATCAAGGACCCGGGAAGCCGGATCGAGCGCGAGTTGGATCTGGGATTCGTCGGTGAGCCGGCCGAGATCGACGTGCGGGTCATCCACGCGCTCACCGGGTCGGGGCTGATCCCGGTGATCGCCCCCGTCGGTCAGGACGAGCACGGACAGACGTTCAACATCAACGCCGATACCGTGGCCGGAGCGATCGCCGCCGCACTTGGGGCCAAGCGGCTGCTGATGCTGACCGACGTCCCCGGCGTGCTGGACGGCGAGAAGAAGCTGATGCCGGACCTCACCGTCGCCGACGTGGCGCGCCACATCGAGAGCGGCGTGATCAGCGGTGGCATGATCCCCAAGGTCGAGACGTGCGTGAGCGCCGTCCTCGGTGGCGTGAAGGCGGCCGTGATCATGGACGGAAAGCTCCCTCATGCGTGCCTGCTGGAGATGTTCTTGCAAACCGGGATCGGGACGTTGATCCGCGCTTGAACGCTAGTCGCCCGCCAGGTAACGCACGCGCCATGCGTCGTTGACGTGATTACTCTGGCGGGTGATCCGGATGCGGCTGCGGTCCAGTTTCATGGCGGGTAGGCCGAGCCGGGCAGCAATCTCGTCCAAATGGCGCTGCGGCTGCGCCACGAACGCTTCGTAGGTGAAGTGGATAGGCTGGCCGCCGATGTCCGCCATGAACCGGTACAGCCGGCCCCTCTCGAACTGTATCTGGCGAATTTGCTCATCGATGTCCTCCCGCGCGTAAATCAGCGCCGCGTCGGGGATGGCTCGCGGGTGCTCCGACGTCCAGCGCTGGTTCTGCCAAGCGATGCAGCGCGAGATCGCGTGGGCGAGTTGGTCCTGGCGATCCAATAGGATGAAATGGCTGCGCTCGAGGACGGCGTCCACAATCCCCGCCTCCCGCAGGAGATCCACGTGCTCGACGGCCAGTTTTGCTGCCAACCAGCGGTCGCACGGGACGAGGTCCGGCAGGCGGCAGAAGTACTCGTGCAGCGATCTCAGTTGCAGGCGGCGGGAGTGCGCCACGATAGTTTCGCCGTTGAAGAACTCGCCGGCCTCGTTCAACTCACCCGTTGACGCGAGCGCCTGCGACAGGAAATTAGAACCACACCGGTTTATGTAGAGCAGGAATAAATAGTTGAGGTCAGGTGGAAAAAATTCTGCCGATGGTGCGATGGTTCTGAAATTTGCGACGACTGCTGCGCGATGCGCGTTGGGGCTTTGAGTGTTGATGTAAATCTCGATTACTCCAAGCAACAAACTTCCATATGTTAACTGTGTGTGTTCTTTTGCTCCTCGTTGATGACGCTAGTTCAACCTGTTGTCGCTCACACGAGCAACTCGCGTTACAAAGTGCAACGATTGCGTCTTGGTTGAATACGAGGCGGGCCCGAGATCAGCGTCCAACCGACAAGGTCATTCTCGTGCAAGGTCTACGACTGCCGCCAAAATGCTGCGGCGCACACCTGCTTTTTGCAATCGCTCATTACAAACGCGCAAGGTAGCCAACCGGGGCGCGAGACCTCGGCGCACCCAGAACGAGGATCCAAGAACATGAGCGTGGCAGCCATCCTCCGCCACAAGACTGGCGAGACCGTCACCGTGACGCCGGCAATGACGCTCGCGGACGTGGCAACCCAGCTTTCCCAGCACCGGATCGGTGCGGCCCCGGTCATGGAGGGCGAGACCTTGGCCGGCATCATCAGCGAACGGGACATCGTGCACTCCCTCGCTCGGCACGGGGCAGCGGCGCTCGATATGCCCGTCCGCGATGCTATGAGCCGAGCCGTGCAGACGGCCACGCCTTGCACGACCGTGCCCGAAGCTATGTCCGCGATGACGGCCGGCCGTTTCCGCCACCTTCCCGTGATGGATGGGGCCTGTATGGTCGGCATCATCAGCATCGGAGACGTCGTGAAAGCGCGGCTGGATGAACAAGCCAACGAGGTAGAGAGCCTGCGGGCCTACGTCGCCGGCGGCTAGTTGCAGCCCGGGATGGCCGGCGAGTGCTACCGCGCGCCCGCCGCCCCGACCGAGCCTTTCAGCCGGGCCAGCAACTGCATCAGCTGGCCGATGTCGTCTTCGCTTAATCCGCCGAACGCGTCGGCCACCCAGCCCTCGTGCTCGGCCGCCATCTGGGCGAACTCCTGCCGCCCGGCCTCCGTCAGCGCCACCGAGACGGTGCGACGATCGTCGGGGCGGGGCGTGCGCACGACCAGCCCGTCGGCGACCAGCCGCTCAACCAGCCCGGTCACGTTACCGTTGGTGACCATCATCCGGCGCGACAGGTCGCCCAGCGTCATCCCCTCCGCCGCCCGCGCCAACTGCGCCAACACGTCGAACCGCGGCAATGTCATGCCGAACCGCTCACGCAGACGGCCGCGGATCAGGGTTTCCGTCATCGTGGTGCAGGTCAGCAGCCGCAGCCACAAGCGTAACTCGTGCTTATGCGCCTGCGCGCCCGTCTCGGCGTCAAGCGTCTCGGCGTCAAGCGTCTCGGCGTGAAGCGTCTCAGCGTCGAGCGTCTGGGTGTCCAGGGCCTCGGCGTCTAATGTTTCTGAAGCTGAGGTGAGTATGTCTTCGACCAAGTCGCGACCATCCATTGCAGCGGCAATCCTTCAACCCTAAAACATTTCAACGTCTTTGGTGAGGGGGTTGCGGTGCGGATTGCCATTCTCGGCGGCGGCCCGGCGGGCCTGTATTTCGCGATCCTGATGAAGCGCGCCGACCCGGCGCACGACATCACCGTGTACGAGCGCAACCGCTCCGACGACACCTTCGGTTTCGGCGTTGTGTTCAGCGACCAGACCCTCGAAACGTTCGAACGCTACGATCGCCCCAGCTTCGAGGCGATCACACGCGAATTCGCCTACTGGCAGGACATCGAGATCCGCCACAAGGGCACCGTGCACCGCATCGGCGGCAACGGTTTCTGCGGCTGTGCCCGGCGCACGTTGTTGATGCTGCTGCAAGCCCGTGCCCGCGCCTTGGGCGTGGCGCTCGAATTCCGCCACGAAATCACCAGCCTGGCCGAAGTGCAGGGCGCCGACCTGATCGTGGCGGCCGACGGCATCAACTCCGCCATCCGCGAGAGCCATGCCGAGCATTTCCGCCCGGTGGTCGACCTCCGCTCAAACAAATTCACCTGGATGGGCTCAACCAAGCCGCTCGACGCCTTCCTGTTCTCGTTCCGCGAGACGGAGTGGGGCGTGTTCATCGCCCACGCCTACCAATACGAAGCCGGCCGCTCGACCTGGGTGCTGGAGACTGACGCCGCGAGCTGGGAGCGCGCCGGGCTGGACCGGATGAGCGAAGACGAGTCGGCCCGCTTCATGGAGGGCGTGTTCGCCGCCGATCTGGACGGCCACGCGCTGATCACCAACCGGTCGCTATGGCGCTCGTTCCCGATGATCCGCAACGGCACGTCCGTCATGGGCAACGTGGTGCTGCTGGGCGACGCCAAGGCCACCGCGCATTTCTCCATCGGCTCCGGCACAAAGCTCGCCATGGAGGACGCGATCGGCCTGTTTGAAAGCTTCCGCGCAACGGGGGCTGATGTCACCGCCGCGTTGCAGCGCTTCGAGGCGACCCGGCGTGAGGACGTGGAGAAGATCCAGCACGCCGCCGACGTCTCGCTGGTGTGGTTCGAGCAGGTGCGGCGGTTTTGGGGTATGGACCCTGTCCAGTTCGCGTTCGGCGTGATGACCCGGTCCAAATCCATCACCTACGACAATCTGCGCCTGCGTGCCCCGGATTTCGTGGACGAGACCGACCAGATGTTCGCCCGCCAGGTGCGCGCCGCCGGGTTCGACGTGGCGGTGGATCGCCCGCTGCCCCCGATGTTCCAGCCGTTCAAACTGCGCGGCATGGTGCTGGCAAACCGCGTCGTGGTGTCGCCGATGTGCATGTATTCCGCCCAGGACGGCGTGCCGGGCGACTGGCACATCGTGCATTACGGCACCCGCGCGATCGGGGGCGCCGGGCTGGTGTTCACCGAGATGACCAACGTCTCGGCCGAAGCCCGCATCACGCCGGGCTGCACGGGGTTGTATACCGACGAGCAGGAAGCCGCCTGGGCACGCATCACCGGCTTCGTGCACACCCGCTCGCAGGCCAAGATGTGCCTGCAACTGGGCCACGCCGGCCGCAAGGGTGCGACGCGGCTGATGTGGGAGGGCATGGACCGACCCCTTCCCACCGGCGGCTGGGACATCGTCGCACCGTCCGCCTTGCCGTATTACCCCGAGAGCGCCGTTCCGCGGGAGATGACCCGCGCCGACATGGACCGCGTGGTGAGCGATTTCCGCCAGGCAGCGGTTCGGGCGGAGCGCGCCGGGTTCGACATGCTGGAGGTGCATTGTGCCCATGGTTATCTGCTGGCGACGTTCCTCTCGCCGCTGACCAACCGTCGCACCGACGAGTATGGCGGCACGTTGGCCAACCGGCTGCGCTTCCCGCTCGAGGTGTGGGACGCGGTGCGGGCTGCCTGGCCGGATGACAAGCCCATGTCGATGCGCATTTCCGCCAGCGATTGGGCAGAGGGCGGGATCACCTCGGCTGAGGTGCTGGAGATCAGCCAGGCCTTCACCGACCATGGCTGCGACCTGATCGACGTCTCGTCCGGCCAGACGGTGCACGATGCGCGGGCGATCTACGGGCGGATGTTCCAGGTTCCGTTCAGCGACGCGATCCGCAACGAGGCCGGGTTCGCGACGATGTGCGTCGGCAACATCACCACGGCGGACCAGGTCAACACGATTTTGGCCGCCGGCCGCGCGGATCTGGTGGCGTTGGGCCGGCCCCACTTGGCCAACCCGTATTTCACGCTGCAGGCGGCCGCACAGTATGGCGTGACGATGCTGCCATGCCCGCCGCAGTACATGCCCGGCAAGCAGCAGCTGTTCCGGACCGAGGAGCAGGCGCGAGGCGAACTGGCTGAGCTGCGGCGAAAGGCGAAGCCGAAGGTGATGGTGGCAGGAGAGATCGCACGGGCGGCGGAGTAGATTACGGCTGGGCAAAGCTATCCATTTGGAGGATGCAGGCTGCCTACGCTGAGAAGGGACTTCCGATTGTTCGGTACTACCTCAGACGCCCTGAAAACGCCTCGCGTATTCGAGATCTGGACCGCCCACGGGACGCGCCTGTGCCGGCTGCCAGACGGTTCCATCGGACACACAGCACTCGGGGCCGCACCAGGCGCGCCGTCTTCGGTCTTCGGTATCGAGGGGCAGCCAGGTGGGATAGGCTTATGCCTGGTCGTCGCGTCGCACGATGTCCCGATCGGGTTTATACCGGATCGATGGCGCTCGTCGATTTATCCCGTGCGTCGGCTTATTCAGGACGATGGTCAATCCGCCCTCGCACATCCGTATTCCGGCAACGTGATCATCGCGCTGCCACTGGACGGCGATGTCGTTACGCAGAAGTGCTATGTGACGGGAATGCGCGAGCCGTTGGGTTGGGAGCGCTTCGACCTCAAGGAAGTCCAACCGACGCATGCTGAGTTGGGTAATCGGCTTGATCGTGTAACCGAGCTGTATCATGCGGCATCGACCGGCGGGCTCCGTACAAGCATCGAGCGCAATGAGGGCGCGGCGGTCATCGAGATCATCTCGCGGCTGGCTCCGGACCGGGATTTCGAGACGCTTGCAATTGCTGTCTTAAACGATCCTGCCGCGCAGCAAGGGGTGTTCGAGGCCGCTGCCAAGGATCCATACTCGATTGGGCTCCACAACCTTGTCGAGAACGCGAAGCACAAGCCGGGTGGGCCGCGACGGAGTTGGTTCGGGCGACGGCGCGAAGCCGCTCCCGCAGGGCGCGTCGACCTCGTGAACGATACCCGGTTCTCCGGGTTAGCAGATCATCTCGAAGACGGCACCTATGCGTCGTTCGCTCAAAAGCTGAATGCCATCGCCCGCAGGCGCCGCCCGCCTAATAGGCGCCTATGCGCGTTGGCGACGATGCGTGACGAGGGCGCGTATATTCTCGAGTGGGTGGCGTACCATCGCATTCTTGGCGTCGAGCATTTCTTTATTTACAGCAACGACAACACTGATGGTTCCAATCACCTGCTTGCCGCTCTAGCGAAGAACGGCGTCATCACTTGGATCGAGAACGAGGATGCGACCGGAAACAAGCAGGCGAAGGCCTATGGGCATTGTCTTAGCATCGTCCCGGATGTTCTGGACTACGAGTGGTGCGTGGTTCTGGATGCAGATGAGATAGTTTCGTTACGCGAGGGTGGGTTCGCGACACTGAGCGACTATCTCGCGTGGCAGGAAAGCCGTCCGGTCGATGTCGTCGTACTGCCTTGGTGCGTTTTCCTTTCGAATGGCGAGACGCTCTGGTCCGATGACCTGAGCATCAAGCGATTTTGCCACCAGAACCATCGGTCAGGGCTTGGGAAATCTATATTCCGCCCCTCCAAGTTCACCTTTGCGCACCCGCATCACCCTGCAAGCAATGATCGAACAATGCCGGTGATCGTGCGTGACTCGGCGGGTGTGCAAGTCTCATATCCGAGGGGGCGAATGACAGGGTACGAATTGCCCAACCCGGAGTACGGGCAAGCCTGGGTTAATCATTATTTTACCCGTTCAGCTGAAGAGTTCCTGTGGAAGTGGTCACGCGGCCGCGCTGACTTTGTCGGCCCAGGCACAGGCATTTCGTTCTCCGACGTTAATGAAGACTTCGTGGCAAACTTGGTGAAGTATCATCATTCCATCGACATGGCCGTTCCGGATGGTGTCTACCACAGGGTCGACGGGGTTAATAAGACGATTGCAGATCTGCTCGCCATGCCGGGCGTCAAAGCAGCCCAGGACGAGGTTATCCTGTGCCGGCGTGCGTGGGCGGCTAAGACGCCCGAATTGATAGCCAATCTCCAGACTCTCGCGCTCAGCGACGGGAAGAAAGATTTCCTCGCGCTGTTTGCCAAGTAGGCCCGTGCTGAAACTGGGCTATTCTCATCGCTACACCATGTTGGGGAGACGTTGTCGTTGAATGACGCAACAACAAAACAGCGCCGCGTAATTCGCATTCATCGCATGGGTAATGTGGGCAATTACATGATACAGATCATGGCGGCCTATACCCTCAAGGTGCTGACACCAGATGCGGTGATATGCGCCGAAGGTCTGCCCGAGTGGGGCCTATTCTTCCCGGATGAAGACGATCCGACTTTGCCTTCGGTGACGGTCTACGGACAGAATGTCGACGTTCCTGGGGCTGCGTCCATCTTGCGCAATGGCGAGGTTAATCGCCTTTGCATACAGTCCTATGCCCAGCACATGGACAATTTTCTGCCACGCTCGTTCTACCAGGATCTGTTCGACGGCAAACACATCGATGCGCAAGGTTTTCCGAGCTCGCACCTTGTCATCAATATCCGTGCGGGCGAGATTTTGCGGGCGATCCACCGGCAGTACACCCTTTTGCCGATTTCCTTCTATAGGGCGATCATCGAGCAGAGCGGTCTCAAGCCGGTCTTCATGGGACAGATTGGCGATGACCCGTATTCCGATCTGCTGCGGAAAAATTTCCCCGACGCGATCTTCCAGCCAAGCCTTGGCTCACTTCAGGATTTCGAAGTGCTGCGCCGGTCAAAGAATATCATTCCAGCGATCAGTACATTCTCCTGGCTTGCGGCGTGGCTGTCGGACGCCGACACGATTTACTATCCGCTGAGTGGTTTTCTCAATCCGATCCAGTCAGAAGACGTTAACCTGTTCCCGAGAGGTGATCGTCGTTACCGGCTTTATCTGTTTCCGATCAACCACGCGATCGACGTCGGCGAACTCTCTAAAGCGCACGATCCTCTCGATGACCTGTGGCGAGAAGTCACCCACGACATGTACCAGGCACTCTTCAATTCTTGGCCGCGGTTCAGTCCCTCAAGACAGGACTGGCTCGACGCATTCTCCGAGAAGTTTTACCTACTCCACAATGGCGACATCAGGCAGGCCGTGGAGGCTGGCTGGATGCTCTCCGGCCTGGACCATTTCAAATCGGCCGGTCTTGACGAAAACCGCACGTCTTTTTACTTCGATGGCGATTGGTATTCGAGAGCCTATCCGCTAGCAGCTCTGGAAGTCGCGCAGGGTGACTACGCCGATCTTCGTCATCACTACGTAGGCATCGGCCGAAGGAGAGGCTATCGCTCGATTGAACACGAATGACGGCTACGCTCTCAGCCTACTAGATCCCGGCCTTAGAAAGCAGTTGCCGCATCTCTTCCGTAACCTCACCATGCTGCAAACGAAGTCTATAGCTGTTGCGGACCTGTTCAAGCTGAGCATGAAATTTTTGTAGCATTGCCTGATAGGCGCGCTCGACACCTGGTAGGCACCTCAGTTCCTGGATTGTAGCGTCTTGCTTTACGCGGCACAGCTGCATTCTCGTGTCAATTTCGAGGTCTTCGGCCTCGTCTTGAATCTGGAACCACCGGCAATCAGCATCGCTGACATGCCGGATATCGGTGATGTTGACGCGCATGGCTTGATCACCTCGATTGCGCGTATTGCGCCAGAGCACTTCTTCTGCGGATTTGAAAATATAGTGATAGATCGTTGCCTGCTCCGTATCGACCTTGTTACTGAAGGCTGGGGTGGCGGGCAGTCCATCGGGCGGTTGATCGTACGCATGCATTTCGCCGTTGGCGTGGCGGCGCAATAAGTTCCGGCGATCGTCAGTGCGCGCGTAGTGTGGTTCGGAATGAATGATCCGATTTGGCTTTGAAATAGCCTTCATCAGGCGCCAGCCGCCGCCGACCTGATGATGTGTCAGCAGCTTGGTGTTCCGCTTAGTGAGGGGTACATCACTCCACCGAGTTTCGCCGGTGGAGCCGACAAAAATCCAGTTTACCCCGACTGTGTCGACCGGCTGGCGATCCTGCCAGCTGAGAAAGTCACCGATCGAGCCGTAGAGTAGGGGATTATAGACGAAGAACTCGTCGAGGTCAGTCGTTAGTACCCATTTGAAATCAAGAATATCTGGCAGGACCGAAAGCGCGTGTCCAAACGCTTTCAGTTGGGCGCTGTTACCTGGCGTGACCTCATTTCTAATCCAAGTGATCACACCGTTATCGGCTAAGGCCGACAGGAGCAGGTCGGACCCATCCTCGTTGTCGTTGGTGTAGATAAAGAAGTGCTCGACACCAATGGATTTATGATAGGCAATCCATTCTAAAAAATACACTCCCTCGTTACGAGCCGAAGCCAATATACAAGTACCGCGCGTCGGTAAGATGGACGCCCGCGCATAAACAGTGCAGGCATGTCCAAGCGAAGTCATTTCGCCAAAATAGCCAGCCTTTTCCAAGTAGTCGAACGATTTGTCGATCGCCAGCTTGGTACGGATGGCCGCGCCACCGTCCGACGCCTTCCGCGCACTGTCCCATAAGACCAGCTCCGGTAGTATTACCCAGGCCCAGGGATCACCCGAACATGCATCCTGGATCGCCCGCAGACACGCCGGGTCATGCAGAAGGGCCCGGCCAATGTCGGTCATTTCGTCGGCAGTAAGCAGCGGAATGGCCGCCACGGCGTAGGCTCGGTCGCTCGAGGCGCGGGTCTGCCGTAGCGCGTCGATGATGGTGGATACGGATGCACCACGAAGCCGCGTTGCAGCCTCGACGACTGCATTGGGAAACGGCCGCACGTTACTCGCGGCCGCCGCCTGTGCCGTGAATGTCTCCCAAGTGTCCGCTTGGGTCGCATGCGCATACACCGGAAGCGCATGCACCATCGATACTAGCGGGACGGCAGTGACGTAGTGGCGACCGTCCGGCGTGGCAAGCACGAACCGGCCGTCGTCTTGCCAGGTGCGGCGAACCGCGACCACGCCGAGATTGCCGCTGATGAAACTTGTAAGCTGAACCGGAAGATCGTCATTCGCGCAAAGCAGCACCATGTCGGAGTTCGCGCTGGGCTGTATTCCGATGAGTTCGACTGCCGAATTGTCATCATAGCCATCCATGCCGCGATAGCCAATAAGCCCGGTGCGGAGGTTCACGCAAAGCCGTGACTGGTCACTGCCATTTAAATAGAACAAGACCGGGCGTTCAGTGGCTAGGGATAGGTCCGGTTGCCCCGAAGACGGACGCTCCATGCCGACCATATCGGCTTGGTTCGTGATGACCGCCCGAGCAAGCTCCAGATATTCCTCGTGCCTGAAGAGATTGGGGACGCCAATCGTCGTGGCATTCAGATCAAACAGGAGCAGAGCGGCTCCGGCTGACGGCGTTTGGTTCAACGCAGGGTCTTCGAGAGGGCTAACGATTTGATCGGATTGCGCGATGCGCACAAGTAGCGATTCGATCGGCCCGACGCAGACGGTTTCTCCGTCGATCAGAAGCAGAGGTTGATGATCGTAGGCAGGCAAATGATCCAGGATCGCGAGCTTCGCCGTCCGACTAACGCTGTCGCTGATTGGAATGATGTGCTGGAAGGATATCTGATCAAGCGATGGACTGGGAAGTTGGCCTAGGAATGTTTGGGGTTCCTCGTCAGCGATCACATGGATCCGACCTTTATAGGCGCCGAGTTCCTGAATTGAACTTAGCCTTTGGAGAGTAGTTTCCACTGCATCTTGTCCGCCGAATGCGGTCACGCACACCAGGGGATTGAACAGGTGAATGAAGCCGGTCCTCCATCCATCAATTAGGATGTTGAACGAAAACGCCTGAGTTGGCGGTCGACCCGGTGCCATGTCATGTGGAATGAACGGAAGATTGTAGCGCAAGTCCAGCTGAACATCGCCGAGCACGAGTCCAAAAGGCTCACGTAATTGAATCGACGCAGGCTCGATGAGTTGCTGAGTTATCGAAACTATCCATCGGTTGGCAAAGATGTGGCGAAGCGTCGCGAAATCCTCGTTCGTGAGGAATAGGAAATTCTCCCAGGCATGTGCAGCCGTGCGGTCGTGAGCGAGCACTCGTGTAGTGGGCTCGGCGCTGTAGAAGTGGCCACCTCGCCGCAACGCGGCGGTACGGCGGTCTGCGCTGAGCAGCATCTCGCAATCTGCTTCCAGTCCAGGCACGTGCCCAAGGGTCAACGGCACATTCGTCCCGGTCAGCATGCGCTCATGCCGGCCTGCCCGGGTGACGGTATACAGGTCAAGCACGAGTGGCATGTCACTCTCGCTGAGTGCAGCAATCGGGACGTGATAAAGACTATCTGCGCCGTCGCTGCACACGACCGTTCCGTGCGCTGTCATCAACACTGAGTTTTGCTGCATCTAAAGCCTCGAATTCCTTGGCCGCGTAGCTACCCTACCGTCGCCCGCAAGAGGCCGCGTAGCTCTTCACCGGCGGCCCCGAAATGGCCGAGGCGCGGATCGCTCAGCAACTTGGTTTTTACCAACTCCAGACGATCACGAAATCGGGACACCACAAACCGTTCTGCGTCAGCGATGCCCGGCAGCGAGCGCAATCGGGCGAGTTCTGTATCCAGCCCTGGCGTGCAATGAACCAAGCGGTTGCTTTCCGTGAATGCCCGGCTGTTGTGCTGGCCCATGAAGCTGCCGATCGCGACGTGGTCGAGGCCCTCGAAGTTGATCTCGTGCGACATCGGAAAATCACCCCGATTGCGCGAGACCTTCCAGGCGAATTCTTCAACCGACTTGAAGTTGTAGTGATACAGGCAAGCGTCCGCAGTGGATGGTTCGTCGCTGAACGCACGTGCGTGATATCTGCCTGCTGGCTGGTTGCGATACTCATGCGTTGCCCCGTTCGCGAGCCGAAAGGTGGTGCTGCGGCGGCGGTCGGCAAAAGGAAAGTGCGGGTGCGCCTGGATGAACTGGCGGGGCGCCATCATCACCTTGATGTGGGCGTTGGGCTCGGCCAGGAGATGGGTATTACGTCGGGTCAAGGGCGCGTCCGTCCAGCGCAACTGGCCGGAGGAGCCGACCATCACCCAGTTGAGTCCAACAGCGTCAGTCTGCCGCAACTCGTGCCAGCGGGCGAAGTCTGCGATGCCGCGATACCGACTGGGATTGAGCACCAGGAATTCGTCGAGGTCGATAAACAGCGCCCAGCGATGCTCGAGCAGCGGCAGGCTGACGTTGAGCGCGTGCCCGTATGCCTTGTTCTGCGCGGACGTACCCGTCGCCAGCACGCTAGGCGTCCACGTGATCACACCTGCCGCGTGCAGCGCAGCCAAGAGCGCGTCGGAGCCGTCGTCGTTGTCGTTGGTATAGAGGAAGATCGCCTCGATCCCGAGCAGACGATGATGCGCGATCCACTCCAGCAGGTACACGCCTTCCGAACGGGCCGTCGCAACAATCGCCGTGCCCTTCGTGGGGACGACCCGTTGTCGCAGAGAGGCGTTGCAGGCATGTGCGAAAGACGACAGCGAGCCGTCGTAACCGTCCTTCGCAAGATGATCGAGCTCGGGCCCGATCACTCGAGGCGGAGCTCGTGGCGACACCGCAACGGACGCGGCTTGGGGTTCGTTCCAGCGCCACGGTGTCGGGGCAGAGTCCTGCCGCGCGGCCCATGAACCCTCCTGCGCACCCGACGCAGGAAACCGTGCCTTCGCGCCCGGCGCAAGGAACCGTTCCTGCGCGCCCTGCGCAAGGAACGGTTCCTGCGCGCGCTGCGCGACGCCGGCCTGCTGAGTTTCGCGTTTTACCAGCCAGGCCAGCAGAGTTGGAATCCCGGTCACAGCGTAGTAATCGGCGCGAAACAACGCCAAGAGGCGGGCCGAAAGCGCCTTGTCATGCCTTAGTTGCCCGGCGAGCCGATCGAATTCATCGAGTGTCAGCAGGGGCCAAACAGCATTGATCAGGGCAGCGTTGAGGTCCGCCGAACCTGACATCAGAAGGGCGGTGATCGTATCCAACCATGGCACGGAACCCGCAAGACTTGCTTTGGCGCGCGCAAAGAACTGTTCCGCGACAGGGGCGGTGCCGCGCTGCAATCCTGGGATCTCGGTCAGAGTGAAGCGCTCCCAGTCGGCTGGGGTCACGCGGTCCGCCTCGAGTCCCCCACCGGGAATCGCGGAAAGGAACCGGTTGCTGATCAGGCTCCGTAGCGTCCCAGACTCCTCGAACTGTCCAGCTTGGAGCAGGAGTCCGCCCCCTGGCGAGATCTCTCTCGGCAGGATCGGGTTGCCGCTTGCCGGGTCGATCCCGAACGGCAGGCAGCGGAGCCCAGGTTGTCCGCCTCCGAGAAGGCAGAGTGGAATGACCCGGTCATTCAGATCAGCCGACGGGACATGACGTGGACGCCGGTCGGCCACATCAATCGCTAGCACCGTTCCATGACTAGTGTGGGCGGTGAACACTGTATCCATTCAAACTTCCCGTGGGCGGAAGGACAGGCCTTCGGATACGTCGCGCCCGACCGTTGTAGACAGCAAATGCCAGACAACTCCAATGATCGTATCACGTCCAAATCGCCTAGCCTACATCCCGAGAGCACACTAATGTATGTTACCCGGGACAATGTCGGAAGTTCCGACCTGACGAACTTGGCTGCAGCTATTCCGAGCTCCCGTCCTTCAGATGGGCTGGAGGCGCGACGAGCGGGCCGGACTGCTTGGCCACGTCGCGGGTCGGGTTGTCGCCAAGGTCAATGCCACCGCAGCCAGCCAGCGCGAGACAGAGCAGAGTGACGAAGGTCGGGATTCGCATGAGCGAAAATCCCTCAGCCAACCATCTCCGTCAATAAGCATCGCGGCTAGGCCGCGCGGTAGGACACAGCCATGTGCAACGATTTTGGCAACAACGTTCCGTACAGCGTCTATGTGGAGGAATTCAGCCATCTCCGCCTTCCCGTCACCGCACCGCCCGATGGTGCGGTGCCGAACCTCGAGCCGCGGGACGAGATCTGGCCGACCGACACGGCCGTGGTGTTGCGGCCCGGGCCCGGTGGCGTGGCACTCGAGCAGCATCCGTGGGGCTTGGCGCCGGGACGGGCAGGGGCACGGGCGGTGATCAACATGCGCGCGGAGGGGCGGCGCTTCGTCAGCGGGCGCTGCCTCGTGCCGGCGTCGCACTATTACGAGTTCACCGGCACACGCAGCCCAAAAACCCGCTGGCGGTTTACCCAGGCAGGTAGCGACTGGTTCTGCTTCGCCGGGCTACTGGGGCGCGGCCCCGCCGGTGAGGCGTTTACCCTGCTCACCGTGGACGCCGGGCCAGACGTCCAGCCGTATCACACACGTCAACCGGTGGTGTTGGACCGAACCGACTGGGCGGCGTGGTTGGACGGTACGGACGGGCTGCTGCATCCCTCGCCGGCCGGAAGCCTCGTGGTCGCGCAAGCGCCGCGGGCGCCCGCCGGCGGGATGCTGCTGTAGCTGCTGCTACTTGCCCATGCTGCCGGCCAGTGCCGACAGGTCGACGCCGTTCACTAGGATCTTCGCGTTATTCACGGTGATCTGCCAGACGGCCAAGTCGCCGGACATGTGGGCAATGCCCTTCAGGAAGATCACCACCGGGACAGCGCGTTGCAGCATCGGGTCGGTCTGGGCCTTGGCGATTAGTGCGTCCAACCCGCGGGCGGACAGCTCCGCCTGGCCCGTGACCGATTTCGGCGCCGTGCTGACGAACTTGCCCGAGCCCGTGATCTGCATGCCGGCGACATCCAGGGCGAGAGAGTCGAACCCGAAATCGATGCCGCCCTTGGCATACAGCGCCGAAAAATCGCTAGCCGGCACCTTCGTCTTTCCGCCCGGCGCTCCAGGGGCGGGCAGGGGCGCGGGAGCGGTCGCGTCCAGCCCCATCTTGGTCAAGGCGGCGACGCTAAGGTTCGACAGGGTGGGATGGATTGCAAAATGCGTCGGCACATAGACGGCCAAAGGCGGGGGCAGCGCGTCCAACACCAGCCCATCCAGCATGAACCCGAATCCGGCCGTCAAGATGTCAGCCGGGGCATCGCCGCTGAAGCTCAACTCCGCCTTGGTCAAGGCACCCGTGTTGCCGCTGAGGTCGAACTTGGCGCCCTCCATCGTCTCGTCCAGCTTGCCGCCGTTGAGCAGGGCATGGGCCTGCTCCAGCATAGCGTGCAGCTTGGCCCTCTGCGCGGGCGTCGGGCCGTCCTGGTCGTTCGAGCCCGGCTTGGCCATGCGGCCCAGGTCGACCGCTAACTGCACCAGCGGGATCAGTTGGTCGTGCGCCAACCCGGTCAGGCCGGATATCACGTGCAACCGCTCGGCTTGCAGCGCAAAAGCGGAGCCGTCCGGCAACGCCGCCTTTGTGGAATAGCCGGTGAGCGTTGCGTCCATCAGCAGATTGACGTGGGCCGGGTCGACCGGCTGGGTGGTCGTCTGCGACGTCGCCTGGTCGACATGCGTCAGGGAGGCCGCTGTGCCACCCTCTTTTTCGATGTCGATCGACGCGATTGTGCCGCCGCTCGTGGTGGCGGAGGCGAAGCTGGTGTCGAAGATGCCGTGGGCGTCCTGCTGGCCCAGCTTGATGCGGTAGGTGACAGGCTGGATGTGGCTGCCAGCCGGGACCGGATTCTTTTCATCGGGCGGGTTTGGCACCCGCTCGGTCGTGCTGAGCGTCAGCGGGCTGGGGAATTGCTGGTCATCCAATGCCCAGCGTGTGCCATCCAGCTGGCGCGCTTTGGCGGTAAAGGACGCGTCCGCCGGGTCGACCTTGCCCAATGGCGCGAGCGGCACGCGCACCAGATAATGGTCGCCTTCGGGCGTGAGCTCGACCGGTCGCACCGGGAGCGGCAGCGCCCCCGCGGTTGCCGTCTTCAGCCAGGCGCCGATCTGCGACTCGAGCGATTTGGCCTGCTCCGGCGTCGGCGGTGTGGGTTGCGCCTGCGTGGATTGCGCCTGCGCTGGGGCGGCAGACGTCCCGGCAAGTGCCAGGGCCATGCCGACGGCGGGCAGCAAAGCGCGGGGGAAATGCATAGGGCGTCCTCGAACAGCTAATTCAGAGCATAGATGCCCGAAATTGGCCCGCTAAGCGACCCGTCACGTGATTTGCCGCTGCATCGGAAAGGCCGGCTTGCCGCCGAACGAAGCCACCGGCGGACCGTCATCCCGATATCCCAAGGCTAGGTAGAAGCCGTGCGCCGTGACGGTGCTGGTCAGGCTGCAGCTCGTGTGGCCTAGCTTAGCCGCCCGTGCCTCCATGGCCGCGACGAGCCCCTTGCTGATCCCCCGGAAACGCGCCCGTGGTGCCACGTAGTTCACGGCGATGCGCCCGTCGGGCAGCACGGTGCCGACCCCGGCGATCCCGTCCGGGTCGGCGGCCACGATCACGCCGCCGGGGTTGCTCTCGATCCAGCCCCTGACCCGGCCCGGCGTTTTGTTGGCGAGCCAGGGGGCGAGGATGGCGGGGTTGCCGTCGTGGTCGTCGCCGCAAAGCTGTTCGATCGACTGCCGGACGACGGCGCAAACCTCCGCCGCCTCGTCCGGTTGTGCGGGCCGGATGATCCACGCAGACGTTTGGGTGTCGGCGGAGGGGCTCAGTCGTTCGCCATCTGGACGGCGGCCACGTCCAGCAACCGCTCGATAACTTCGGGTTCCTGCGCGCCGGCGATGGCATGGCGGCCAGCGACCACGAAGCAGGGCACGCCGTTGATGCCCAGCCGATGCGCCCGCAGATTATCGGCGTGGACCCCATCGAGCTCGGCGTCGCTGGCCAGCATGGCGCGCGCGGCCGCCGGGTCGAGCCCGCAGGACATGGCGATGGCGCACAGCACGCCGAGATCACCGAGGTCGCGGCCGTCGGCGAAATGGGCGGCGAACAGCGCCTCCACCACTTCGTCGGCGCGGCCGAACCGGGCCGACCAGCGGGCCAGGCGGTGGGCATCGACGCTGGAGGGGGTGCGGCGCATCCGGTCGAAGCGGAATTGCACACCCTCGGCGCGGCCGATTTCGGTGATGGAGGCATAGAGCCGCCGGGCCCGGTCCTCGCCGCCGAACTTGCGGACCACGTAGTCGGACCGGGCCATGCCCAGCCGCGGCATGTCCGGATTGAGCAGGAACGGCCGCCAAATCAGGTCGACCAGCAGGTCGGGGCGGCGGCGAATAGTACGGATCAGCCGTCGTGTGCCGAGATAGCACCACGGGCAGACCAGGTCGTGCACGACTTCGAGCGTAAGGCGTGCCTTCGGCGGGGCAAGGACGTTCACCGAACCACTATAGCCCCGCCGTCGAAAGCGTCACTTGCTTTCTCGAGCGGAGCTGGTTCAGGCCTCGCCGTAGGAGGAGATGATCGGGTCGATGCGGAATTCATCGAGGAAGTAGTCGATCACCGCCCGCACCCGCGGCGCCAGGTTGCGCCGCGAGGGGTAGACGGCGGAGATCGCGTTGCGTGGCGGCTCCCACCCGGTCAGGACCGGTTGCAACCGGCCATCCGAGAGCTCGGTGCCGAAGAACCAGATCGGCAACACCGCGAAGCCCACGCCGGCGAGCACCGCCTCGCGCACGCCCTCGCCGTTGTCGGTGCGGAACCGGCCGGACACGTTGACGGTCACCGGGCCGTCCGGGCTTTCGAAGCGCCACTCGCCGGGGTTCACCCCGCCGGTGAAGACGATGCAGGGCAGGCGGGCGAGTTCCGCCGGATGCTGCGGCTCGCCGAACTCGGCAATGCAGGATTGCGACGCCACGGCGACCCGGCGGTACGATCCGATCTTGCGCGCCACCAGGCTCGAATCCTGCACCGCGCTGACCCGGATCGCGAGGTCGATGCCCTCCGCCACGATGTCGGAGATGCCGTCCGACATCCGGAGTTCGAGCGACAACTCCGGATAGCGCTCCAGCAGGCGCGGGATGCGGGGGGCAACATAGAGCCTGCCGAAGGTGGACGACGTGCCGAGCCGCACCAGCCCGCCGGGCATGTTGTGGCGGCGGCCGACCGATGCTTCCGCTTCCTCGACGGTATCCAGCACCCGGCGGGCATGGCCGAGCAAGTCCCGCCCATCCTCGGTCAGGCCAAGGCTGCGGGTCGTACGCTGGATCAGCCGGGCGCCGAGATGCTCCTCCAATGCGGCGACCTGGCGGGATACGGCTGGTTGCGTGGTGCCCATCTCGCGCGCCACGGCGGAGAAGGATTGCGATTCAGCGACCCGTACGAACACGCGAAACGCCGCGAGCACGTCCATAGCCTATGCTGCCCCTGCATTGGTCTTATCAGCGTTGTCACGCTTCCGCATCGCTATCGTCACGCCGAGATAGCAGTAGGCGAACGTGTCAACATTCGCTAAGAATGGGTCAGCCATGCACATAAGTGGAACACCCCTTACCCGACAGTTGGAGGCCTTCCGGGCCGGCCTCCTCGCGCGGTTACCGGCGGCGGATCGTCTGGCGATCCTCCACGCGGCGGAGGATTTGCGCGCCAACGCGGATGGCCGCAAGTCGCCGGCTGTCGGCGAGCTCGCACCGGACTTTGCGTTGCCGGACCAACATGGCCGCACTGTGCGGCTGGCGGACTGGCTGGGGCACGGGCCGGTGGTGGTGTTGTTCATTCGGGGTGGCTGGTGTCCGTTCTGCACATTGACGTTGCGGGCGTATCAAGACGCGCTCCCTGCGATGGAAGCTGCCGGCGCCCATCTGCTTGCCATCACGCCGCAGCAGGAGGGCAGCTGCAGTGCGGTCGCCGAGCGGGACCTGTTGGCGTTCCCGGTCTTGTCCGACCAGGGTAACCAGGTGGCCGACCTGTATGGCGTCGCCTACGAGTTGGCGCCGGCACTGCGTCGACTGTACTCGCGGCTCGGTCATGACCTGCCCAAATTGAACCGCACCGGAGACTGGCGCGTGCCATTGCCCGCCACGTTCATCATCGGTGCCGATGGCCGGGTTGTCCGCGCGCACGTGGAGCCTGTGGCCCATCGCCGGCTGGAGCCCGCCGAGGTGGTTCGCAGCTTGCACAGCCTGGCTTTGCAACCATCGCGCGTGGATGCCTGACGACACGGGCTACGCCAGCTTGTGGGACTGGCGGCGCCAAATCGGCGCGACGTATGCGAAGCTGCGGGACTTGCCGGATGCCGCCGAGGCTTGGGCCGTGTGGCGGACGGCGAGGGACGCGCTGTTCCAGTCGCATCCGCAAACACCGCTGGACGCCAACGAGCGGGCAATGTTCAAGGCGCTGCCATTTTTTCGCTATGACCCGGATCTGCGTTTTGCGGTTGGACTCCGCAGTGTGGAGGGGCCGGCGTTTTCCAGCCCGGCCGGGGCCGACGGGGATGTCCGCCTGCGACCATTTGCTCGCACGGATGGCTTGCAGGTGGCGCTCGGTCGCGAGCTGACGTTGTTTTGGATCGAAGCCTATGGCGGCGGGGTGTTCTTGCCTTTCTCGGACGCGACAAACGGCCACGAAACGTACGGTGGCGGCCGCTACTTGCTCGATACGATCAAGGGCGCCGATCTCGGCACCGACGCGAACGGTCTCACGGTGTTGGACTTCAACTTCGCCTATAGCCCGTCCTGCAGCTACTCCGATCGCTATATCTGCCCCCTCGCACCGCCGGAAAACCGAATTTCCGTGCCGGTGCGAGGTGGAGAAAGGCGCTGATCAGCGGCTGTGCGACTCGGTCGGCGGCAGGGTGATCGGCATCGCCGACTGCCACGCCTTGAAGCGGGACATCCAGCCGCTCACCTTGGCGGCAAGAGCGTAGGCAATCTGGCGCTGACCGTCCTGGGCCAACAGCATCGCTTCGCCGGACTGCTGAAATAGATCCATGGTCGAGGTCCTTTCGAGAGATACGGAAGGACGTTTCCTTTTTGCTGAGCCCTACATAAGCGTTCATGCTGCATTGCACAAGGGAGAATTTGCTGCAGTGCAACACGAGCCTGGGACCAGCAAGGTGCTGCTGCTAGGCCGTTCGCATCGCGGCACGCTGCCGAACCAGCGCCAGCATCGCCCGGCTGATGGGTGTCGGCAGGTCGACCCAGCCGGCCATCTCGACCACCGCGCCCAGGATCGCTTCGATCTCCAAGGGGCGTCCCAGTTCGAGGTCCTGCAGCATGGAGGTCTTGTGCCGTCCGACTTCGGCCGCGCCCTCGATGCGCTTGTCCACGTCCAACGAAAACCGGGTGCCGAGCGCTTCGGCCACCGCCTGGCCCTCCAGCATCATGGCCCGCGCCACCGCGCGACTGCCGGGATCGCTCGTGATCACGTCCAGCGTTGCCGTGGTCAGCGCGCTGATCGGGTTGAACGCCATGTTGCCCCATAACTTCACCCACAGCTCGTCGCGGATGCGGGGGCGGACGGGAGCCTTCAGGCCGGCCGCGATCATCAGGGCCGAGAGCGTGCTAGCCCGCTCGGAGCGCTCGCCGCCGGGTTCGCCGAGGCTGAAGCGGTCGCCATAGGTGTGGTCGACCACACCCGGGCTCGGGACGGTGGCGGCCGGGTAGACGATGGCGCCCAGGCATTGAGCCGGGGGCAGGGCGGCGCACAACGCGCCATCCGGATCGATCGCGGTGATGCGGCGGTCGGCGAACGGCGCGGGCAGGCGGTAGGTGTACCACCAGGGCACGCCGTTCACGGCGCTGACGATGGTGGTGGCGGGCCCGATCAGCGGCGCCAATTGCGACAGCGCCGGTTCCAGCGAATGCGCCTTCAGCGTGATCACAAGGTAATCCTGTGGGCCGATCGCGTCGCCATGCCCCACCGCATTCGGCCGGGTGACGATCCGCTCGCCACCGGATTGCAGCACCAGACCGTTCTGTTGCACGGCCGCCAAGTGGGGGCCGCGCGCCACGATCGAGACCTTGGTGCCCGCGGCCTCCAGCTTGGCGGCCAGGTAGCCGCCGATCGCGCCGGCGCCGAACACGCAGATGCTCGGGGGCATCAGCCGGCGGTCTCCGGCGCCAGGCCGAGTTTCGCGGCCAGGCCGATCCGCTGCACCTTGCCGGTGGCGCCCTTCGGGATGTCGTCCATCACCAGCACCCGGCGGGGCACCTTGAACGCGGCCAGCCGAGTGGCGGCAAACTCGCGGATCTCGGCCTCCGTCACGCTCTGGCCGGGCCGGGGCACGATGACGACGCCGACTTCTTCGCCCAATTTGTCGTGCGGGATGCCGAAGGTGCAGGCCTGCGCCACGTCCGGATGGTCCAGCAGGACGACGTCCACCTCGAGCGGGCTGATCTTTTCCCCGCCCCGATTGATCTGTTCCTTGAGGCGGCCCGTCAGGAACAGGTAGCCTTCCTCATCCAAGCGGCCCTGGTCGCCGGTGCGAAACCAGCCGTCGGTATACGCTTTCACGTTGGCGGACGGGTTGCTGTCGTAGCCTGCCGTCACGTTCGGGCCGCGGATGACCACCTCGCCGATGTCGCCCTGGGCCAGCAGGCGCCCGTCATCATCCATGATTGCCACCTCCGGCCCAGCCGACACGCCGACCGACCCGGGCTTGCGGGCGCGGGGCGGCAGCGGATTGGACGCCATCTGATGCGTCGCCTCCGTCATGCCGTAGGACTCGATGACGGGGGCGCCGAACACCGCCTCCAGCTCCGCCATCACCTGCGGCGGCAACGAGGCGGAGGAGGACCGGATGAACCGCAACTGCGCGGCACGCGCCTGCTCGGTGTGGGCACGCATCCGCATCAGGATCGCCTGGTGCATAGTCGGCACGGCCGTGTACCAGGTGGGTCGCACATCGGCGAGCCACTCGCCGAACTTGAACGCGTTGAAGCCAGGCGTGCAGCACACCGCCGCTCCCGCCGACAGCGAGGCGGTGACGGCGGCAATCAGGCCGTGGATGTGGAACAGCGGCATCACGTTCAGGCAGGTGTCCGCCGGCGACAGCGCCAGCGCCGCCGCGATGTGCCGGGCCGAAGCCGCGAGGTTGGCGTTGGTCAGCGGCACGATCTTGGGCCGCGCCGTCGTGCCGGAGGTGTGCAGTACCAAGGCTGGGTCCTCCGGGCGGGACGCTTGGGCCGCGGCGCCACCGGAGGGCAGGACGGAGGCATCCAGGGTGAAGCCGCCCGCCGCGCCTTCGGCCTGAAGCGCCAGTACGGGGATTTGCAGCCGGTCCGCTACGTCTTTCGCCGGGCCGGTTTCGTTGGCGGCGAGCAGGATGGCGGCGGGCTGCAGGTCCTGCAGGTAGAACTCGAACTCGTCGGCCTTGTAGGCGGGATTAAGCGGGGCAGCGCAGCAACTGGCCGCGATGGTGAGGAAGGCCGTTGCCATCTCCGGCCCGTTCGGCAGCACGATGGCGACCCGGTCGCCCCGCCCGATCCCCGCCGCCGCCAGCGTGCCCCGAACACTCTCGGCCAGGGCACGCAGCCCGGCGCCGTCCAACCAGGGCCGGCCCGGCGCACCGATCGCCCGTGCACTGGTGACGGAGGAGACGATATCCCAAACGGTGGTGTTCATTCTGGCATCCCAACCTTGATCCGGATGGAGTGGTGTAGTTGACCGCCCGCATCAGAACCAGAGCATGCGGGGGTCGATCGTTAAACGTTGGCCGCCTCGAAGCGGTTGGTCAGCGCGCCGATGCCCTCGATGACGACGCTGACCTCCATGCCCGGTCGCATCGGCAGCACGCCGACGGACGTGCCGCAGGCGATCAGGTCACCGGGGCGCAGCGTCATCTCCTGCGACAACAGGCTGACGATGCGGCGTGGCGGCAGGATCATGTCGGCGACCGGATAGCCCTGCCGCTCCCGTCCGTTCAGCAGCGTGCGCACGGTGAGCGTCGCCGGGTCGAGCCCGGTTGCGATCGCGGGGCCCACGGGGCCGAACGTGTCGCAGCCCTTGGCGCGGGCCCATTGCGGGAAGGACGGATCGGCCTGCAGCAGGTCGAGCGCGGTGATGTCGTTGACGCAGGTGTAGCCGAAGATGGCCGCCTCCGCCTCGGCCTCGCTGGCCCGAGAGCATTCCTTGCCGATGACGATGCCCAACTCGCCCTCGTACACCGTCTTGCCGGTGTAGCCGGCGGGGGGCCGGATGGTGCCGCCGGGTGCGAGCAGGCAACTGCTGGCTTTGAGGAAGTACAGCGGCGTCTCGGGGATCGCCTGGCCGAGCTTGACCGCCAAAGCGTGGAAATTGTTCCACAATCCGATGAACTTTCCGGGTGTGACCGGCGGCAGCAGCGCGACGTTGGCGAGCGGCACCGCCGCTCCGTCCGGCATGGCGCCCGCGAACATGTCGCCGCGATGGGGCTGCACATGGTCGCCATCCAGGACGCCGAAACCGCCCTCATACCGCACCCATAGCGTCATGCCTCGGTCTCCATGCTTCGCGCAGTCGGCCGGCTACGCCGGGTCAATCCTCGGGCATCGTCCGCAGCGAATCCAATGCCGCCTGCAGGATCACCGCTGCGGCCATGCGGTCCACGGTGGCGGCCCGGCGGGCGCGGTTGGCGCCTTGGGCGGTCAGCGCCCGGTTGGCCTCCGCCGAACTCAGCCGCTCGTCCCACATTGCGGCGGGTAGCCCCGTGGCGTCGGTCAGCGCGAAGGTCCAGTCCCGCGCAGCCTGAGCGGCCGGGCCGAGCGTGCCATCCATCTGCAGCGGCAGGCCGACGACCAGCCCACCCACCTCCTCGCGCTTGGCGATGGCGCGGATCGCGTCCACGGCTTCGGCCAGCTTGCCGCGGCGGATGGAACCGAACGGACTGGCCAGCACGCGGCGTACATCGCTCAGGGCAAGACCGATCGTGCGGGTGCCAGGGTCCAGCCCAAGGAGGCGCTGATTGCGGGACAGCCGCGCGTGGAGATCGGTCAGGTTGAATAGGGGCATGCGGAGCCGTTATGATCGCAACTTCCCAGCCAGCCAAGCGGATCGCCCCCGGTCCTGTCTTGTGCCCAGCCTGCCTTGTGTAAGGAGAATGAATGTCGCTTGACCCCGCGACGATCCGCCGCATCGCCAAACTCGCCCGCATCCGGGTGACGGAGGAGCAGGTTGCCCCGCTGCAAGCGCAGTTGAACGGCATCCTCGGCTGGATCGAGCAACTGAACGAGGTGGATGTGGACGGCGTAGCCCCCTTGACCGGCGGCGCCGACATGGCGATGCGCCTGCGCGAAGACCGGGTGACCGACGGCGGCATGGCCGAACAGGTGCTGGCAAACGCCCCGGACCGCGTCGGCGCGTTCTTCACCGTCCCGAAGGTGGTTGAATGAGCCGCGCGCTGCTTATGGGGGGAAGGGGGGTCATGCGCACGGTTCGTGCGTGCGGCTTACCCCTCACCCAACCCTCTCCCGCAAGGGGAGAGGGCTTTTCGCCATGAGTCTCACCGAACTCGGCATCACGGCCGCTACGGAAGGCCTGCGCGCCAAGGAATTCACCGCCCGGGAGCTGACCCAAGCCCACCTCGACGGCATGGAGCAGCTCGCCGCCCTCAACGCGTTCATCACGCCCACGCCGGACGCAGCCCTTGCCCGCGCCGACGTCGCCGATGCGGCCCTGGCAAGCGGCGAGGCCGGCCCGCTCACCGGCATCCCGCTCGGGATCAAGGACCTGTTCTGCACTGTCGGCGTTCGGACCACGGCCGCCAGCCGCATCCTCGAGCCGTTTGTGCCGCCGTATGAGAGCACCGTCACCGCCAACCTGCTGCGGGACGGCGCAGTGTTTCTGGGCAAGACCAATCTGGACGAGTTCGCCATGGGCTCCTCCAACGAGACCAGCGCCTTCGGCCCGGTGACCAACCCCTGGTCGCCGGAGGGCACTGTGCTGGTGCCCGGCGGCTCCTCCGGTGGGTCGGCCGCGGCGGTGGCGGCGGGCATGGCGATGGGGGCGACCGGCACCGACACGGGTGGTTCGATCCGCCAGCCGGCTTCGCTGTGCGGGATCGTGGGCATGAAGCCAACCTACGGGCGGTGCAGCCGCTGGGGCGTGGTGGCGTTCGCATCCTCGCTCGATCATCCGGGTCCGTTCGCGCGTTCGGTCGTGGACGCGGCGACGCTGCTGCGCTCAATGGCCGGGTTCGACCCGAAGGACAGCACCTCCGCCGACCGTCCGGTGCCCGATTTTGCCGCCGCCTGCGCGCGGGGGGTGAAGGGGCTGCGCATCGGTATCCCGCGCGAATACCGGCAGGACGGCATGTCCTCCGAGATCGGGGCGCTGTGGGACCAGGGCCTGGCGTGGCTGCGCGAGGCCGGGGCGGAGACCATCGACGTTTCGTTGCCGCACACGAAATATGGCCTGGCCGCCTACTATATCATCGCTCCGGCCGAGGCCTCCTCCAACCTGGCGCGCTATGATGGCGTGCGGTTCGGGCATCGGGTCGGCGGCGAGGATCTGACGGAGCTGTACGAGCGGACCCGTGCCGAAGGATTCGGCGAAGAAGTCCGTAGGCGGATCCTCATCGGAACCTATGTGCTATCCGCCGGCTATTACGACGCCTATTATACGCGGGCGCAGAAAATCCGTGCCTTGATCCTGCGGGACTTCCACGAGGCCTTTCAGCAGGTTGATGCGCTGCTGACGCCGACCACGCCCAACGCCGCCTTCCCGCAGGGCGACAAGACGGCCGACCCGGTGACGATGTATCTGAACGACGTGTTCACCGTCCCCGGCGACTTGGCCGGCATCCCCGCGATCTCGGTTCCGGCCGGGCTGGACAGCACCGGGCTGCCGCTCGGCCTGCAGGTGATGGGCCGCCCGTTCGACGAGGAAACTGTCTTCGCGGTCGGTGCCGCGATTGAACGTGCCGCCGGGTTCACCGCCCGCCCGCGGCTGAGAGTAGGGAAAGAAAAACATGGCAGTTGATCTGGCCGGCAAGTCGCTCGACGCACTCAAGACGATCCTGCGCAACCACGAGGTGGCGGGCAAGACGACCGCGCCATCGTTCAAGGCAGCGCTGGCAGAACTCGGCAAGCGGACCACCGCCGGGCTGACCCTGGACGGGACGCTCGCGATGATCGTGGCCGCGGCGCGCGAAGGCGTGTTCATCAGCTACAAGACCATAGCGCTGCAAAGCGGGGTGAAGCCGAGCAACCTGAACGTCAGCATGCCGAAGCATCTGCTGGCGGTGTGCGAATACGGCCATCGCAAGGGGCTGCCGATGATCTCCTCCATCGTGGTCAGCCAGAGCCACGTCGCCGACGGCGGCATGGACCCGGCGACGCTCGAGGGGTTCTGCAAATGCGCCGCCTCGCTGAACTACGTGGTCGAGGACCCGGAGGCGTTCCTGAAGGAACAGCAGGCGGCCGTGTTCAAGGCAGCACAGGACGGCCGGATGCCATGAGCTACACGATCGGCGAGTACGAGATCGTCTGTGGGTTGGAGGTTCACGCGCAAGTCACCAGCAACGCCAAGCTGTTCTCCGGAGCGTCCACCGAGTTCGGTGCCGAGCCCAACAGTCAGGTGAGCTTCGTCGACGCCGGGTTCCCGGGCATGCTGCCGGTGATCAACGGCGAGTGCGTGGCACAGGCGGTACGCACCGGGCTCGGGCTGGACGCGCAGATCAACCTGGTGAGCCGGTTCGACCGCAAGAACTATTTCTATGCCGACCTGCCGCAGGGCTACCAGATCAGTCAGCTGTATCATCCGATCGTCGGTGCCGGGCACGTCGATGTCGAGGTTGAGGGCACCACCCGCCGCATCGGCGTCACCCGCCTGCACCTGGAGCAGGACGCGGGCAAGTCGCTGCACGACCAGGATCCGACGCGCTCGTTCATCGACCTGAACCGTTCGGGCGTGGCGCTAATGGAGATCGTGTCCGAGCCGGATATCCGCTCCCCGGAGGAAGCCGGCGCGTATTTGCGCAAGCTTAGGTCGATCCTACGCTACCTCGGGACCTGCGACGGCAACATGGAGGAGGGGTCGATGCGCGCCGACGTGAACGTCTCCGTCCGCAAGCACGGCGAGCCGTTCCGCACCCGGTGCGAGGTCAAAAACGTGAACTCCATCCGCTACGTCATGCAGGCGGTGGAGGCGGAGGCGCACAGGCAGATCGACGTGTGGGAATCCGGCGGCGAGGTCGTGCAGGAAACGCGGTTGTACGATCACGTCCGCGGCGAGACGCGCTCGATGCGCTCCAAGGAGGACGCGCACGACTACCGCTATTTCCCCGACCCCGACCTGCTGCCGCTGGTGCTGGACGAGGCTTGGGTTGCGGACCTGCGTAGCCAATTGCCGGAATTGCCGGACGCCAAGCGGGCACGTTTCGTTTCGGACTATGGCCTGTCCCCATACGACGCGGGCGTGCTGGTCGCGGAACAATCCACGGCGGCGTTCTTCGAGACGGTGGCCAAGGGGCGCGACGCTAAAGCCGCGGCCAACTACGTCATGGGCGATCTGTTCGCCGCATTGAACCGCACCGGCCGCACCATCGAGACCTCGCCGGTGAGCGCGCAGTCACTGGGTGAGATGCTGGACCTGATGGCGGATGGCACCATCAACGGCCGCATTGCCAAGGATGTATTCGAGGCGATGGTGGAGACGGGTGAGGCACCCGGTGCCATCGTGGAGGCGCGCGGCCTGCGTCAGGTGACCGATACCGGCGCGATCGATGCCGCGATCGAGGCGGTGATCGCCGCCAACGGCGACAAGGTCGAGCAGTATCGCGCCGGCAAGGACAAGTTGTTCGGCTTCTTCGTCGGCCAGGTGATGAAGGCGATGGCGGGCAAGGGCAACCCGGCACTGGTAAACGACGCGCTGAAGCAGCGACTGGCCTAAATGTAGGGTGGGCTTCACCCCACCCCAGTGTACTGCCCGACCCTCGGAGAGATGAGTTGCTCAACCGCCGCACCGTCCTGACCGCGGCCGCCGCCACAGCGCTCGGCCGGCCTGCCATCGTACGGGCCGCTGCACAGACCACGCTCAAGCTGATCCCGCAGGCGGACCTGGCCGTGCTCGACCCGGTGTGGACCTCCGCCTACGTGACCCGCAATCACGCCTTCATGGTGTTCGACACCCTGTATGGGCAGGACAGCGCGTTCAAGGCGCAGCCACAGATGGTGGCGGGGGCGGTGTCCGAGGACGAGCATCGCACGTGGAAGCTGGGACTGCGCCCGGGGCTGCGCTTCCACGACGGCACCCCCGTTCTGGCGCGCGATTGCGTGGCGAGCATCAATCGTTGGGGCAAGCGGGATTCGTTCGGCCAGTCGCTGCTCGCCGTCACCGACGATTTGTCCGCCCCGGACGACACCACGATCCAGTTCCGCCTGCGCACGCCGTTTCCCCTGCTGCCGGACGCGCTCGGCAAGGCGGGGCCGAATATGTGCCCGATCATGCCGGAGCGGCTGGCGCTCACCGACCCATTCAAGCAGGTGACCGAGATGGTCGGCAGCGGCCCATTCCGCTTCCTGGCCGACGAGCGGGTATCCGGCTCCCGCGTGGCCTACGCCCGGTTCGACGGCTATGTGCCGCGGGGGAGTGGCACGCCCGATTGGACCGCCGGGCCGAAGCAGGTGCATTTCGACCGTGTCGAGTGGACCGTGATCCCGGACGTCGGCACGGCGACCGCCGCGATGCAGAGCGGCGAGATGGATTGGTGGGAAAAGCTCGACTTCGACCAGAAGCCGCTGCTGGCGAAGGACCCGAAGCTGCAGATTTTCGTGATCGAGACCACGGGCAATTGCGGTTTTCTGCGCATGAACACGCTGCACCCGCCGTTCGACAATCCGGCGATCCGCCGCGCCTTGCTCGGCGCGGTGAACCAATCGGACTACATGCAGGCCGTGGCCGGCGACGACACCGCGGCCTATCGCACCGATCTCGGCTTCTTTCCGCCGGGCACCCCCTTTGCCAGCGATGCCGGCATGGCGGCGCTGACCTCGCCACGGGACCTCGACCGGGTGAAGCACGATCTCGCCGCGGCCGGCTACAAGGGCGAGCGGGTTGTGGTGATGGTCGCGTCGGACTTCCCGACCTTGGCGGCGCTCGGCAATGTCGGAGCGGATATGCTGCGAAAGTGCGGCATGAACGTGGACCAGCAGACCACCGATTGGGGCACCATCATTCAGCGACGCGCGAGCAAGGCGGCCCCGGACAAGGGGGGCTGGAGTGTGTTCTTCTCCACGTTCACCGGGATCGACATGGCGAGCCCGGCGACGTCGCAGGGCATGCGCGGCAACGGTGCCAATAGTTGGTTCGGCTGGCCGGACGCCCCGAAACTAGAGGCGCTGCGTGACCAATGGTTCGCGGCGCCAGACGAGACCCAACAAAAGGCAGCCGGTCGCGCGTTGCAGATGCAAGCTTTTGAGGATGTTCCGTTCCTCCCGCTCGGACAATATTTCCAATCCACGGTCCAACAGCGCTCGTTAACGGGAACGTTACGAGGGTTGCCAGTGTTCTGGGGTGTGCGGCGGGCTTGAACCAAGCTTCTCTGCACGCCGGGCCACGCGACGATTTTGCGTTGAAGGGCTGTCTTCTTTACGGTGGATTCATGGCAAAAGACGCGGCCCTCGGCATTCGTTTAGAACCTGACGAACGCGACGCCCTCGAACGAGCCTCGAAGGCTGACGAGCGTGCCCTGTCGGCAATGGGCCGTAAGATCATCGTCGAGTGGCTTAGGACGAACGGGTGGATGCCCGAGCGTCGTTCGGTTCCGCGCGACTCGAGCCGGCTCAAGGCTCCCGTCGAGACAGACTCGAGCAGTAAGTCGAGCTGACTCGGCCGCTGCTGGCTACCTGTTCGCGCCGGGAACCCATTTCACGTCGGCCGCGCCGTTCTGGTTCAACACACGCCCGAGTATGAACAGGTGGTCGGACAGGCGGTTGAGGAAGCGGATGACGGCCGGGTTGACCTTGTCTTCCCGGGCCAGGGCCACCGCCAGTCGTTCGGCGCGGCGAACGACCGTGCGGGCGAGGTGGGCGTGCGCGGCAGCCGCCGTGCCGCCCGGCAGGATGAAGCTGTCCAGCGCCGGTAATGTGGCGTTCATCGTTGCGATCTCGGCCTCCAAGCGGCTGGAGGGAGCGTCGGTCAGGCGCAGTCTATCCCCGGCCTCTCCGGGAACGCATAGGTCGGAGCCGACGTCAAACAGGTCGTTTTGGATGCGCGCGAGCATGGTGTCCGCCTCGCCGACCGTGTGAAGGCGAAGCAGGCCGATGGTGGCATTCGCCTCGTCCACGGTGCCGTAGGCGTCTACCCGCAAGGCGTCTTTCGAGACCCGGGTGCCGTCGCCAAGCGAGGTCTGCCCGCCATCGCCGCCCCTGGTGACGACCCGGTCGATCCGGATTGTCATAGAACTATGCTCATTATCGTCATAATACGATGACCCCGTGATGTTTCGCCTTGCCCTCGGGTTCGACGTGGATGGTGATGGTCAGCTGCTGCATTTCAGCCTTGAGGGCCGTCTCGATCCTGTCGCATATGGCATGCGCTTCCGAAACGCGCATGTCACCTGGCACGACCAGGTGGAATTCCAAGTAGGTCAGTCGTCCGGCATGCCGGGTACGCAGGTCATGGACCTCCAGCGCCCCCTGGGCATGCTCCCCGACCAGGCTGCGGATGCGTTCGACCACCTCGGGCGGGGGGGCCGCGTCCATCAGTCCGCTGACCGATTCGGTGATCAGGCTGGTGCCAGACCACAGGACATAGATGGCGATCATCGCCGCGATCAGCGGGTCCAGCACCGGCAAGCCCGTCCACCACGCCAGACCCAACCCGGCGAGGATGGCGACCGAGGTCACCACGTCCGCCCACAGATGCCTGCCATCCGCCGTCAGGGTCATGGATCGGTTCTGCCGACCGGCCCGGACCAGGATGATGCCCCAAACGCCGTTGAGCACAGTTGCCAGGCCGTTGAGCGCCAATCCCTGCCAGGGCAGGGCAAAAGGCACCGGGTTGCGCCACGTCTGCCACGCGTGTTGCAGGATGGCCACGCTGGCGACGATGATCAACGCGCCCTCGATAACGGCAGCGAAGAACTCAGCCTTCTGGTGGCCGTAGGTGTGGTTGGCATCTGCCGGTCGCTCGGCAAAGCGCAGGGCGACGAGTGCGATGATCGAGGCGGCGACGTTGACGGTGCTCTCCAGCGCATCGGAAAACAGGGCCGCGCTGTTGGTGAGCCACCAGGCCCCCGTCTTGAGGGCCAGCACGCCCACGCCCAGCACAATGCTGAAGCTCGCAATCTGCTGCGTCCGTCCTAACAATGCGAGCCCCCCGTGCTGGGAGGCTGTAGCAAACCGGAGCCGGGCCGTCACCCGCGAGGGTTGGCGATACTCGGCTCAGGCGGGACAGGATCGGTGGACGACGTGGTCCCGCCGGTCATCCGCGCGGGCGCGGGGGCCAGCCGGGTCGTCAGGTATCCGGTCATCTCGTTCAGCGCCGCGCGCTGGCTGCCACCGGATTGCAGCGAGCTATAGCAGCCGTCGTCCGGAGAGTAGGCGTCGGCCATCGACCGCTGCCAAGGCTGCGGCAGAACGGCCGCATTGGTCGACGTCGGTGTGAAGAAGCCCATGGGTGTGGTGGAGGGTTGCACAACTGCCAACGTGATCGGCGCGACGGCCGAAGACTCCGCCGCGGGCAATTCCGCAGGGTGTTCAAGCCCGGTCGATTCGGCGGCAGCGGCACGCTTACCCCGACCAGATAGCAGTTCCGGGGTCAACTGAAGCCATTCGAGCATGGACTTCTGAATCATCTCGCCAATCATCGGCCGCTCCTCGGGTCGGGATAGGCTCGTTCTGCCGCGAGAAGGTGAACAAACTCCTAAAAAACGGCTAGCGGGCGCGCACCTCGATCTGCGATCCATCCACGCGCGTGTGGAACAGCGCCTGCACCCAGCACCCAGAGGCATCGTACCACACGCTGCCGGACACCACGCCGATGAGATCGAACCTATGCGCGGTGACCTGGCGTGCGCCGAGCTTCAGCACCTCGTCGCCAGCCGGTGTGCCGTGCACCGCCACCACCTCGCCGGTCTCACGGTCCAGTAGCCGGGTCTGCGTGACCGTCTGGCTATTCCACAGGCTCGTGGCGAGTAGCGGCGCCATGCCGGGGGCGAGGCCGTGGGTGCCTTGCCAGCCGGTCACCGGGTCGCGGGTGGCGTTCACCTGGCGCGGCGTTCCATCGTCGTTGGTGTGGGCCGTCAGGCTGACCATCTGGCCGTCGTGCCAGTGCTCGGTGCCATGGTGCTCGTAGTTGTAGACGCGGATGCCGAGCGCGTGGAGGGCCGCGGCGACGGTGATGTCCACCGTCATGTCAGTCCCGTTGACGGTATACTGGACCGTCTGCCGTCCAATCACGTTGCCGCCGCGCACGATGTCGTAGCTGACGGTTTCCCCCGACTGGACGGGGCAGGTAGGGAGGGCGGCGTGTGCTGCCGAAACGGAAAGCATCAAGGCGCCGAAAGCAAGGGGTCGCTGCGCGGTCTTCATGCAGCCACTTAGGACACCGAGTGCCCCCATGTCACCCCGTGGGTGACCCCGCGGGATCACCTTATGGCCAGTTGGTCCAGGCAAACGGGGGCGGCATGTGGGCGTGTGGCGAGCATTCCGTCGATAAGTGCGAGAGCTTCTGCCCGGCCGCTGTTGCGGGCCTGTTCGAATGGCGTCCAGGTCTGGCGGAACGGCAGCGGGGCAAACACCTCGCGGTAACGGCGGAGTTCGCGCGGGGTCAGCGGCACGCCGCGGACGAACGCCTTATGTGCCGAAATCGTGACCGCGCGGCGCGGGTCGTCCGTCGCCATCTCGAACTTCAGCGCGTCGCCGCAGAACAGGATGCCGCGGTCGCGGTCGAAGAGCACGCTGTGCCCGTCGAAATGTCCAGCCGTCAGGTGCAATTCCAGCCCGGGCAGCGGCTCCAGAACCTCGTCGAACGGCCAGCTCACCTTTAAGGCCGCGGACCAGGCGAGGTCGCCGGGGTGCAGGGCCAGCTCCGGGTCGAACCGATCCTGCAGCTGCCACAGCGCGCCGTAGGAATGGGGATGCGAGGCGGACAGCACGGCGAGGCCACCAAGGGCTGCGATTTGGTCCAAGGCGGCCGCGCTGAATACCGGGCAGCCCTCGAAGCCCATGTTGCCGTGGGGCGTCTGGACCAAGTAGCAACTGGAGCCGATCCCGCTCACCGGGTCGTTCCAGAACCGCCAGACGCCGGGTTCCAGCTCGGCCCAGTGGCAGGGAAACTGTTGTTCCGCCTCCGCTCGGGTCCAGAATCGCCAGCCATCCTGCGGCACGACATGGCGCGCATCCAGACATAGCGGGCAGGAGGGCGGCGGGGCGAAATGGCGCTGCCAGAAGCCGCAATTGTCGCAGAGGAAGGCCGGAAGCTCGAGCGCTGCGGCGAACGGCAGGTAGCCGGGGCTCATTCGGCGGCGGCACTTCTCGGCTTTGGCTGGTCACCCTGCATGTCGCGAGCCCCGGCGGCACGGGCGTCGAAGGCGTCCGGAACGGCGCGGCCCGAGTCGACGAAGGCGCGGCGCAGGGCCTCCACGTTCGGGCCGAAGATGGTCTTGCGGTTGGCGACCGCCCATTCGTGGCTGGCGCGCGGCATGTCCAGCGATTGCTGGAAGTGCGGCATCACCCAGCGCGCGAACAGCTCGTAGCTGCGCCAGCTCTGCTCGCGGTCCGCCCAGTCGTGTGCGCGGAACATGAAGCCGCCGAAGCCGCCCTCGCTATGATCCCAAAGCTTCTGGATGCCGCGCGCGACCGTCTCGGGGCTGCCGACCAGGGTGGTGCCGGCCTTTACGCCATCGGTCAGCGGGTCTTCCGAGCGGCCCGGCGGGCGGCCGAGTGCGTCCTCGAAATAGGTCACGGTTTCCATCCGCTCGCCGATGCGGACCTGCTCCATGGCAGCCTCGTCGGTCTCGGCGACGTGGACGTTCATGACCATGCGCCAGTCGGCCCGGTCCATGGTCTTGCCGTTCTTGGCCGCTTCCTCCTCCGCGATGCGCCACTGGCCGGCGATGGCGGCCATGCCACCGGGTGCGCCGGCACCGAGCGAGAGGATGCCCACGCCATGCTTGCCGGCGACGGTCGGGCCGGAGGGCGTGAGCGTGCTGGCGACCGCGATCGGGAAGTGCGGGTCGCTGTACGGCTTCAGATGCAGGCGGGCCTCGTTCATGGTGAACCAGTCGGTGTGACGCGTCACCGGGCCGTCGCAGCGCAGCAGCGCCATGATCGCCTCCAGCGACTCGTCCATGCGGCGGCGCTGGGTGGTGGCGTCGATGCCGAGCATGTAGGCGTCCGACACCAAGGCGCCGGGTCCGCAGCCCAGCATGGCCCGGCCGCGCGTCATGTGGTCCAGTTGGACGAAGCGCTGCGCCACCAGGAACGGGTGGTGGTAGGGTAGGGAGGTGACCCCTGTGCCCAGACGGATGGTGCGGGTGCGCTCGGCCGCGGCGGCGATTACCAATTCGGGGGACGCGATGATTTCCCACCCGGCGGAGTGGTGCTCGCCGATCCAGGCCTCGTCATAGCCGAGGCGGTCGAGGTGCTCGATGAGTTCGAGGTCGCGCTCCATGGCCAGCGTCGGGTTGTCGCCGACACGGTGGAATGGGGCGAGGAAGATGCCGAATTGCATGCCGCGCTTTTTCATGGTGCCTCCGCAGATGAGGGTAGCGTGAACCCGGCGGGGCCGGCGGGCAAGGCTGTAACTCCCCCTCCCCTTGAGGGAGGGGGCCGGGGGGAGGGGTAGCCACACGTCTAGAAGCGTGGGCTGTGGCTTACCCCTCCCCTAGCCCCTCCCTCAAGGGGAGGGGGAACAGATCAGGTTTCGTAGGATTTGCCTAATGCCAGCATCTCGGGGGTGCCGAGGACGGCGTTCATTTCCTTGAAGTTGAGCATGCGGCCGGCGAACGGGCGGTTGCTGCGGTGCAACGCGAGCGAGCCGTAATACTCGCTCATCGTGCGCAGCAGCGAGCGGACGATGCCGCCGGGGAAGATCACCAGCTTGAAGCCGAGTTCGGCGAGTTCGGCGGCCGGCAGCGGCGGCGTGTCTCCGCCATCCACCATGTTGGCCAACAGCGGCAACGTGCCCGACAACGCGCGCCCGACTTCGGCCAATTCGTCCCGGCTCTGCGGCGCTTCAACGAACAGCACGTCGGCGCCGGCTTCGGCGTAGCGGCGGGCGCGTTCGATGGCAGGTTGCAGGCCCTCGATCGCCACCGCGTCGGTGCGGGCGACGATCAGGGTGGACTCGCTGCCCCTGGCGTCGACGGCGGCCTTGATCTTGCCAACCATCTCGGCGCTGGAAATGACCGTCTTGTCGCGCAAATGGCCGCAGCGCTTGGGCAGCGTCTGATCTTCCAGCTGGATCGCGTTGGCGCCTGCACGCTCGAACATGCGCACGGTGCGTTGCACGTTCAGCGCGTTACCGTAGCCGTTATCCGCATCCACGATCAGCGGCTGGTCGACCCGGTCGCGGATCAGGGCGATCGTATCGACGACCTCGGTCATGGCGACCAAGCCGATATCGGGGCGTCCCAGCTTCGTGTAGGCGATCGCGCCTCCCGACACATACAATGCCTCGAATCCGGAGGCGGCGGCGACGGAGGCGGTGAGGGCATCGTAGACGCCGGGTGCGATGATCTGGCGTTCGCGAAGGGCGTGCCTAAGGTCCATACCTGTTTATCCCAAATGGATGAGTCAAACGCCGGGCTGCCACACCCATGGCCGCACCGTGCGATCGGCCGCCTGGAATGCGGCGATGGCGTCGGTGTGCTTCAGGGTCAGGCCGATCTCGTCCAAGCCCTCCAGCATCGCAGTACGTCGGATCGGCTCGATCTCGAAGCCGACCTCCTCGCCGTGCGGAAATACCACCTTCTGGCGTTGCAGATCCACGGTGACGCGGGCATTGCCGCCGGCGCAGGCATCGGCCAGCCGGTGCACGTCGGCGTGGGACAGGCGCACCGGCAGCATGCCGTTCTGGAAGCAGTTGTTGAGGAAGATGTCGCCGAAGGAGGGCGCGATCACGCAACGCACCCCGGTGCCCATCAGCGCCCAAACGGCCCCCTCGCGCGACGAGCCGCAACCGAAATTGGCCCCGGCGATCAGGATCGGCGCGCCGCGGAACGGCTCCTGGTTCAGCACGAAATCGGGATTTTCGGTCCCATCCGGGTTGTAGCGCAGCGTCTCGAACGCCCACGGCCCCATGGCGTCGCGATGCATGCCAGTGAGCTTCTCGACGCGGATGATCACGTCGGTGTCGATGTTGTCCCGCATCAGGGGCGCCGCGGTGCCGCTGACGGTGGTGAAGGCCTGCATCATCGCACCTGCTCCAATGCACCGAGCGTCCTCACGTCGGTGATCATCCCCGTGACGGCCGCGGCCACGGCCATGGCCGGGCTGGCGAGATGGGTGCGGGCGCCCGGGCCCTGCCGGCCGACGAAGTTGCGGTTGGAGGTGGACACCGACCGCGCACCCGGCGGCACGCGCTCGCCATTGGCGGCCACGCACATGCTGCAGCCCGGTTCACGCCATGCGAACCCGGCGTCGCGGAACACCTGGTCCAGCCCCTCCGCCTCGGCTTGCCGCTTCACCGATTCGCTGCCGGGCACAACCCAGGCGGTCACGCCGCTCGCCACGTGGCGGCCGCGGGCGATGGCGGCGGCGGCGCGGAGGTCGGAGATGCGGCTGTTGGTGCAGGAGCCGACGAACACCCAGTCCACCTTGGTGCCCGCAATCGAGCGGCCGGGTTCCAGCGCCATGTAGTCCAGCGCGGCGCGCCACGAGGCCCGATGCTCGGCGTCGGGGGCGTCCGCCGGGTCGGGCACCCGGCCCCCGATGCCGATGGCGTGCTCGGGGCTGGTGCCCCAGGTGACGGTGGGGGCGATGGCGGCGGCGTCGATCACCTCCTCCCGGTCAAAGACGGCGCCGTCGTCAGTCGGCAGGGCGCGCCAATGCGCGACGGCCG
>CAXTCJ010000042.1:0-38100 GCA_964242215.1 uncultured Acetobacteraceae bacterium | reverse complement strand
GCGCCATCCCGTCCGACCCGGTGAAAGCCAACGCGATGGAGCACCCGGACATGCCTGGGCCGGAGCACGACGACGCCGGGTGAGATGATCAGGCGAGGCCATACACACCGTCAGATCAGGTCGGGAAGGTGCCGGGCGCCATGCACTACGCGGACGATCTCGACCCCATCTTCGAATTGCCGATAAAGGATCAGGTGTGGCCGGAGACGAAATACCGCAGGCGCGGAGCTAAGTCAGGTCGGGCTGGCCCCAGCTCCGGATAGCTCGACAAGAGCATTATCGTTGCCTCGATCCGGGCAAGCAATCCGTCCGCTGCCTCATGGTTTTCAGACGCACTATAAAGCCACGATCAACGAGATCCTCTTCTGCCTGCCTTGTGCGGGCGCAGGTCGGCATGATTAGCCCGGCTGAGCAAACCGTTTTTACAGGCGGTGCCTAGCCTCCTCTTTGATCGCATCCATCGATCCCAGTCGGCCAGGTC
This sequence comes from uncultured Acetobacteraceae bacterium, assembly GCA_964242215.1. Lineage (GTDB taxonomy): Bacteria > Pseudomonadota > Alphaproteobacteria > Acetobacterales > Acetobacteraceae > LMUY01. The sequence goes on along the minus strand of CAXTCJ010000042.1, from coordinate 37,619 downwards.
CACTCGCAATCCCCTCGGCCCACACCTGCTGCAGTTTTGCTCGCGCCCCGTCCGATGTCATCCGGCGCGCCTTCCACTCGCTCAGCGCCTCCAGGACAACCTCAGTCCCCGTCGCATAGTCGCCGCGTTGAACAGCTCGATGTATCTCCTCATCGAGTTCGGGCGGCAGGGCGAGGCTGATTTGTGATCCATTGACCACGAACCATCTGTATCGCGAAACCGCTTGCCGCGCCACGTCATGCTAAATTGCACCCGTCTATCGCCGGCCTTCCGACTCGGCACACTCCTGTAAGAGGTCACCTATGCACCTGTCCCGCCGCACCCTTCTCGTCGCCACCGCCACCCTCGCGGCCGCACCCGCCTTCGCCCCGACGGCGTTCGCAGCCGACGCCGATCCGCGCATGGCCGACCGCACGCTCGGCAACGACAGCGCGCCGGTGACGATGCAGGAGTGGTTCTCGCTGACCTGCACGCATTGCGCCGCCTGGAGCAAAGAAGTGTTCCCGGAGGTCAAGGCCAAGCTGATCGACACCGGCAAGATGCGCTACATCTACCGCGACTTCCCGCTCGACCAGGTCGCGCTGACCGCCGCCATGGTGGCGCGCTCCCTGCCCGCATCACGCTACGAGGCGTTCGTCAGCAACCTGCTGGCGACGCAGGACCGCTGGGCATTCGCGCGCGACGTGAACAGCAACGAGGAGCTTTTCAAGCGCGCCGCCCTCGCCGGCATGCCACGCGCCACCTTTGACGCCACAATCGCGGACCAGGGGCTGAAAACAGCGATCTTGGCGGAGCAGCAGGGCGGCGTGGACAAGTACAAGGTGGACAGCACGCCCACCTTCGTCGTGAACGAAAAGCCGCATGCCGGCGAGCAGCCTTACGAGGCCATCGCCGGCTACGTCGCCGCCGCCGCAGGATAAGGCCTTTGCCCGTCAGCTTCAGCCGGCTCAAGATCGCCGGGTTCAAGAGCTTCGCCGAGACGCAAACGGTGGAGATCCTGCCCGGGCTGACGGGCGTCGTCGGCCCCAACGGCTGCGGCAAGTCGAACGTGGTGGAGGCACTGCGCTGGGCGATGGGCGAGACCAGTGCCCGGTCGCTGCGTGGCGGCGAGATGGACGACGTGATCTTCGCCGGCACCGCCGGGCGCCCCAGCCGCAATCTGTGCGAGGTGGTGCTGACCCTGGAGGACGCGGCCGGCAGCGCGCCGCCACCGTTTCACGACGCACCGGAACTGCAGATCAGCCGCAAAATCGAGCGCGGCTCCGGCAGCGCGTTCCGGCTGAATGGCAAGGAAGTGCGCGCGCGTGACGTGCAGACCCTGTTCGCCGACCTGGCGAGCGGTGCACGCTCGTCCGCCATGGTGAGCCAGGGCCGGGTCGGCACCATCATCAATGCTAAGCCGGACGAGCGGCGCTCGGTGCTGGAGGAAGCGGCCGGGATCACCGGGTTGCACGCCCGCCGGCACGAGGCCGAGCTGAAACTGCGGGCGGCGGAGGCCAATCTGGAGCGGGCGGACGACCTGCGCGCCCAACTCGATAGCCAGTTGGCGGGGCTGCAGAAGCAGGTGCGGCAGGCCAATCGGTGGCGCACGCTCTCCACCACGGTGAAGGAGTCGGAGGCCGAACTCCTGTCGATCGCCCGTGCCCGTGCGGAAAAAGCGCGTGCCGAGGCGGCGGCAACGCTGGAAGCAGCGCGCATTGCCGTCGTCGCCGCGTCCGAAGCGGCAGCCGCGACGGCGGTGCAGGCGAGGGAAGCGGCGGAGGCTATCCCGCCGTTGCGCGTCGTTGAAGGCACCGCGCGCACCGCTCTGGAACGGCACCGCGTGGTGCGGGAGCAGATCGCAGCCGAGGTCGCCCGGGCGCGGGACGCGCTGTCCGCGGCCACCGCCCGGTACACCCAGGTGGCGCGCGACCTGAAGCACGCTGAACAGGTCAAGGCCGACGGTGACGCCGCCACGCAGCGCCTGGCTGCCGAGGAGGCGAAACTGCGCGAGGCGGAGGCCGGCTCGCCCGAGCGGATCGCTGCCGCCGAAACCGAGATGGTGCTGGCCCGTGACGCCGTGCGCGAAGCCGAAGCCGCCGCAAATGCTGCCACCGAGCGTGCTGCCGAGCTGACCGCAACCAGCCAGGCGCTCGGCCAGGCGCTGGCGCAGGCGGAGGCGCGGGCGAAGCGGCTGGGCGGCCAGATGGCGCAACTCCGTGGCGAGCGCGACCGGGCGGCCGCGGCCCAGGTGGATGCCGGCCGGGTCGCAGAAGCCGCCGCCCTCGCCACGCGGACGGAGGAGGAAGCCAAGCAGGCCCGGCAGGCGCAGGACGCGGCCGAACGCGCCCGCGCCGCCGCCGCGGAGCAGGCGAACCAGGCCCGGCAACGGGACAGCGCCGCCTCCGCCGCGCTCGCCAAGCTGGCGGCCGAGACAGGCGCGCTGGCCGAGGTGCTGGCGGTGAAGGATGGCGAACGCTGGCCGCCGATGGTGGACGCGCTGACCGTGCCGCCCGGGCTGGAAGCCGCCTTGGGCGCGGTGCTTGGTGAGGAACTCAGCGCCGCCGCCGACCCCGGGGCGCCCCGGCACTGGCGCGCCTTGCCGGATCTTCCGCCCTCGCCGCTGCCGGCGCCACCGCTTGCGGCGTTGGTCACCGGCCCGGCGGCCTTGGCCCGCGCGCTGGCCGGGATCGGGCTGGTGGAGACCGACGCGGAGGGCGATGCCAGGCATGCCAGCCTGTCCGCCGGGCAGACGCTGGTCTCCCGCGCCGGTGCGGTTTGGCGCTGGGATGGCTACACGATCCGCTCCGGCACCCGGACCGCCGCTGCCGTGCGACTGCAGCAGCGCAACCGGCTGAACGGGCTTCGCGGCCAACTGACCGACGCGAAAACCGCCGCCGCCGCATCGAGCGCCGCCCGGCAGGAAGCCGACCAGGCGGACCGCCAAGCCGCCGCCGCCGATACCGCCGCCCGCACCGCCCGGCGCGACGCCGAACAGCGGTGGGAGCGTGCGCGCACCGACAGTGCCCGGATCGCCGCCCAGGCCGACGCCGCCCGCGGCAAGCTCACCGCGCTGGACGAGCAATTGGGCCGCCTCGCCCCCGAGGCGGCGGAGGCCGATGCTGCCTTGGCCGCCGTGCAGGCGGAACGCGCCGGACTGCCCGACCTGACGATGCTGCGCCAGTCGGTGGAGCGTAGCCGCGCCGCCTTGTCCGCCGGCCGCGCGCGGGAAGCAGCGGCCGGGTCCAGCCTGCGCGACCTGACGCGGGACGCCGCCGCGCGCGCCGCCCGGCTCGGTGCGATCGCCGCGGAGGCCGCCAATTGGTCCAGCCGCGCCGCCGATGCCGGCAGCCGGGTAGCCGATCTGCGCGCCCGCGCCGCCGAGGCGGAGGCGGAGCAGGCTCGGCTGCAGGAAGGTCCGGCCGCCGTCGCCGCCCAGGCCGCCGAAGCCACCGAGACGCTGCGGGTCGCCGAGACCGAACACCGCCGGGCCGCCGCCGCGCTGGACGCCGCCGTTGCCGCCGAGGCCAAGGAGGCTGCTGGCGCGCGCACCGCCGAAGCCGCCCAGGCGACCGCGCGGGAGAACGTGGTGCGCGCCGAAGCCTTTGCGTCGCAGGCCGATCACGCTTGGGGCACGGTCGCCGAACGCATCCTGGAGAAGCTCGGCGCCACGCCCAACCTGCCGCCCCCGCCGGCCGACGTCTCGCCCGAGGCGGAGGAAAAGGCGCGGCGCCGGATGGAGCGTCTGGCCCGCGAGCGTGAGGAGATGGGCCCGGTGAACCTGCGCGCCGCCATCGAGGCCGAGGAGATGGAGACCCGCGTCGCCGGTATCGCCGGCGAGAAGGCCGAGTTGGACACCGCCATCGCGAAGCTGCGCGGCTCGATCGGCCACATCAACCGCGAGGGGCGCGAGCGGCTGACGAAGGTATTCACCGAGGTGGACGCGCATTTCCAGCAGCTGTTCGCCCGCATGTTCGGCGGCGGGCGCGCCCATTTGGCGCTGGTCGGCTCCGAAGACCCGTTGCAGGCGGGGCTGGAAATCTACGCGCAGCCGCCGGGCAAGAAGCTGGCAGCCCTGTCGCTGCTGTCGGGTGGCGAACAGGCATTGACGGCGCTGTCGCTGATCTTCGCCGTGTTCCGCTGCAACCCCGCCCCGGTCTGCGTCCTGGACGAGGTGGACGCCCCGCTGGACGACGCCAACGTGGAGCGGTTCTGCAGCCTGCTGGGCGAGATGGTGAAGGAGACCGGGACGCGTTTCCTGGTCGTCACCCACCACCATCTAACGATGGCGCGAATGGACCGGCTATACGGCGTAACGATGCAGGAACGCGGCGTATCGCGGCTGCTCTCGGTTGATCTGGCCCGCGCCTCCGAAATGGTGGAACAACGCGTAGCCGCAGAATAAAACACTTCTCCCTCTCCCCTTGTGGGAGAGGGCCGGGGTGAGGGGCGGCAACACACCAATCGTTCGTCGTGCGGCCCCCCTCCCCCCGCTCCCTCCCACAAGGGGCGGGGGAGAAGAAAAAGAGGAAGCAGCCATGAAGCCACTCGCCGGCATCACCGTCATCGAAGTCGGCCAAGCCCTCGCCGGCCCCATGGCCGGGGTCGTCCTAGCCGATCTAGGCGCCGATGTGATCAAGGTCGAAAAACCCGATGGCGGCGACGACGCGCGCGCCTGGGGGCCACCGTTCGAGGGCGACACATCGCTGTATTTCCACAGCCAAAACCGCAACAAACGCTCCATCACGCTTGACATCAAGAACGCGGCCGATGTCGCCGAACTGAACCGGCTGGCCGCCAGTTCCGACATCCTGATCCAGAACCTGCGACCCGGCGTCGTCGACGCGATGGGCATCGGCCCGGAGACGATGCTGGCCGCCCATCCGCGGCTGATCTACTGCTCGATCTGGGCGTTCGGCTACCAGGGCCCGCTGCGCATGAACCCGGGCTTCGACCCGCTGCTGCAGGCGTTCGGCGGCATGATGTCGGTCACCGGGCGGCCGGACGGGCCCCCCACCTTCTGCGGCGCCTCGATCAACGACAAGGCGACCGGACTGTTCTGCGTCATCGGGGCGCTCGCCGCGCTGCGCCACCGCGACATCACGGGCCGCGGCTGCCTGGTCGACACCTCCCTGCTGGAGACGGCGACATTCTGGGTGGAGCAGCAACTGAACGGCTACCTGGCCAGCGGCGTCGTGCCGCAGCGCCACGGCACCGGCTCCAACGTGATCACGCCGTATCAGGCGTTCGACACCGCCGACGCCCCGTTCGTCATCGCCGCCGGCAACGACCGCCTATGGGCCCGCTGCGCCGCCGTTTTGGGCCACGCCGAGTGGGCCACCGACCCGCGTTTCGCCACCGGCCCGCAGCGCAACGCCTACCGGCCGGAGTTGGTGGGGATGATCGCGGCGGTGCTCCGAACCCGCACCCGAGCGGAGTGGTTGGCCGCCTTCGAGGCCGCGGGCGTACCGGTCGCCCCGGTCAACGACATCGGCGAACTGGCCCGCAGCGAGCAATTGGAGGCGGTGGACCTGCTGCAGACGTTTCCCGACACCGGATTGACGATGGTAGGCCTGCCGATCTCCTTCGACCACGAGCGGCCCCGATCCGAACGCCGGGCACCCACGCTGGGCGAGCACAACCACGAGGTTCTAGGGCGGTAGAGGCCTTGCCACGCGGCGCTTGTTCCGCGTGACGGTTCAGAAACCACTTGAAACGCACGGCGCCTTAGTATTGGCAAGCGGACAGGTATCGTTCGAACTAGGCTAGGGCGTATTATCCAAGTGGTCGATGGCAGTTCACAATGCTGTTGCAGGGCGGCGGGCGATTACCCGGGTAGATTAGCCCACCGACTGCACGCGCCAGGTCCCCTGCGCGTACTCGCCGATCGTGCGGTCCGAGCTGAACCAACCCATGTTCGCGGTATTCAGCACCGCCGAGCGCCACCAGGCCGCCGGGTCCTGCCACTTGGCGTCCACCGCCTCCTGTGCCTTGTCGTAGGCATTGAAATCGGCGCAGACGAAGAACGGATCGGCGTGGGTCAGGCGATCCGCCAGCGCGGCATAGCGGCCGGGCTCGTCGGGGCTGAACACGCCGCTGCGCAGGGCCTCGATTACGTCGCGCAGCGCCGGGCAGGCATCGATCACGCCGGTGGCGTCCAGGCCGTGCGCGGTGCGCCGTGCCTCCACCTCGTCCGTGGTCATGCCGAAGATGAACATGTTGTCCTCCCCAACCCGCTCGCGGATCTCCACGTTGGCGCCGTCCAGCGTGCCGATGGTCAGTGCGCCGTTCAGCGCCAGCTTCATGTTGCCGGTGCCGCTCGCCTCCATGCCGGCGGTGCTGATCTGCTCCGACAGGTCCGCGGCGGGGATCAGCAACTCGGCCAAGCTGACGTTGTAGTTCGGCATGAACATGACTTGCAGCAGGCCGCGGACGGTCGGGTCACCGTTCACGACGCGGGCCACGTCGTGCGCCAGGCGGATGATCTGTTTGGCCAAGGTGTAGGACGGGGCGGCCTTGCCGGCGAAGATCTTGACCCGAGGCTTCCAGGCCCGCGTGGGCTGCGCGCGAATGGCGTTGTACTGGCTGATCGCCTGCAGCACGTTCAGCAATTGGCGCTTGTACTCGTGGATGCGCTTGATCTGCACGTCGAACAGCGCGTCCGGATCGATGGTGATACCCAACTGGGCCGCCGCCAGCCGCGCCACCGCCAGCTTGCGCGGGCGGCGCTGGTCGCGGAACGCGTCGCGGAAGGCCATGTCGTCGGCATAGGGGATGAGGTCGGTCAACGCCTCCGGATCGCGCAGCACCCGCTCGCCCACCGTCTCCACCAGCAGGTGGGTCAGACCGGGATTGGTCTGGTGCAGCCAGCGGCGGAAGGTGATGCCGTTGGTACGGTTCACGATCCGGCCGCCGACGGCCAAGTCCAGTTCGCGGAAGGTGGTGCGCCGCATCAGGTCGGTATGCAGGGCCGACACGCCGTTGACCGAGTGGCTGCCCAGGAACGCCAGATGGCCCATGCGCACGCGGCGGCCGCTGGACTCGTCGATCAGGCTGAGTGCGGCGAGCAGCCGGTCGTCCGCGCCGCCGGCCCGCTGCGCGTCCAAATGGCGGGCGTTGAGCAGGTAGATGATCTGCATGTGCCGGGGCAGCAGCCGCTCCAGCAGCAGCACCGGCCACATCTCCAGCGCCTCCGGCAGCAGCGTGTGGTTGGTGTAGCTGACGCAGCCCTGCGTGATCGTCCAAGCCTCCTCCCACTCGACGCCGTGCACGTCGATCAGCAGGCGCATCAGCTCGGCGATGCCGATGGCGGGGTGGGTGTCGTTGAGCTGGATGGCGACATGCTCGTGCAGATCGGTGATCGAGCCGTGCTCGACCAAATGGCGGCGCAGCATGTCCTGCAGGCTGGCGGAGGCGAAGAAAAACTCCTGCCGCAGCCGCAATTCCTGGCCGGCAGGGCTGTCGTCGCCGGGGTATAGCACGCGGCTCACCGCCTCGGCCCGCACCCGGTCGCTCAGGGCGCCGACATGGTCGCCGCGGTTGAACGCCTCCAGCAGCAATGGGTCGGCCGCGCGGGCGGACCACAGGCGCAGCGTGTTGGCGTGGGTGCCGCCGTAGCCGACCACCGGCGTGTCGAAGGCGACAGCAAACAGTGTCTCCGCCGGGTTCCAGGTGAAGGCGGTGCGGCCGCCCTCGGTGGACGCTGCGACGCTGCCGCCGAAGCCGATGCGGTAGGATAGTTCGGGCCGCTGGAATTCCCACGGGTTGCCCGCCGACAGCCAGTCCTCCGGCTGCTCCTGTTGCCAGCCATCGACGATGGATTGGCGGAACAGGCCGTGGTCGTAGCGGATGCCGTAGCCGAAGGAGGGAATGCCGAGCGTGGCCATGCTCTCCATGAAGCAGGCCGCCAGACGCCCCAAGCCGCCATTGCCCAGGGCCGCGTCGGGCTCGAGCGTGCGGAGGTGGTCGAGGTCGACGCCCTCCCGCGCCAGGGCGGTGCGCAGCCCATCGATCAGGCCAAGGTTGCCGGCCGCGTCGAACAGCAGGCGTCCGATCAGGAACTCCAGCGACAGGTAATGGACGCGCTTGGCCCCCCGCGCGCGGGTGCTGGCGGCAGTGGCCGTCCAGACGTCGACGACCCGGTCCCGCACCGCCAATGCAGTGGCGGCGTACCAGTCGCGCTGACTACCGCGGTTGGGGGTTTTGCCGATGGAGTAGAGTAGCTTGCGGTTGATCGCCTCGTGCAACTCGTCCGCCAGATCGGCGATTTTGGGCCCGGTCTGGGGTTCGGTCTTGGGCTCGGGGGCGGGAAGATCCATCGTGAGGCTCCGGGCGTGTGCGCGGTAGCTTGGCACACAAACCTGCCTTTCGTTAGACGAGGACCGCTTTTTCGTCCGTTAACGGCATACTCACAATGATCTTGTAACGTCACTATATAGGCGCCGTTAATGGAGTTTGCCGCATGACCCGCCTTCGACTTCCGATCGCAGCCGCGCTGGCGCTGGCCGTGGCGCTCGCACCGGGTCTGGCCCTGGCACGGGTCGGGGGCGGTGGATCCATGGGCAGCCGCGGCGGGTTCACCTACTCCGCCCCGCCGTCCACCGGCACAGCGCCCTACTCCGCCGCGCCGATGCAGCGCAGCTTCACGCCCCGCGCGCCCGAGCCGTCGTACGGTAGCCCGGCTCCGGCCTATGGTGGCGGTTATAGCGGCCGGAGTGCCTTCAGCTCCGGGCTGCTGGGCGGGCTGGTCGGTGCCGGCATCGGCGGGATGCTGTTCGGCCACGGGATGTTTGGCGGCATGAGCGGCGGCAGCAGCATCATCGGCCTGCTGATCCAGCTGGCCCTGATCTTCTTCATCGGGCGCTGGGTCCTGCGGTTGGTGATGGGCCGGCAGCCGATGTTCGCCGGCTTCGGCGGCTTCAGCGGTTTCGGTGGCGGCGGCGGCGGCGGGGCTGCCCGCTCCGCCGGACCGGCGCCACGCGCTCCCAACGCGCCCCCGATCACGATCACCCCGGCCGACTACGCGGCGTTCGAGCAGTTGCTCAAGGCGATGCAGATCGCGTGGTCCCGCGGCGACCTGGCCGGGTTGCGCACCGTCGCCACGCCCGAGATGGTCGGCTACTTCAACGAGCAGATGTCCGAGCTGAGCAGCCGCGGGGTGCACAACATCATCCAGGACGTCCGGCTGGAAAAAGGCGACTTGGCGCAGGCCTGGTCCGAGGGCTCCCGCGAGTATGCGACCGTCGCGATGAAGTTCTCCATGCTCGATTGGCTGGAGAACGTGAACCAGGAAGTGGTGGATGGTAGCCCCACCGAGCGGCAGGTCGTGACCGAAATCTGGACGTTCGTGCGCGCTCCAGGCGGACGTTGGATGCTCTCCGCGATCCAGCAGACGCGCTGAGGTTATTGCGCGAAAACACAATGGTCCGGGGGCGATTTAGGCGATAAGGCTACGATCGTACCCCGGGAGAGCGCGGATTTCAGACCATCCTGTTCCCATACGGGGCGAAATCCGATCGCTGACCGGCTTACGGGGCGTCGCCGCGCTGTATGTAGTGCTCTACCACTACTTCGGCGTTGGCATCGCCCCGGGCTACTCCCCATTCAAGACCATCCGAAGCCATGGCTACTTGGCCGTGGATCTGTTCTTCGTGCTGAGTGGCTTCGTCATCTCGCTGAACTACGCCCCTATTTTCTACGACAGCGTCTCGGCGCGGGATTACGTGCGCTTCCTGGCCAACCGGATGGCCCGCGTCTACCCCCTCTACGCCTTCGTAACCCTGGGCTGTCTCGCGATCGGCTTCGAAACCTCGGACCAGCCGATAACCAGTCTCGACGTGCTGTTGAACTTGCTGATGGTGCAGGGCTGGGGCACCTCGATCAGCATCGCCGGGCCGTCCTGGTCGATCAGTACCGAGTTCGCCGCCTACCTGATCTTCCCGATTCTCGTGCTGTTGATACTGCGCGGCCGCCGGGTCGTCGGCGTGGTGGCCACCGCCACAGCTTTGGTGTGCCTGCTGGTGCTCGGCGGACTGCCGGAGGTGCAGTTGCACCTGGCCAACGCCGTATTCTCCGATCGCCACGGGCCGCTCGACATCTACGGCGATGGCACGGTTTACCCCCTGGTGCGCTGCCTGGCAGGCTTCACCATTGGTGTGTTCGCCTGCCGGATGCTGCGATGGGCCCGGATCGCCAGCGTGGTGCGCAACCGCTGGACGGGCGACATCCTGGCCTTGGCGACGATCGTATTGCTCGCGGTTCCGGGCACCGACATCGCCGTCGTGCTGGCCACCATGCTGCTGATCGTGACGCTCGCTGCCGAGCGCTCCATCACGGCACGCGTTCTGGGCTGGCGCCCGGTGCATTGGCTGGGCCTTATCTCCTACTCGCTGTATTTGTTGCACTCGCCGATGCAGCAGAAATGGCTGCCAATCGTCGCCGAACCGTTCACCCATGTTCCGCATGGCGGTGGCATTGCGTTGGTGCTGACCATCCTCTCGGTGATTGCCGTGTCAGCCGTCAGCTACTACGCGATCGAGCGTCCGGCCCGGCTCTGGCTGCGAAAGCTCGGCGGCAGCCGCCGGTTACCGCTCGAGGCCGCGCCGACCCTGCCGTAGGCTACCGCCCGATATCTCGCCGGCAGAACCCGCCGTCCCACACCACGGCGTCCACTGCCGCGTAGGCGCTGGCCTGTGCGCTGGCCACGTCGGGCCCGGTGCCGCACAGCGTCAGCACGCGCCCGCCAGCCGCCACCACCTGCTCGCCGCGCAACGCCGTGCCCGCGTGGAACACCAGCGCACCCGGCACCGCCGCAGCCCGGTCCAGCCCGGCGATCACCGTCCCCGACTCCGGCTCATCCGGGTAGCCGCGCGCCGCCATCACCACGGCGCAACTCGCATCGGGCCGGAACCGCAGCTCGAAGTCGCCCAGTTCGCCTTGGCAGGCCGCGAGCAAGGCGGGCAGCAGGTCGCTCTGCAGCCGGGCCATCAACGCCTGACACTCCGGATCGCCGAAGCGGACATTGAACTCGATCAGCTCGGCGCCCGCAGCCGTCAGCATCAACCCGGCGAACAGCACGCCGCGAAAGGGGGTACCGCGCCGAACCATCTCGGCCAAGGCAGGGCGGATGACACCGTCCATGGCCGCGACCGGGTCGAAGCCGGGCACGGGGGAAATCGCGCCCATACCCCCCGTGTTGGGGCCGGTATCGCCGTCGCCGACGCGCTTGTAGTCGCGTGCCGTACCCAGGAAAATAGCCTCCGTGCCGTCGCATAGGGCGAACAGGCTGACCTCGTCGCCGACCAGACACTCCTCGATCACGATGGGGCCGGCGGCGACGAAGCGTTCGATCGCCGCGTCCGCCTCGGCCTCGGACTGGGCGACGACCACGCCCTTCCCGGCCGCCAGACCGTCGGCCTTGACCACGATCGGGCGGCGCCGGCTGGCGAACTCGCGCGCTGCGGCAGCGTCGGTGAAGCGCTCCCACCGGGCGGTCGGGATATCGGCGGCGTCGCACAATTCCTTGGTGAACGCCTTGCTGCCCTCGAGCTGCGCCGCCGCCGCGGTGGGACCGCAGCAGGGGATGCCGACGGCCGCCATCGCATCGGTGATGCCGGCCACCAGCGGCGCCTCAGGCCCGGGCACCACCAAGTCGACGGCGTTCTCCACGGCGAACGCCACCAGCGCCGCGATGTCGAGCACGCCGATCGGCACGAGTTCGGCCAGTGGCGCGATCCCCGGGTTGCCCGGCGCCACGAACAGCTTGGTCAGCAGCGGCGAGGCGGCCAGTGTCCAGGCCAACGCGTGTTCCCGCCCGCCCGAACCGATCAGCAACACCCGCATCCACAAGCCTCCTTGGTCGACACCGGGTCCGTAGCATAGGTTTGCGGCATGGACACGCAGACCCCGGCCAGCAACGTCCCCGAATACACCGTCAGCGAGATCGCCGGCGCGGTGAAGCGCACGCTGGAGGGCGCGTTCGGCCGCGTGCGCGTGCGCGGCGAGCTGGTGGAGGTGAAGCGCTACAGCTCCGGCCACACCTATCTTTGCCTCAAGGACGAAGGCGGCACGCTGCGCGGCATCGTCTGGAAGACGGCGGCGCGCACGGTTGGGCTGAAGCCGGAGGACGGGGTGGAGGTGATCGCCACCGGTCGCATCTCGGCTTATGGCGACAAGAGCCAGTTCCAGATCATCATCGAGCGGCTGGAATATGCCGGCGCCGGGGCGATGCTGGCGCGGATCGAGGCCTTACGGGTGAAGCTGGCGGCCGAGGGGCTGTTCAACCGCCGTCGCCCTCTGCCGACCCTGCCGGCCGTCGTGGGCGTGGTGACCTCGGCGAATGGCGCGGTGTTGCACGACATCCACACCACCATCGCCCGTCGGTTCGGCCGCCCGATCCTGCTGTGGCCGGTGCCGGTGCAGGGCGAAGGTGCGGCCGAGAAGATCGCCGCCGCCATCGCCGGGTTCTGCGGCCTGCCGCGGGACGGGGTGCCGCGGCCTGACGTGCTGATCGTGGCGCGCGGCGGCGGCAGCCTGGAAGACCTGATGGCGTTCAACGACGAGGCGGTGGTGCGCGCGGCCGCTGGCTGCTCGATCCCGCTGATCTCGGCCGTGGGGCACGAAACCGACCACACCCTGATCGACCTGGCCGCCGATCGCCGCGCGCCCACCCCCACCGCGGCGGCCGAGATGGCGGTGCCGGTACGCCTGGAACTGCTGGCCGATTTGCAGCAGCGTGCCGCGCGGCAGTCCGGCGCCCTGGCCCGCATGCTCGGCGAGCGCCGCATGCACACGGCCGGGCTCGCGTCGCGGCTGCCGGACGTGGCGTCGCTCGCCGGGTCGGCCCGGCATCGGTTGGACGATCGCGGACACCGGCTGGTCCTGGCCATGCCCAACCTGCTGGCGGGGCGATGGGCCACGCTGGTGCGGGTGGAGCGGGCGCTCCCGGACGCGCCGGCATTGCTGCAGACGGCGCGGCAGGGGCTGGCCGATCGTGGGGCCAGGCTCCGGCTCGGTCTGCCTGCCCTGGTGGCGGCGCGACGGGCGGCGCTGATTGCGGCCGAGCGCCACATGCCACCACCCGCAAGCGTGCTGGCCGCCATACGCCACCGGACTGCGACCGCCTCTGCCGGGCTGCCCGCGGCGTTGCGCCACGCCGTGCAGCGCCACCGGATCGAGGCCGCTCGCACCCTGCCCCGACTGACCGCCGCCCCCGTGCGGGCGAAGCTGCGCGAAATGACGGCCCGTTTGGAGGGCTTGTCCGGACGGCTGCAAGCCGCCGATCCCCGCGCAGTGCTGGCCCGCGGCTACGCCCTGGTCACCGACCCGGCGGGCCGCCCCGTGACCAGCGCCGCCGCGGTCCGGCCTGCCGCCCGGCTACGGCTGGAGTTCGCGGATGGGGCGGTCGAGGTTCAACGGATCGCCGGGCGGGGCGAAAAGCGGCAGCAGGAATTGGCGCTGTAACGACCATCTCTGGAGGCTTTGCCCATGCCCGAAGTTCCGCCTCGCCCGATCGCCGCCGGCACTCGCATCGGGCATGTGCACCTAAAGGTGTCGGACCTCGACCGGGCGCTCGGTTTCTATGTCGGTGTGCTTGGTTTCGAGCTGATGCAGCGTTTGGGGGACCAGGCCGCGTTCATCTCGGCGGGCGGGTATCACCACCACATCGGCCTGAACACGTGGGAGAGCCGCGGCGGCTCGGCGCCCCCGCCGGGTTCGACGGGGCTGTTCCACACGGCGATCCTGTATCCGACGCGCGCCGACCTGGCCGATGCCTTGCGCCGCCTGATCGCGGCCGGGATCGAGCTGGATGGCGCCTCCGATCATGGCGTGAGCGAGGCGCTGTATCTGTCCGATCCCGACCGGAACGGGGTGGAACTGTATTGGGATCGGCCCATGGAACTCTGGCCTCAAACGGCAGAGGGAGCGCTGGCGATGTACACACGCCGGCTCGATCTACAGAACCTGCTCGAAGAACCCCGTCATGCCAGGGCTTGACCCTGGCATCCACGGGGTTGGGCTGGTGACGTCGGACGCGTGTTTGGCACCATCGCATGCAACACGGCCGAGCCGGCATTTGCGGAGGCCCGTGGACACCAGGGACAAGCCCAGGCATCACAGATCACATATGTTCTAGTGCGTAGCGGACTTCGCAATACTGGGACGAGACGGTCAAATCCATGTGCCGTCCGGAAATCTGGCCATCGATGTTGCCGCGACCGTCGCTGCCGTGAATGCTCCCGTCGTTCCCGACGGTGGCCGCCAGGGCATACGACGCCCGCTCACCGCGATACTGCAGCGACAGCGCGTTTCCCTCCACCGTCACGACGCGCGAGCCGCTACGGGGGCAGCCGCGGATGGTGGCGCGGGTCAGGCGGGCAATGCCGCGATACCGGCCGTCGATCCGATCCGGCGGCGGGGCGGCTGCGACGGTCGGAGCGGGCGGCGGGGGCGACGCGCACGCCGCCACCGCAAGCACGCCCAGGACCGGCAACCAACGACCAGCGCGCACGCTCAGCCGACGATTTCCGCGTCGGTGAAGAAGAACGCGATTTCTTCCTTGGCCGCATCCGGGCTGTCGGAGCCGTGCACCGTGTTGGCCTCGATGTCCTCGGCGAACAGCGCGCGGATCGTGCCGGCATCGGCCTTCTTCGGGTCCGTGGCGCCCATGGTCTTACGGTTGAGCGCGATGGCGTCCTCGCCCTCCAGCACCTGCACGATGACCGGGCCCGAGGTCATGAACTTGACCAGGCCGGCGAAGAACGGACGCTCCTTGTGGACGCCGTAGAACTGCTCGGCCTGCGCCTGGGTCATGTGGATGCGCTTCTGCCCCACGACCCGCAGCCCGGCTGCCTCGAGAACGGCCAGCACCTTGCCGGTAATGTTGCGCCGGGTGGCATCGGGCTTGATGATGGAGAAAGTGCGCTCGAGCGCCATGACGACTGCCTCAGGATAGGGGATTCCTGGCGGGTGTTAGACGACGGGATGCGAGCGAGCAAGGGTACTAAGGACCTCCCTCTCCCTCAAGGGGAGAGGGAGAAGACTAGGCTACGGCGCTTAGGGCGGGCTCGGCTAGAAGCACGATCGTGCCGTCCGCTTCGGTACGCACCGGGTAGACGGTGATGTCGCAATCCGTACCGATGCCCTTGCCGGTGCGGAGATCGTAGGTTCGGTCGTGCAGCGGGCATACCACCGCGCCGTCGTCCATCAGACCGTCTGCCAGCGGGCCGCCGCGATGCGGGCAACTCGCCTGGGTGGCGAACACGCTGCCGTCGCGGGCATGGAATACCGCGATCAGCACCTCACCCGCCGGGCCGGGGACGGCGAAGTTTCGGCCCTCGCCTGGCGGAATTTGCGACAGTTTTCCGATCGGATGCGCCATCCTCAAACCTCCGCCGGCACCTTGGATGCGAACTGGTTCTCGGTCTTAGGCGCGTCCCGCTCCTTCCACGGGTCGCGCACGGCGGCGCAGGACGCATCCATCGCGGCGTCCAGGGCCGCGGCAATACCCTCACTGTCCTCCACCACCACCGCGCGGGCGCGCTCGATACCGACGCGCTCGATGAAGGTGTGGGTGCGCTCCTTATACTTCGCGTTCTCCCGGTACCACTGCGTGAAGCGCCCCGTGATCTTCATCACCGCGTCCTCGCCATCCACCGTGCACAACACATCGCCCTTGCGGATGGATGACCCGGCGGCGCCGCCGACATAGATCTCCCACTTGTCGTTGCCGATCGCGACCGCGCCGATGTCCTTGACCATAGCCTCGGAGCAATTGCGCGGGCAGCCGGCGGTGGCCAGCTTCAGCTTGCCGGGGGCGTCTATGCCGCGGAACTTGCTCTCGATCTTCTTGGCCAGGCCCATGCTGTCGCCCAGGCCGAAGCGGCAGTAATCCGTGCCGATGCAGCTCTTGCAGGTGCGGTAACTCTTGCCCCACGCCCAGCCGGCCGGCATGTCCAGGTCGGCCCAGACCTTGGGCAGGTTCTCCTTGCTGATCCCGACCAGGTCGATCCGTTGACCACCCGTCAGCTTCACCAGCGGCACGTCGTATTTCACCGCGACTTCGGCGATTCGCATCAGATCCTTCGGCGTGGTGACGCCGCCGGGCATCTCGGGCACCACGGAGAAAGTGGCGTCCTTCTGGATGTTGGCGTGCACGCGGTCGTTGATGAAGCGCGCGTCCCGCTCGTCCACGTATTCGCTGTTCCACAGGGTGATCAGCAGCGAGGCGAGCGCCGGTTTGCTGGCCGCGTCCGGCTTGCCGTCGAAGGCGAGGGCCGCGAACACGGCGGAGACGGATTTCAGCTGCAGATCACGGATGGAGCGAACCAGCTCCGGCTTGGCCATCGGGATGCAGGGCACGTAGTAGTGGATCGATGGATCCTCCTCGGCCGCACCGCCGCAGAACCAGTCCACCACCTCGTTCACCAGCGTTTTGCACGACCCGCAGCCCATGCCGGCGCGGGTGGCCGCCATCACCGCCTTGCCGCTGCGCTTGCCGTCCGCCACGCAGGCGCCGATCGCCCCCTTGGTGACGCCGTTGCAGTTGCAGATCTGCGTGTCGGGCGGCATCTCATCCAACGTGACTTTTTGGGACGGGGTGCCGAGGTCGAACAGCAGACCGAGCCGCTCCTCCGGTAAAGGTGAGTCCTTATCGAAGGCCTGCATCAAGAAGGCGGCCTTGCTGATGTCGCCCATCAGAATGCCGCCGACCAGCCGCCCATCGCGCACGATCAGCTTCTTGTAGGTGCCGCGCTTGGCCTCGGTGAACTGGATGGTTTCGTCCCGCTCCTCCATGGCCTCGGTGATGCCCATGGAGGCGAGTTCGACGCCCATCACCTTCAGCTTCGTGGACAGCTTGGAGCCGTGATAGGCGGCGTCCAGATTATGCCGGGTCACGTGCTCGGCGAACACCTTGGCTTGTTCCCACAGCGGGGCGACCAAGCCGTAGACCTTGCCGCGGTGCTGCGCGCATTCGCCGACCACGTAGACGTTCATGTCGTCCACCGAGCGCATGTGGTTGTCCACCACGATCGCCCGCTCCACCGTCAGCCCGGCGCTGTGGCCGATCTCGGCGTTCGGTTTGATGCCGGCGGAGATCACCACCATGTCGCACTCGAGCGTGGTGCCATCCTTGAACGCCAGTCCGGTGACGCCGTTGTCGTCTGCTAGGATCTCGGTGGTGGATTTGGCCAGGTGGATGGTGATGCCCATCTTCTCCATCGTGGTGGCCAGGATGGCGCCGCCGGTGCTGTCCAGTTGCGCGTCCATCAGGTGCTTGCCCAGATGGATGACGTGGACTTCGCAGCCGTGATTCATCAGCCCGCGGGCGGCCTCCAGCCCCAGCAGCCCGCCACCGATCACGGCGGCTTTCTTGCTGCGCTTGGCCGTCTGCTCGATGCCGGTGCAATCGTCGATGGTGCGGAAGCCGAACACGCCGGGTCGCAGATTGCCCTTGGTGTCCATGGCGCCCTTCATCGGCGGAATGAAAGCGCGGCTGCCGGTAGCGATCAGCAGCGTGTCGTATTTGGCCTTTACGCCATTGGCGGCCAGCACAGTTCGGGAGTTGCGGTCGATCTGGGTGACGCGTGCCCCTGCATGCAGCGTAATCCCGTTCTCCGCATACCAAGGTAACGGGTTCATGAAGATCTCGCTTGGGTCCTGGATGCCGCTCAGGATGTTGGACAGCAGGATGCGGTTATAGTTGCCGTAGGGTTCGTCGCCGAACATCGTGATATCGAACTGCTCGGCACCGCCCAGCGCCAGCACCTCTTCCACCGCGCGGGCGCCGGCCATGCCGTTGCCCACCACCACCAGACGCTGCTTGGCCATGCGAGGTCCTTCCGCGGTCAGATTTCGATGATGCCGAGGTCGAGCACGAGCGTGCCGGTAACCGCGGCCGCTGCGCCAAAGAAGACCTCGATCCGGGTGTCGGGCTGCAAATCCTCCACCACGGCGAGCGGCACGTGGATGCCGGCCTTGGCACCGACCGGGAAGATGCGGGCGGGCTTACCGTCCTGCATCAGGGTGATGTACGCGAGTTCCGCGGACGAATTGCCGCCGCGCAAATAGATCAGCTGCGCCCGCTTGTCGGCGGGAACGACGTAGACCAGCGACGGATCGAGCATCGCCGGCTTGTCGTAGCCCGTGCCGGTAAAGGGGAATGCGCCGTTGAGGAAGCGGGGCGTCGAGTCGATCATGGGGCCTCGGCTGGTTGGTTGCGGCGTAACTGGGCGGTCCGGTCAAGCAGGAACTGCCGTCGGACAGTGCAATTGCCGACATTCCAAGCAACACTCGACCATTGAGAGATATATGGGGCGCTAACTGCTGGTCATTTAACCACACTTAACGTGCAGCTTTCGCTTCGCCAAGCGCAAGTTTCACTCGCTGAGGCGCGCAGCCCCAGCGAGAACATCGAATGCACCGCTGATCGCGACACGTAGGTCGCAGAGCGTATTTTTTCTTTGAGCCATTGGTCTGCGGAAGCCTGAACTCCGTTGCGCCAGGGAACGACCGTCTTGCCAAAACTTGACCCTGGTATCACGGCATTTCGCAAACACCGGCCCCGCCCGTGTTGCATACGAAGATGCCTGGCGCTCGTTTGACGCCCTACCCCGTGGGTACCAGGTCAAGCCCTGGCACGACGGTGTCGCTACTTCGCGTGGGCTAGTAACTCCAACCGAACGCCGGGGACAGGGGGAAGACTGTTCCGCGCCGGACTGCTTACCTGGTGCCTCGCGCGGTCGGCTAATCCTGCTTCGGCAAGCAGATTGCCCTTCGCAGGCTTGGAGCCAACAGGGTCCCGGGCAGCGTTCAGGCCGAAGCGGGCGGCAAAATCAGCCGCCGGCATCGGGCGGCCGAACAGGTAGCCCTGAACCTCCTCGCAGCCTTTGTTGCGGAGTCGGTCAGCTTGGTCATGGGTCTCGATGCCCTCCGCGATAGCCGTGAAGCCGAGCGCGCCCGCGAGATACAGGATGGCGCGCACGATGGCAGCGTCCTCGGGGTTCTCGGACATGCCTTGCACGAAGCTCTTGTCGATCTTCAGGCGCGTGATCGGAAATCGCTTCAGCATGCTCAAGGAGGTGTATCCGGTGCCATAGTCGTCGAAGGCGATCAGCACGCCGTCGGTGCGAAGCTCGCGTAACGGTCCGACCATGCTTTCGTCGCCGCGCAGGAAGATGTTCTCGGTCACTTCGAGCTCGAGGGCGCCGGCCGGCAGGCCGGTCGTGGCGAGGGCTTGACGCACGTGGCTAGCCAGGTTGTCGGCACGGAGCTGCGAGCCGAACAGGTTGACGCCTATGCGGAAGTCCGGTGCCCCGGCCGCGCGCCATGCAACGGCCTGGGCGCAGGCGGTTTGCAGTACCCACTGGCCGACTTCGGTCGAAATCGGCCGATTTTCCAGGCCAGCCATGAACGCGGCCGGAGAAAGCAGGCCGTCGACGGGGTGCCGCCAGCGCAGCAATGCCTCCGCCCCAACCAGGGCCGAATCCGCCAGCCGCATCTGCGGCTGATAGAACACCTCGAACTCGGTTTGCTCGAATGCGCGCGTCAGCTCGTTGTCGTAGGCCCGCGCTAGATCGATCGCCTTGCGCAGGCTCGGCGTGAAGGTCCGGTGACAGTGGCGCCCGTCGTTCTTCGCCTGATACAGCGCCAGGTCCGCGCTCGACAGCAGCTCAGACACGTCGGTCCCGTTGGCCGGGTGGGTTGCGATGCCGATGCTGGCGCCAACGCTGACGGTTTTGTCGTCCACGGTAATCGGCTGCCCCACGGCACGGATGATCCTGTCGGCGACGAGGTCCGCCCGCGCAGGGTCCCCGCCCCCCTTCATGAGCAGGGCGAACTCGTCGCCACCAAGGCGTGCCACCGTGTCCGTGGCGCTGGCGCAGCCGAGCAGGCGCTGGGCCACCTGTTTCAGCACCATGTCCCCCGCCGCATGGCCGAGGTCGTCGTTCACGGCTTTGAAGCCATCCAGGTCCACGACCATCAGAGTGGCCGCCTCCACCCCGTCGGCGAGTTGGTCGACCCGGCGACGGAGTACCGACCGGTTCGGTAGCTCCGTCAGCGGGTCGTGGTGCGCCAGCCGAAACAGCCGTTCCTCGCTGGCCCGGCGTTCCGTGATATCGCGCAGAATGGCGCCGAAACGTGCCACCCCGTCCTCACGCCACATCGACAGTGACAGCTCGATCGGGAACTCGCCGCCGTCGGCCCGCTGCGCCATCAACTCGACGAGGTGGCCCACCAGCCGGGTGGCTCCCCCGCCAGCCGCCCGCGTCAATCCGCCCCGGTGGCCCTTGCGCATGCGGGGCGGCACGATCAAGGCGAGATCATGCCCAACCGCTTCGGCGGCACTATGGCCGAACATCCGCTCCGCCGCGGCGTTCCAGAAGGTGATCGTATTGGAGGCATCGGCACAGATGATGCCGTCCGGCGAAGTCGCGGCGATATTCTCGAAACGCTCCTGACCGACTTGGCCAGCGATCTGCAGCCGGCGCAATTCGAGCTTGTCCCGCACAAGGTCGGCCAGACGGCGCAGGTTCAAGCGCTGTGGCTCGGTGAAGCTGTTATGGGGGCTGGGGTCGAGCAGGCAGAGCGTTCCGACGGCATGGCCGGACGGGCTGATCAACGGCACGCCGGCATAGAACCGAGTATGAGGCGGCCCGGTGACCAGAGGATTGTCGGCGAAACGCGGGTCAAGTGTTGCATCGAGGACGACGAGAACGTCTTCGTTCGCGACCGCATGGGCGCAGAAAGACACGTCCCGGCTGCTGCCACACACCTCGATCCCGCGGCGCGCGGGAAACACCTGCTCGTCCCGGTCGACGAGCGAGATGTAAGCCGTCGGAACCTCGAACAGGTCACGAGCCAGGTCGAGCACCCCGTGATAGGCGGCATCGTCGAATGCGCCGAACGGGTCGTACTCGCGTACCGCCTCGAGCCTGGCTTCCTCATGCACCGGTATGGGGGCAGACTGCATGTTGGCATCCTAGTTTCGCCGATCATGCCCCCGCTTCGTTAAGAGTTTATGATTGGGGGGCGTTCACCGTGACGCCGAGATCCGTCACCAGCCCGTTGGCGATCGAATACACCCAGCCGTGGATCGACAGGGGCTGGCCACGCGCCCAGGCGTCCTGCACGAAAACGTCCGCCGCCACGTTGCGCACTTGGCGCACGACGTTCAGCTCGGTCAGCCGATCGAGCCGGGCGCGGGGGGTGGGAAGGCTGTCCAACTCGTGCCGGTGCTCCGCCTCCACCTCGCGGATCGGGTGCAGCCAGTGGTCCACCAGCCCGCGCCGCTGGCCGTCCACCGCCGCCGCCACGCCGCCGCAGCCGTAATGGCCGACGACCAGAATGTGCTTCACCCGCAGCACGTCGACCGCGAATTGCAGCACCGACAGGTAGTTGGCGTCCTGCGGCGGGGCCAGGTTGGCGACATTGCGGTGCACGAACATCTCGCCGGGGTCCAGCCCGACGATCTCGTTCGCCGGCACCCGGCTGTCGGAGCAGCCGATCCAGAAATACTCCGGGGCCTGCTGCGCCTCCAGCCGCTTGAAGAAGCCGGGATCGGCCGACACCTTGCGGGCGGCCCAATCGCGATTGTTATCCTTTAGAAGGTCGAGCATGGCCCTGGCTTACGGTCGTAGGCGCGGCGCTGCAACTGCTTGTAGAGTGGCCGGATGACCGACCATCCCCTATTGCGCGTGTCCCCCCGCCAGGACCGCCGTCTGAAGGCCGGGTATCCCTGGGCTTTCAGCAATGAATTGGCGACCACGCCGGACCACCGCAAATGGGCACCGGGGGCACCGGTGCGGCTGGAGGGCGACGACAAGTGGCGCTATGGCACGTGGGCGTTCAACCCGCACAGCCTGATCGCCGCCCGCATGCTGGACCGCAATCCCGGGGCCACGATCGACGCCGCCTGGGTGCATGCGCGCATCGAGGCGGCGGCGGCCTTGCGGGCCCGCGTGTGCGACAGCCCGTTCCACCGCCTGGTGCATGCCGAGGCGGACCAATTGCCGGGCCTGATCGTGGACCGTTTCGGCGACGTCGTGGTGGTCCAGGCCAACACCGCCGCGATGGACCGGCTGCTGCCCGAGATCACCCAGGCGCTGCTGGCGGTGTTGCCGCTGCGCGCCGTGATCGCCCGTAACGACAGCGGCGCCCGCGCGCAGGAGGCCCTGCCGCAGGAGGTCACCGTGCTGCATGGCGAGCCCGGCACCGTGGAGGTGATCGAGGGCGGCGTGCGCTTCGGGGTGGACCCGCTGGGGGGCCAGAAGACCGGGTTCTTCTTCGATCAGCGCCCCAATCGCGACCGGGTCGCCGCCCTGGCCGCGGGTGGTCGCATGCTGGACGTGTTCTGCCACACCGGCGCCTTCGGCCTGCGAGCGGCGGCGGCGGGCGCCACATCCGTGACCCTGGTCGATTCCAGCGCCCCGGCTTTGGAGCACGCCATGACCGCGGCCGGTGCGAACGGGCTGGCCGAGCGGGTGACGGCGGAGCGTGGCGATGCGTTCGACGTGATGACCGAACTGGCCACCGCCGGGGAGCGCTACGAGGTGGTGGTGTGCGACCCGCCCGCCTTCGCCAAGTCCCGCAAGGATGCGGAGGCCGGGTTGCGCGCCTATAACCGCATGACCCGGCTGGCTGCTCCGCTGGTGGCGCCCGGCGGTTTCTTGTTCGTGGCGTCGTGCAGCCATCACGCGCCGGTGGACGCGTTCACGGCTCAGGTCGCAGCGGCGTTGCATCGGGCGAAGCGGGACGCGCGGGTGCTGTTCACCGGGGGCGCCGGGGCAGACCATCCGGTGCACCCGAACCTGCCGGAGAGTGCGTATCTGAAGGGCCAGTTGCTGCAGCTATTCTGACGGATCCCTCCCCCTCCCCTTGAGGGAGGGGGCCGGGGGGAGGGGTGGCTAAAGGTCGGACCGTGCCGCGGGCCACCCCTCCCCTAGCCCCTCCCTCAAGGGGAGGGGGATGGATGTCTCACTCTCGAGGCTTACGCCGTAAGCTGATCGATCTCGGCCAGGTCCTCGGCTGACAACACCCAGTCACCGGCCGTGGCGTTCTGCTGCACCTGTTCTACCCGGGTGGCGCCGGCGATCACGCTGGCAGTGACGCCGCGGGACAGCAGCCAACTGAACGCCAGCTCCACCATGGTATGGCCGCGGGCGGCACAGAAATCGGCCAGCTTCTCCACCACCGGCCAGTGACGGTCGGTCAGGTAGCGGTCGGCCAGGCGCTGCGTGTTGGTCAGGCGGGCGCCTTCGGGCATGGTGGCATTGCGGCGGTACTTGCCGGTCAGCAGGCCGCTCGCCAACGGGAAATACGGCAGCAAACCGAGGCCGAAGTGTTCCATCGCCGGCAGCAACTCCGCATCGGCCTTGCGCACCAACAGGGACAGTTCGTCCTGGCAGGACACGAACGGCGTCAGCCCGCGATCGTCCGCCGTCCACATGGCGTCCGCCACCTGCCAGGCGGCGAAGTTCGAGCAGCCGATGTAGCGAACCTTGCCGGCGCGAACCAGGTCGTCCATCGCGCGCAGCGACTCCTCGATCGGCGTCTTCGGATCGAAGCTGTGCTGCTGATACAGGTCGATCCAGTCGGTCTTGAGCCGGGTCAAGCTGTCCTCGACCGCGCGCATGATGTAGCGGCGGGATGCACCCGAGCTTGTGCCCGCATCGTTCATCGGCATCGCGAACTTGGTGGCGAGCACGATCTCGCGGCGGTTGGGGCCCAGGATCTGGCCCAGCAGATCCTCCGACGCACCCTTGTAGCTGGTGGCGGTGCCGATCCCGAGTGCACCATAGACATCGGCGGTATCGAACAGGGTGATGCCGGAATCGAGGGCGGCGTGCACCACCTTGCGAGCGTCCTCCAGCCCGATCCTGCCGCCGAAATTGTTGCAGCCGAGGCCGATCGCGGAGACTTGCAGGCCTGAGCGGCCCACGTTGCGTTGTTTCATTCAGGAATCCTTATCGAAGCCGGGAGTAAAACGCCGGGACTATCCGCGGAAAGTCGGCAGCCCGGCAATCTCATTGATCAGCTTGCGGCTCATCGCTTCGCCGAAGACGGAAAACTCGTGCACCTCGACCGCGAAGCTGCCGGGTCCGCCGATGACGTTCTCCCGGTACCAGTTCGTCAGCCCGCCGGGCGGTGCCACATGGGCGAACGTGTAGGAGACGGGGTGGTCGTTGATGATCGCCAGCCCGTTGATGGTGATTCCGGCCGCCAATGCCTCGTCCCGCGCATCCGTGATGGGACGGCCGGCGTTGTTCGTGCCGTCGCCCGCCACGTCGATCACGCGGTGCGCCTCCGCAAAGGCTGCGTCGGACAGCATATGGGTGGCGAGGTCGACGCCAGTGCTGATCGCGGTCCGGCCGTACGAGCTTCGGGGCTGCGCTATCAGCGCGTCGGCGAACGCCTGGGCCGAGCCTTGGTCGGAGATCACCGTCCAGTCGATCACGGTGCGGGTCTGCTCGGTCGACGAGAACTCGACATAGGCAACCGCTATGCGGCCATTTGGGCCGCCCTGGATTGCCGCAATGACCTTCGGGTCGACGAAGGCCGAGGCGTATCCGCGCTTCTCGAGCTGGAACTCGCTGTCGTCGATCGATCGGCTGACGTCGGTCACGAGGACCAGCGCGACGTCCACCGGCGGCGTGGCCGCGCGGGCCAGGCCCCCGCCCCAGAACGACCCACTGAGGCAGAGGAAGCAGAAGGTGGCAGCCAGGAAATGTTTCATCATGCCTGGCTGCCCCCGTTCAGCGCCGAAGTTCTAGTTGGATACCGTCCGCCGAGCCTGAGAGCCTCGCCCCCTTGGTCACGTCGTCGATGCGGATTTCAACGCCCTGCCCGTTCTTGAGGACCTGGCCGCCCAGCCCGTTCACCAGCGTCGCCTCGCCGGTCGCGGCGCCATAGGTGCCGCTGAAGTCTGCCAGCCGGTGGAGGTCGTAGACGCGGCCGTGCCCGACGATGCGGCTGAAGCCGACGTCGGCCACGCTCACGCCGCGGACGCTGAAGTGGTAGCGGTGCCGATTGTAATACAGCGTGCCGTCACCCCACTCGTAGCCGACGCCCAGCGCCGCGGCCTTTGCCACGATCGTCACGCGGCCAACGACCGGGCCCGGATGGCCTGGGTCCTGCTGCGCCGATGCCGGCAAGGCCGCTGCTGCGATGCCTGCGGCTAGGAAAAGTCCGCCGAGAGCGCGGCGGGTGGAACTGTTCATCAGAAAACCCCCGTGTAAATGATACACTGCCGAAGAACGCATCCGGCGTCACGACGTTGCTGGCAAAATGTCATAATCGCAGCCGGAAAGGCCGCCCGCGGCTTAAACAACCGTCATGCCAGGGCTTGACCCTCGTAACCACTGGGTTGGGCTGATCAGGTAAGACGAGCGCCTGGAACCGCGCATGCCAGAAGGCGGGGCTGGTGTCCGTGGATCCCCGTGGATACCAGGGTCAGCCCCTGGCATGACGGTCAGTGGCTTGCCCAGACGATCCGATGGATCCAGGCCACTTCCCGCAGATCGAAGCTGCGGTCCTTGTGTGCCGGGTTGAGGCTCTTGAGCTCGACCCGCCGGGCTGAGCGGCGCGCGAGCTGCTTGGCCATCACTTCGCCGGCCGCCGTGCGCACCACCACGCGGTCGCCGCGTCGGATCGGGGCCGCCGGGGAGACGATCACCACGTCGCCGTCGCGGAACACCGGCTCCATCGATTGCCCCGCGATCTCGAGCGCGTAGGCATTGAGGTCGCCGATCTCGGGCAGGCTCACCTCGTCCCAACTGCCGCCGACTGGGTAGCCGCCATCGTCGAAGAACCCCTCCGACCCGGCCTGCGCCAGGCCGATCAGCGGAATGCGGCGCTGGGCCGCCGGCCGGCTATTGGACGACAGCGCCCGCGCGCCGGACACGAGGGCGGAGAACGCCTCGAGGCTGGCCCCGGTGGCGTTCAGCACCTTGGCGAGGCTCTCGGTGCTGGGCCAGCGCGCGCGGCCGTCCGGCATCGAGCGCTTCGACGGGTTGAACGTCGTGGGATCCAGCCCCGACTGGCGTGCCAGGCCCGAGACGGAGAGGCCGTTCTCGGCCGCGAGCGTGTCCAGCGCCCGCCAGATATCCTCGTGTTTCACCGGCGCATCCCTCTACCCGACTCGGGCGCTGAGTCTGCCTAGGAATTCACGCCAAGGCAAATAGGAATTAACGCTTATTCAGCTTGCGATCGTATGCACAATAGGAGTTTATGTGTTCATGATTTGTTCAGTCCTAAGGGAGGCCGCCATGCTCGCTCTTCGCCGTGCCCATGACGCCGGTCTCGCCGTACCATTCCGAAGCGCGCAGGAGGCATGGTTGTGGACCATGGAAGCGCTGATCGCACGCCGCGACGGCGCCGGGCTGGGGTGGCGCCCCGAGGGTCCGCCGCGCCCCTGCGACCCCGAAGATATCACGCGCTGCCTCGATATTCTGTATCGGCAGCGCACCATCGAGCTGCTCCACGCCCGCATCCTGCGGATCTGGGGCGAGCGGCAATCCGCCCCGCGCAGCGACCGCGTGCAGCAGCAATCCGATTGGCGGCTCTGGTATCAGGCGCTCGGCCATCTCGAATGGGCCTTGCGAGCACGCGGCATCGTTTGCTGAACCGTATCCGTTTATAGGACTTTAAACCTAGGAGTGCCCAAAATGAGCTTCGCGATCCGCAACCTGTCCGTGCTGGCTTACGCCAATGGCTTCACACTCTGGCACTACAAGAGCGACGGCGACGTCCTGCCCGCGGTGCAGAGCCCCGGCTATTTCGACGATGCGGTCGACATGCTGGCGGGCGGCGACATGATGCTGGTTTCGGCACCGGATGGCGGCAAGGTGGTGTGCATCGCCGCCGCCGAGGGCCGGATGATCACCGCACAACTGGGCTGAAATGCCAGGCGGCGTTGCTGACGTTTAAGCTCGCCGCCGCCGCCGAAGCTTCACGTCCGCGGTGGGTGCGATCTCCACCGCATGGCGCTCCAAGCCGGCCTCGGTCACGATATAACGGCCATCCACCCGTTCGCAGGCAAAGCCGAGCCCGGTCAGTCGCTCCAGGCACGGGCCGTCTTTCAAACCGGGCGGCCGACCGGTCGCACCTACCAGCAGCAGCCGGTGCAGGGCTGACCGACAGCACGTTTCCAGATAAGGTTCGTCCCACATCGAGACAGCAATCGGTCAATCCGGCGGGCGAGGCAAGCCCGCTGGGTCACCGACCACGTTCGCCCCGCGCACCCGGATGCCCATGACCCCTGCAATCGCCTCCGCCTTCCTGCCGGCCCTGCGCCGGATCGATCCCGAGCGCGCCCATCGGTTGGCCCTGCACGCGCTCAAGCTGGGCCTTGCCGGCCGTGCCCCCATCACGGACGATCCGGTGCTCGCCACGACGCTTCTCGGGCGCACGCTGCGCAACCCGATCGGCTTGGCCGCCGGGTTCGACAAGGACGCGGTGGCGGCGCCGGGCCTGTTCCGGCTGGGTTTCGGCGGCGTCGAACTCGGCACCGTCACGCCACGCCCACAGATCGGCAATCCCCAGCCGCGGCTGTTCCGGCTGGAGGGCGGCGCGGTGATCAACCGCATGGGCATGAACAATCAGGGAATCGCCGCGTTCGTCACCCGCCTGGCCGGGCTGCATCCGCCGGCCGACGCGCTGCTGGGCCTCAACGTCGGGATCAACAAGGACGGCGCGGAGCCCGAGCGGGACTACCCGGATCTGGTCGCCGCCGTGGCGCCGTATGCGGCCTATATCACGCTGAACGTCAGCTCCCCCAATACCGTGGGGCTGCGTGCCTTGCAGGAGGCGGCGTCGCTGCGAGGCATCCTGCAGGCGGTGGGGCAGGTGGCGAACCGCCCGCCGATCTTCGTGAAAGTGGCACCCGACCTGCCGCCGGGCGGCCTGGAAAGCGTCGTGCAGGTGGCGGTGGAGTGCGGGGTGGTGGGGCTGATCGTCTCCAACACCACCGTGTCGCGGCCGCCGGAGCTGCGGGGGCGGCACATCGCCCAGACCGGCGGATTGTCCGGGCCGCCGCTGATGGCGAAGTCCACCGCCCTGCTTGCTCAGGCGTGGAAGCTGGCGGCGGGACGGCTGACGCTGATCGGCTGCGGTGGCGTGTCCACGGGGGAGGACGTGCTGACCAAGTTGCGGGCGGGCGCGCACATGGTGCAGCTGTATGCCGCGTTCGCCGTGCATGGCCCGGCGCTGCTGCCGCGGATGAAGGCCGAGCTGGCCACCGCTTTGCGCCGCGAGGGTTTCCGCAACGCCACCGAGGCTGTAGGGAGCGGCGCATGACCCTCTATCCTGGCATGGCTGCCCTCGCCGACCGCTACGACGGGTTCATCCTCGACCTGTGGGGCGTGATCCACGATGGGGTGCGCCCGTACGAGGGCGCAGCCAACTGCCTGCAGCAGCTGCAGCAGGCAGGCAAGCGGTGCGTGCTGCTGTCCAATGCCCCGCGCCGCTCGGCCGCGGTGGAGCGGATGCTCGCGCACATGAGCTTGCTGCCAACCCTGTACAACGGCGTACTGACCTCGGGCGAGGCGGTGCACCTGGCTTTGCGCGACCGCACCGATCCGTGGTTCGCCGCACTCGGCCGCCGCGTCTGGCATCTCGGGCCGGAGCGCGACCGCAACGTGGCGGAGGGCCTCGACCTGGAGTTGGCGGCCAGCCCAGCGGAGGCGGATTTCGTGCTCAACACCGGGCCGGACGACCACCGCGGCCACCAGGACGTGGAGGCGTTCGAGGATGTGTTGACCGAATGTGCCCGCAACGCCCTGCCGATGATCTGCGCCAACCCCGATCTGGAGGTGATCCGCGGCGGGGTGCGGGTGATCTGCGCCGGTGCGTTGGCAGCGCGTTACGAGCAGATGGGCGGCACGGTGCGCTCGCTCGGCAAGCCCGACCCGGCGATCTACGCGCCGGTGTTGGACATGCTCGGCACACCCAAGGGCCGCACGTTGGCCGTGGGCGACGCCTTGCGCACGGACATCGCCGGCGCGGCCGCGGCAGGCGTGGATTCGTGCTGGGTGCTGGGCGGCATCCATGGCGAGGCGCTCGGCGACGACCATGGCGCGGCCGAGGCCGAAGCCCGGCTTGCCGGGTTGGCGCCGGTCGCGATCATGCCGCGCTTCGTTTGGTGAGCCGCTACTCGCCCTGCAGCAACGGCACCAGCGAGACGACCAGCAGCCCGGCCAGCACCAGGTTGAAGCGCCGCAGTGCCGCCGGGGTGCGGAGCAGCCGGGACGCGCCGACGCCGGCCATGGTCCAGAACGCGGTGCAGAGCGAGGTGACCACCACGAAGATCAGGGCAAGCATGGCGGCCTGAGCGATCAGGGCGCCGCCGGTCGCGGTCGTGTAGGTGACGACGGCGCCGACCGAGATCACCCAGGCCTTTGGGTTGACCCACTGGAACAGGGCCGCTTGCGGGAAGCTGATCGGCCGGCCCGCTGGTGCCTGGCCGGGCGTTGCCGGCCGCGCAGTCGCGATGTGCCAGGCCAGCCACAGCAGATAAGCCGCCCCGATCCAGCGCAGCCCCTCGTGCAGCCACGGCCGGCTTCGCAGCACTTCCCCGGCCCCGAGCGCCACGGCCAGCAGCATGGCCGGGAAGCCGACCGAGATCCCTGCCATGTGCGGCACGGTGCGGCGGAAGCCCCAGGCCGCACCAGAGGCGGTGACCATCGTGTTGTTCGGACCGGGAGTCCCGGACATGGACACGGCGAAGGCGATCGCTGAGGCAAACCATCCCAGATCGACCATCACGCCCGCCCCCGCCCGCTATGGCAGCAACCCTGTCACGTCGAGGCGAACGCCGCGCCGCATGTTATTGCGGGGCTGGCACGAAATCGCTGCATGCCCGTGATGCTGCCCGTCATGCTCGGGCTTGACCATGGTGTACGCGGCGTTCCGCAGACACCGGCCGTGCCCGTATTGCAAGCGCTGGTGCCAAACACTCGGTTGACGTCATGAGCCCAACCCCGTCGATACCAAGGTCAAGCCTTGGCATGACGGTGTGTTTAAGCGGGCTGGAGCCTACTCCACCTGGCGAGATCAGTCAGGCGTGCCCGGCCACTCCGGACAGGAGCGCCGGGTCAACCCGGAGCGAGGCGAACGCGCGCCGCCATTTGGTGGAGTGGTCCGCGTCGAACACCAGGTCGAGCGAGGCCGGGGCGGAGAGCCAAGCGTTGGCGAAGATCTCCTCGTCCAGCTGCCCGGCGCCCCAGCTGGCGTAGCCAAGCGCCAACAACCCCTCGCGCGGCCCGGTGCCGGACGCGATGGCCTTGAGCACGTCGAGGCTGGCCGTCAGCGCAACCGACTCGTCCACCTGCAAGCTCCCGTCGCCGATCCAGTCGGCGGTGTGCAGCACGAAGCCGCGCGCCCCGTCCGACGGTCCGCCGTCGCACAAGGCGATGCGGCGCGCCGGCGGGGTTGGCGAGACGTCCAGTTGCCGGAGCAGGTCCTCGAAGGTCGGGCTGATCAGCGGGCGATTGAGCACCAGGCCCATCGCACCGTCCTCGGTGTGCGCACAGAGATAGATCACGCTCTGGGCGAAGCGCGGGTCCTCCATGGTGGGCATGGCGATCAGCAGTTGGCCGGTCAGGCGGGCTTCGTCGAGCAGGGAGGGGATCTTCAATGGCATAACCCTCATCTTGGCTCGGAATTCCCACGCTGCAATGGATTTGTGGCGGCGCACCAACGGTGAATGACACGAGGTTAGCAACTCGTTAGCTTTCGCACTGCACATCAGGAGAGCTTGGCTCATGGCAAACAAGGACGGGACGATCAAGGTCGGCGACACGCTGCCGGAGATGAAGCTGATGACCGCAGGCCCGGATGGCCCCAAGGAGGAGAGCACCACCTCGCTGTTCGGCGGCAAGACCGTCGTGATGTTCGCCACGCCGGGTGCCTTCACGCCGACCTGCAGTGCCAAGCACGTGCCCGGGTTCGTCCAGCACTTCGAGCAGTTCAAGGCCAAGGGTGTGGACACGGTGGTCTGCATGTCCGTCAATGACCCGTTCGTGATGGCCGCCTGGGGCAAGGATCAGAACGTCGACGGCAAGGTCGTTATGCTGGCCGACGGCTCGGGCAATTGGACGCAGGCGTTGGGCCTGGAACTGGACCTGTCAGCACGCGGGTTGGGCAAGCGCAGCCAGCGTTTCGCCTTGATTGCCAAGGACAAGGTTGTCACGCACCTCGCGATCGAGGCTCCCGGCGACTTCGACGTCAGCCGGGCCGAAGCCGTGCTGGAAGCGCTCTGACCCACCAACCTGTCATTCCGAGCAAAAACGGGTGCGTTAAGAGTTTGTGATGGACCTCCGGCGCTAGGGTGCGTTTTATTCCGATGATGATGTATCGAAAAGTTGCCGCGGCCTGTCTCGGCGCCCTCGTCGGCACCGCCTTCGTAGGCCTCTCGACCATGGTCGGCACGTCGCAACCTGCTTGGGCGCAGGAGGTGTGTCCGGCCGGGCAGATGCCGCCCGTCGCGCTGCCGGCGACGAAGCGGCGGCTGGCGAGCAATAGCGAAGTGATGATCGTGGCTCTCGGTTCGTCCAGCACGGAGGGTTGGATGGCGACCTCTCCGGCAAATACCTATCCGGCCCGGCTGCAAAGCGACCTCTCGCGTGCGTTTCCCCTGGCTCACATCGCCGTCATCAACCGCGGCATTGGCGGACAAGATGCGCTGGAGGAAGTCGCCCGCCTGGACACCGACGTGCTGGCAATCCGGCCCGACCTGGTGATCTGGCAGGTGGGCGCCAACGGCGCGATGGCACACTCCGATCCGGACGTGTTCCGCAAGCTGGTATCGACCGGGATCGAGCGCCTAAAGACACTCGGGATCGACGTGATCCTGATGGACAATCAACGCTCGCCGATGATCCTGGCCTCGCCGGAGCACGGCGTTATGGAACAGATCCTGGCGGATTTGTCGGTGAAGTACAACGTGTCGCTGTTTTCCCGCGGCGCTTTGATGGATGGCTGGCAGCGTGGTGGGATGCCGTATCACGACTTCCTCGCCAATGACTCCGTCCACATGAACGATTTCGGCTATCGCTGCGTAGGCGACTCGCTGGCCGCTGCGATCGAGGCCGGGTTGGGGCAAAACCAGCCGCGTCTTGCACACGCCGGAAATTAACTTCCGGCCGTGATTGTGCCGCAAACAACAACGCCGCCCGGTCGCCCGGGCGGCGTTGTCGTAAGAGCGGCTGCCGCTTGTTACTGAGCGGGCGCGGGCGCGGGCGCCGGCGTAGCGGTGTGATGGCTGCGATGGTGAACCGTCCGGTGACGATGGGTCCGACGATGACGCATCGGAACGGAGGTGCCGTCCGACATGGGTGCCGCGGCCATCGGGGCAGCCATCGGAGCCGGGGTCGTGGTGGTCGTGACCGAACCGCTAGCGCGCGGCACCTGGGCGTTGACCGCGCCGGCGCCGACGCCAGGGGGCAGGCCCGGCTGCGGTGCGCTCTGCGCGGGCTGGGCGAAAGCTGGGGCGGCGAAAGCGAGGCCGAGCACGGCCGTAGTCAGAATTGCGAGCTTGCGCATCGACAGGAACTCCTGGGGCGGTATCTTCGGGGTTAACAAGATGTTGTGTATGCTTTTCGAGATCGCTTTGGCAATCCGAGTGCGCTAAATTTCCAACACTGTTGCTGTGTAGCCACAACAAACATCGCAGCGAAAAGCTGCGTCGGGTCTGGGGGACGTTTGATGCTCGTTCGCGTCGCTACCTTGCTGCTTCTCGGCATACTTCCCGCCACTGCGGGCGATCTGGCGCAGGTCCGTGCCTCCGGCGTGCTCCGGATCGGCACCACCGGTGACTACAAGCCATTTGCCTTCCGTGACCCCGACGGCAGCTACCGTGGCGCCGACGTAACGATGGCCCGACTGCTCGCCACCGATCTCGGCGTGCGGGCCGAGTTCGTGCCGACCAGTTGGCCCAAGATCGACAGCGACTTCGCGGCCGATCGGTTCGACATCGCGGTCGGCGGTCTCTCCATTTCGCCGGCCCGCGAAAAGTTCGCCGCGTTCTCCACCGCGACCATGGTGGACGGCAAACGCCCGCTCGTGCGCTGCGCCGATAAGGATCGCTACACCTCCATCGAAAGCATCGACCAGCCCACGGTGCGCGTCGTGGTCAATCCCGGCGCCTCCAACGAGGCCTTCGCCCACGCCCGCCTGCCCCACGCCCACCTCACCGTGTTCGGCGATAATGCCAGCGTGTTCGATGAGATCGTGGCCGGCCGGCAGGACGTGATGGTCACCGACGGGATCGAGGTCGACCACCAGGCGATGCTGCACCCCGAGCTCTGTGCCGCGGCGGTGGAGGCGCCGTTTACCCGGCTGGAGAAGGCGTACATGCTGCCCAAGGATCCGGCTTTCGTCGCCGAGGTCGATCGGTGGTGGGCGGCGGAGGTCGCATCGGGCGCCTGGTCCCGGGCACTCGACGTGGCCCAGCACGAACGCTGACCACTTGCCATAGACGCCCGGGGCCCCCTCTTGAGCAGCCATGAACCTGCTCTTTTGGCGCCACCCCCGCATCCCCGTCGTCGAACTGCACGGCATCATCGCCGGACGGGACGGCGCGCTCAACATCCGCTCCACCGGGCCGCTGATCGAACGCGCCTTCGCGAGTGCCAAACGCGGCGGTGCGGTGATCCTGGACATCGATAGCCCCGGTGGCTCGCCGGTGCAGTCAGAACTCATGGCCGGGCTGATCCGGCGCCGGGCCGAGAAGGCGGGGGTGCAGGTGCATGCCGTCATCGCCGAGGCGGGTGCCTCCGGCGGCTACTGGCTGGCCTGCGCAGCCGACCAGATCCACGCCAGCAGCATGAGCATCGTGGGCTCGATCGGCGTGGTGGGCGGCGGCTTCGGCTTCGACCAGTTGATCGGCCGCTACGGGGTCGAGCGCCGGCTTTATACCGCCGGCCGGAACAAGGCGCGGCTGGACCCGTTCCGCCCCGAACGGCCGGAGGACGTCGCCTTCGTGCAGGCGCTGATGGAAGGCATCCACGAGCGCTTCATCGCCTGGGTGAGGGAACGGCGGGGCGCCCGCCTGTCCGCCGACCCGGCGGTGTTCGACGGCAGCTACTGCCTCGGCTCCCGCGGGGTGGAGCTGGGCCTGGTCGACGGGCTCACCTCGATCGACGAACTGGTCCGCACCTTGGGTGGCGACCGCGCCCGGCCTCGGCGGTTGCGGCCGCGGCGACGGTTCTCGCTGGCTCGGTTGCCACGCCTGCTGGTCGAGGCGGCGCTGACGGTTGCGGAGGAGCGGCGCCTGGAGTTCCGCTGAGGCAGGCGCAAACACCGGCTAACCGATGCTGGAACTGGGAGGACAATTTCTGACATGTCCTGCGTTGAAGCGTTGGTGGCACTGGCGCAGACATCAAGGGGATCGGAAGGTGAAATGCTCTCGGAAGAGGATCTCTTTGTCGCCGCGCGCGCCGCAGCCCTTGCCGGGGTCGAACCCACGGCTTGGCTAACGGGGGCCATTCGACACAAGGCGAAGGTTGAAGAGCGCCATCGGCGGTGCCCAAGTCGCGTGGCTCCAGGGCCATGGCCGGGTTGGACGACCGAGACGTTCGACAATGGCTGGGTCATGCACCGCAGCGCGGATGGGATGGAGATCAGCTTCATGCCACGCCGGCTGCAGCACTGGTCGGGCACGTCGCTACGGCCGTGGGCGGTGCGCACGACCGAAGGGATGCTTCGGAGCCGCACAGGCCGCATCCGCACGTTTGCCACTGAATATGCGGCGAAAATAGCGCTGGACCGGCCGCGCTAGCGCCTCCTCATGCGGGCGAGGCGATAAACACCTGGTCCGTCGCCCACGAAATCCACACGTGGCGCCGGGCCAGCCAGTCCGCCCCAAGCAGAGCCCCGATACTACGCAGCGTGCGGATCGGGGCGATGACCAGGTCCATTGGCACCGGCGGTAGATTGGCGACCTGAACGGCGGGGAAATGCTGCTCGTGCGCAGCAAGGCTCGCGGGGCCGAAACCGCGCACGACGCCCGTGCCGCCGGCCACCAATCCCAACTGCACCATGCCCGGGAGCGTCACCACGCTGTGCAGCGCACCCGTATCGAGCATGGCCTGCACCTCCGTTCCGCCGATTCGAACCGGCAGCGCCAGGATGTTGCGCACCGGGCGCCACGCACTCACCGCCTGATACGGGTCGTGCCAAGGCAGGAAACGACCGGAACATCCTGCAACGTCATAGAGCGTCAGGGTCCCGGCGCCGAGGTCCAGATCGAGGTCGAAGGTCGAGAGGAAATCCTCGCCGAGCATCCCGGCGATCGCCACGCCGGCCACCTGCTCCGGGATCGGGCCGATGACGACGGAGTTGTCCGCTGCCACCGTGTGCCGCCGCAGCGCCACGCCGCCGATCGACAGTGAACTCGGTCGGCCGAGGCGCCGCCGGTCCCGCCCGCCAGCGCCCTGGATGTCGGTGCTGACCCACTCGTCGCGGGCGATATGCAGCCGGTCCGCCGCCTCGAGCCCCACCACGGTACGCTCCGCGCCCGTGTCGAGCAGGAAATCGACCGTCTGGCCGTTGATTGTGACCGGCACTGCAATGCCGGTATCGAGCCGCTTGATCGGGATCGTCGCCCTCGGGGACAGACGGCAGGCGGCGTGGGCATGGTTCGCCAAG
This sequence comes from uncultured Acetobacteraceae bacterium, assembly GCA_964242215.1. Lineage (GTDB taxonomy): Bacteria > Pseudomonadota > Alphaproteobacteria > Acetobacterales > Acetobacteraceae > LMUY01. The sequence goes on along the minus strand of CAXTCJ010000042.1, from coordinate 1,997 downwards.
ATCGCAACCATGCACACGGCGCCTGCGGCAAGACAGCGCGAGAGACGGGTCATATCGGCTCCACAATAGGGATGCCGATCCTGCCCCGCCTCCTTGCCGCAAGCCAGAGCGGGTCAGAACCCCAGAATCACGTCCGCGGCGAGCGTCACCGAGCCTTTGTCCTGGCCGCCGTCGAACGGCTTTGAGTTGTTCAGCGTGCGGTCGTAGCGGATCTCCGGTCGCAGCGTCAGGCCACTGATCGGCTTCGGCAAGTCTGCCGGTTTGTAGCTGACGCCAGCCGTAATCGCGGAATAGGTCGTTGGCCGGATCGCCGTGTAGAAGTTAGCCGGGGTGTAGCCGCGCTCGAAGTTCACGAAATCCAGGTTGTTGACGGGAGTACTGACGAAGAAATTCGTGTTGTCGCGCCAGATTTCGGCTCGCCCGTTCAGGGTCAGCGTGTCCGATAGGGAGTAGGCGACATATTGGGCAGCGCCGTAGCCCTCGGCCCGGAAGCCGTCGTCCCTGATGTAATTCAACTCCGTCGTGAAGGCGAGCTTCTCAGTGGCTTTATACGTTATGACGACATCGTTGTAGTAGCGCATCGCACTATTGGCGAACGTCGTGTTGCGCTTCGAGTTCTCCGGCCCGACATGGCTCAGCGCCAGCACGGTGAGGTTGCCTCCGAGCAGGTTCAGGCCGAAGCCGAAGATGCCGCCGGGGCGCCGGTTATTGTCGCCGTCGAACAGGGTGACGTTGGTTCCGGTATCCACGCCAAGATACAAATCCAGCAGGTCCGTGACATGCGCAGTGCTCAGCACACCGAGATGCTTATATGGCAGGCCGTAGTTGAAGATGTAGCTGTGACTGTAGAACGGGTTGGTTTTGGGATCGATGACTTCGAAGCCTAGTGGGGTCGGATAGATGCCCCCCTTGAAGTCGATGCCTCCGCCGAATGCCCAAGGCGTGTGCACCGAGATATTCGCCTCGACGATGTCGATCTGGTTGCGGTCGTGGATGGCGTGGTCGAACAGGCCGAGCGAATGCACGATCCGGGCGTCCGAACCGTACATGCCCTGAAGTTTGAAGCCGTAGTCGTAACTGGTCGCCTTCGGATCGGTATCTCGCTCCAGCGTTAGCAATAGCTGGTTCAAGATCGGCCGGTTGGCCTTGTCGGTGAACAGTTGGCCATAGTTGACGCCGTTGTTCGGATCCTGCGGATTGCCGACGATACCGGCGTCTACCTGGCCAGAGTACTTGATGCCACTAGCCCACTCGGACCAGTTTGCAGGCGGCGCCCACGGCTTTTCCGGCGCTGCCGAGCTTGTATTAGCGGGCATCTCGGTTTGCACCGCCGGTGTATTCTGCACAGGCGGGTTGACTTGCGCCCAGGCAGGGGTCGTCACAGCCAAAACCACGCCGCATGCCAAAGTCACGTTCTGAGGAAGGTGTCTCCTTCTCTGTGTCAGCCAACCGGCTGCTTGCATCTTCGGCGTCCTTTTTCATTCGATGGATTGAGCCCACCACAAGGTTTCAAAGCCGGATAAAAAAGCAATGCGAAACACCCGCACTCACAAACCACTCGGTATGGTGTTGCGCAAATGTTGCAGTGACGTAACCGAGTTTGCTCGTTTTTGATGCAAGGCCATACCATTACGCTTCAGGTTCGATCGCCGATAAAACGGCACGATTCTTGAAAGGAAGAACCTAAGGGATGCCATCCGGCGTCCCCTGAGAAAGGGAGGTTGAGCCGATGAAGCTAATCATGGCGATCATCAAACCCTTCAAGCTCGACGACGTGCGCGAGGCGCTCACGTCGCTGGGGGTGCAGGGATTGACCGTCTCCGAAGTGAAGGGGTTTGGCCGGCAGAAAGGTCAGACCGAGATCTACCGCGGGGCGGAATATGAAGTCGCATTCCTGCCGAAGGTGAAGATCGAAGTGGCCGTTCCGGACAGCCTGGCGGATCAGGTGGTGGAAGCCATCATGAAGTCGGGACAGACCGGCAAGATCGGCGACGGCA
>CAXTCJ010000041.1:32143-39196 GCA_964242215.1 uncultured Acetobacteraceae bacterium | reverse complement strand
ATGAGATAAATGCGCTCGCCGTGCCTATATGCGGCCTGACCGTGATCGAGCCCCTCGCCCTCTACATCCACTGGCCGTTCTGCCTGGCCAAATGCCCCTATTGCGACTTCAACAGCCATGTGCGCGATCGCATTCCGCAGGCGCGCTTCGCCGCCGCCTTGCGCAGGGAACTGGCGTGGGAAGCGGACCGTCTCGGTCGGCGCGCACTCGGCTCCATCTTCTTTGGCGGCGGCACCCCCAGCCTGATGGACCCAGCCACGGCCGCCACGCTGATCGCCGATGCGACGACCCTGTTCGATCCGCTCCCCGATCTGGAGATCACGCTCGAGGCCAACCCCACCAGCGTCGAGGCCGGCCGGCTCGCCGCATTCAGGGCGGCTGGCGTCAACCGTATCTCACTCGGGGTGCAGAGCCTCGAGGACGAGCCGCTGCGCCAACTGGGCCGCCAGCATTCCGCGTCCGAGGCGGTGGCGGCGCTCGAACTGGCCCGGCGCATCTTCCCACGCCTGTCGTTCGACCTCATCTACGCCCGGCCCGGCCAAACTCTATCAGCGTGGCGCGCAGAACTCGACCGCGCCCTCGCGCTGGCCGCCGATCACCTCTCGCTCTACCAACTCACCATCGAGCCGGGCACCGCCTTCGAGGCGCTGCATCGCCGCGGCGCGCTGGTCCTCCCCGGCGAGGAGGACGCCGCCGCCCTGTACGAGGCGACGGCAGAGGCGGCCGCGCTGCATGGCCTGGCGCAGTACGAAGTGTCCAACTACGCCGCACCCGGTGCCGAGAGCCGGCACAATCTCGCCTACTGGCGCTATGGCGACTACGCCGGGATCGGGCCTGGCGCACATGGGCGGCTGCTGTTTGGCGAGCGCCTGGTCGCCACCAGGCGGCATCGCGCCCCGGAGCCCTGGGCCGAACGGGTCGAGGCCGGGGGACACGGCAGCACGGCGGAGGAGATCATCGCCCCGCCGGATCGTGGACGCGAAATGCTGCTGATGGGTCTGCGCCTGCACGAGGGTGTCGACGCCGCCCGCTTCGCCCGCCGCACCGGCCTGAGCCTGATCGATGCGTTGGATCCGCACGTCCTGCGTATGGCGCAGGATGAGGGCTATCTTCTCCACACCCAGGACCGCTTGATCGCGACCGCCGAAGGCCGGGTTCGGCTCGACGCCCTATTACCGGAGCTGCTGCGCTAGGCATCGGTTGGACCGTAAACGTCGGCCGCTGTATACCAACCGCTATCACGCGGAGATCGAGGTATGCGCGCCCCCCCCCTTCTAGGCCTGTTGCTGGCGACGGCGGCGGTGAGCGGAGCCCAGGCAGATGCCCTGAAGATCTTCAGTGCCGGCAGCCTGTCCAACGTTATCGGCGACCTGGTGACCGCCTCCGGCATTCCCGCCGCGTCGGTGGCACCCCCGGTGTTCGGCCCCGCGGGCCTGCTGGGCGAGCGTATCGAGGGCGGCGAGATCGCGGATTTATTCGCCTCCGCCGATATGCGCCAGCCGGAGCGCATCGCGGCGGAGCGGCCGGCCGTCAACGTCGTGCCGTTCGCGCGCAACCGGATGTGTGCGATCGGTGCCAGGTCGCTCGGGATGACCCCGTCCACCGTGTTGGACCGCATGCTCGACCCGGCGGTTCGGCTCGCGACCTCGACCCCCGGAGCCGACCCGGGCGGCGACTACGCAATGGCCGTGTTCGCCCGTGCGGAGGCGGTGCATCGGGGCGCCCAGGCCACACTGCAGGCCAAGGCGCAGGCGCTATACGGCGGGCCGACCACGATGGTGCCGGCGAACGGCCACACCCCGGGTGGTGCCATCTTGCTGGCGAAACGGGCCGACGTCGTGCTGTACTACTGCAGTGCCGGCGCCGACGTGGTCCGCGAGGTGCCCGACTCGGTGTCCGTTCCGCTCCCAGCGGCGCTGGATCCGGTCCCGGTCTACGGAATGGCCGTGCTGAGCCCGAACCCGGACGCAGCGCGATTTGCCCTGTTCACCCTCTCGCCCCGCGGCCAGGCGATCCTGGCCCAGCACGGGCTGCTCCCCGTGCTGTCCAGCAACACCGGCGGTGTCAGCATCCTGACCCCGAGCGCGCAGCCGGCGCTGATGTCCCTCCCGGACCTGCGTGCGCTCCCATCCGCCTCGGCGACGGTGAACGCGGACGCCGGGCCCGAGGCCCACTATGCCGGCCCGACGCTGTGGTCCGTGCTGCAGCAGGCCGGTGCGATCGATCCGAATTTCCACAAACGCGTTAACCAGCAGGTCATCGTCACCGGGCAGGATGGCTACAGCGCCACCATCGGAATGGGCGAAATAGATCCGGAGTTCGAGAACAAGCAGGTCATCCTAGCCACGGAGCGCGACGGCAAGGCGATCGACATCCCCCGTCTTGCAATACCCGGTGACAAGCGCGCGGGCCGCAGCGTGCGTGATGTCGCGAGTATCGTAGTGCGCTAAGTCGTTCTCATCCTCCCCATACTTCAGGGGGGAGGTGGCGGCGAAGCCCACGGAGAGAGCGTTCGGGCACAGTCGGTGCGGGCGGCACACTCCCTCCACCATGCTTCGCATGATCCCCCTCCCCCGCTTCGCGAGGGAGGATCAGCAACGTCCGGTCAGACCACGCCAGCGGCAACCAACGCGGCGAGGGCCGCTGCCAGCAGACCGATCCCGCCCCCCAACCACGTCAGGCGAGCAATACGCGTCACGACCGAGACGCTCGACAGCACGATCGCGATCTGCAGCGCGCTCGTGACCAGTTCGTACCACTCGTACCGGTGGAGCGACACCTCGCGCGCCGTGGCCTCGGCATCGGCGCGAGCCTGGATCTGCCGGCTCCCATTGCCGCGTGGGCTGTCCTCCGTCAGCCGCTTCGACTCCGCAAGCGCATCCGCCGCCGCCTTCTGCGACTCGGGTGTTGCGGGAAGCGCGCCCAGGATCACGGCCGATTGGGACAGCACCAGCGCCCGGGTCTGCCGCGCCTGATAGAACGCGTACTCGTTGCTGGCACCGATGTGGTGGGCCAAATAGGCGTTCTGCGAACTGCGCTCGCCCATCTCGCACACCGCCAGCACCGCCGCTAACAGGCCGATGACGAGGGCCGCACGCCGGGCGTTGCCGTCTTCCGGGTTGTGCTCGAGGTGCTCGTGCCGTTCCAGCGTCTCAGTGGCAAGGTCGCTCATAGACGCACTCCTACGATAATTCCCGGCTTAGTTCGAGCGCCCTTGCATACACTACGCGGCGCGGCAGCCCCGTCGACCCGGCAACCAGTGCCGCCGCATCCTTTACGCTGCCGGATGCCAGCGCCGTGCGCAGTTGCCCGTCCAGATCCTCGGCATCCGTGGCCTCGGCCGGAGCCGGACCGACCAGCACCGTGATCTCGCCGCGTGCCGGTTCGGCGGCGTACTGCGCGGCGAGCGCGGCCAAACCGTCCCGGCGCACCTCCTCGAATCGCTTGGTCAACTCGCGCGCCACGGCCGCCGGGCGGTCGCCGAACGCGGCGTGCAGGTCGGCCAGCATCTCCGCCAGCCGGTGCGGCGCCTCATACCAGATCAACGTGGCGGCCAATCCGGCGCGCTCGGCAGCCCGCAATTGACCGAACGCCGCCGCCCGGCCGGCCTGCCGCGGCGGCGGGAAACCAAGGAACAAGTAAGGCTGCGGCGGCAGCCCGCTGAGTATGAGCGCCGTCACCGCGGCATTCGCTCCCGGCACCGCGCCCACGGGCAGCCCGGCATCCAGCACCGCCCGGACCAGCCGGTAACCGGGGTCGCTGACCAACGGGGTTCCCGCGTCGGACACGAGCACCAGGCGTTGCCCGCGACGGATCGCATCCAGCAACGCAGGAATACGGGTGTCTTCATTGTGCTCGTGCAGCGGGGACGTCGCCACCGCGATGCCGTAGGCGGAGAGCAGGCGGGCGGTATGCCGCGTATCCTCGCACAGGAGCAGATCTGCCCCGCCCAAGGCTTCCAGGGCGCGCGCACTGATGTCCCGGAGGTTGCCGATCGGCGTGGAAACCATCACAAGGTTGCCGCGCGCCGCGCTGGGGTCCTCGTCTGGACCCGTTTCGGCCCCGCTTGCAGTTGACGCCATCAGAGGGTCGTTCGCCATGGTCCGCGCAATTCCATTTCTGCTGACACCCGCCCTGTTGGCAGGATGTGTCCAGGCGCCGGGCGACGCCCGTCCCAGCCCGACGGCGGCTGGGTTCCCGAGCGCCGTTCCCGCGCAGCGCAAGATCGCCGTGCTGCTGCCGCTCACCGGGCAGAATGCCGGCCTCGGCCGCGACTTGCTGCGGGCGGTGCAACTTGCACTCGGCTCCGACGGCCCGCAACCCGACGTGCAGGACACCGGCAGCACGCCGACCGGTGCCACGACGGCTACGCAGGCTGCCGTGGCCCATGGCGACGTGGTCATTGTGGGGCCACTCACCGCGCCCGAGACGGCCGCGGCCGCAGCGGTCGCCGGGTCGGTGCCGATCCTCGCCTTCACCTCCGATCAGAACCAAGGCCGGCCCGGCGTGTGGGCCCTCGGCATCACGCCGCAGCAGCAGGTAGCCCGTCTGGTGCAGGCGCTCTCGCAGGCCGGCAAGGCCAACGTCGCGGCCGTGCTGCCAGACAACGCGTTCGGCAACGCGCTCGCCGACGGCCTGACGCGCGCCACCGCATCGGTCGGCGATCCGCCCCCCAGCATCAAGCGCTACCCGACGGGGCGAGCGGCCGCCCTGGACTCGGCATTGCGCGACGTCTCGGACTTCACCAACCGGAACGCTCTCGCCAACCCGCCGGTGGACACGGCCCCCGACCCGGTGACCGGCGTCGCGCCCGCCCCCGTCACACCGGCCCCCTTGGGCGCCGCGCCGTTCGACGCGCTGCTGCTGGCCGAAAGTGGCAGCATGCTGCAGAGCGCCGCGGCCGGCATCACGAAATACCAGATCGCGCCCCCGGCCGTGCAGATCGTCGGGCCGGGCACCTGGGCGCGGGACGCCGCCAATCTCGGCGGCCTCGCCGGCGCCTGGTATGCCGCCCCCGACCCCGCGACCCGCGGCGCGTTCGAGGCGATCTACACCGCGACCTATGGCGGCCCGCCGCCGAGCTTCGCCTCCATCGCCTATGACGCCGCCGAGCTTGCGCGGGTGGCGGCCGCCACGCCCGGGGCCCTGACCCAGTCCGGCGGCTTCCGCGGCGCGGACGGGCCGGTGGCACTGCGCCCCGACGGCCAGGTGGTGCGCGGCCTGGCGGTCTTCGCCGTCGGACACGACGGGGCGCGGGTCGTGCAGCCCGTTCCCGCCAGCCTTGGGTCCGGCAGCTAGCGCCAGGCCGGGTCAGTCAAGGTCCGGCTGCGGATGCTGACCACCGCGGCCATTGCCGCCATTCCGCTCGTTACGCTGCTGGCGCTGGTGGCAAGCGGCCAGCTTGCCGCGTGGCCGGCCCTTGCCGCCGGCGTGCTCGACGTCATCGCGGCGGTCTACCTCTCCCGCCTGCGGGTCCGCGAACAGGGCGTGGTGATCGATACCGTGCGCCGGGCCGCCGAGGGTCTGCCTGCCCTGCCGAGCCATCTGAACGGAAATCTTGACCGGGCCTTGCGGCTGTTCACCGAGCGCCGGGACGCGCTGCTCAACCAGGTCCGCACGGAGGAGGCGATCGTCGAGGCCCTCCCCGACCCGCTGATCGTGCTGGGCCCCGACCGTACCGTGCTACGCGCCAACCCCGCCGCCCAGTCGGCCTACGGCGCCGAACTGCCGGCCGTGCTGCGCCACCCCGCCCTGCGCAGCACGATCGACCGCGTGTTGGCGAGCAGCGCGGCGCAAAATGCCGACCTGCTGCTGCCGGTTCCGGTGCCTCGCGAGGTGAACGCGACCGTGTTCCGCCTGGCGGGCGGCCGGATCGCCGCCGTGCTATCGGACCGCACCCGGGAACGCGCCCTCGAACAGATGCGGGCCGATTTCGTGGCCAACGCCAGCCACGAGCTGCGCACCCCCCTGGCCAGCCTGATGGGGTTCATCGACACGCTGCGCGGGCCGGCCGCGGACGACCCGCCGGCGCAGGCCCGTTTCCTCGCCATCATGGCGGAGCAGGCGCAGCGGATGAACCGGCTGATCGATGACCTGCTCAGCCTGTCGCGGATCGAGCTGACTGAGCACCAAGCGCCGACCGACGAGGTGGCACTGGACGAGCTGATCAGCTTCACCGCCGCCGCGTTCGAGCCGCGGGTCGTCGCCAAGGGTATTCACATGGACCTCCAGGTGCCGCGGGACTTGCCCGGCATCCCCGGCGACGAAGACCAGTTGGGCCAGGTTCTGACCAATCTGCTGGACAACGCGATCAAATACGGCCGCGAGGGCGGCACCGTGCGCGTGGCCGCCACCGTCGTAGCCCCGGGCGGGCGTTGGCCGCCGCGCCCGGGGGTGACGATCTCGGTCGCCGATGACGGGGCGGGCATCTCGCGCGAGCATCTACCCCGGCTGACGGAGCGGTTCTACCGGGTGGATAAGGGCCGCTCGCGCGCGGTCGGCGGCACCGGGCTGGGGCTGGCGATCGTGAAACACATCGTCAACCGCCACCGCGGCCAGCTTGCCATCGAGAGCCGCGAGGGCGAGGGCGCCACGTTCACCGTGTGGCTGCCTGCCAGCCCGCGATAAAGTCGTTGTGGTCGGGTCAGGCGGCACTCGGTTGCTCGCCGGCCGTTTCGGGCATGGCCAGGAACAGCGTCGCCAGCGCCACGCAGGCCGCCGCGCCCAGTGACAGGAACGTCGCCGAATAGCCGAAGTGGTCGACGACGACGCCAGCAAAGAGGCCACTCGCGCTGGCTCCGATGCCCTGGGTCGTGGCGACGGCGCCTTGGGCCAGGTTGTAGCGGCCGGTGCCGCGCGTAAGGTCCGCGACGAGCAACGGGGTGATGGCGCCGAAGATACCGGCACCGATGCCGTCGAGCAGTTGCACCCCGATCAGCCACCCGGCGTCGTCCGATAGGGTGTAGAGCACGGCCCGGATCGGAAGCACGGCGAACCCCAGCAGCAGGATCGGCTTGCGGCCGATCCGGTCGGCCGTTGCCCCTACCGCGAGGG
>CAXTCJ010000041.1:0-32043 GCA_964242215.1 uncultured Acetobacteraceae bacterium | reverse complement strand
GGAAGTTCAGCGCATCCAGCGAGGCGGGGCGGAAAGCGGCCTTGGCCACGTCAGACCGTCATGACCAGAGCGATCCCGCCGGCAGCAAATCCCGCCGGCATCAGCCCGGGCGCCACATACAGGACCGCGCGGTTGGTCCAATGCTTACCGTCGATAGAGGTCATGATCGCTGCCTACCAGCCGGGTCGACGAGATGACAGATCTGCGGCCCTATCACGATCCGTTGCCGGTCCACTTGGGAGGGGAGCACGCCACCCTACCGGCTGTCCCCGGCTGTATCCAGGTCATAGCCCGTTAACCTGCTTGCCTTGAAACCGCCCCAACGCCGATGCCACAACGCCTGCAACAAACAACGGGTCGCTGCTTGCTTCAGGTCCAAACACTATGATGACGCCGAGCATCGGTCTCCCCGTCGTCAACTTCTTCATGGCGGACGTGGGCGGTGGGATGGGTCCGTTCCTGTCCACCTGGTTGTCCGAGGCCGAGAAGTGGCCCCCGAACCAGATCGGCTTCGTCCTCTCGGCGGGCCTGATCGCGGGCATGCTGATGGCAACCCCGGCCGGCGCGCTGATCGACCGGCTCGGTCGGCCGCGGCTGATGCTGAGCATCACCTGCCTGATGATCATGGGGGGCACGCTGGCCATGTTCGTGCTGCATGGGCTGTGGCCGATCCTGATCGCCCAGGTTGTGGTCGCGTCGGGCGGGGCGCTCGGCGGCCCGGCGTTGACGGCGCTGACCATGGCGACGATCGGCAAGGACGGCTTCCCGCGCCAGCAGGGCATCAACCAGGCGGCGACCCACGCCGGCAACGTCACCGCCGCGGCGATGATCTGGGCGGGCGCGTTCGCCGTCGGCGCAGCGGCCTCCGTCGGCGTGCTCGGCATCATGGCGGCCGGCATGCTGGTGGCGCTGCTGTTCTACCCCAGGGACGTGGTCGACCACACGCGCATGGCCGGGCGCGAACGGCGCAAAAAGGGCGAGAAACGCGGCAGCACCCGAGCGCTGCTGCGCAACAAGCGGCTGCTGATGGTGATCCTGACGGCCGCCGTGTTCAATTTCGGCAACGCCGCCGTGCTCCCGCTGCTGGGGCAACGGCTGGCAGCCGAGAAACTGCATGACGCGACGCAGTGGATGGCGATCCTGGTGGTCATCGCGCAGGCCGTGATGATCCCCGTGTCCTGGGCGACCGGCCGCATCGCCGACCGGGTCGGCCGCCGTATCCTGCTGATCGCGGCGTGCTCGGTGCTGCCGATCCGCGGTGCGCTGGCAGCGATCTCCCACACGCCCTACGCGCTGGTGGCGATCGAGGTGATGGACGGCATCGGTGCCGGCCTGATCAGCGTCGCCGCCCCCGCTGCCATCGCAGACCTGACCTATGGCGGCGGCCGGACGCAAACGGCGATGGGTGCGCTGTCCACCGTTCAGGCGCTCGCCTCCGCTGTGTCGGCGGCTGCGGCGGGCGTCGTGGTGGTGCATTTCGGGTGGACGCCGGCCTACGCGATGCTGGCGGTGGTGCCGCTGCTGGGCGTGGTCGGCCTCGCCAGCGTCAAGCTGCACGATGACGACTCGGCTCAGCAGGCGGGACCGGCTCAGCCGGAGGGGAAGGCCGCGGCCATCAGCGCGCGGGTGTAGGGTTCTTTCGGGGCGGCGAACAAGCTGTCGGCCGGCCCCTCCTCCACCACGCGGCCGTCCCGCAGCACCACGATGCGGTGCGCCAGGGCGCGAACCACGGCGAGGTCGTGGCTGATGAACAGATAGGCCAGCCCGTGTTTGCGCTGCAGCGCCCGCAGCAACTCGACGATCTGGGCCTGCACCGAGCGGTCCAGCGCGGAGGTCGGTTCGTCCAGGATCAGTAGCCGGGGCTGCAGCACCAAGGCCCGGGCGATGGCGATGCGCTGACGCTGCCCGCCGCTGAATTCGTGCGGGTAGCGACCGATGGCATCCGCCGGCAGCCCGACCTCCGCCAGGGCGCTCGCCACCCGGGCGGCGCGGACCGAGGCGGCCAGCCGTTCGTGCACGCGCAGCCCCTCGGCCACCAGGTCGCCCACCGTCATGCGCGGCGACAGGCTGCCATACGGGTCCTGGAACACGATCTGCATCCCGGCCCGGCGATGCCGCAACTGGGTGGGGGGCAGGCTCTGCAGGTCCTCGCCGGCGAACACCACACGGCCGGACGCCGGCACCAGGCGCAGCAGCGCCAGCCCCATGGTGGACTTGCCGGACCCGCTCTCCCCCACCAACCCGACCGTCTCGCCCTCGCGGATCTCGATCGACACGCCGTCGACCGCCAGCACGGTGGCCGCCGCCCGCCGCAACAGGCCGCGGCGGCCCGCGAACGACACGCGGACATCCGTGCCCGCCAGCAGGGGTTTCGCCGCCAGGGGCAGCGGATCGGGGCGGCCCGCGGGCTCGGAGGCGATCAGCATCTTGGTGTAGGCATGCTGCGGATTGGCGAACACGGCGGCGGCGGCGCCCTGCTCCACCACCAAGCCGTCCTTCATCACCGCGACTCGGTCGGCGTGACGGCGCACCACGCCCAAATCGTGGCTGATCAGCAGCAAAGCCAGGCCGCGCTTGGCCTTCTCCGCCGCCAGCAGCTCGAGGATCTGTGCCTGGATGGTGACGTCCAGCGCGGTGGTGGGCTCGTCGGCGATCAGCAACGCCGGGTCGTTGGCGAGGGCGATCGCGATCATCACCCGCTGCCGCTGCCCGCCGGACAACTGGTGCGGCAACGCGTCCAGCCGGGTTGCGGCGCCCGGGAAACCGACGGAGTCGAGCAGCGCCACAGTCGCGGCGCGGGTCGGGCGGCGGCCGTGCAGCGCCATGGCCTCGCCCACCTGGCGGCCGATGCGGTGCAGCGGGTTCAGGCTCGTCATCGGCTCCTGGAACACCATGCCTGCGATGCGGCCGCGCATGTCACGCAATGTCTCGGCGGAGGCGGTGGCGACGTCGGTGCCGTCCAGCAGGATGCGCCCCGACACGGCGGCACCCGGCGGCAGCAGGCGCAGGATCGATAGCGCGGTGAGCGACTTGCCGGAGCCGCTTTCGCCGACCAGGGCCAGGGTCTCGCCACGGTCCACGGTGAATGACACGCCGTCCACCACCGCCTTGGCGCCGAACCGGACGGTGAGAGCGTCCACCGAAAGCAGGCTCATTTGGGCAGCTTGCGCGCGTCGAACGCGTCACGGACCGCCTCGCCGATGAAGATCAGCAGCACCAGGATGCCGCCCAGCACGACGAAAGCGGTGATACCGAGCCAGGGTGCCTGCAGGTTGTTCTTGCCCTGATTGACCAATTCACCGAGCGACGGCGAACCCGGCGGCAGGCCGAAGCCGAGGAAGTCCAGGCTGGCCAGCACGGTGACCGAGCCGGACAGGGTGAACGGCAGGAACGTCAGCGTCGCGACCAGCGCGTTGGGCAGGATGTGTCGCCACATGATCGCGGCGTCGCGCACGCCCAGCGCCCGGGCGGCGCGAACGTAATCGAGGTTGCGGCCACGGAGGAATTCGGCCCGCACGACGCCGGTCAGCGACATCCACGAGAACGCCAGCAGAAAGAGTAGCAGCACCCAGAAGCCTGGCGTGATGATGGCGGCCAGGATGATCAGCAGGAACAACTGCGGCATGCCGGACCAGATCTCGATGAAGCGCTGGAACAGCAGGTCGGTCAGCCCGCCATAGTAGCCCTGTACGGCGCCGGCCGCGATGCCGAGGATCGAGGAGAAGATGGTCAGCACGAAGCCGAACAGCACCGAGATGCGAAAGCCGTAGATGACGCGGGCGAGCACGTCGCGCGACTGGTCATCGGTGCCGAGTAGGTTGCGCCAGGTCGGGTGGCTGGGCGCGGGGGTGGGCAGGTTCTTGACGATGGTGCCGTTGGCGAAGGGGATGGCCGGCCAGATCATCCAGCCCTTGGCGTCGATGGCTTTGGCGAGATCGGGGTCGGTGTAGTCAGCATCGGTGGGCAGGAAGTCGGAGCCGAAGGTGTCCTCGCTGTAGTCCTGCAGCACGGGGGAATACCAGTGGCCGTCGAAATGGATCAGCAGCGGCCGATCGTTGGCGACGAACTCGGCCGCTGCGCAGATGAGGAACAGGGTTAGGAAGATCCAAAGCGACCACCAGCCCCGGCGATGCGCGCGGAAGTTGGCGAAGCGTCGCTGGTTAAGCGGACTCATCGCCTACTCCTCCTCCCCTTGAGGGAGGGGGCTGGGAGGAGGGGTAGCCGATGGCGAGGAGTGTGCCGGTTGCCCCCCTCTCCCCGGCCCTCTCCCTCGAGGGGAGAGGGAGAAGGAAGCATCTTCATCCGCGACGCTCGAAATCAATCCGCGGATCGACGAAAGTGTACATCAAGTCGCCCACGATCTGTAGCAGCAACCCCAGCAGCGTGAACATGTACAGCGTGCCGAACATCACCGGATAATCCCGCCGGATCGCGCTGTCGAAACCAAGCAGGCCCAACCCGTCTAGCGAGAACACGATCTCCACCAGCAAGGCCGACGAAAACAGGATCCCGATGAACGCAGCCGGAAAGCTGGCGACGATCAGCAGCATCGCATTGCGGAACACGTGCCCGTACAGGACGCGCTGCTCCCCTGCCCCCTTCGCCCGCGCGGTCAGCACATACTGCTTGCCGATCTCGTCGAGGAAGCAGTTCTTGGTCAGGATCGTCAGGCTAGCGAACCCGCCGGCGACCAGGGCGATCGTCGGCAGCACCATGTGCCACGCATAATCGCCCACGCGCTGCGGCCAGGGCCACGTGCCGCTGCCCTCACTGGTCAGGCCACGCAACGGGAACCAGTCGAAGAACGAGCCGCCGGCGAACACCACGATCAGCAGTATGGCGAACAGGAAACCCGGCACCGCATACCCGATCAGCACCGCAGCCGAGGTCGCCACATCGAAGCGGCTGCCGTCGCGCACCGCCTTGGCAATGCCGAGCGGGATCGACACCAGGTAGATCAGCAACGTCGACCACAGCCCAATCGACACGCTGACCGGCATGCGTGTCAGCACAAGATGCAACACCGTGTCATCGCGGAAAAAGGAGCGTCCGAAGTCGAACCGCAGATACGAGCCGATCATCTCGAAGTATCGCGTCAGCGGCGGCTTGTCGAAACCGAACATGTGGGTGATCTGCGCCACCGTCTGCGGGTCGAGCCCGCGGCGGCCCCGGTAGCCGCCGCCCTCCGACGGCTGCATCACGTCCGACCCGCCGCCGGTCACGCGGCTGATCGCCTGCGTCTGGCCGCGCAAATCGGCGAGCATCTGTTCCACCGGGCCGCCCGGCGCCAACTGCACGACGGCGAAGTTGATGGTGATGATGCCGAACAGCGTCGGGATGACCAGAAGCAGCCGACGCAGGAGATAGGCGCCCATCAGTGGTTGCGGGCAGCGTCCGTTTGCGCCGCGAGCGCCGGGTCGACCCACCAGGCCGCAAAATCAAGCCCGGCCCGCGCCGGCGTGGCCGGGTGGCCGAAGCGGTTCCAATAGGCGACCCAAGCCTGCTCCAGGTGCCACTGCGGAACCATGTACCAGTTCCACAGCAGCACTCGGTCGAGCGCGTGGGATGCCGTGACCAGGTCCGCGTGATTGCCGGCGCCAACGATCTTGCTGACCATCGCGTCCACCGCCGGGTTGCACACGCCGGCGTAGTTCACCGTGCCGGGCTGGTTGGCGCTCCCGCAGGTCCAGTAATCCACCTGCTCGTTGCCGAGCGACTCGCTCTCCGGCACCTGGGCCACCGCCATGTCGAAATCCAAATCGTCCATGCGCTTCTGATACTGCGCCGGGTCGACCGTGCGGATATGGGCATCGATGCCGAGACGGCTGAGCCACTGGACATAGGGCAGGCCTATGCGCTCGAACGCCGCATCGGACAGCAGGATCTCGAAGCTCATCTGCTGCCCGGCGGCGTTCACCAGCTTGCGGTCCTTAACCGTCCATCCCGCCTGCTTCAATAGGTCGAGCGCACGGCGCAGGCCCTCCCGGTTGTTGCCGGAGCCATCGGTCACCGGCAGCGCGAACGGCGTGGTGAACAGCTCGGGTGGCAGCTTGTCCCGAAACGGCTCCAACAACGCCAACTCGGCCCCCTGCGGCACGCCAGACGCTGCATATTCGCTGTTGCTGAAGTAACTCTCGGTGCGTGTGTAGAGCCCGTAGAACAGGTTCTTGTTCATCCACTGAAAGTCGAACACTTCGTCCATCGCCTGCCGGGTACGGGGGTCGGCGAACACGGCGCGGCGGGTGTTCATCGCGAACGCCTGCATGCCGGTCGGCAGATGCACCGGCAGCGCTTCCTTTTTCACCAGGCCTTTGTCGATGGCGGGAAAGTCGTATGACGTCGCCCAGTTCTTCGCCGAGTTCTCCTGCCGGAAATCGACCTGACCGGCCTTGAACGCCTCGAACGCAACGGTCGCATCGCGGAAATACACGTAGCGAATGGTGTCGAAGTTGTTCAGCCCGCGACCCGTCGGCAAATTAGCCGCCCACCAGTTCGGCGCGTGCTTGTAGACGATCGTGTTGCCGAAATCGACCCGATCGACCTGATACGGCCCACTGCCGACCGGCGGATCGGACAGCGGCGCCGTGAAGTCCCGCCCCTTCCACCAATGCTCCGGCAAGATCGGAACCTCGCCGAGGATCTCCGGCAGCTCATGATTGTCCGCCGTCTTGAAATGGAAAACCACGGTGCGCGCGTCGGTCGCCTGCACGTCCGCGACGTCGCCCCAGTAAGTGCGGTACAGCGGCCGGCCCTTCTCCCGCAGCGTGTTGAATGACCACACCACGTCGGACGCCAGGACCGGCGTGCCGTCATTGAACCGCGCCTCCGGCCGGATCACGAAGGTGACGGAGCGATGGTCGGCCGCGACGTCCACGCTCTGCGCCAGATGCGCATACTCGGCGACCGGCTCGTCCGGGTTCGGGATCAGCAGCGACTCCCAGATGCGCCCGACGCCGATCGCCGGGGAGCCGCGCACGATGAACGGGTTGAGGCTGTCGAAGCTGCCGACCGTCGCCAGCGAGACGCTGCCGCCCTTGGGCGCATCGGGGTTGGCGTCGGGGAAATGGGTGAAGTCGGCGGGCAGTTGCAGCGGCCCGAGCAGGCCCAGGCCATAGGTCGGTTCCGCCGCGGCGGGGACCGCCAGCAGCAGCGCACTCAGCAGGGCGATCACGCGCACGCGGCGGTCTCCAATACCTTCAGGGCGGCGGGCAGCAGGGCCGGGTCACCCAGGGCGAGCACGGTGCCGTCGCTGTCCGAGTGCAACGGCCGGCCGGCCCAGTCGGTGATGCTGCCGCCAGCACCGGTTATCACCGGCACGAGCGCGGCCCAGTCCCAAAGCTTCAAGGTTGCCTCCGCCACGATGTCGATCTGTCCCAACGCCAACAGGCCATAGGCATAGCAGTCGCCGCCCCAGGACACACGGCGGACGCTCTGCGCCAGTGTTTCCCACCGGGCTTGTTCGTCGGCGCGGAAGATTGCGGGGGAGGTGCAGCTCAACTCCGCGTGGCCGAGACCCGCGCAAGGCCGGCAGCCGGCTTGGCCAAACCCGCCACGGAAGATGGTGGGCCGGCCAGCCACGCCCAGCCAGCGCTCCCCGGTGATCGGCTGGTCGATCACGCCCAGCACGGGAATGTCGCCGTCCAGTAGAGCAACCAGCGTGCCGAAGGTGGGCCGCCCGGTGATGAACGCACGCGTGCCGTCGATCGGGTCCAGCACCCAACGGTATCGGGCGCCGGGCCGCTCTTCGCCGCCCTCCTCACCCAAGATGGCGTGGTCCGCAAACCGCGCAGACAGCACGGCCCGCATCGCCGCCTCCGCATCCCGGTCGGCGATAGTGACGGGGCTGTCGTCGCTTTTCAGGTCCGCACTGGCGCCCGCGCGGAACCAAGGACGGATCACAGCCCCCGCTGCATCCGCCGCCGCCTCAGCCGCCGCGATGGCGCCGTCCGGGATTATTTCGCGAGCTGGGGCATGGGGTTGGGCTGGTTTTGCGAGCTCGCCGTCGGTGGCAGGACGTGCGCCTCGGGCGGCTGCTGCGAGTTGTCGGTCTGCATCTGCGACTGGTTCTGGCTCGCCGACGGGCTGCTATTCTGCTGCCCGGACGTCTGGCCACCCCCGGCAGCCCGCGGCGCTCCCGTGGTCCTGCGAGCCGGCGCCGTGTGCGTGGTGGTGCTGGGCGTGGTTTGCGCCATCACAGCCATCGGTGCGACCGTAATCGCCGCCGCTAAAACCAAGCTCCGCATCATCGACCGGCACTCCATTGCGTCGGGTGCGATTTGCACCGCGTTGCCGCCATACCTAAGCTGGCCCGCGCCGTTTGCAAACACGCCCGCTTTTTACGCCCCGCCTTCATAGACCGAGTGATGTCCGTTGAACCCCATCATCCTCATCCCCGCCCGCATGGCGTCCACCCGCCTTCCAGGCAAGCCCCTTGCCGACATCGCCGGGCTGCCCATGATCGTCCACGTCATGCATCGCGCGCGCGAAGCCGGGATTGGCCCGGTGGCGATCGCCTGCGCCGAGATCGAGATCGCCGAAGCCGTCCGCGCCGCCGGGGGCACCGCGATCATGACCGACCCGTCGCTACCCTCCGGCTCCGACCGGGTGCACGCGGCCTTGGGCGAGATCGACCCGCAGGCCCGACACGACGTGGTCGTCAACGTTCAGGGTGACACCCCAACCCTCGACCCGGCGGCGTTGCGCGCGGTGGTGGGCCCGCTCTCCGACCCGGCGATCGACATTGCCACCCTGGTTGCCCCGATCGAGACAGCGGAAGAAGCGGCCAATCCCTCGTTCGTCAAGGCAGCCTGTGTCTTTGAACATGGCCGCGCCGTGTCGCAGGCACTGTACTTCTCCCGCGCCCCGGTGCCCGCCGGGGACGGCCCGCTTTGGCACCATATCGGCATCTATGCCTTTCGCCGCCCCGCCCTCGCCCGTTTCGTCGCCCTACCGCAAAGCCCGCTGGAGCGCCGCGAGAGCCTCGAGCAACTGCGCGCGCTGGAGGCAGGCATGCGCATCGCCTGCACCCGCGTCGAGCACGGCCCGTTCGGCGTAGACACCCCCGCCGACCTAGCCCGCGCCCGCGAGATGATGGCGAAGCGGTAGCCTTCGCTGGTCCTCCCCCGTTTACGGGGGAGATGGCGGCGAAGCCCACGGAGGGGGTGCGGGCATCGTCCGTGCCCAAGCGCCCCCTCCACCATGCTTCGCATGGTCCCCCTCCCCCGCTACGCAAGGGAGGATGAAACAAGCCTCGCCTACACGGTCGCGCAGGCCGGCCGCTTGGCGGCGAGACCGGTCGCAGCTTCATAGGCAGCGCCTATCCGCAGCACCTTCGCGTCATCGAAGGCACGGCCGACGATCTGCATCGAGAGCGGCAGGCCAGACGCCGAGAACCCGGTGGGGATGGCGAGCGTCGGATGACCGGTGACATTGAACGCCATCGTCTGGATCGGAAAGTTAGGCGGGTTGTTCGGATCGATGTCGGCAAACGCCGGCGCGGTGCCCAGCGCGTTCGCCGTGATCAACGCGTCGTAGGTCAGCAACTTGCGGCTCACCGCCTCGCACAATTCGCGCCGCAACCGAGTTGCCTGGTGCAGGTCCGTCGCGGTGACGAAAGCACCCAGTGTCATCCGCATGAACGTGAGCTGGCCAAAATCCAGCGGGCGGGATTGATAGTCGGCCTCGTGGATCGCGTAGGCCTCGGTGAACATGATCACACGGCCGCACGCGTTGAACAGGTCGTAATCCGGCAGCGTGATCTCCTCGACCGTCGCGCCCAGATCGGTCAGGGTCTGCGCCGCCTTGTCCATGGCCGCCACGACCTCGGGCGAGACACCCTCCGCCTCGGCGTAGAAGTGCCGCGGCATCCCGAACCGCATGCCGCGCACGCCCTCGTTCAGGCCGGAGAGGAAGTCGGGCTTCGGTACGTTCGCACTCGCCGGGTCGAGCTCGTCGTAGCCGGCAAGGATGCCCATGGTGATGGCAGAGTCCTCGACCGTCCACGATAGCGGGCCGCAATGGTCGAGCGTGGTCGACAATGGAAACACGCCGCGGCGCGACACCAGGCCGTAGGTCGGCTTGAACCCCACCGTGCCGCAATACGCCGCCGGGCCGCGGATCGACCCGCCCGTGTCCGAGCCCATCGCCATGCGCACCAGCCCGGCCGCCACGGCTGCGCCGGAACCGGAGGAGGAACCGCCCGGCATGTGATCGGTGTTCCAGGGGTTTCGCGCCGGCGGAAACGGCAAGTCGAACGAAGGCCCGCCAAGCGCAAACTCATGCGTCGCGAGCTTACCCAGCAACACGCCGCCAGCCGCCTTCAGCTTGGCCGCCACCACCGAGTCCGACTCCGGCACGACATCAACGCGCAGCTTGGAGTGGCAGGTCGTGCGGATACCGGCGGTGTTGTAGATATCCTTCAGCCCATAGGGGATGCCTTGCATCGGCCCCTTGTCCACGCCGCGCGCGAAGTCGGCGTCGGCCGCCGCAGCATCGGCATGGGCGCGATCGGCCGTCACGGTAATGAAGCTGTCCAGCTTCCCGTCGATCGCGGCAATCCGGCCCAGCGCGTCTTCGGTCAGTGCGACGGAGCTGACGGTCCCGTCTCGCAGCGCCCGGCCGGCCTCGGCGATGGAAAGTTCGTACAGCGGCTTCACGAGTTCAGGCTCCGGGTCACGGTATCGATCGAAAAGGTGCTGGCCGGCTCGTTCACAGCAGTACGGGGCTGACGCAGCAGAACGAGCATCTTGCGCAGATCCTTGAATCCGGCCAGTAGGCCCGGCCTACGCCCATCCGGAATCACCAACCCGGCACGCGCGGCGAACATGTCGAACTCTCGGGCCAAGGCGTCGTCGTCAGGAAGATCCGTCATCGTGTTGCTCCGGTTATGCGGCGCGCGCGGCGGGTTGGGCCAGGCGGGCCACGACCATATCGGTATCCATCAAGTCGGTGAAGGTCAGATACAGCGCGACCAGCGAGGCATCGTGCTCCTCCTGCGTCATGGCGGCATTGGCGTCGCTCACCATCACGACGCGAAAATTCGTCATCATCGCATCGCGCGCCGACGACTCGCAGCACACGTTGGTGACGGTGCCGGTGATCAGCACTGTGTCGAAGCCGCGCGCCCGCAGCCGCTCCGGCAAGTTCGACGAACCGGGAATGAAGGCGCTGAAGCGGTTCTTCCGCACCGTCTCATCGGCGGGTTGCACATCCAGTGCCGGCCACAGCGCGTGGCCGACCGTATCCGCCGACATCGCCGCGGCGCGGCGGCGGCGGCCCTCGGGGGTCGCCATCTCCTGCATCACCGACCACTCGCGCTCGCACGTCTCGTCGTAGGTGTTCTTGATCCAGAACACGCCGCCACCCGCCTGCCGCACCGCCTTCGCCAAACGGTTCACGGCAGGTACGATGTCGCGCGCCGCAGGGCACACCGCGTGGCCGACCGCCGGGTCCATGAACGCGTTCTGCAGGTCGACCACGACCAGTGCCGTGCGCGCGCCATCGAGTGCCGCGAACGGATGCGCCGTGCCGCGCTTGGCGACGACGCGGTCGATGACGGATTGCGGGAGCGTGACGCCGTTCATACGTGTTCTCCGACAGGGTGTTGCAACATGTCCGCGACCCGTAGGCAGCGCGCCATACGGTTCGGTGCGGGGTAGACGGGATCCGGGAAGCCCTGCCGGCACGCGGGCATCGCCAGCTTGCAACGCGGCGCGAACGAGCAGCCCGGCGGCAGACGGCGCAAATCGGGCGGGCTGCCCGGGATCGCGGCAATGTCCTCCTCGGGCGGCTGGTCGTGCACGGTCGAGGCAAGCAGGCCGGCAGTATACGGATGGGCTGGCCGGCGCAGCACGTCGGCGACCGGCCCCTCCTCGATCACGCGGCCCGCATACATCACGGCAACCCGGTCCGCGATCTCCGCCGCAACACCCAGATCGTGCGTAACGAAGATCGTCCCCATGCCCATTTCCTGCTGCAGGCGGCGCAGCAGTATCAGCACCTGGATCTGCACGGTGGCATCGAGCGCCGTGGTCGGCTCGTCGGCGAGGAGCAGCTTAGGCCCGCACGCGAGCGCGATGGCGATCATGGCGCGCTGTCGCAACCCGCCTGACAACTCGTGGGGATAAGCATCCACCCGGCGCTCTGCGGAGGGGATCTTGACCAGGTCGAGCAATTCGATCGCACGCGCGCGCGCCTCGGCCTTGCTGCCGCCTTTGTGTTGGCGGATCATTTCGATCAGGTGCTGGCCGATGGTGTAGACCGGGTCGAGCGCGGTCATCGGTTCCTGGAACACCATGGCCACATCGCCGCCGCGGAAGCTCTGCAGCGCCCGCCCCTGCAGCGTCAACACGTCCTTACCGCCCAGTTCCACGCGTCCCTGTACCCGCGCGCGCTTCGGCAGCAAGCGCATCAGCGCCCGCAAGGTGACCGATTTGCCGGAGCCCGACTCGCCCAACAGGCAGAGCACCTCCCCTGCCCGCAGACGGAAGGTGGCGCCGCTGACAGCGTTCACCGAGCCCTCGCGCGAGACGAACTGCACGGAGAGATCCTCCACTTCCAGCAGCGGCGCGGTGGTCACCATGCCGTCCATCAGCGCGTTCCTGCCTGGCTATGGCCGGACGCCGGGTCGGTCATGTGGCAGGCGGCCACGTGGGAGGACCGGTCCGCCCACTCGCCGAGGACGGGCATCTTGGCCTCGCAGACCGGCTCCGCATTGGGGCAGCGGGTGCGGAAACGGCAGCCGGAGGGCGGGTTGATCGGGCTCGGCGGATCACCGACCAGCGGCGGAGATTCGATCCGCTGGGCCGAGTCCATGGACAGGCGCGAGCCGAGCAGGGCCAGCGTATAGGGGTGGCGGGCCTGGCTGAACACCTCGACGGCCGGCCCTAGTTCCACGACCTGGCCGAGGTACATCACCAGCACGCGGTCGCTGATGTAGCGCACCACGTTCAGGTCGTGGCTGATGAACAGGTAGGTGAGGTTCAGCGTGCGCTTCAACTGCCGCAACAGGTTGAGCACCTGCGCCTCGACCGATTTGTCCAGCGCTGAGACGGCTTCGTCCAGGATGACCATGCGGGGCCCCACGGCGAGCGCACGAGCGATGTTGACGCGCTGCTTCTGCCCGCCCGAGAGCTCGTGCGGGTATCGGGGCCCGAATAGGTCTGGCCTAAGCCCAACCTTCACCAGGATGTCCTGCGCGATCCGCTTGGCATCGGGGCGCGACTTGCCGTTGACCATCGGGCCGAACGCCACCGAGTCCTGCACCGGCATCCGTGGGTTCAGCGAGGAGTAGCTGTCCTGGAACACCATCTGCACCTGGCGGCGAAGATCGGCGATCGTGACACCGCGGGTATCGCCCACCGTATCGCCGTCGAAGATCAACTCGCCGGAATCAGGCACGATCAGGTGTAGCAGCAACCGGGCCAGGGTGGATTTTCCGCAACCGGACTCGCCAACAACGCCGAGCGTCTCGCCTTTGAAGAGAGTGAACGATACGCCGTCCACCGCGCGGACGACGGCCCCTTTGGCGGCGCCCTTCACCTTGAACCAGCGGCGCAGATCACGCGCGATCAGCATAGGCTGCGCCGCGCCGCCACGATCGCGGGAGTCGACATAGGGCTGGGCTTGCACGGTGGCGCTCATATCCGCACGTCCATCGCGGCGCGGATGCCGTCGCTGACCAGGTTGAAGCAGATCGAGGTGATGAAGATCGCCACGCCCGGCATCGCGCATCCCAGCGGGTCCACGTAGATCGATTGCCGCAGCGTGCTCAGCATCAGGCCCCAATCCGGCTCCGGCGGCTGCACGCCGAGGCCCAGGAACGACAGCCCCGAGGCGAGTAGAATGCTGACGCTCACCAGGCTTGAGGCGTAGATGAACACCGGGCCGAGCACGTTGCCGAGCACGTGATGGCGCACGATGGTGAGCGTGCCGGCGCCGCTGGCCCGGGCGGCCTCGATATAGTCCAGGTTCTTGATCTGCGCCGTCGCTGTCTCGGCGATGCGGCACATCGCGGGGATGAACACCAGGCTGAGCGAGATGATGCCGTTAGTGACGCCGCCGCCCATGGCACCCGAGATTGCGACCGCCAGCAGAATGGAGGGAAACGCGTAGAACACGTCCATCGTGCGCATGATGGCGGTGTTCGTAACCTTGCCGGCGAAGCCGCCGATGATGCCCAACGACCCGCCAACAGCGGTTGCGATCAGCACCGGCACCAGCCCCATGACCAGCGAGATCCGGCCGCCATAGATCAGCCGGCTCATCATGTCGCGGCCGAGTTCATCCGTCCCCCACGGATGGCCGCGCCACCCGAACGGTTTCAGCCGGCCGATGATGCTTTGCGCATACGGATCGAACGGCGCCACCAGCGGCGCAAACACGGCGAGCAGGATGATGAACAGCACCACGGCGCCAAAGATCAGCGTCACCCAATCGTGGCTCAGCCGAAAGATGACGGAGCGCCAATAGCCGCGTACCTTGGTGGCGGGCGCGCCCTGCAGATCGATGTCTGCCTCGGGTGCCATGGCGACATTCGTCAGAACAGCTTGCTTGCTCATGCGCGGCGGATCCTCGGGTCGAGCATTGCTTGCAGCAGGTCGACGACCAGGTTGGTCGCGACGAACACCAGCGACAGAGCCAGGATCGTACCCTGCAGCACGGGAATGTCGCGGTTGATGATCGCCTTGTTCAGCAGGAAGCCACTACCGGGCCAGGTGAACACCGTCTCCACCAGGATCGAGCCACCCATCAGGTAGCCGAATTGCAGGCCCATCACCGCAAGCACCTGCGGCGATGCGTTCTTGATCACGTGACGGATCACGGCGGCCTCGCCCAGACCCATGGCGCGCAGGGTCGTGACGAAATCCTGGTTGCGCACTTCGGCTATGGCGGCGCGGGTGGTGCGGGCGATGATGCCGATCGGGATCATGGTCAGCGTGATCACCGGCAGGATCAGGAACTTGGCATCACTCCAATGCAGCAGGTTGAACGCCGCCGAGCCTGACTGGCCCATACCGCTGGCCGGCAGCACCATGAATTCGACCGCGAAGACGATCACCAGCACCAACCCCAACCAGTAATTCGGCAGGCTGACCCCGATGACGGCGGCGCCCGTAACACCGCGGTCGAGCCAGCGCCCCGGGAAGCAGCCGGCGATCACGCCCATCGTGCCGCCCACGAGGAACGAGACCGGCACCGCGAACAGCGCCAGCATTCCGGTGTTCGCGACGGAGCCGAACACCTCGAGCGTCACGGGACGCTGCGTAGCGATGGAGCGGCCGAAATCACCGTGCAGCACGTGCCACAGCCAGATCACGTATTGCACGGGGATAGGTCGGTCGAAGCCATAGGCGTGCTTGACGATGGCGATCGTCTCCGCGGTGGCGTCGGGCGGCAGCACCGTCTGCAGCGGGTCACCCGGCGCCAAATACACCAGGGAGAAACAGACGATGCTCACTCCCAGCGCGATCGGGATGGCGAACAGGATACGGCGTAGGATGTAGCCGATCATAGCTTTCTCCTAAGGGGAGACAGAGATTTTCGTCAGATCCTGAAACCAACTCTGCGCCTGGACGAAACCGTGCAGCTTGGGTGACAGCGCACGCGGGTTGACGTCGTGTGCGACCCAAATCATCACGGCCTGGTCGTTCATGCGCTCGTTGAGTTGCGTGAGCAGTTCGGTGCGTTTCTCGGCATCGAACTCGGCGCTGATCTTGGCCACCAGGTCCTCGGTCTGAGCATCCTCGTAGTGGCCCCAATTGCTGCCGGCCGGCGCCCATTGTGCCCGGCTGACATGGCGGATCAGGCCGTAGAACGGATCGCCCACCGCCTTGCTGGCATTGATGCCAGCATCGCCCGGGTTCTTGTCGATGCCGTCACGGCCGACTTGGCCCAGCGCATTCCAGTCCATCACATCGAGCTTCACGCGAAAGCCGACTTCCTCGAGTTCGGCCTTGATCAGCTCGTTCATCGGCAACGGCTGCATTTGGCCAGAACCGGAGGTGGAGATCACGAACGTGATGTCGCAGGGCAGGCAGCCGGCTTCCTGCAACAAAGCGTGGGCGCGTTTCGGGTCGTATTCGTACTTCACCGGGTGGCCGTAGTACGGCGTGCTTGGCGGGATGGTGGAATACGCCGGCTCCATCAGGCCGCCGAGCAGTTCCTTTACGTCAGCGCGGTTGATCGCGAGGTTGGCGGCGCGGCGCACCCGCAGATCCTTGAACGGCGAGGTGACGAAGTTGAGCTGATACGCCCAGACATGCGGATAGATGTTGGTGAAGATCTGCATGCCGGCTGATTTCAGCCGCGCGACCGCGTCGGGCGGCGGCGCCTCCATGAAGTTCACCTGGCCCGAGAGCAGCGCCGCGACGCGGGTGTTGGCCTCCGGCATCGGCAGCAGTACCAGCCGGTCCTGCTTCGGGATGCGGTCGTGGTCCCAATACCCGGTGTTCGGCACCAACTCGAGCCGCTCGTGCGGAACCAGTTTGTCGAAGCGATACGGCCCGGTGCCAGAGGGCTGCGTCGCATAGGCGGTGTAGTCGTCGTGCAGCGCCTCGGCCCGACAGCGGCTGATCATCGGCACGTAGCTGAGCTCGTACGGCAGCAAGCTGTCGGGCGCCTTGGTCTCGACCGCAATCTGGTTGTCACCGACGGCGGTCACGCCCGCGACGCTGGTCAGGTAGCCGCGGGTGAGGGCGAATTGGAAGGTGTCGAATTGCGGCGCCTTGTTGTCCATCAGCCGAGCGAAATTCCACACCACGTCTTGGGCGGTGAAGTCGCAGCCATCATGCCACTTCACGCCCTGCCGCAGATCGAACAGCCACCGCTTGTGGTTGTCCGGATCGACATGCCACGCGGTCGCGAGCCCCGGGCTGATATCCGACGCCTGGTCGGAACGGGACAGGTCCCAATTCACCAGGCCGTCGTAGAGGTTGAGAGCGACGAAGCGGTAGCCCTCGAATCCCTGGTCGGGCGTGCCGGTGGTGATCGGCACTTCGCCGGCCGTCATGGCGACTGTCACCACGCCGGCTGCCTCGGCGGCATGCGCCGTCGTTACGGCCAGCGCGACGACAGCGGCTCTAACCCCGGAAGCGAGCCTCATGGCGAGACGCTGATCGGGGTCAGGTCCTGGAACCAGTTCTGCGCCTGCACGAACCCGTGCACCTTGGGCGACAGGGCGCGTGGGTTCAGGTCGTGCACGACGAAGATCATCAGGGCCTGCGCGGACTCGTACTCGTGCAGCTTGGTCAGCAGCACCATGCGCTTGGCCGGGTCGAACTCCTCGAATATCTGCTTCACCAAACCGTCGGCTTCCGGTGTGCTGAAATGGCCCCAATTGCTGCCGGCGGGCGACCAATACGCGGTGGCGACCGGCTTGATGATGGCGCTCACCGGGTCGAGCAGGCCGCGCGAGGCGTTCAGTCCGTCGATGTTCGGATATTTCGGCACGCCGGACCTGCTGACGTCCAGCAGAGCGTTCCAGTCCATCACGTCCAGCGTCACCTGGAAGCCGACATCCTCCAATTGCTGCTTGACCAACTCGTTCATCGGCAGCGACTGCATCTGGCCGGAGCCGGAGGTGGAAATCGCCAACGTGATCTTGCACGGCAGGCAGTTGGCTTCCTTCAGCAGCGCCTTGGCCTTCGCCGGGTCGAACTCGTAGATCTCGGGATGGCCGTAATACGGCAGGCTCGGAGGCACCTCGGCGTATTCCGGGGTGGCGAGCCCACCGACGAGATCCACCACGTCGTCGCGGTTGATGGCGTAGTTCGCAGCCTGCCGAACCCGCAGGTCCATGAACGGGCCGTGGGTGAAGTTCAGGATGTATGGCCAATTATGCGGATACGTGTTGGTGACGATCTGCATACCGGCACGCTTGAGCACCGGGATCGCATCCGGCGCTGGGGCCTCGATGAAATTCACTTGGCCGGACAGCAGTGCCGCGGTGCGTGTCGCCGCCTCCGGCATCGGCAGCAAGATCAGGCGGTCCTGTTTGGGAACGCGGTCCTTGTCCCAATAATCCTTGTTCGGCAGCAGCTCCATACGTTCGTGGGCGGTCATGCTGGCGAACTTGTATGGCCCGGTGCCGGAGGGCTGGGCGGCATAAGCGTTCCAGTCGTTGTGCAGCGCCTCGGCTCGGCAGCGACTGATCATCAGCACGTAGGACATGTCATAGGGGAACAACGACTCCACGAACTTCGTGTTGATTGCGACCGTGTGGTCGTCGATCTTCTCGATGCTGTCGTAGTTCGTGAGATACGCCCGCGAGAGCGCGAACTGTTGCGTGTAGAATTGCGGCGCCTTCGGATCGGCGATGCGGCCGAAATTCCACACCACGTCGTCGGCGTTGAAATCGCAGCCATCGTGCCACTTCACACCCTGGCGCAGCGTGAAGATCCAGCGCTTGTGATTGTTCGGGTCGATGTGCCACTCGGTGGCTAGGCCCGGCTTGATGTCGGACGCCTGGTCTTTCTTCGACAGATCCCAGTTGATCAACGCGTCGTATAGATTGAAGCCGACGAAGCGGAAGCCTTCGAAACCCTGATCGGGGTTGCCCGTCGTCACCGGTAGATCACCCGCCGTCATCGCGACGGTCAGCACACCCTCGGCGGCGGCTGGATGCACTTGCAGGCAGGCGATGGCAGGCGCTGCCGCGATCAAGCATCGGGCGATCAGGCGGGTGACAGGCGACATTCGGCTTCCTTCATGATGATGGCGGGGGTCAACGACCTTCGGATCGCCTCGGCGGGCGACTGCGTTCGTACAGCGGTCGCTTATGCGAAGTCGCCTACACCGGAGTACGACATCGAAACGGCACCCCTTGTGCAAGCCTGTCCGGCTTGTCGACACGTTGCTGTCCCATCCCTCGGAAGCGGGCAGCAGACGGCGCCAACCATCTTTCGCCATCCCGCCATTATGGAGATTGAAGGGCAGCCGATCCCCAACTGTCAAGGAGCATGGTACGGGAATTAGGCAGAACCTTTGGTGATCCTGAATGTTTGCCTAGTTCATTGGCAGATACCCACTCTACCTGCCTAGAAGAAAAGCATTGGCACAGCGCTCACAGCTTCTCCGTCAACCGTCTTGCAGCGCCGGGATACACACCGAGCATCTTCGTCTCGCGGCAGAAGAAGTTCAGCTCCTCCAGCGCGCGCGCCACGTTGGCGTGGTCGGGATGGCCCTCCACGTCGCATAGGAACTGCGTGGCGGTGAACTGACCGGCCGGCATGTAGCTTTCCAGCTTCGTCATGTTCACGTTGTTGGTCGCAAACCCACCGAGCGCCTTGTACAGCGCTGCCGGTACGTTCCGGACGTGGAAGATAAACGTGGTCACGATCACGCCCTCGTCCGGCGGCCGCGGCGCGGGGTGCTTCGCCGTGATGTAGAAGCGCGTCGTGTTGTCCTTGGAATCTTCCACGTTGGACCGCAGGATATCCAAGCCGTACAGCTCCGCGGCCAACGAGGAGGCGATGGCGGCATCTGCCTTGTTTCCGAGCGCCGCCACCATCTGCGCCGACCCGGCCGTATCGGCTTCGATCACCGGCAACACGCCCAATTCGCGGATGATGTGCCGCACCTGTCCCAGCGCCACCGCGTGGGAATGGATCCGGCGCACATCCCCGATTGTGGAACCTCGCACCCCCAGCAGGCAGTGCTCCACGCGTTGGAAATGTTCGCCGACGATGTGCAGGCCGCTGCCCGGCAACAACGAATGGATGTCCGGCACGCGGCCCGCCAGGCTGTTCTCGCACGGCAGCATGGCGAGGTCCGCGGCGCCGCTTTTGACCGCGTCGATCGCGCCCTCGAACGTGTCGCAGGGCAACGTGGGACGGCCGGGTAATGCGGCGCGGCAGGCAAGATCAGAATAGGCGCCGGGGCGGCCCTGGAACGAAACGGTCATCGTGTCACCTCTGCATGCAGAGGGACGTCATGCCAGGCCTTGAGCCTGGTATCCACGGGGTTGGGCTGATGACGTCGATAGTGTCCGGCAATATCTCAAACAACACGGCCGGCCCGGTGTCTGCGGAACGTCGTGAATACCAGGGTCTGGCCCTGGCACGACGGTATAATGTTAGCTGACCGCCATTTCCCCGAGATACGCCTCGCGGATCACCGGGTTGACCCGCATCTCGGCCGCGGTGCCGCTCAGCACCACCTGCCCGGTCTGCAGGACATAGGCCCGGTGCGCGATCTGCAACGCCATGTTGGCGTTCTGCTCCACCATGAAGATGGTCGTGCCCTGGCGGTTGATCGCCTGGATGATCGCGAAGGTCTGCTCTACGAACAGCGGCGACAGTCCCATCGAGGGCTCGTCCATGCAGATCAGCCGGGGCCGTGCCATTAGCGCGCGGCCGATCGCCACCATCTGCTGCTCGCCGCCGGACAGCGTGCCTGCCACCTGGCTGCGGCGCTCTTTCACGCGCGGGAACAGCCCGTAAACCCGCTCCAGATCTTCGTCGAACTCCGGGCCCCTCTTGCGGGTGTAGGCGCCCATCTCGAGGTTCTCGAACACGGTCATGCGCGGGAATAGCCGGCGCGCCTCGAGCACCGGCGCCAGGCCGCGGCGAACGCGTTCGGCCGTGGACAGGCGTTCGATCGGCTTGCCGTCGAACATCACAGTGCCGGTGGTCGGGCGCACGATGCCCATGATCGTCTTCATCGTCGTCGACTTGCCGCAGGCGTTGCCGCCTAGCAGACAAACGATCTCGCCGGGCGCGATATTGTAGTTCACGTCCTTGAGCACGTGCAGGTCGCCGTAATGCGTGTTGACCTGGCGGAACTCGAGCAGCGAGGGATTGGCCGACATCATGTCAGGCAACGGCGATGCTTTCCACCGCGGCGGTATGGCTGCGGCCGAGATAGGCGTCGAGCACCGCCTCGTTACGGCGCACCTCGTCGGGCAGCCCTTCGGTCAGCTTCTCGCCATGGTCCAACACCACGACCGTGTCGGCCAGGCGCACCACGACGTCGAGCTTGTGTTCGATCACCAGAATGCTGAGCCCCAGCGTGTGCAGTTGCTTCAATTGCTCCGCCAACTCCATCGTTTCCGCCGGGTTCATGCCGGCGGTCGGTTCATCCAGCATGAGTAGCCGTGGGCCCGAGGCGAGCGCGCGCGCGATCTCGACCCGGCGGCGATTGGCGTAGGACAGTGCGGAGACCGGCTGGTCCACCCGTGGCACCAAACGGTTGCCGAACAGGGATAGGATTTCCATAACCCGGTCCTTGGCTTCACGCTCCTCCCGCCGTGTGACCGGCAGACGCAGTACGGAGCGGACCGGGCCGCTGCGCAGGCGGCTATGGGCGCCGACCAGCACGTTATCCATGACCGACAGGTTGTTGAACAAGCGGATGTTCTGGAACGTCCGCGCCGCCCCCGTCTTCAGGATGCGATCCGGCGACAGGCCGATCAGTTCCGTGCCGCCGAACTTGATAGAGCCGGAGGCTGCCGGGGTCAGCCCGGTGATCACGTTGAACAGCGTCGACTTGCCCGAGCCGTTCGGCCCGATGACGGCCAGCACGCCGCCCTCGGGCACGGTGATGCTGATCGAGTTCAGCGCCACCAATCCGCCGAACCGGACGGTGACATCCCGCACCTCGAGCAACGGGCCACCGCGCGCCTCCGGCGGCGCAATGCCGGGTAGGGCGAAGTTGGACACGCGCTCCACGACGGCGTGCTGCTGCTCGAAGGTCAGGGCGGTGGCACGGCGATGCGCCGGAATCAGGCCATCGCGGCGGTACAGCATCATCAGCACGAGTATGATGCCGAAGATCAGCTCGATCGACTGCGTGAGGTCGACGGCCTGCAACGCGTCGCTGCCGACCCACTCGCCGAGTAGGTGCAGCCACTGCGTCAGGTCCTGCAGGAACCAGGATTGCAGCAGCTGCAAGATCATGGCGCCGAGCACCACGCCCCACACGCTGCCCATGCCGCCGAGAACGACCATGACCAGGATCATGACCGAGACGGGAAAGCCGAACATTTCCGGCGTCGCGGTTTGCAGCTTGGCGACGTAGAACGTGCCCGTCATGCCGGCGAAGGATGCGCCTATGGCGAACGCAAGCAGCTTGAAGCGCACGAGGTTCACGCCCATCGCGCCAGCTGCAATCTCGTCGTCGCGGATCGCCATCCACGCGCGCCCGATCCGGCTGTCCCGCAAGCGGATGCTGATGAAGATCAGCGCAGCCACCAACGCCACGGCAACATAGTAGTACGGTGTGGAGTCCACCCCGAAGCTTACGCCGCCTAGGCTCGGCGGTGCCACGCCGTTCAGGCCCATGGCGCCGTTGGTGGCGCTGGTCCAGTTGCGCGCGATGATCGGTACGATCTCGCCGAAGCCGAGGGTGACGATGGCGAGATAGTCGCCGCGCAGCCGCAAGGTCGGTGCGCCGAAGACGACGCCGCACAAGGCGGCGAACGCGCCGGCCAGCGGAATGGCGAGCCAGAACGACAGCGTGGTGTGCACCACGTCCACCGTGCCGGGCCCGGGAATGCGCGCGACGAGGCCGAGATAGGAGAACGGCTCCCAGAACGAGGACCATTCCGGTTGGATCTGGAACGAGGAGAGAATGCCGTAGAAATATGCGCCGATCGCGAAGAACGCCGCGTAGCCGAGGTCGAGCAGACCGGCCATGCCGACGACGATGTTCAACCCCAGCGCCAGCGCCGCGTAGGACATCGCGTTCGCAGCGGAGTCGATGTTCGCATCGTCGCCGCTGATGATCGGGAACAGCATGGCTCCGAGTGCCACGGCCGAGGTTCCGGCCGCGCGCAATCGGGCTGGCGCAATGCGGGCGAATGGCCGCCGCAAGGCCGTCATCATTCCCGACATCAGGACTTGTTCGGCGCCATGCGGCCCAGCAATCCCGCCGGGCGGAATACCAGGACCAGCACCAGCAGCGAGAAGATGATCACATCCGTCCAACGCACGGAAACGACCTGGCCGCTCAGTGTTTCGATCAGGCCGATGATCATGCCGCCCAGCATCGCCCCCGGCACATTGCCGATGCCGCCGAGCACCGCCGCCGTGAACGCGCGCAGCCCGGCGCTGTATCCGACCACGAAGCTGGTGAAGTTGTAATACAGGCCGAAGATCATCCCCCCTGCCCCGGCTAAGGCGGATCCTACGAAGAAAGCCGTCATGATGACGCGGTCCACGTCGACGCCCATCATGCGGGCGGCCTCCGGATCCTGGGCAGTGGCGCGCATCGCCTTACCCATGCGGCTGCGGCGGGTGAAGACCCACAGCGCCGTCATCAGCACGCCGGAAATGATCCAGATCAGCACCTCGCGCAATCGCAGCACCGCGCCACCGATCGCGAAGGTCAGCGGCGGCAGCGGGTTGGGGTAGTTCTTGGAATCCGCCCCGAGGAACAGCAGCACCAAGTTGAACAGGATATAGGACACGCCGATGGTGGTGATCATCGCCGACGGCCCCTTCACCCCGCGCAAAGGGCGTAGCGACAGCCGCTCGATCACGACGCCGAGCACTCCCGACCCGATCATCGTGACGCCGAGCGCAGCCACTAGCACGCCCACCAGCGGCCAGCCCGACATAACCGTTTCTTGGCCGGACACGCCGAACGCCTGCATCACGTACATCGCGATGAACGAGCCCACCATGAAGACGTTGAAGTGGGCGAAGTTGATCAGCTCCATGATGCCATAGACCAGGGTGAACCCCAGTGCGATGAGTGCATACATCGCGCCGAGGCTCACGCCGTTGATGGTCTGCTGCAACAGCAGGTCGAAATTGGTCACGCCGGCGCCTCAGGCCGTGGGCGCCACCCCGATGTATTTGAATTGCAGGCTCACGTCGTCGAGCGCGCCGCTGTCGTTCTTCTGGCACTGGAAGACGCTGACGACCTTGCTCTCGATGTCGCCATTCGCGTCGAAGCTCACCGGGCCTTGCAGCGTGGTGAACTTCCCGCTCTGCAACGCGTCCCGAACGGCGTCACGGGTGATCGGCTTGCCGCTCGCCGCGATCTTCTCCATGGCCTGGATGATGCATTGGGCGCCGTCGTAGGCCGTGATGGTATAGTCTTCCGGGGCGTACTTGTACTTGTCTTTGAACGCCTTGATCCAGGCCGCCAGCTTCGTGTCGTCCGAGAGATGCGGCGAGGCGATCGTGGCGTACCAGCCTTGGATCGCGGGGAAGCCAGCGCCCTTCAGCAGGTCCGCCCCGTATAAGCCGTCGCCGCCGCCCTTCTTGATGTCGGGCAGGATTTCGTAGCTTTGCTTGATTACCTTCACACCCGCCGTGCCGACGCCGCCATAGTACAGGCTGTCGGCATTCATGGACTTGATCTTGGTCAGGATGCTGGAATAGTCGGCGTTCTTGGGGTCGAGTTGGTCGCGGCCGAGCACCTTCACGCCTTTCGCCGCGATGCGCTTCTGGAACGCATCGGCCAACCCCACGCCGTAAGCGCCCTGGTCGTCGAGGATGTAGATGGCTTTCACGCCCAGTTTCTCGGCGAAGAAGTCTGCCATGTTGGGGCCTTGGAACGCGTCCGTGGTCACGGTGCGGAAGAACACTGCCTTGCCGCCCGGGCGATACTGCGCCGCGAATTTCGGATCGGTGAGGTCGGGGTTGGTCGCCGAGGGCGTGATGATGGCGAGGTTGCCCTGGCTCAGGATTGGCGCCATGGCCTTGCCGGCACCGCTCATCTGCGGGCCGATCACCCCGATGACCGTCTTGTCGGACACGAACTTGCGGGCGTTGGTGGCGGCCTGAGCCGGGTCGTACTGGCCCGCCGTGGCGGTCGCGTCGTCCAACACCATCGGCGTGATCTTGTAACCCTTGACGGTGCCCTTGGCATTCGCCTCGTCGATCGCCATCAGCGCGCCGTCGCGCATGTGCTGCGCGCTGTCGGCATCACCGCCGGTCAGCGAGAAGTTCAGGCCCATCTGCACGGTCTTGTCGGCAGCGGCGAAGGCCTGCCCGCCGACGGTCGAGGCGATGGCGGTTCCGGCAAGCAGCCGGGCAGCGGATCGACGAGTGATCATGGCAGAACTTCTCTCCATACACATGGCTGCGTTGCACGAACGGTATGCAACTGTGAAACACCACTGACAAGCGCGCTAGTGGAATTTTGCAACCGCACGCAGTCCGGCTAGAGAACTCAGCGATGCCAGAGGACACTCCCCCCGCGCTGCGCGTGACGCTCCGGCTCGACGTGGCCGGAAAGGCGACGCTCGGCCCCGGCAAGATCCGGCTGCTGGAGTTGATCGGCGAGCACGGCTCGATCTCCGCCGCCGGGCGGGTGATGGGCATGAGCTATCGGCGCGCCTGGCTGTTGGTGGACGCGCTGAACACCAGCTTCACCGGCCCGCTCGTCGCCGCGCGGCCCGGCGGTGCGAATGGTGGCGGAGCCATACTGTTGCCGATGGGCATGGAAGTCGTGCGGCAATACCGCGCCATCGAGGCGAGCACGGCGGTCCAGGGCGCCGGCGCTCTGAACGCGCTAGGTGCGCTACTCGCACGCTGAGCCGCCTTGAGTGGCAGCAACGGAGCGCTCGTGCTAAGAACAAAGCGACGGCGGTCATGAGTTCGCTCGTATAAGCGACCGCTCGCCCTAATGCCGACTTAACAATGGTAAAGGTCAATACTCATGAAGATCAGCGCGCGAAACGTCCTGCCGGGCACGGTTGTGGCGGTTCAACTCGGAACGACGACGGCACATGTGAAAATCGATGTCGGCGGCGCCATCGTGACGGCATCGATCACGAATGAATCGGTCGAGGAACTAGGGCTGAAGGCCGGCATGAAGGTGAGCGCGGTGGTGAAGGCCAGCGACGTGATGGTAGCGGTCGACTGATATTCGGGTCGCTGTCGCCCTTCGTGTGATGGCGACGCTGCGGTTATCCACCGCACACGAAACGAGTGGCGTCAGCGCGGGGTGTAGCGCCAGACACTGGCTGGCGGAAAGTTCAGCGGCGTCCAGGCTTCGCGTTTTGCCACCAAGCCGTGCCTCTTCCATGGCAATGGCGACGTCGCACAATAACTGTAATGTAAAAAACCGCGGCCGGGCGCCACTGTTTCGATGGCGTCGATGAAACGGCGCTGCTCGATCAGCGGCAGTAGAACGAGCGGGATGCCGCACACGACCGTGCCGATCCGGCCATGCCATGAAGCGGGCAACAGGTCCGGCAGATTGCGCGCGTCACCCGTCAGAACGTGGGCTCCCGGCAGGATCTGGCGCAGATGACTCGCCATGTCTGCAACAATTTCCATTGCGAACAATTGGTTGGCCGGCACGCCGCTCGCGATCAGGGCGCGGGAGATCACGCCGGTGCCGGCGCCAAGTTCCAACACTGCCTCATCCGGTGCGCGCCTCACCTGGGCTGCGACCCGGTTGCACAGGGCTGGCGACGACGGCACGACGGAGCCCATCTGCAGCGGGTTGGCGGCCCAACGCTTCAAGAATAGGCGAAAGCCTTCGTTATCCTTTGTGGCAACTCTCTCGGACAATGTTTGAGAGGGAGCGGCATGTTGAAACATTTGCTTCATCATTCTGTCACTTTGCCTTGGCCAACACTGTAATTCGCGTTTTGACCTAGCGCAGCTGGCATCCTTATGAAAGGTCCGGCATTTGCTTCCGTGAAAGTCGCGGGCCATCTATCATCGCCAAAACCGACGACGCTCCGCGCCGGGCACTGGAATCACAGTATATGACCGCCCGCATTCTCATCGTTGACGATGTCCCGGCCAACACGAAGCTGCTGCAAGCCAAGCTGGTGGCCGAGTACTACCAGGTCGAGTGTGCCCAGGACGGCTTCGAGGCCTTGCGGCTGGCGCATTCGTGGCAGCCGGACCTGATCCTGCTGGACGTCATGATGCCCGGCATGGACGGCTACCAGACGTGCCGGCGCCTCAAGTCGGACAATATGACGACCCACATCCCGGTCGTCATGGTCACAGCGCTCGGCGACCCGACGGAGCGGCTGCAAGGGCTCGAGGTCGGCGCCGACGACTTCCTCACCAAGCCGCTGGAATACGACACGCTGCTGGCCCGGGTGCGGGGCTTGGTGCGGCTGAAGCGGCTGCTCGACGAGTGGCGGGTGCGCGGCGACACGGC
The DNA here is from genome assembly GCA_964242215.1 of uncultured Acetobacteraceae bacterium. Taxonomy (GTDB): domain Bacteria; phylum Pseudomonadota; class Alphaproteobacteria; order Acetobacterales; family Acetobacteraceae; genus LMUY01. The sequence goes on along the minus strand of CAXTCJ010000041.1, from coordinate 4,968 downwards.
GCAGGCTTTGGGCCTGTCAGGCGGATCCCGGCAGGAGTTTTCCGTAGCCGGCGCTCGGGCGTTGGTGGTGGACGACTGGGATTTGGGTGCCTTGAACGCACAGGAGGCCTTGTCGCGCGAAGGCATTATCCCGGCCAGGGCGCGATCCGAGACAGAGGCGCTCGCAATGTCGGACAGCATCAGCTTCGACCTGATCGTGCTCAGCCTGTCGATCGCCGGCGATGATCCTCTGCGGCTCGCCTCCCGCCTACGCGCCGAGCGGGCCACGATGGAGATCCCGCTACTGCTCGTGGCCGAACCGGAGCAGCACGACCGGCTGCTACGCGGCTTCGACCTCGGCGCCAACGATTGGGTGCTCCGCCCGGTGGACGAGAACGAGTTGCGGGTGCGGGCGCGCAACCAAATCCGGCGCAAATTCTACCAGGATCGACTGCGCGCCGATTTGGGCCACGCGCTGGAACTGGCGCTGACCGACCCGCTGACGGGGCTGTACAACCACCGCTACCTGATGCGGCACCTCGGCGGGCTGCTGGCGGCCGGGCAGCCGGCCGGCATCGTGGTGATGATGATCGACATCGACCACTTCAAAATGGTGAACGACCGCTGGGGGCACGCGACCGGCGACCAGGTGCTGAAGCAGGTGGCCGAGACACTGCGCAGCCGGACCCGGGTATTCGACAGCCTGGCACGCTATGGCGGCGAGGAGTTCGTGGTCGTGATGGCTGGCGCGTCTGCCAGTGACGCCGTCCGTGCGGCCGAACGCCTGCGAGTCTCGATCCAGAACATGAGCTTCATGCCCGAGGCCGATACGGCCCACCGCCTGACGGTAAGTGTCGGGGTATCGCGCAGCACGCGTCCGGACATCACGTCGGAAACGTTGCTGGCGGCCGCTGACCGGGCGCTGTACCGGGCCAAGCATCAGGGCCGCAACCGGATCGAGGTCGAACTATCGGACGACGAGTAGGGCCCTGCCCTGTGAGAGGGGCCAACCCTGATGAGCAGAGCATCCCCTTTAGCCCTAGTTTGGGAGAAGCCCTGATCAGGACGCGGGGCGGACGCTTTTCATCAGGGCCTCGACGTCCGAGCGATGGTCGGCCCGCTCCTTGGCCGATCCCCAGAGCGTGAGCATCACCATGCTGTCCGGGCCACCGGGGAGCATGACGAAGTCGACCCGCGTCGGACCGTCGTCATCGGTGGTGTCGAACCGAAGCAACGTGCCCGACATGCCGTTGAAATCCTCCTCGGACTTTTGCGGGTTGACTTGCTTGATCTTGTTCTCGTCCATCCAATCCTTGTTGGCCTTCAGGAGGGCATCGAGCGTCTTGGAGCTAGCGGACTCGATCGAGAAGAACACGTCTTTGCCCGGAGACATCGCGCTCCAGCCATACTCGATCTCCTCCATTTTCCATCCGCTTGGAATGGTAACGGTCACGGCGGGGTGCTTCACCGGCAGGGCGATGTCGCGGGCTGCGACCGGCAGCACCAATAGGCACGCCATCACCATGGCGACGAAGAACTGCTTCATGGCCCCATATCCTCAGATCGAACCGGCGGTTACGGATTGTACGTGAACGAGCTCAGCTCGCAGACGTCGATGCTCCGGCGCACTAGGTCGTGGCCGTTCTCGAACACGGCCTTGAAGTCGAACTTACAGGCGCCGGTCCCGTCGTCGATGTTGATCGCAATCGTGTCTCCGTCATCCAGCGTGTCGCGACCGAGGATGTCCTCCTGCCACGAGTTGGCACCGGTGTTGGAGGCGTAGAATTTCGTCATGGTCATGCCGGTCTTGTTGACGATATCGACATGGCGATCCGCGGCACGGGCCAACCCGCCGCTGCATGCGAGTGTGATTGACGCAAGTAGGATGAGTCGGCGCATCGCGGTTCGCTCCGTGGTTGATCGGCACGCCGTTATCCCTCGGGATTGGTAAGCAGACCGTTAACGACCCGGCAATTTGACGGCACGCGCCTGGCAATCAGCGCCGCCCATGATTAAGAGGCGGTTCCGCTCCGCAAACCCCAGGACCCGCCCCCGTTTGGACGACCCGCTCGCCCCGCTGCTCGCCCCCGTCTCCGACCTCCGCGGCGTGGGCCCCGTCACGGCGGAGAAGCTTGCCCGGCTGACCGGCGGCGGCCGAGTGCGGGATCTGCTGTTCCATTTGCCCGACAGCTTCATCGACCGCCGCACCCGCGCCACGTTGCGCGACACCCTGGCCGGGCAGGTCGTCACCTGGGGGGTCGACGTCGTGGGCCACGAACCGGCCAGCAAGCCCACCCACCCGTGGCGCGTGCGCGTGACCGACGGCACCGCGTTCGCCGAGATCGCCATCTGGGACAAGCAGCGCCTCGCCGCCCTGGTGCGCGCCGCCCCGAACACCAAGCTCACCGTCAACGGCCGCGTGGAGGCGTTCGGCAACCGCCTGTCCATGCGCGACCCGGCCTATGCCGTCCCGCAGGCGGACGAGGCGCTGATCCCCCCGGTCGACCCGGTGTGGCCAATGACGGCCCGGCTCTCCGCCCGCGAGTTGCGCACCGCCATGCGCGCCGCCGCCGCCCGCGTGCCGGATCTGCCGGAGTGGCACGACGCCCCCCTGCTCCGCCGGCAGAACTGGCCCAGTTTCCGCGAGGCGCTGGTGGGGCTGCAATGCCCGCTCGAGCCGCCGACGCCGCTGCACCGGGCCCGACTCGGCTACGACGAGATGCTGGCCCACCAACTGGCCATGGCCTGGATGAAGGCGCGGGAGAAGCATCGCCCCGGCCGTGCCCTGCTCGCCACCGGGCGGCTGCGGACGGAGGCTTTGGAGCGGTTCGGCTTCCCGCCCACCGCCAGCCAGCACCAGGCCCTGGGCGAAATCGACGCCGACATGGCCGCCCCGCGCCGCATGTTGCGCCTGCTGCAGGGCGATGTGGGCTCGGGCAAGACGCTGGTGGCGCTGCTGGCCATGCTGGGGGCGGTGGAGGCGGGAACGCAGGCGGCGCTGATGGCGCCCACCGAGGTGCTGGCCAAGCAGCACCTGCGCACGCTGGAGCGGCTGGCCCCCTGCCCGGTCGGATTGCTGACCGGGTCGGTGAAGGGGGCGGAGCGGCGTAACCTGTTGCTCGCGCTCAACAACGGCAGGCTGCCGATCGTGGTCGGCACCCACGCGCTGTTCCAGGACCACGTGGAGTTCCGCGATCTGGGCCTGGCCGTGATCGACGAGCAGCACCGCTTCGGCGTCGAGCAGCGCATGTTGCTGGGCGGCAAGGGCGAGCGCACCGACCTGCTGGTGATGACCGCGACCCCGATCCCGCGCACCCTGCTGCTGACGCAATGGGGCGAGATGGACGTCAGCCGACTGACCGAGAAGCCGGCCGGGCGGCAGCCGATCCGCACCACCCTGCACTCGCTGGCCACGCTGGACGACGTGACGGACGGCATCGGCCGCGCGCTGGATCGGGGCGAGCAGGTGTACTGGGTGTGCCCGATGGTGACCGAGAGCCTGGTGACCGACATCGCCGCCGCCGAGGACCGCTTCGCCACCCTGCGCGCCCGATTCGGCGACCGGGTCGGCCTGGCGCATGGCCAGCAGGACGGGGCGGTGCGCGACGCCGCCTTGGCCGCGTTCAGCGCCGGGCGCACGCGGCTGCTGGTGGCCACGACGGTGATCGAGGTGGGCGTCGACGTGCCCGGCGCCAGCGTCATGGTGGTCGAGCACGCGGACCGGTTCGGCCTGGCGCAGTTGCACCAGTTGCGGGGCCGCGTCGGGCGGGGGGCGGCGCAGAGCTACTGCCTGCTGCTGCACGAGGACGGCCTGACCGAAACCGGCCGCCGCCGCATGACGCTGCTGCGCGACACCGAGGACGGGTTCACCATCGCCGACGAGGATTTTCGTCTGCGCGGGGGTGGCGATCTACTGGGCAAGCGGCAATCCGGGCTGCCGGGTTTTCGCCTGTCGGATCCGGAGGCGCAGGACGGGATGCTGCGGATGGCCAACCAGGATGCAGCGGTTCTGCTGGACCGCGACCCGAAGCTGGAGAGCGAGCGCGGTATGGCGGCTCGGCTGTTGCTGCGGCTGTTCGACCGACGGGCGGCGCTGGAGACGCTGGGGGCGGGCTAAATGCAAAGTGAAGAAAGTCCCCCTCCCCTGAGGGAGGGGCAAGGGGAGGGGTAAGCTTGGGGCACAGGTCTCTGCGTGTGGCTACCCCTCCCCCGGCCTCCTCCCTCAAGGGGAGGGGGAGGTGATTGACTCCGGCCAGTTCACCCGGCAGGCCATCGCCAAATGTCCAGGAGGGATTGGCGATGACGGCAAAATCCATGCTTCTCGCAGCCATGACAGTGTTCGGTGCGGCCTCGGCGTCGGCGCAAGGTACCGGCCCCGTCAACATGCTCGGGACCATCGGGCAGATCGACGCCAGTTCAGTCACCGTGCAGCCGGATGACGGCGGGGCGCCGCAAAGCTTCAAGCTCGGCCCGAACGTGCTCGTGGTGCAGAACAAGCCCGCCACCCTCGCCGACATCAAGCCGGACGATTTCGTGGCTTCGGCCGCGCGGCGCGCACGGGACGGCAAGCTGCATTCGACGGAACTGCGCATCTTTCCGCCCGCCATGCGCGGCCTCGGCGAGGGTCAGCGGCCGATGAACGACCCGCAGGCGCAGACGATGACCAACGCGGTGGTCACCGGCGCGGCGGTCGCTAACGGCAGCAACGACCTCGAGGTCACCTTCGCGGGCGGCAAGTCCGAGCTGGTGGTGGACCCCGGCATTCCCGTCACCCGCATCGATGTCGTGGATCGTAGCCTGGCCAAGCCGGGCGCCAAGGTCCGCGTCCAAGGGACACAGGATGCAGGCGTGGCGACGCTCACCCGCATCACCGTCCAGTAACCTTCTCTCCCTCTCCCCTTGTGGGAGAGGGTCGGGGTGAGGGGTGGTCGCCGCACGATGGCTCGCCGGGAGCGAAGCCAACCACACGGCCATGATCCGTTTGTGGCC
>CAXTCJ010000040.1:0-40505 GCA_964242215.1 uncultured Acetobacteraceae bacterium | reverse complement strand
TCGATGCCGCGATCGGCGAGGCGATCGACGCGAACAAGCTGGTTGCCGTGTCCGTGCTGTCCGGCAACCGCAACTTCGAGGGCCGGGTGCATCCGCAGGTGCGCGCCAACTATCTCGCCAGCCCGCCGCTGGTGGTGGCGTATTCGCTGCTCGGGACGATGAACGAGGACATCACCACCGCGCCGCTCGGCACCGGGTCGAATGGGCAGCCGGTGTATTTGAAGGACGTGTGGCCGACCAACGAAGAGATCGCCACGATCGTGCACGCCGACCTGACGCGGGAGCAGTTCCTGAAGCGCTACGGCGAGGTCTTCAAGGGCCCCGAGGAGTGGCAGAAGATCGAGGTCGAGGCCGGCACCGAGACGTATGGCTGGACCGACGGCTCGACCTACGTGAAGAACCCGCCCTATTTCGAGGGCATGACGATGGAGCCGGTGGCCAAGGGCGACATCCACGGCGCGCGGGTGCTGGGGCTGTTCGGCGATAACATCACCACCGACCACATCAGCCCGGCCGGCAACATCAAGAAGGCGTCGCCGGCGGGGGAATACCTGGTCGAGCGCCAAGTGCCGCAGCGCGACTTCAACAGCTACGGCGCCCGGCGCGGCAACCACGAGGTCATGATGCGGGGCACGTTCGCCAACATCCGCATCAAGAACGAGATGCTGCATGGCACGGAGGGCGGGCTGACCAAGCACTACCCCGACGGCGCCGAAATGCCGATCTTCGATGCCGCCAAGAAGTATGCCGACGAGGGTGTGCCCTTGGTGGTGTTCGGCGGCAAGGAATACGGCATGGGCTCGTCGCGTGACTGGGCGGCGAAGGGCACGATGCTGCTCGGCATCAAGGCGGTGCTGGTGGAGAGCTTCGAGCGCATCCACCGCTCCAACCTGGTTGGCATGGGCGTGCTGCCGCTGACCTTCCCCGAGGGTGTGACGCGCGAGACGCTGAAGCTCACCGGCGATGAGGTTGTCGACATCACGGGGATCGAGACGATTACACCGCGCATGACGGTGCCGGTGACCATCCGCCGTGCCGACGGGAGTGTCGAGACGGTGCACGCGCTGTGCCGCATCGATACGGATGACGAGGTGGAGTACTACCGCCACGGCGGCATCCTTCAGTACGTGCTGCGCGGGATGGCGAAGGCCGCCTAGCTGCTGCGATCGCATTTGCGAAATCCTCCCTCGCGAAGCGGGGGAGGGGGACCATGCGAAGCATGGTGGAGGGGGCAAGCCACGGCACAATTGGTGCCCAAACGCCCCCTCCGTCGGCTTCGCCGCCACCTCCCCCGCGAAGAGCAAGGGAGGATCAGTAAGACCAATCGCCTCTCCCTCAATGGGGGCGCTTAGATGCGCCTTCTTGCCACGACCCCGGAGGCAAACCTCGCCCGGCTGCCGATCGCGGTCGACTTGCGCGCGATCAGCGTCGCCGAGGGATTTCGCGCCGCCTTGTCCATCGCCCTCATCGTGGCAGCCGACCAGTGGCTGCAATGGCCGCCGTTGCTGGAGGCCGCACTCGCCGCCCTGTTGATCTGCCTGGGTGATTCCGGTGGCCCGATCCGGCGGCGGCTGCCGGCGCTGCTGGCCTTCACCGTCATCGGCACGGTGTTCACCGCCGGGTTCGCCCTGCTGCGGGGCGTGGGCCTGGGCGTCGCCGTTCCGGTCGCCATGCTTGCCGTGTTCGCATGCTCCTTCGCGCGGGTTTGGGGACAGGCGTCGCTGCAGGTGGGTAATTTGCTCGTCGTCGTGATCGTTCTCGCCTTGGACCAGGCGCATGGGGCCACCGACGCGGCGCTGTTGGGCGGGCTCTACGCGGCGGGCTGTCTGTGGGCCGTGCTGTTGACGATGGTGATCTGGCGCATCCACCCGTTCCGGCCCGCCCGCCGCGCCGTGTCGGATGCCTACCGTTCGACCGCCCGCTTGGTGGCCGATCTGCACGGCTTGGTCGACAGCAACGCCGACCCGGCGGCGTGGGAGGCGCATGCCCGCGGCCACCGCCGGGCCGTACGCGAGACGATCGAGCGTGCCCGCACCGCCGTGCAGGACACCTTGCGCGTGCGCGGCCAGGCGAGCACCCGCGCATTTCAGGCGCTGATTCGCATCGAGGCGGTCGAGCAGACCTTTGGCGGGCTGATCGCGCTGTCGGACCTGCTGGAAGTGACTCCGGACCCGGCCGCCCGGGCGGCCGGGTCCCGCTTCCTGCGGCTGCTCCGCCCAGCGCTGATCGTGGTGGCGGATGCAATACGGGCCGACGACCCCGGCCGGGGAGGTGCTGCCGCGGTGCAACGGCTCGCCCGGATCGGGCCGGCCCTGGACAAGATGGCGGATGCGGGAAAGGTCCCGCCGCTGGCCACGGTCACCGACGCCATCCTCGAGCGGCTGCGGATCGCGCTGACCCTGACCGCACCCGCCGGATGGCAGCCGGGTGCGTTACCGGATGCATCCCCGCCTGGTTCGGCGTGGCAGAGGCTCGCGACACCGTTGCGCGCCAACCTGAACTGGCAGTCAGCGGCGTTCCGCCACGCCCTGCGCGCCGCCGTGATAGCCGGGCCGGCCTTGGCGTTCACCCTCTCGCTGACGGGCAGCTATCAGCACTGGCTGACGATCACGCTGATCCTGACAATGCAGCCGTTCTACGCGCTCACCTGGCAGCGGGCGGTGGAGCGTATCGGCGGCACGCTGCTGGGCGGTCTGGTCGCGGCTGTGCTGGCCCTGGTCTGCACCACCCCACTAACCATCGCCGCGGCGTTGTTCCCGCTGGCGGTGCTCGCCTTTACCGCGCGCGCCGTCAATTACGGCGTGTTCATCGCACTGCTCACGCCAATGGTGGTGTTGCTGACGGAGTTCAGCCGGCCCGGCATGAGCCAGTTCGTCATCGCCGGATTGCGCGCGTTGTACACGGTGTTGGGCGGGCTGCTGGCCGTGTTCGGCTGCATGGTGCTGTGGCCAAGCTGGGAGCCCGACCGCCTGAAACGCGAGTTGACGGTGGCGATCTCCGCCCATGCCGATTTTGCCGAAGCCGAGTTGAACCTGCTGCTCGATCAGGGCACGGGTGCCGCTGTGGACCAGGCCCGTCGCGCCGCCGGTGTCGCCAGCAATAACCTGGAGGCCTCCATCTCCCGCGCCCTGAACGAGCCGCGGCGGCGCCAGCGGGAGGAGTTGCAGGCCGCCATGGTGATGGATGCCGCCCTGCGCCGGATGGCAGGACGGCTATCTGCATTGCAGCTGGACCCTCGCCATGTCGATGGGATCGGTCGCGACGCGCTGCTGCTGTGGCGCGGCTGGATCGGGCGGGCGCTGCGAGCCCTCGCCGAAGGTGCGCCCGTTCACGAGCCGCGGCCGGATGGGCGTGCGCCGGATGCCTTGCTGCGGATCGCTTGGCAGATCGAGTTGCTGGACGGGACGCGGCGGACGTCATGACGTCATCCTAGCCGACCTGTCGGCGGCCCGTGCCAATGGCCACACCAACAGCCATCCGGCGCCTCCCACCGCCGCCATCGGCAGGAACACCAGCCCGCCGAAACGCCCGTAGCCCAGCCCCACCAGCCAGATTAGCAGCCCCGTTGGCGCGGAGAAGCCCAGAGCCGAGTGCAGCGCCTGAGCCCCTGCGGCCCGGCCTGGCGGGACGTAGCGGCTCAGCATCGTCATCGATGAGAGGTGCTGCATGGCGAAGGTGGCGGCATGCAGCGTCTGAATGAGGATCAGCAGCGGCAACGCGGTTGTGCTCGCCATCACCGTCCAGCGGACGATACAAGCGGTTGCTGCCAGGGCCGTCAGCCGTGCCGGGCCGAGCCGCGCGGCCCAGCGACCGCCCCAGACAAACAGCACGACCTCCATCACGATGCCCTCGGCGATCAGCAGGCCGATGACCGTGTCGCCCAGCCCGGCCGAGCGCCAATACAGGGCCGCGAAGCCGTAATAGGCTGCGTGCGAGCCTTGGATCAGCGCGCTGGCCAGGATCGTCACCTGCAGCGGGCGCAACCGCAACAGCCCCGATGTGCGGCGGGATAGGCGAGGCACGCGGTCCGGCTCGGGCAACACCACGGCCAAAGCCGCCGCTAGGCCGTAGCCGACGGCGATCAGGGGTGGCACGAGCCACGATCCTGCCCAGGCGAGCACCGGGCCAGCCCCTGCGGTTGCCACCATATAGGCGGCCGACCCCCAAGCCCGGGTGCGGGCGTAGGTGAGCCGTCCGAAGGCGGCCAGGGCCAAGGTCAACGTATCGGCCAAAGGCGTCAGCGCCGCCGACGCGATCCCCTGTACCGTCACGAGCAGTAGCAACGGGGTCAGCCCGCGCGCCAAGGGGAAGCACGCAACGGCTCCGGCCGACAAAGCTGCCGCCAGCAGCAGCATTGGCCGGCGCCGCCCCACATGGTCCGCGGCCGCCCCCCAGAGCGGGACAGCCAGCAACCGGACCAAGGATGCGACACCCAGCACGGTGCCGATCTCCCCGGCGTCGATACCGTGGTCGGACAGCCAGATCGGCAGGAAAGCGGTGCTGACCCCTGCGGCTGCGAAGAACGCGGCGGTGAACAGCCCGACCCGCACGCCGGCGGATGCGATGTCGAGGATCCTAAGCTGGGTGCGATCGCAGCTGCGACTGTGCCGCTTCCCGGATCGCGCGTGCCATTGCGGCGATGCCGTTGCCGCGATTGGTGGACAAGGCTTCGAGCAGGCCGAGATCCTTGAGGAACACTGGGTCTGTGGCCACGATCTCCGCCGGGTCGCGCCCGGAATATACGCGCAGCAGTAATGCGACCAGGCCAGACACGATGGCCGCGTCCGACGCGCCTGCGAAGCGCAGAACCGGGCCCTGCATCGCGGCCTCCATCCAGACCTTGCTCTGACACCCCGGCACCCGGTGGGCGTCGTTCGCCCATTCGCCGGGGAAGGCGGGCAGGGCGCGGCCGAGCTCGATGATGAACTGGTAGCGATCCATCCAATCGTCGAACACGGCGAGTTCTTCCCCGATCGCGGCAATGGCTTCGGCGGCCGTCGGCTCGGCGGGGGTAACGAAGGGATCGGTCATAGCGGGGATGTGACGGTGGTTATGCAGATCGTCAACTTGCGTAACACCGTTAACGGAGTGTTAACTGTATCATGGACATGCACGTCGACTCTGTTTTCGGATCGATGTCCACCGTGGATGACTTCACGCTGGAAGTGGCGTCGGATCGCAACGCCTCCTTCGATATGCTGCTGCACAAGGGACGCCACGTCGCCGACGTAGAGGCGCGCATTGTGGAGGCGCAGTTCCGGTTGCCGAATGGCTGCACGCTCGTGCTGCTGAACAACGACGAGCAGTTCAAGGAGATGCTGACCATCCTCCTGATCAGCCCGGCGTTGAAGGTGCTGGACCGGGCGAAGTTGGGGGGTGCATTTACGCCCGGCTACCTGACCTATGCCTACCCGTCCGGCCCGGACGAGGTGGCGTTCTGCTGGCACGACCTCGACCAAGTCGTGCGGATCCGCCGCTACCGACCTTTGTTCGGCGTCCGGCCGCGCTGGCTTAGCGTTCGGGAGATGCCGATGCAGCTGCCGAATAGCCCCCGTGCGCACCTACCGAGTCTGAAGGGGCTGGTTCCGTCAGCGCCTCGGCTGCCAGCGTTTGCATGGACACGGTGGCTCCGGCGTCAGTGACCGGCGTGTGCCCGCACCCAGGCGATGAAGCCTTCGTCGGGTAGCTCGCCTGAGGCCATGTCGAGCATGGCGACCACCGCTTCCGCCTCCGGCGCTTCCAGTGGCTCGCCATTGAGCGCCAGGAATAGCACCATCGCCATGAAGGCAGTGCGTTTGTTGCCGTCGACGAACGGATGATTTCGAGCGATGCCGATCGCGTAGACGGCGCCCAGCTCGGCAATATCCGGCTCGCCATAGTTGGATCGGTTCAACGGCCTGGACAGCGCACTCTCGAGCAAAGACATATCGCGCAGACCTGACGCACCGCCGTGCTGCACGAGTTGCTCGTCATGCATTTGCTCGACGGTGCTCAGCTCCAGCCAAATCGTCACTTGGCGAGTTCGTGCAGAACGTTCCTCCACTTCTTCATGAGTTCGCGCGCTACCACCAACTGCGTCTCGAGGTCAGGATCGTGTACAGTGAGCTTCACGCCGTCCTGGGTCGGGGTGGTGTACAGGCTATCGCCCTTCTGCACGCCAAGCTTCGCAGCCATCTCCCGTGGGAGGATGACTCCCAGGGAGTTGCCGACAGAGATCACCTTGAGTTCCATCTGCCATACCTCCCGGCAGAAGTTATAACAGATGTATCAACCCGAGTCCTACAGAATAAACCGGCTAAGATCGCCACGGGATGCCAGCGGCGCCACCTTCTCATTCACATAGGCCGCGTCGACCGTCACCGTCTCGCCCCGGCGGTCGCTGGCCGTGAAGCTGATCTCCTCCAGCAGTTTCTCCATCACCGTCGCCAAGCGCCGGGCGCCGATGTTCTCCACCCGGTCGTTGATGTCGGACGCCAACTCGGCCAGGGCGTCGATGGCGTCCTCGCGGAAATCAAGCGTCACGCCCTCGGTGTCCATCAGCGCTGAATACTGCTTCAGCAGGCTGTGCTCCGGCTCCACGAGTATCTGCCGCAGGTCGGCGCGGGAGAGCGGCGCTAACTCCACCCGGATCGGCAGGCGACCCTGCAACTCCGGCAGCAGGTCCGACGGCTTCGCCAGATGGAACGCACCCGAGGCAATGAACAGAATGTGGTCGGTCTTCACCGGGCCATACTTCGTGGTGACCGTGGTGCCCTCGATCAGCGGCAGCAGATCCCGCTGCACTCCCTCGCGGGACACGTCGCCGCCGCGGAAGCCGCCTTCGCTGGACCGCGCGCACACCTTGTCGATCTCGTCGAGGAAGACGATGCCGTTCTGCTCGGCGTGGAACACGGCGTCCTTGGTCACCTGCTCGGTGTCGAGCAGATGGTCCGCCTCGTCCCGCGTCAGGGCGGCGCGGGCGTCGGCCACGGTCATGCGCCGCGCCTTCTGCTGGCGGCCCATCATGCCCTTCATCATCTCGCCCAGGTTGATCATCTGGCCCTGTGGCATGCCGGGGATATCGATCGCGCCCGTCGGCCCGGCGCCGCTGTCGGCGACGTTCACCTCGACCTCCTTCTCCTCCAACTCGCCGTCGCGCAGCATGCGGCGGAACTTGGCACGGGTGTCGCCACCGGCACCCTCGCCAACCAGGGCGGTGACCAGCTTGTCCTCCGCCTGCGACTCAGCCTTGGCCTGCACACCCTTGCGCGAGCTTTCCTTCAGCATGGTGATGCTGACCTCGACCAGGTCGCGCACGATGCTCTCCACATCACGCCCGACGTAGCCGACCTCGGTGAACTTGGTGGCTTCGACCTTGAGGAACGGTGCCTGGGCCAGTTTGGCCAGTCGCCGGGCGATCTCGGTCTTGCCGCAGCCGGTCGGGCCGATCATCAGGATGTTCTTGGGCACGACCTCTTCGCGCATCTCCTCGGCGACGTGCTGGCGGCGCCAGCGGTTGCGCATGGCAATGGCGACCGCGCGCTTGGCGTCGTTCTGGCCGACGATGAAGCGGTCCAGTTCGGAGACGATCTCCCGTGGGGAGTAGGTTGGGACGTCCATTACAGTGTCTCGATGATGACGTTGGCGTTGGTGTAGACGCAGATTTCGCCCGCGATGCGCATGGCCCGGCGCGCAATCTCCTCGGCGGAGAAGCCGTCGAGCTCCATCAGCGCGCGGGCGGCCGACAGCGCGTAGTTGCCGCCGGAGCCGATCGCAATCACGCCATCCTCCGGTTCCAGCACGTCGCCGTTGCCGGTGAGGGTGAAGGAGCGGTCGGCGTCGGCCACCGCCATCATGGCCTCGAGACGGCGGAGATAGCGGTCGGTGCGCCAATCCTTGGCCAGTTCGACGCAAGCGCGCTCGAGTTGGTTCGGGAAGCGCTCGAGCTTGGCCTCCAGCCGCTCCAGCAGCGTGAAGGCGTCGGCCGTGGCGCCGGCGAACCCAGCCAGCACGCGGTCGCCTGCGCCGATGCGGCGGACCTTGCGGGCATTGCCCTTGATGACAGTCTGTCCAAGAGTGACCTGGCCGTCCCCGGCCATGGCCACGTGACCGTCGCGCCGCACGCACAGGATCGTGGTGCCGTGCCAGCCCACGGGGTCGTAGGGTGTGTTGTTTTGCATGCCGACCCAAATGGCGCGCCGGGTCGCGAATCTCAAGCCGTGGTGCCGTCGGCCCGTCTAGGGCGACCGTGTGCGCTGATCCTTCCCCGTTCTTCAAGGGAGAGGGGGCGGCGAAGCCGAAGAGGGAGCGCGGCATTGTTCGTGCCCAGGAGCCCCCTCCACCATGCTTCGCACGGTTCCCCTCCCCCGCTTCGCGAGGGAGGATATGGCGCTGCAGGCTAGCGCCAGGATTCCCCCCGTGGCTAAGTAGCCCGAAGAACGAATCCCGCCCAAAAACAGCCAAGGAGGCAAACACCAAAATGATGCAAGCAGGCGACATCGGCGCGCGGCTGGACCGCCTCCCCGCCACGCGTAGCGTCTGGAACCTGGTGGTCCTGCTCAGCCTCGGTGGCTTCTTCGAGTTCTACGACCTGTTCTTTACCGGCTACGTGGCCCCAGGCCTGGTGCGCGAGCATATCCTGACGACCACGCCGGGCCTGTTCGGATCGGGCATCGCCGCTTTCGTCGCGTCCCTGTTTGCCGGGCTGTTCGTCGGCACCATGCTGTTCGGGTTCGTCGCCGACCGGTTCGGCCGCCGCACCATCTTCACTGTGTCGCTGCTGTGGTATGCCGCCTCGTCGGCCATCATGGCGTTCCAGACTACCGCGACATGGGTGGATCTGTGGCGCTTCATCGCCGGCGTCGGCATCGGCGTCGAGCTGGTCACGATCGACACCTATCTCAGCGAACTGGTCCCGAAGGCGATCCGCGGCCGTGCCTTCGCCATCAACCAAACCATCCAGTTCGCAGTCGTGCCGGTGGTGGCGTTCCTCTCGTATCAGCTCGTACCTTACGACGATCTATACGGCTTGGCGGGGTGGCGGTGGGTCGTGCTGATCGGCTCCTGCAGCGCCGTCGCCGTGTGGTTCATCCGCCGCAGTGTGCCGGAAAGCCCCCGCTGGCTGGCCACCCACGGCCGCCTCGCCGACGCCGACCGGATCGTCGCTGCCCTCGAGGACCGGGTCATGGCCGAATACGGCATGGCCCTGCCGCTCCCCGGCGTTCCGGAGCCGGTGACCCCCCGCGGCACGCTGACCGAGGCCTTCCGCCCGCCCTATTTGTCGCGCACCGTCATGCTGATCATCTTCAACGTGTTCCAGACGGTCGGCTTCTACGGCTTCGCCAACTGGGTGCCGACGCTGCTGATCAGCCAAGGCATCAAGCTGACCCAGTCGCTCGAATACACCTTCATCATCGCCATCGCCTCCCCGTTCGGGCCGCTGCTGGCATCCACGATCGCCGACAAGTTCGAGCGCAAATGGCTGATCGTCACCGCGGCCGGCTCCATCGCCGTGTTCGGGTTGCTGTTCAGCCAATTCACCGCGGCGGCGATCCTGATCTTCTGCGGCGTGATGCTGACGATTTCGTCCAACATCATGTCGTTTGCCTTCCACTCGTATCAGGCTGAGCTGTATCCGACCCGCATCCGTGCTGTGGCGGTCGGGTTCGTCTACTCGTTCAGCCGGATCTCGGCCGTGTTCAGCTCGTTCATGATCGCCTTCTTCCTCGGCGAGTTCGGCACGTTTGGCGTATTTATGTTCATCGCCGGCAGCATGGTCATGGTGATGATTGCCATCGCCACCGGCCCGGTCGTCAACAACCAGGCGCTGGAAACGATCTCCGCCTAGTCTTTCTTCTCCCCCTCCCCCTGAGGAGGCCGGGGGGAGGGGGGTGACACATTGATCTGGTCGTCGACCGCCTCGGCCCCAATTATCGTGCCGTTGCTACCCCTCCCCTAGCCCCTCCCTCAAGGGAAGGGGGATTTTGCTCCACCACCGCCGGGTCAGCGCACCACGGGCAAATCGCTGGCGTGGACGGTTCCGTTCTGGCTGCTGAACGTCAGCTCCTGCGTGCCGCTCTGCTGTTGCGACACGCCGGAAATGCGGTGGTCGCCGCTGTCGTATAACGTCACCCGTCCAGCCTGCTCCACGGCGACCCGGTGGGTGTCTGGAAAGCACGCATAGCGCATCCCATTCTGCGCCCCGGTCGCCGACGGGCGGCCCAGGCCGTCCGGCCACCAATCGCCCGAACTGGAGCGGTTCGGCTCGGCCTTGGGCGGGGCCGCCGCGTCCTCGGCCACCGTCTTGGACAGCGCCGAACACAGCGCGTTCACCTTGTCCTTCAGCGCCGTGTTGAACATGTCGCCGACCTGCGTCATGCCGCCGGCCGACCACTGGCCCATGCCGCCCAGGTCCGGATGGCTGAACTGCGCCTGCCGGCCACCGCCGCGCCGTAGCGCGTCCTGCAGCACCCGAACCGCCTCCGGGCTGACGCCGTGAGCGTGCGCAAGATCCTCGACCGAGGGCATCAGGAGCGCTCCCCGGCATTGGTCTGCTTCGGGCCTTGGGATCCGGTTTCACTTGCGTCCGGCTCGGCGGGCGACGCGTGATCTTCCAGCGGCTTGTAGTCCTCGGTCGCATTGTCTTCGCCGAACTGGCCGTGATTGCCAGGTAGCACGGGCTTCGGCTGCTCAGGGGCCTTGTCGTCCTGCGTCATGTCGATGTCTCCCTCATGGGTCTTTGGAACAGACGCACGGGCACCCCGCCGGGTTCGCAGACGGGAGGGACAAGCCGCACGAACTGCGCTATCCAGCGCCGCATGACCCGGTCAGCCACAATCAGCCGCACCACGTCCGAAACGGACATTCACCTCACGCTCGACCTGGACGGCAGCGGCCGAGCCGAGTTGTCCACCGGCGTCGGATTCCTGGACCACATGCTGACGGCGCTCGCTCGCCACGGCCTGTTCGACCTGCACGTGCAGGCGACCGGGGACCTGCATATCGACGACCATCACACCGTCGAGGATGTCGGGATCGTGCTGGGGCAGGCTTTCGCCCAGGCGATCGGCGACAAGCGTGGTATCCGGCGCTACGGCCAGGCCCTGATCCCGATGGACGAGGCCCTGGTCGAGGCCGCCATCGACATCTCCGGCCGCCCACTGCTGGCCTGGTCCGTCGCGTTCAGCGTCCCCACGATCGGCACCATGGACACCGAACTGTTCGAGGAATTCTTCCGCGCCTTCGCCCACAATGCCCTGATAACGCTGCACATCACGCAAAAAGCCGGCCGCAACGCACACCACATCGCCGAGGGCTGCTTCAAGGCACTAGCCCGCGCGCTACGCATGGCGGCGGAGTTGGACCCGCGCGCGGCGGGCGTCATCCCGTCGACCAAGGGGGCGCTATGAGGATCTACACGGCCCACATCCACACGCGTAAGCCGCCCGTCCTGGTGCGCGAGGGCTTCTCGTGGGGGGCGTTCATCTTCGGGCCGCTCTGGCTGCTGGGGCACGGCGCGTGGATCGCCGCGGTTATCACATTGGCGATCCTCGTCGTGATCTGCACCGCCCTGCCGCCGCCGCTGCGCCCCGTGCTGGCCTTTGCCGTGTTCGTCGTGCTGGGCCTGACCGGCCAGGACCTGCGACGCTGGAGCCTCTCGTTCGGCCGCTTCCAACTCGCCCACGTCGTCGCCGCCCGCAACCGGGACGAGGCGTTCCTGCGGCTGCTCGCCAACCGGACGGACCTGATCGGGTTGTCGGCATGATGCGCGTGGCGGTCGTGGATTACGGCAGCGGCAACCTGACGTCGGCGGCCCGTGCCCTGGCCCACGCCGCCGAGGAGGATGGTATCAGGGCCGAGATCACCGTGACCGCCGACCCGGCGTTCGTCGCCGCAGCGGACCGCGTGGTGTTGCCGGGCCAGGGTGCGTTCGCCGACTGCGCCGCCGGTTTGGGTGCCGTCGACGGCATGCGCGAGGCGATCGACAGCTCCGCCGCGGCTGGCCGGCCGTTTCTCGGCATCTGCGTCGGCATGCAGCTGATGGCGGAGCACGGGCTCGAGCACACCACCACCCCGGGCTTCGGCTGGGTTGCTGGCGATGTGGCGGAAATGGCCGCCCCCGGCCTGCGCCTGCCGCAGATGGGCTGGAATGCGCTCGATTTCGAACCCGGCCACCCTCTGCTCGACGGCCTGACCCCCGGCGACGATGTGTATTTCGTGCACAGCTACGCCTTGCGCGGGTCGCGTCCGGCCGAGGTGATTGCCACCACCCAGTATGGCGAGCCGGTGCCCGCCATGGTGGCCGTCGGCAACCGCGCCGGCACCCAATTCCACGTGGAAAAGAGCCAGGGCGTCGGCTTGCGCATCCTGGCGAACTTCCTCCGCTGGTCGCCGTGAGCGAAGCCGGGTCTCCCGTCCTCGGGGTGGAGCGTGCAACGGCCCTGCCGGATGACGACCTGCAGGCGCTGTGTGAGGCCGCCGATGCCGGCATCATCGAGGGCGGCGGCTTCGGCTGGGTCACCCCACCGGGCCGCAGCGCGCTCGAGAGCTACTTCCGCGGCGTGCTGCTGATGCCGGAGCGGCTGCTGTTCGTCGCCCGGCTCGACGGCATCATCGTCGGCAGCGCGCAACTCGTCCGCCCGCCCCGCAACAACGAGGCGCAGGCCTTCGCGGTCAGCCTGATGCACAGCTTCGTGGCGCCATACGCCCGCGGCCACGGCCTGGCCCGGCTGATGACGCGGCGGGTGGAGGATGCGGCCCGCGCGCTGGGCTTCCAGATCCTGAACCTCGACGTGCGGGAAACCCAGGCCCCGGCGATCCGCATGTACGAGGGGCTTGGGTTCCAACGCTGGGGCGAGCACCCGGCCTATGCCCTGGTCGGCGGCAAGACGATCCGCGGACTGTTTTACTGCAAGCGGCTGCGCGACTCGAAGTAGCCGGCCGCTTGCCTTGGCGACCCCGCCGCGCTCTTGTTTGCGCAAGAATGGGGGAATGAGCCAATGAACGGCAAGACGGTCCTGGTGGTCGGCGGGTCCGGCGGCATCGGTGCGGCCAGCGCCAAATTGTTCGCCGAGGCAGGTGCGCGCGTCGCCATCACCCACCGGCCCGGCAAGTCGCAATCCGTGCTGGCCGGCCTGCCCGGTGACGGCCACGCCGCCTTTCCCGCCGACGTCGCAGATACGGCGAGCCTGGTGGCCCTGCAGGCGGCGGTCGCGGAGACATTCGGCCGGCTGGATGTGCTGGTGAACGCGTCCGGCTTCACCAAGCCCGTGCCGCACGGCGACTTGGACGCCCTGGACGACGCGTTGATCGACGAGATGTTCGCCGTCAACTGGCGCGGCCAATTCGCCACCGTGCGCGCCTTCGCTCCCATGTTGAAGGCGAGCGGGGAGGGGCTGATCGTGTTCATCTCCTCCATCGCGGCGCTGAACGGCAACGGGTCGAGCATCGCGTATTGTGCGGTGAAGGCGGGGACGGACGTGATGATCAAGTCGCTCGGCCGCGCGCTGGCGCCGGAGGTCCGCGTCATGGGCGTGTCCCCCGGCGTGGTGGCGACGGCCTTCGTGCCGGGCCGCGGCGCCGAGTTCAACGCCAAGACCGCCGCCACCACGCCGCTGCGCCGGGTTGCCACGGCCGAAGACGTCGCCGCCGCGGTGCTGGCCTGTGCGACGCATCTGCGGTTCTCGACGGGGACGACGATCGTGGTCGACGGCGGACGGTCGCTGTAGGGCAGCAAAGAACGTCCCGGCAGGCGCGCAAGCCTTTCACATTACCGGGAAGTCACGTTATACGCTGGCGGACGCACGAGAGTGGTCCCTCCCCGGAGAAGTAACGTCTTGGCCCTTGCCCCGCAGACTGTCGGCCACAAGCTGCCGATCTACCGCACCCTGTATTTCCAGGTCCTGGTCGGCATCGTGCTCGCCATCATCTTCGGCAATTTCTACCCGGAAACCGCGATCAACATGAAGCCGCTGGGCGACATGTTCATCAAGCTGATCAAGATGATGATCGGCCTGGTGGTGTTCTGCACCGTCGTGTCCGGCATCGCCGGCATGGGCAACATGAAGAAGGTCGGCCGCGTCGGCGGCAAGGCGCTGCTGTATTTCGAGATCGTCTCCACCCTGGCCCTGCTGATCGGCATGCTGGTCGGCAACGTCCTGCACCCCGGCTCCGGCTTCAACGCCGATCCCGCCAAACTCGACACCAAGGCGATCGCGCAATACGCCGGCGCCGCCAAGGAGCATTCGGGCCTGCTGGACTTCATCGGCAGCATCATCCCGAATACCGCCATCGACGCCTTCGCTCGGGGCGACATCCTGCCGATCGTGCTGGTGTCCATCCTGGTCGGCTACGCCGTCTCCGCCCTGGGCGAAAAGGCCCGTCCGGTGCGCGACCTAGTGGATGCCGCCACCCGCGTGGTGTTCGCCGTCATCAACGTGGTGATGCGCCTGGCCCCGATCGGCGCATTCGGCGCGATGGCGTTCACCGTCGGCCGCTATGGCATCCGCTCGCTCGGGCCGTTGCTGGAGCTGGTGGGCGTGTTCTACCTGACGGGCGCCCTGTTCGTCGTGGTCGTACTGGGCGCCATCTCGGCCTGGGCCGGGTTCAACATCTTCAAGCTGCTGAACTACATCAAGGCCGAGTTGCTGCTGACCCTCGGCACCTCCTCCTCCGACCCGGCCCTGCCGACGCTGATGGAGAAGCTCGAGCGCGCCGGCTGCTCGCGCCCGGTGGTGAGCCTGGTCGTGCCCACCGGCTACGTGTTCAACAGCGACGGCTCCAACATCTATCTCACGCTCGCCGCGCTGTTCGTGGCGCAGGCCACCAACACGCCGCTGTCACTCGAGCAACAGGCGGCTTTGTTCGGGGTGGCATTGCTGACCTCCAAGGGGTCGGGGGGTGTGACCGGCGCCGGGTTCATCGCGCTGGTGGCGACGCTCAGCGTGGTGCCGAGCGTTCCGCTTGCCGGCATGGCGCTGATCCTGGGCATCGACCGTTTCATGAGCGAAGCCCGCGCCATCGTGAACATCATCGGCAACGCCGTGGCCACCATCGTTATGGCCCGCATCGAGGGCGAACTGGACACCACCCGCCTCCGCTTGGCCCTGAACGGCCAAATCGAGGAAGACCCCTCCGACCTCCCCGCCGCCATCGTCGCCGCCGGCGAGTAAACATCCTCCCCTTCTTGAGGGGGAGGGGGACCATGCGAAGCATGGTGGAGGGGGCTCTTGGGCACGGACGGTGCCCGCGCCCCCTCCGTCGGCTTCGCCGCCACCTCCCCCGTGAAGGACGGGGGAGGATATCTCTGATCGTTACGCCGCCACCGTCCGCCGCTCCGACACGAACATCATGCAGACCGCGCCCAACACCGGCCCCACCGACAACGTCGCGCAGGCCAGCTCGAACGACCCGGTCCGCGCGAACACCAGCCCCAGCAAGCTCGGCACGATCACGTTGCCCAAGCCCCAGAACGCGTTGGTCACCCCAGCTCCGCTGGATGCCAGCCCCCGGCCGGATGCCTCCGCCACCATCGTGTTCATCAGCGGGCTATAGGCGAACGCGCCGATCCCAAGAAACGGCCCCGCGATTTCGAAGGCCAGCAGCGTGCTCAGTTGCGAGAACACGCCCATCATCACCGCGAAGAACACCAGGCAGCCGATCACCAATGCCTTGCGCCGCCCGCCCAGCAAGTCGGACAGCCACCCGATCAGCGGCTTGGCCACGATCGCCGCCGCGCCGAACAATGCCACCACGAAGCCGCTTTGCACCGGGGTCAGGCCGTGTCCGCGGGTCATCAGCGCGCCCGCCCAGAACGCAAACCCCCACGTACCCCACAGCGCCCCGAAACCGGCGAGCCCGAGCCAGCGCAGATCGCGGTTGTGCCACAGCGCCGCGAAATCCGGCCGCACATGGGTTGCGGATGACGGCCCATCCCGCACCACCAGGTACGCCACGACACCCAGCCCGGTGGTGACCCCGCCCAGCAACTCGTAGGCGCCCGACCAGCCGACTTGCACCAGCAGGCGCGGCACCAGCAGGTTGGTCAGCACCACCGCCAGCGAGGTCGCCGTCATGAACAGCCCCATCGCCCGGCCGCGTTCCAGCTTGCCGAACCAGACCGCGATCAGCTTCACCCCCGCGACGTAATCGGCCCCGGCGGTCAGCCCCATCAGCACCTGCAGCGCGAGCCCGGCGGCGACCGAGGTGATCGAGCCGAACAGGAAGGTGCACACGCCGAGGCTCGCCAGCGAAATTGCCAAGGTGAGCCGCGGGCCCAGCCAATCCCCGGCAAACCCGGCGCCGATGTTGGACAGCACGTAACCCACGTAGAACGCCGTCACGAAGAAGCCGAGTTGCCCGACCGACATCGCCAGCGACTGGCTCACTGCCACGTTCACATTGGCCCAGGCCAGCCGGTCGGCGAAGCTCATCAGGAACGCGGCCCAGGCGATCAGCAGGTAAGCCCAGCGCAGACCGCCCGCCCGCACGGCCCCCTCGGGGGCGATTAGGACGTCGGGCATCGGCGCGGCTCCTCCTCAGGGTGGGCCAGCTTCCGGCAGCTCGGCCTCGTTCATGCCATGAAGCACGTCCAGCAGCGCGGGCACCAGAGATCCGGGGCCGTGTGCCTGCAAAATGGCACGCTCCGCCGCGTGCGCCAGCAGGACCAGCGCGTGCCGGGTCGCGACCAGCGCGTCCGGTTCGACGGCCAGGCAGGCGGCGGCCAGCGCGCCGGCAACGCAGCCCAGGGCGCTGACCCGCGCCATCATGGGGTGTCCGCCATGCACGCTGACCGTTCGTGTGCCGTCGGTCACCCAGTCGACCGCGCCGGTCATCGCCACCACCGCGCCGGTTTCGCGCGCGAGGCGGCGGGCGGGCTCGAGGGCGGCTTCCGGGTCATGCGTCGCATCGGTGCCGCGCCCGCCTGCACCGGCCCCCGCCAGCGCCATGATTTCGGACGCGTTGCCCTTGATCACCCGCGGCCCGGCAGCGGCGAAACGCTGGGCAAGGCTGCTGCGCGCGGGGATGGCGCCGGCGGCCACCGGGTCCAGCACCCAGGGCGTGCCGCGTTGACACGCGAGCGCGATTGCGGCTTCGGCGGCCGCCATCCGGGCCGGGATCTGCATGCCGATATTGACCAGCAGGGCGTCGGCAAACCCGGCCACATCGGCCATCTCTGCCTCTGCCTCCGCCATCAGCGGCGAGGCGCCGAGGCAGAGCAGCGCGTTGGCCGTCAGGTTGGCGGCGACGGGATTGGTCAGGCAGTGAACCAGCGGGCGCCGGGCACGCACGGCCGCAAGGGTCGCACCGGGGGAGGGAAGGGCCATGATCTGCGATGTACTCTCGCCGGAGCGAAGGTGCGAGGGGTGTTCTGCGGCATTGCCGATCGAGAGAAGAGCGTCCCCCTCCCCTTGAGGGAGGGGGTAGCCGCGGCACGAACTTGGGCGGCGGCTTACCCCTCCCCCCGACCCCCTCCCTCAAGGGGAGGCGGAGATTTGCGGATGACGCAGCGGAAGCCGATATGCGTGGTTCCGCTATCGATTGCCTGCGGTTGCCGGGCCGACGGGCGATAGCGCTGGCAGTAATTCGGCGCGCACAAATGGGAACCACCCTTGATCACGCGCTGCGGGATCGCGGTGTTGGCCGGTGGCGTGCAACAGGGCTTGCGGATCCGGCTCGTCGCCCAGGGGGCGGCGGTCCATTCCCAGACGTTGCCGATCATGTCCAGCAGCCCGTACGAGTTCGCTGGAAAACTGCCCACCGGGGAGGTTCCGGCATAGCCGTCGTCGACACGGTTCTCGAACGGGAAGCGGCCCTGCCAGACGTTGGCCATGTGACTGCCGCCAGGTTCCAACTCGTCGCCCCACGCGAACTCGCTGTCGCCCCCGCCGCCCTGGGCCGCGAATTCCCACTCCGCCTCCGTAGGCAGCTCCTTACCCGCCCAGGTGGCGTAGGCGAGTGCGTCGGCATAGGCGATGTGCACCACGGGATGCTCCGCATGCGCGGCCGCGATGCCGTCAGGCCGCCGCCAGAATGCCCCGGGCACGAAGCGCCACCAGTCGCCCCAGAACCGTAACGTGGCACCGGGATTCGGGGGCGTGAACACGATCGACCCGGCGGCGAGTATGGCCGGGTCGGCATCCGGATAGTCGCGGGGATTGGGCGGCTGCTCGGCCACCGTGCAATAGCCGGTCGCGTCCACAAACGCTGCGAAGGCCGCATTCGTCACCGGCCCGCGATCCATCAGGAACGCCCCGACCTCCGCGGGGCGGGCGGGCGCTTCCTCCGGATAATGCCGGTCCGACCCGGTGGTGAAACGGCCGCCGGGGATGGCGACCATATCCTCGCGCGTCACGTCAGGCCCGCGTCCACGATGAAGTTGGTGCCCGTGCAGCCGGCAGATTGATCCGACGCCAGGAACAGCGCCATCGCGGCCACGTGCTCCGGCTGCAACCGGAGTTTCAGCGCCTGGGTGGCCATGAATTCCGCCTCCATCTCGGGCGTGCGCCACAGGGCGAGCTGCCGTTCGGTCGCGATCGCGCCGGGCACGATGCAATTCACCCGCACGCCGGCCGCCCCGAGCTCCCGCGCCATGGTGCGGGTCAGCCCGATGATTGCGGCCTTTGCCGTGGTGTAGGCGACGATGCCGGGCCGGCCCTTCATCCAGGTGGTGGAGCTGAACAGGATGATCGACCCGCGCCCGCGCGCCTGCATCCCCCGCCCGACCGCCTGGGAGGCGAAGAACTGGTGGTCCAGGTTCACGGCCATGCGCTCGTGCCAATAGTCCGGCTCGACGTCGAACATGCTGTGGCGTTCGTCATGCGCTGCGTTGTTCACCAGCACGTCCGTGCCACCCTTGGCCTCGATCGCGGCCAAGGTGGTTCGCAGCGCCGCAATGTCCCGCAGGTCGCAATGGTGATAGGTGGCACCTATTTCGGTGGCCAGTGCCTCGCCTGGTCCGTCCTGGATGTCCAAGAAATCGACCGTGCAGCCTTGGCCCGCGAACGCGCTCACGATGGCGGCCCCGATGCCAGACGCGCCGCCGGTGACGACCACGCGCCGGCCGGCGAGGCTGTCGTAGCGGACGCTCACGGTCGTTTCCGGCCGGCGATCGCCTCCGTCCAGCCTTGGGTTTTCAGATCGCTGCGGATGCGCCATTTCAGGATCTCGTTGATCAGCGCGCGTTTGGTCGCCTCGTGCGCCGGGTCGTGCCAGAGGTTGTGGAGTTCCTGCGGATCGGCGGCGAGGTCGAACAGCTGGCCTTCGTCGTTCTCCACGAAATGCACCAGTTTCCACTTGTGATCGCGGATCATGGTCATGAATTCGGTGCTGTGCAGGATCTTGTCGTCGGAGTGCTCGGCGAACACGTGCACGCGCGGGTCGGCGTCGCCCTCCGTCAGGTAAGGCATCAGCGACCGTGCCTCCATCCAACGCGGCGCCTCGAGGCCCGCGAATTCGAGCACAGTCGGTCCGAAATCGAACAGCGACACCAGGTCGTCGACCACCTTACCGGCCGCGACCCGGCCCGGCGCCCAGACGATGGCGGGCACGCGCACCGTCTGCTCGTACATGTTCCATTTCTGGCTGTGGCCGTGGTCGTTCAGGCAGTCGCCGTGGTCGGAGGTGAAGATGATCACCGTGTCCTGCAGCACACCGCGGCGCTCCAGCGCCTCCATCAATTTGCCGATCTGCGTGTCGATCATGGTGACGTTGGCAAAGTAGTGCTGGCGCTGGCGCCTGGTCTGCTCGGGGGTGGGGTGTTCCAGGTGCACCACGGCGTCGTGGTCGGTGGAAATGTGCTGCGCCCGCAGCTTCTGCAGCGCTGGCGGCTGGCTGTCGTAATCGGCCTGGTCGCCGATCGGCTGCGGCAGGTCGGCGTTGTCATACAGTGCGAGCGCATCGGCTGTGGGGTCATACGGCGGATGCGGGCCGGGGATGCCGATCTGCAGGAAGAACGGCCCGTCCCAGCGATAGGTATCGATCCAGTGCGCCGCCAGGCTCGGGACGAAATTGTCCGAGTGCAGTTCGGGCGGAATGTTCCAGGTAAAGGCGCCCAGCCGCTCGCGATAGTCGGGTAGGCGGCGGTGGGTGAGGCGGCTCGGCTTCTCGTAGCCGGCGGACCAGATCGCCTTGTCCCAGTTGTCCATGAAATAGGGCAGGGTGGGATTGGCCCGGTCCTTGTTCTCGGTCACGTGGCGCTCGTGAAAGCCGAACGACTCCTCGAACGGCGAGGTGTGCATCTTGCCGACATTGACGGTGCGGTAGCCGGCATCGGCCAATTGCTGCACCCAGGTGTGGGTCCACCGCTCGTCGTTGCGGAACACGCCGTTGGTGTGGGGATACAGCCCGGTGAACAGGCTAGCCCGCGACGGCGCGCACGAGGGCGCGGTGACGAACATGCGGTCGAAGCGAGTGCCTTCGTGTACCAGCCGGTCGAGGTTCGGCGTCAACATGTAAGGGAAGCCGGCCGCGGCGATCGTGTCGAAACGCTGCTGGTCGGTGATGACGAAAACGATGTTGGGCCGCTTAGGTTCGTCCATAGCCGATACTCCCGCCGTAAGTTTCTCCCCCTCCCCTCGAGGGAGGGGGCCGGGGGGAGGGGCGCCACACGCTCGGTTTGTGCGTGGCCACCCCTCCCCTAACCCCTCCCTCAAGGGGAGGGGGAATATAAAGGAAGCTACGCGGACACGAACAGCTTGCCCTCGTAATACTGGCTCGGCGGCAACGGCGACGCGACCGTGCCAAAACTCTTGAACAGATCGTTGAAGCTGTTGAACCAGCCATCCACCGTCCCGTCATTGGTCAGCTTGATCAGATCCGCGCTGGTCAGCAGCTTCGTCGTGACCGCCACGGCCCGCACCGCCTCCACGGGAATGCCCAGGAAATCCGCCGACAGCTCGACGGAGCGGTCGAAATTGGCCACCCGCCAATCCATTGCCCGTTTCAGTACGCGCAGGAAGCGGCGCACCAGGTCGGGATTGGATTGCAGCGTGTCGTTCCGCGCGACGAAGGTGTTGATGAACGACGTGCCCGGATAGAACTCCTCATCATTGGCCAGTTCGTGCAGGCCGGGCACCCGCCGTTTGATCACCTCGACCAGCGGATACCACAGCCCAGCCCCGTCGATCTGCTTCGACGAGAACGCGGCCACGATCGTGCTCGGGTCCATCGGGATGACCTGGATGTCGGCCACCGTCATCGCCGCCTTGTTCAGCGCCAAACGCAGGATCATCTCGCCCGATGTCCCCTGCGGCACGCCGACCTTCTTGCCCTTCAGCCCGGCGATCGAGGTGATATCGGGTTGCCCGATCACCCGGTCGCTGAACGTCAGCAGGTTGACCGCGACGACCTTGGTCCGCCCGCTGGCCGGCAGCCACAGCGCGCCGGGCCCGATGGCGCCGAAATCCAGGCTGCCGGCGCCCATCGCCTGGATCTGGATCGGGCCGTTGGTGAACACCTTCACGTCCGGCACCAGGCCCTCCGCCTGCCACATCTTCTGGTCGGCCGCGATCGCAGGCAGGCTCACGTTCTGGTAGTCGGCGATGTAGCCCAGCCGGATGGTGTCGGAGGCGGCGTGCACGATGGCGGGGGCAGCCAGCGCGCCCACCGCCGTTCCCAGCATCAAGCGTCGTGTCAGCATGGCGCGTGCTCCTCCATTGGGGCGGGGTGGTAAACCGAGCGCCAAACCTCGTTGCGGATGGCGGTGAACTCGGGCGAGAGACGGATCTCTTCACTGCGGGGGTAGGGCAAGCCTACGGGGATGATGCGGTGCAACCGGCCGGGCCGGGTCGCCATGACCACGACCCGGTTGGCGAGATACACCGCCTCGTCCACGTCGTGAGTGATGAACATCACCGTGCGCCGCTCGTGGCTCCAGGCTTCCAGCAGCTTGTCCTGCAGCTGAACGCGGGTGAGGGCATCCAGCGCACCGAACGGCTCGTCCATCAGCAGGATCTTGGGGTTCACGGCATAGGCGCGGGCGATGGCGCAGCGTTGTTTCATCCCGCCCGACAGCGTCTTGGGCAGCGCGTCGGCGAAATCCCGCAGGCCCACCAGATCCATGAAATGGTCCGCGATAGCGATGCGGTCCGCCCGCGATTTGCCGGCGATGCGTAGGCCGAACTCCACGTTCTGCCGCACCGTCAGCCATGGAAACAGTGCGTATTGCTGGAAGATGATACCGCGTTCCGGCCCTGGCCCATCCACGGCCGCGTTGTCCACCAGGATGCGGCCGGCGGTGGGTTTCTCCAGCCCGGCGGCGATGTTCATGGCCGTGGACTTGCCGCAGCCGGACGGTCCGACCACGGTCACGAACTCCCCATCCGCGATGTCCAGCGTCAGTCGGTCCAGGGCCAGGAACTGCCCGCGCCCCACCACGTCGAACGCGCGGGACACACCTTGGAACGATATCTTGGGGGTCATGCCCGTTCCTGCCACGAGGTAAGCCGCTTCTCGGCGAATAGGATGGTCCTATCCATCAGCAATCCCAGCACGCCGATGGTGATCAGGCAGACGAAGATGGTCGGCAGGTCGTAATACAGCTGCGCCTGTTGCATGCGGAAACCGAGGCCGGATTGTGCGGCGATCAACTCGGCCGCCACCACCGTCGTCCACGCGGACCCGAGGCCGATCCGCAGCCCCACCATGATGAACGGCAGCGAGGCCGGCACGATGACCCGGCGGAAGATCGTGACGTCGCCCGCGCCCAATACCCGCGCGGCGCTGATCAAGGTCTTGTCCACGCTGATGACCCCGCCATAGACCGCCACCACGCTCGACAGGAACGCACCGAGGAAGATCACGAACACCTTGGGCGTCTCGCCGATCCCCATGGTGACGATGGCAAGCGGGATGACGGCCAGCGGCGGGACCATGCGGAAGAACTGCACGTAAGGCTCGATCAGGCCGCGGGCAACGCCGTACCAGCCCATTAGGAAGCCGACCGGAATGGCGACGGCGATCCCCAGCACGAACCCGACCAGCACGCGGGCCAGGCTCGCCAACGCATCCGCGGGCAACTGCCCGGTGCGCAAGGCGTGCACGGCTTGCGTCGCCACGTCCACCGGCCCGGGCAGGTCGACGACGCCCGTGCGCGTCAACGCGGCCCATGCGAGCAGCCCGAGCAACACGGACCCGAAATTCAGCAAGGCGCGGCGTGCACCCGGCCGGACCCGAGCGGCGGCGGGCACGGGCGGGCTGCCCGCGGTCGTGTCGAGGATGGGGCTGAGTTCGCTCAATGCGGCACCCTGAAGGGACGGAGGGCAGGTTCATCCGGCGGCGGCCCCAAGCCCGGCATCTCGGCCAGCGTGGCCACACCGTCGGTCACAGCCCCGAGGGAGCCGCACGTGAGGCTGCGCAGCGGGTTGGGGTTGCTGTCGATCTCCAGCATGCCGCCTCCGCCGACGGCCGCCAAAAGGTGGGCGGAGGCGAGCAGGCCGACACCGCCGCCAAGCCAGTGTGGACAATAACGCCGCCCGGCGGCGAGCACGGCGCGGGCGACCGGCAGCGTGCCCGTGATGCCGCCCCACTTCGCCACGTCGGGTTGCACGATCTGCAGTGCACCGGAGGCCAGGGCGGCGGCGAATGCGTCGGACCCCGCCAGGTTCTCGCCGGCCGCCAGAGGCAGAGCGGTGGCCTGTGCCAAGTCTTGCCATTCCGCCCAAGGCCGATCGGCGCGCAGTGGCTCCTCCAACCAGGCCGGCTTGAACGCTGCGAGTTCGGGGGCGGCTGCCAGCGCGTCCGGCAGGGTCCAGCCCTGGTTGGCGTCCACCATCAGCACCGCTTGCTCTCCCAGTTCGGCCCGAAGTGCGGCGAGGTTAGCGCAGTCGCGCGCGATCCCGAACCCGACTTTCAGCTTGAAGGCACGATAGCCGTCATCGTGGCGGGCGCGCGCCAAAGCGGCGGGTGCGTCCGGGTTCAGGCCGCTGGCGTAGACCGGGATGGCCGGGTTTGTGCCGCCCAGCAGGCGGAACAGCGGCTGGCCGGCGCGCCGGGCCGTGAGGTCCCACAGGGCGATGTCGACACCGGCGATCGCGGCGGCAAACGGTCCCGGTTCACCGGATTGCAGCGCCAGCACGGACGTGCATTCGGTGAGGAGCGTGAACGCCGCGGCCGGGTCGGCGAAGGATTGTCCTTCGAGCAGACCGGCGAGCACGCTGTCCACCAGCCGTGCCCGGTGCTCGGCGCCGACGGCGGGGAAGTTGCACCAGACCTCGCCCCACCCGGTGGCGCCGTCCTCGTCGTCCACCCGCACCAGCACCATCGGCCGGTCCCGCATGATGCCGAACGAGGTCACGACGGGGGTCTGCACGGGGGCGCGATAAACCTGCGCGCGGACGGAGCGGATGCGCAGGGTCATGGTGCCCAGGTCATGGCGCAAGATCCATGTCCAATTGCACGAGGTCGCCGCGGTAGATCACCTCGCCCAGGTAGATCACCGTGCCTTCCTCATCGCGGAACACGCGGCGCACATTGGCGACCGGCGCGCCCACCGTGATGCCGAGATGCCCGGCCGTCTCCGGGTCGGCCACCCCGATCGTCAGGCGTTGGTGGGCGCGGGCGATGGTCAGGCCGGGCAGGCTGGCCAGGATGGGCAACATCACCTCGCGGCGGAACCGGTCGGGTGCGCGGCGAAAGATCCGTTCGTCCAGATGGATCGCGATCACGCAATAGGGTGTACCTTGCCGCAGATGTACCCGCCGCATGAACACGTAGCCGGGCGCCGCCACGCCATCGCGGTCGGTCAGCCGGGGGATGGCGGCGGTCTCCACCAGATTGAGCATCTGCGGTTCGTCGCCGCGCAGCATGTCGACCAGCGCGGACAGGCTGGTTTGAACCTGCATTCGTTTGCCGGCGCCGGGCCGGGCCAGGACGAAGGTGCCGCGACCCTGCTTGGACGACACCAGCCCGTCCTGCTGCAACAGGGTAATCGCCTGGCGCACGGTGACGCGCGCGACGGCGAATTCGCGGGTCAGTGCGTCCTGGGTCGGGAGGCGGTCGCCCTCGGTCCAATCGCCGCGGGCGATGCGGTGGCGCAGCGTCTCGGCCAGTTGTGCGTAGAGCGGCAGCGGGTTGCTGTCGGACAGCATCACAGCAGGGCGCCGGTGTCGGGGTGGAACAGGTGCACCTTGGCCGGGTCGGCGGCGACGGTCATGGCATCGCCGGGCCGGGGGCGTGTTTCGGGCGGCACCCGGGCCACGTAATCACCCTCACCCACGCGGAAATGCACCAGCGTGTCGGAGCCGAGCGGTTCCACTAGGCGAACGGTGATCGGCAGGCCTGGTGCGCCGTTCGCCACCGGGATCATCGCCTCCGGACGCAGCCCCAAGACCGCTTCTCCCTCGCCGGGGATGGCGAGGCGATTGCCGTCGGCGAGCAGCGCGCCGGAGTTGTCCAGCGTGACCGGAAAGAAGTTCATCGCCGGCGACCCGATGAACCCGGCGACGAAACGGTTGGCAGGTTGCTCGTAGACCTGCTCGGGCGTGCCGACCTGCTGGATGCGGCCGGCCTCCAGCACCACCAGGCGATCGGCCAAGGTCATCGCCTCCACTTGGTCGTGTGTGACGAAGATCATCGTGGTGCGCAATTCCAGCGACAGCGCCTTGATCTCGGCCCGCACCTGGGCGCGCAATTTGGCGTCGAGGTTCGACAACGGCTCGTCGAACAGGAACACTTGCGGTTCGCGCACCACGGCTCGGCCCATCGCGACGCGTTGCCTCTGGCCGCCGCTGAGCGCTTTCGGCCGGCGGTCCATGAACGGTTCCAGGTGCAGCATCCGCGCCGCGCGATCCACCCGCGCGGCGATGTCGGCGCGGGGCAGCTTGCGCATCTCCAGGCCGAACGACATGTTCTGCCGCACGGTCATGTGCGGGTATAGCGCGTAGTCCTGGAACACCATCGCGATGTCGCGCTGCGCAGGCGGCAGGTCGTTGACCCGGCGCTCGCCAATGAAGACGTCGCCGGCGCTGGCGGTCTCGAGCCCGGCGATGATCCGCAGCAGCGTCGACTTGCCGCAGCCGGAGGGGCCGACGAACACGACGAACTCGTGGTCCGCGATTTCGAGGTCCAGGTTCGGAATGACGGCATGATCGCCGAAGCGCTTGACCACGCCCTGCATGCGGATCGAGGCCATTAGCCTTTCACCGCACCGAGGGTGAGGCCGGAGATCAGCCAGCGCTGCACGGCACTCGCCAGCAGCAGCGGTGGCAGCGCGATCAGCGTCGCCGCCGCCATCAGCCCGCCCCAGTCGGTGGAGCCCTCGCCGACGAAATTGAACGCGGCCGCGACGAGCGTCTTGGTGTCGGAGTTGGAGAGCACGAGGGCAAACAAGAAGTAGTTCCACGAGAACACGAAGGCCAGGATGGAGGCCACCACCAGGCCCGAGCTGACCAGCGGCAGGGCGATGCGCCACAGGCTGCGCACCACGCCGCAGCCATCCACCTGCGCCGCCTCCAGCACGCTGCGGGGGATGGCGTCGAACGAGGGCAGCAGCACCCAGATGACGATCGGCATGGTGATCACGGCGTGGGTCAAGATCAGCGCCCAGTACGACCCGATCAGCCCGAGCTGGCGGAACATCACGTACCATGGCAGCAGGAACAGCGTGCCCGGCGCCATGCGGGCCGCGAGCGTCAGCAAGGCCGGCCAGGTGATCCGCGTCAGCGACACCGCGTAGGCTGCGGGTACGCCCAGCACGATACCGAGCACGGTCGACCCGGCGGTGACGATCAGGCTGTTGCGGGCGTAGCTGAAGAACGGCGTGGTGCCGAACAGATGCGCGTAGTTGTCGAGCGTCGGGGTGAAGAACAGCGTCGGCGGGTAGGCCGTCACGTCGTCGGACGCTTTGAACGAGGCGAGCACCATCCATAGCAGCGGCGCCAGGATGACGATCCCGACCAGCAGCAATTGCACGATGGTCAGCGCGCGTAACAGCCGGCTCTGGCCCATCCTTACCAGGCCACCGCTGATCGCATGCGGTTGAGCGCCAGCACGGCGCCCAGTACGATGGCCGTCAGCGTCACGGCGAGGGCGGCGGCATAGCCGAACTGGAAGAACTCGAATCCCACGCGGAAACCGTACACGTTCAGCGTGTCGGAGGCGTCGCCGGGTCCGCCCTGGGTGGTAATGTAGATGATGTCAAAAAACCGCAGCAGGTCTACGCTGCGGAGCACCGTCGCGGTGGCTAATGTCGGCAGCAGCAGCGGGAAGGTAATGCGCCAGAACGTCTTCCAGGGGGAGGCGCTGTCTATCTGCGCGGCCTCGTAGACGCTCACGGGCAGGGATTGCAGCCCACCGAGCACGATCAGCGCGACGTAGGGCGCCCATTGCCAGGTGTCGATCAGCGCCAGCGTGGGTACGACCCATTGCGGCGAGGCCAGCCAGGCGGATGGCGGCAATCCGACGGCCTGCAGCAGCCAGTTCGCCGCCCCGATGGATGGGTCGAGAATGACGAGGAACATCATGCCGGCCACCACCGGCGGCAGCATGAACGGCGAGATCAGCAGTGACCGGACGATACCCGGCATGCGCTTGGCGCCGAACAGCAACAGCGCGAGATAGGTGCCGACCACCAGTTGCAGCACAAGCGATAAGCCATACAGAATAAGGCTGATCCAAAGTCCGTTCCAGAAAGCGTCATCGGCCAGCATATGCGTGTAGTTTGCCGCGCCCACGAACGCGGCGCTGCCACCCAGTTGCACTTTCTCCAGGCTGAGCCAGGCCGTGTAGAAGAACGGAAACGCGATCAGCAGCAGCGTGAACAGCACGGCCGGCGCCACCAGGCCGGCCAGTCCGAGCCGGCCACTTTGGGCGGCCATCAGCCGCCCGTGATCAGTGCATCGATGCCGCGATCGGCGTCGGCGCAGGCCCCCGCGATCGGCTTGGTGCCGAGCAGCAGATCGTCCACCGGCTGGCCGATGAAGCTGCGCGACGCCGGGTTGGCCACGATGGGAACGCCGACCTCCGAACTGCCGGTGTTCGCGATGCCGTTCACGGCTGCCTGCCACTCGCTTCGTATCGGCTCGGCGGCGATCCATTGCTTGACCGCCGGTGTCTCGCCGACCGAGGCACGCGGCGCCGCCACGCCGGCCAGGGCGAATTTCGCCTGCACCGCCGGGCTGGTCGCCCACTGCACGAAATACCAGGCCGGGCCCTGCTTGGTGCTGAACGGTGAGATCGACAGGCCCCAACCGAGCCCCGTTGGCACGGAGCCGCCCGGGCCCGGCGGCAGCAGCGTGATCGCCGTATCCTTCGTACGGGGGCCGTCGCCCAACATCGGGCCGAGCTCGTTGGATGCCTCGAACGCGATCGCCGCGCGCCCGGTGCGATACATCGAGTCGATCTGGTTGAACGTGTAGTTCACCACGCCGGGCGGACCATCGTCCCGCAGCAGCCCGGCATACAACTCGATTGCCGCCTGGTTCGCAGCGGAGCAGAGGTCGGACTTGCCGTCCTTCATGTAGTTGCCACCCATGTTGTGGATGACGTTGCTGAACGTGTAGGCGAGCGCGTCTTTCAGTCCGCGCGAGACGAACGGCGTGATGCTCGAATCGCAAGTCTTGATCTTCTGCGCCACGGCCGGAAGGTCCGTCAGCGCGGTTGGGAAGGTCACGCCGCATTTCGCGAACACGTCCTTGCGGTAATAGATCACCGGGCCTTCGATGTTGGTCGGAATACTGCTCAGCTTGCCGTTGATCGTCGCCGCCTTCATCAGGGCAGGGCTCATTCCGCTCAGATCGTAGTCGGGTGCGACGTCGCTCTTGAACTGCGTCAGGTCGACGTACCAACCCGCGGTGGTGAACTGCAGCCCCTCACGCGAGACCAGCGTCATGAACACATCCGTCTCGTCGCTGCGCGCGTTCAGGATCGTCACCAGGCGTTGCCGCATCTGCTGTTCCTGATAGGTGTCGACCTTCACGGTCATCCCCGTCAGCTTCTCGAACTCGGCTTTGTTCGCGGTGATGGCGTTGCCGATGGCATTGTTGTCCGCCAGGAACGAGACCGTCTGGCCCTTGTATTTCATCCAGTCGAAATCGGCGGCGCGGGCGGCGGAGGCGGTGGCGAACACGGCCAGCAAGGCGTGCCACGGACGCAGTTTGGCCATCGTCTTCTCTCCCATGCCCGACTTGACGGGTTGTCCTATCTTTAGGATCAGTAGCCGTTGCAGCATCGAATAGTCGAGCGGTGGAGACCCGTCAATCGGGCGCCACGGTGCGCCGGATTGGCGTATAGTGACTGCGAAGCGGCCCCTACCCGGTCCTCGTCCGCAGGTGGAATTGGGCGTAGGAGTCGGGGCCAGACACTGCTGGAGGAATGATCATGAAGGCTGCAAGCGTCCTCGAGACCATCGGCCGTACGCCGCATATCCGGCTCAGCCGCTTGTTCCCGCAAGCCGAGGTATGGGTGAAATCAGAGCGCAGCAATCCCGGCGGCTCCATCAAAGACCGTATCGCCTTGGCCATGGTCGAGGCGGCCGAGAAGGATGGCACCTTGAAACCCGGCGGCACGATCATCGAGCCGACCTCCGGCAACACCGGCATCGGCCTGGCCATGGTTGCGGCGGTGAAGGGCTACCGGCTGGTTCTGGTGATGCCGGAGTCGATGTCGGTCGAACGCCGCCGCCTGATGCAGGCTTATGGCGCGAGCTTCGACCTGACCCCGCGGGAGAAGGGCATGAAAGGCTCGATCGAGCGGGCCATGGCACTGGCGGCCGAAACGCCGAACTCGTGGGTTCCGCAGCAATTCGACAACCCGGCCAATATCGCGATCCACGTCGCGACGACGTCGCAGGAAATCCTGGCCGATTTCCCCGACGGGTTGGACGTGCTGATCACCGGCGTGGGCACCGGCGGGCACATAACGGGCTGCGCCGAGGTGTTGAAGGCGCGCTGGCCGAACTTGCAGGTGTTTGCCGTGGAGCCGGCCCTGTCCCCGGTCATCTCCGGGGGCGCCGCCGCACCGCACCCGATCCAGGGCATCGGCGCCGGGTTCATTCCGAAAAATTTGCACACCGACCTGCTCGACGGCGTGATCCAGGTCTCGGCGGACGATGCGCGGGAGTATGGGCGGCGGTCCGCAAGCGTGGAGGGGTTGCTGGTGGGAATTTCCTCCGGCGCGACGCTGGCGGCGATCGCGTCGAAGCTGCCGGAGTTGAAGCCGGGCGCGCGGGTGCTGGGGTTCAACTACGACACGGGCGAGCGCTACCTTTCGGTGCCGGATTTCCTGCCAGCCTGAACACGATCCCACACTCCCTCTCCCCTTGAGGGAGGGGGCCGGGGGGAGGGGTGCCCCACACTCCGCCATCGTGCCGCGACCACCCCTCGCCTAACCCCTCCCTCAAGGGGAGGGGACTAGATCGGTGAGGAGGAAAGGCCCGGCTAGGCGTGTTTGCGAGCGGGCTTGGCGGCTGCTTTGCGCGGCTTGGCGGGGGTTGGCTCAACCGTTTGACCTAGGCTCTTTTTCAGCGCTGCCATGAGGTCGATCACGTTGCTCTCGCGCACCGCGGGGGCAGATTCGGGTGTCAGCCCTTGGCCCTGCAACTTCGCGTCGATCACGGCCCGCATGCGGGTTTCGTAGCGGTCTTCCACGTCCGCCGGGTCGTAGGTGCCAGCCTGGCGCTTGATCAACTGCTTGGCCAGGCTGACCATTTCCGGATCGGCATCGCCGGTCGCGTGATTGCCGAAGAAGTCGGACGCCCGGTTGAGGTCGCGTTCTTCGAGCAGGCTGTGCACCGCCAATCCGCCCTCCATCGGCGTGATCAGCACGGCTCGCTCCCGGCGTGCCATCGTCACGCGGGACAACGCCACGAACCCGGTCTCGACGAAGGCCTGCCGCAGCACGCCGTACACATCGTCGCCTGCGTCACCGTCGGGCGCCATGTAGTAGCTGCCGTCGAAATATACGGGATCGATGCTGCCGGCGGGGACGAATTTATCCACCTTCAGCACGGCGGACGTGTCGGTGCGGGCGGCCTCGAAATCCTCGTCGTCGAGCAGGAGATAGCGGTGCTTCTCGAACTCGTAGCCCTTCACGAGGTCGGAGCGGCGTAGTTCGTCGCCGGTCTCGCCATCCAGCGTCACCATGCGGACGCGGTTGCCGGTCTGCGGGTTGATGAAGTGAAAGCGCAGGCTCTCGCGCTCGTGCCGCGCGTTGAACAGGGCCACGGGGCAGGACACGAGGGCGAGCCGCAGGTGGCCGCGCCAGATCGGTCGCTGAGCCATGTCAGACCTCCTCGGCGAATGCGAAATAGCAGCAGGATGAGGGGCTTGCATGTGTCATACTCAGCCAACGTCACAGACGGTTGCTGATTCCGGCCAAGGGCTTAGCAGGCGACCCACGCTCGGGCTCGTAACCGGGCGGCCGATGGCCATGGTTCCGTTCGCAACATCCGGGCGCCACGAGCCGCCGTCGTTCGGCCGGCGCGACTCGGGCGTAATCACGTTGCGGCGAGGTGGCGTATTGAAATCGGCCCGCTCGGTCGGCATATGGCCGCCGAAACCGTCTAGGGAGTTATATCGACCATGAGCGAAACGATCGAACGGCATGAATTCGGCGCCGAGGTGGGCCGGCTGCTCGATCTCGTGGTGCACGCGCTGTACTCGGATCGCGAGATCTTCCTCCGCGAACTGGTCGCCAACGCCGCCGACGCCATCGATCGCCGCCGGTTCGCGGCGCTGACCCAGTCCAACCTCGCCCTGCCGCCGGATGCCTCCGTGCGGATCGTGCCGGACAAGGAAGCGCGCACGCTCACCATCGAGGACCCCGGCATCGGCATGGACCGGGCGGCGCTGACCGAGAATTTGGGCACCATCGCCCGCTCCGGCACCCGCGCGTTCGGCCAGTCGCTGGCGGACGCCAAGCCGGAGGAACGCCCCAGCCTGATCGGCCAGTTCGGCGTCGGCTTCTACTCCGCATTCATGGTGGCGGACCGGGTGGAAGTGACCTCGCGCGCCGCCGGGTCGGAGGAGGCGTGGGTGTGGGCGTCCGAGGGCCGTGGCGACTACACGATCGCGCCGGCAACGCGGGACGTGGCCGGCACCACCATCGTCATGCACATGAAGGCCGACGCGGAGGAATACCTCGAGCCGTACAAGCTCGAGACGATCGTCCGCAAATGGGCCGACCACATCACTGTGCCGATCACGGTGATGCGCGACGGCAAGGACGAGCCGGCCAACGAGGGCACCGCGCTGTGGCGCAAGCCCAAGGCCGAGATCACCGAGGAGCAGTACACCGAGTTCTACCGCCACCTCGGCCACATGTTCGACAAGCCCTGGGTCACGATGCATTGGCGGGCGGAGGGCGCGCTGGAATACACCGCGCTGCTGTACATGCCGACGAACAAGCCGTTCGAGTTCATGGGCGACGCCCCGCGCGAGAGCAAAGTGCGCCTGCATGTCCGCCGCATGTTCATCACCGACGACGCCGCGTTGCTGCCGCCGTGGCTGCGCTTCGTGACCGGCGTGGTGGACACCGAGGACCTGCCGCTGAACGTGTCGCGCGAGATGCTGCAGAGCACGCCCGTGCTGGCCCGCATCCGCAAGGCCGTCACCAACCGCGTGCTGAGCGAGTTGAAGACCCGCGCCAAGGACGAGACCGAGGAGGGCCGCGAGGGCTACGCCAACTTCTGGCAGAACTACGGCTCCGTCGTGAAAGAGGGCCTGTGGGAGGACGTCGAACACCGCGCCGACCTGGCCCTGCTGCTGCGCTTCAAGTCGTCGTCGCACGACGGATGGACGTCGCTGCCGGAGTATCTGGCCCGGATGAAGCCGGAGCAGGAGGCGATCTACTACTTGGTCGGCGACGACACCGACGCGCTGGCGAAATCCCCGCAACTCGAGGGTTTTCGCGCCCGTGGGATCGAGGTGCTGCTGTTCGCCGACCAGGTGGATGCGTTCTGGCCGGAACGGATGGCGACGTTCGAGGAGAAGCCGATCCGCTCCATCACCCAGGGTGCGGCCGACCTGTCCAAGCTGCCGCTGGAGACTGAAGCCGAGGCGCCCGCGGACGTGACCCAGCTGGTGGCGACGTTGAAGGAGCTGCTGAAGGCGGATGTGTCGGACGTGCGCGCGACCGATCGCCTGGTGGACAGCCCGGTGGTTTTGGCGGCCTCGGCGGGTGGGCCGGACCTGCAGATGCAGCGCCTGCTGAAGCGGGCCGGGCGTGCGTATGGCGGCACGTTGCCGGTGTTGGAGGTGAATCCGCGGCACAAGCTGATCCGCCGCATGGCCGAGTTGGCAACCCTGGACGACGCAGCGGGGATGCTGCTCGACCTCGCCCGCGTGCAGGACGGCGAGCCGCCGCGTGACCCGGCGGCGTTCGCCCGCCAGATGGCGGCGTCGCTGGCGGAGAGCCTGGGGTAATTTTCAGATCCTCCCCCGTCGTACCGGGGGAGGATCACTTTCGTTAGGACAGCGCCACCTCGAACCCGCGCTTCACGCCGGGCCGGGCCATCAGCGTGGCATACCACCGGCCAACATTCGGGAAATCTGCCAGGTCGACCTTGTGCCGCTCGTGCCGCCAGGCCCAGCCGAGAATCGCGAAATCGGCCACCGACAACGCGCCGGCGACGAACTCCACTTCGGCTAACCGGCGGTCCAGCACGCCATACAGCCGGCGCGTCTCGGCAGAATACCGTTCCAGCCCGTAACGCTGGTCCGCCGGGTCTTTTACGCCCAGGAAGTGGTGCACCTGGCCCGGCATCGGCCCGAAGCCGCCCATCTGCCACATCAGCCATTCTAGAACCGGCACCCGCTCCCGCAGGCCGGTGGGGAGGAATTGGCCGGTCTTCTCGCCCAGGTAGAGCAAGATGGCGCCGCTCTCGAATACGCTGATCGGGCTGCCGCCGGGTCCGTCCGGGTCCACGATGGCGGGGATCCGGTTGTTCGGGCTGATCGCCAGAAAGGCCGGCTCGAACTGCTGCTTCTTGGTGATGTCGACGACGTGGACCGAGTAGGGCAACCCCATCTCCTCCAGCGCCACGCTGATCTTGCGGCCGTTGGGGGTGTTGTAGCTGTGCAACTCGATCATGGCGCATGGGCTCCCGCGGTTCGCCGCGCACGCTAGGCGGCAGCCTGCCCGCCGGCAATCGGCCGTCCTTATCCTCCCTCGCGCAGCGGGGGAGGGGGACCGTGCGAAGCATGGTGGAGGGGGCCCTTGGCCACGAACCGTGCCCGCGCCCCCTCCGTCGGCTTCGCCGCCACCTCCCCCGTGAAGAACGGGGGAGGATCAACGTGCGATCGCCTGTTGCGCAAGGTCGGGATCGCTCGCACATGGCCAACCAGTGAGGAGACGCCGCGATGAACACCGCTGTGCTGACCGCCGCGCCGGGTGACGCCGCGGCGCCCGCCCTCATTCTGGACATGCAGCGCTTGGCCTACCACCGGGACGGCGCGCCCCCGTTGGCGCAACGCCTCGCCGCATTGAAGGCGCTGGACGGCGTGCTGCGCGTAAACGCCGACGCCATGGCCGAAGCGATCTCCGCCGATTTCGGCAACCGGGCGCGGGAGGAGACGCTGATTGCAGAACTCGTCCCCGCCCTCGCCGCCATCCGCAACGTGCGCAAGAACCTGCACCGATGGATGCGGCCGGAGCGGCGGCACGTGGACATCAGCTTCCAGCCGGGCCGCGCCTGGGTCGAGTGGCAGCCGCTCGGGTGCGTCGCGGTTGTCTCGCCCTGGAACTATCCGCTGCTGCTGACGGTCAGCCCGCTGGTGGATGCGATCGCCGCCGGCAACCGGGTGATCGTCAAGCCGTCGGAGCTGGTGCCGCGCTTCTCCGCCCTGTTCGCCCGCATGCTCGCGGAGGTGATCGACCCGGCCATCGTCAGCGTCGTCACCGGCGGTCCGGACGTGGCGCAAGCGGTGTGCGCGCTGCCGCTGGACCATCTGCTGTTCACCGGCTCCACCGCCGTCGGCCGCCTGGTCGCCCGCGCCGCCGCCGAGACGCTCACGCCGGTCACGCTGGAACTCGGCGGCAAATCCCCCGCGATCGTCTGCCGGGACGCCGACATTGCGGCTGCGGCGAAGACGATCGCCATGGGCAAATTCTTCAACGCCGGGCAGACCTGCATCGCGCCGGACTACGCGCTGGTGCCGCAGGAGCACGTGGACACCTTCGCCGCCGCCGTGATCGAGGCGGCGCGCACCCTTTACCCGCGCATCGGCGGCAATCCGGACTACACCGCGATCGTGTCCGACCGGCACCACCAGCGCCTGCACGGCCTGCTGCGGGATGCGGAGGCGGGGGGTGCCACGCTGTTGCGGCTGAACGATGCCGAGGCCGAGCGCCGGATCGGGCCTACCGTGGTGCTGACCCCACCGCTGGACGGCGCGCTGATGGGCGAGGAGATCTTCGGCCCGATCCTGCCGGTGATCGGCTACACCGACCTGCGCGAGGCGACCAGGTTCGTGAACGACCGCCCGCGGCCGCTGGCGCTGTATCCGTTCACCAAGGACCCGGCGCAGTTGGCGCAGGTGCTGGGCAACACCGTGTCGGGGGGCGTCTCGATCAACTGCACGCTGATGCACTGCATCCAGGACGACCTGCCGTTCGGCGGCGTCGGTCCGTCCGGCATGGGCGCCTACCATGGGCGGGATGGGTTCCGCCGGTTCTCCCATGCGCGCGGTGTCTATAAAGCTGGCCGGTTCAGCGGGTTCGAGTACCTGGCCCCACCCTATGGCCGCAAGATGCGGTTGGCGCTAAGGGCAATGTTGCTACGGTAATCAAAGAGTCCCCGCCCCTTGAGGGAGGGGGTTGGGGGAGGGGTGGTCACGCCACCTAACGTCGCGTGTGTGGCTTACCCCTCACCCCGGCCCTCTCCCTTAAGGGGAGAGGGAGACGATCATGAACACGCCGCTCATCGCCCTGGATTGGGGCACCACCTCACTGCGTGCGGCCCTGATGGCCCCTGACGGTACGGTGCTGGACCGCCGCGCGACCGCCGACGGGATCATGGCCGCCAACGGGCGTAGCTTCCCTGACATCTTCGCCGCCATCGCCGGGCCGTGGCTCGCTGCCCACCCCGGCGCCGCCGCCCTCGCCTGCGGCATGATCGGCAGCCGGCAGGGCTGGGTGGAAGCGCCTTACGCCCAATGCCCGGCCGGGTTCGCCCAACTCGCCGGCGCCCTGGTGTGGACCAAGGCCGCCGGCACCCGCATCGGCTTCGTCCCCGGGCTGAGCTGGCACGACACCGACGTGATGCGCGGCGAGGAAACGCAGATCGCCGGCGCACTCGCCTCGCTCGGGGTGGCGGACGGCGTGTTCGTGCTGCCCGGCACCCACAGCAAATGGGCCACCGTCGCCGGCGGCCGGGTTAGCGAGTTCCGCACCTTCATGACCGGCGAAATGTTCGCCGCCCTTCGCCACCACACCATCCTCGGCCGTCTGATGCCGCCGGAGGACCCCCCGTTCGACGCCCGCGCCTTCACCGACGGCTGCAAGCGGGCCGAGGCCGGCGCCATCCTGCACGCCTTGTTCTCCGCCCGCACCGAGGGCCTGTTCGGCCGCCGGCCGGGGGAGGCGTTGCCGTCCTACCTCTCCGGCCTGCTGGTTGGGGAGGAGGTGCGCGAGGCCCTGCACCTTGCGCCCGCCCCGCTGGTCTACCTTGTTTGCAGCAAGGCGCTCGCCGCCCCCTACGGCCGGGCGCTGGCGCTGCGCGGCGTGGAGCACACTGTGGTGGACGGCGACGTCGCGTTCAGCGGATTGCACGCGATCGCCCGATCCGCCGGGCTGGTTTAAAGGGAAGACGGCACGATGGATTTCAAGGCCCCGCTCGCAGCATTCCCCCTGGTCGCCATCCTGCGCGGCGTGCGTCCGGAGGAAGCCGAGGGCATCGGCGAGGTGCTGGTGCAGCATGGTTTCCGCATCATCGAGGTGCCGCTCAACTCGCCGGACCCGTTCACCAGCATCGGCCGCCTGGCGCGCCGCTTCCCCGAAACGATGATCGGCGCCGGCACTGTGCTCGACCCGGCGGATGCCGATCGGGTGCGGGATGCCGGCGGCCAACTGGTCGTGATGCCGCACGGCGACGGCGTCGTGATCCGCCGGGCGAAAGCGTTGGGCATGGCCTGCGCCCCCGGGGTGGCCACTCCGACCGAAGCCTTCGCCGCCCTGGCCGCCGGCGCCGACGCGCTGAAACTGTTCCCGGCCGAGGGCCTGCCCCCGGCGGTGATGCGCGCCTGGCTAGCGGTGTTGCCGAAGGGCACCGCGCTGATTCCGGTGGGCGGGATCACGCCGGCCAACATGGACCCGTACTGGGCGGCTGGGGCGAGCGGCTTCGGGCTCGGCTCGGCCCTGTATAAGCCTGGCATGAGCACCGCCGAGGTGGACGCCACCGCGCGGGCATTCGCCGAAGCCGTAGCGAAGCGCCCGGGTCGTTGATTTAACCGCAAGGACCGGGAGGTAAGCTCGCTGCACATGCCGCAACAAGGGGGCACGCCAACGAGAGGGACAGACCCATGTTCGACGCAGCCGAGACCCTGATGCCGATCACGCCGATGCTAAACGCCAACGACGACCGCTACGACGCCATCAGC
The DNA here is from genome assembly GCA_964242215.1 of uncultured Acetobacteraceae bacterium. Lineage (GTDB taxonomy): Bacteria > Pseudomonadota > Alphaproteobacteria > Acetobacterales > Acetobacteraceae > LMUY01. The sequence goes on along the minus strand of CAXTCJ010000040.1, from coordinate 2,997 downwards.
CGGCGCGACCGTGCCTCCGATGGCGCGTTCTTCTACGGCGTTCGCACCACCGGCGTGTATTGCCGCCCCAGCTGCGCCGCCCGACTGGCCCGGCGCGAGAACGTCTCGTTCCACCCGAGTTGCGAGGCCGCCGAACGCGCCGGGTTCCGCCCCTGCAAACGCTGCCGCCCCAACGAGGCGAGCCAGGCCGAACGGCACGCCGACCTGGTGCGCAAGGCCTGCCGCTTGATCGACACGGCGGAGGATAGTCCGTCGCTAGCCGAACTGTCTCAGGCGGCCGGCCTGAGCCCGTATCATTTCCATCGGGTGTTCAAGGAGGTGGCTGGGGTCACGCCCAAAGCCTATGCCGCCGCCCGCCGGGCCGCGCGTCTGCAGGGCGGGCTCGACACCGCGTCCAGCGTGACGCAGGCGATCTACGACGCGGGCTACAACGCCTCCAGCCGGTTCTACGAAGGCGCGGCGGACCGTCTGGGCATGACCCCGAGCACCTATCGCAAGGGGGGCGCCGGAGCAGCGATCCGGTTCGCCGTTGGCCAGTGTTCCCTGGGCGCCATCCTGGTCGCCGCCACCGAGACGGGCGTGTGCGCCATCGCCTTCGGGGACGACCCGGCGGTGTTGGTGCACGACCTGCAGGACCGCTTCCCCAAGGCGGACCTCACGGGCGGCGACCCGGCGTTCGAGGCGACGGTCGCCCGCGTGGTCGGCGCAGTGGAGGCACCGGGGCTCGGGCTGGACCTGCCGCTCGACATCCGCGGCACGGCGTTCCAACAGCGCGTATGGCAGGCGCTGCGGGCCATCCCGCCCGGGCGCACCGCCACCTATACCGAGATCGCCGCCGCAATCGGGGCGCCGGCCGCCGTTCGCGCCGTCGCCGGCGCGTGTGCCGCCAACACGCTGGCGATTGCCGTTCCCTGCCACCGGGTGATCCGGTCGGACGGCGCCCTCTCCGGCTATCGCTGGGGCGTCGACCGCAAAGCCATTCTGCTGCAACGGGAGTCGCCCTCTCCCGCGAGCGGGCCGGGGTGAGGGCCGCTTAAAAGCTGAGCAAGGCCAGCAAGACGATCAAACCCACGCAAGCCCGGCGGTAAACCACGAGCGCGCGGCGCATGTCCCCGGCTCCCGCGGCCGCCGAGCCGTCGCCCATCCAGGCATCGTTCACCAGCACCGCCCCATACACCCGCGGCCCCGCCAGCCGCAGTCCGAGCGCGCCCGCCATCGCAGCCTCCGGCCAGCCCGCATTCGGCGAGCGATGCCGTCGCGCGTCCCGCAGCACCGCCCGCATCGCCGCCCCGGCCTGTCGCAGGCTGGCGACGGCCAGCAGCAGCGCCGATAGCCGGGACGCCGGCAGGTTCACCACATCGTCCAGCCGCGCCGCCGCCCAACCGAACGCTTCGTGCCGGGGGGTGCGATGGCCGATCATGCTGTCCGCGGTGTTGATGGCCTTGTACATCGCAATACCCGGCAGGCCGAGCAGCGCGCACCACAGCGCCGGGGCGACCACGCCGTCGGAGAAATTCTCGGCCAGGCTCTCGATCGCAGCGCGAGCAACGCCGGCTGCATCCAGGCTCTGTGGATTGCGGCCGACGATGTGGGACACGGCGTCGCGACCCTCGGCCAGCCCAGTTTGCAGCCCCACCGCGACCGCGCGGACATGCGTCCCCAAGCTGCGTTGCGCCAGCAGGGAGGAGGCGAGCACGCCCACCACTACCAACGCCACCGGGTGCGGCAGCCAACGGAGCAATGCCGCCTGCAGCGCCCAAGCCGGCAGCCCCGCCAACGCGAGCAGGACGATCACCGCCACCACGCCGCGTGCCCTGCGTGCCCCACCGCGGTTGAGCGCGCCGTCCAGCCATGCGATGGCTGCGCCCAGCCACATGACGGGGTGCCCGGCCCGGCGCAGTAATCCGGCCGGGTATCCGAACGCCGCCTCGATCAGCAGGGCGCCAACGGTGAGGAGGGGGGTGTTGAGGGCCAGCACGGAGTCGGAGCCTACCACCGCCGCGCCGATCGCGCATGGCGGCGGGTTGATTGCGGCCCGGCGGCGCTTTCCCCACACCCCCGAGCCGTGGATCGACCTGTCCACAGGCATCAACCCGGTGCCGTACCCCGTCCCGCCGATCCCCGCCACCGCCCTGACCCGCCTGCCCGAGCCGGACGAGGTGGCGGAGTTGGAGGCCGTCGCCGCACGGGCCTACGGTGTGGCCGACCCGGCCTGTGTGGTCGCTGCACCGGGCACGCAGGCGCTGATTCACCTGCTGCCGCGCCTGCTCACCCCACGGACGGTCGCGATCGTGTCGCCGACCTATGCCGAGCACCGCGCCGCCTGGACGCTCGCGGGGCACGACGTCAGCGAGGTCACGACCCTGGCGGAGGCAGCCGGCGCCGGTGTGGTCGTGGTCGTGCGACCCAACAACCCGGATGGCGCCGTGATCGCCGAGGCGGCGCTGCTCGAGCACCGGGCCGGGTTGCTGGTGGTCGACGAGGCGTTTGCCGATCTGGAAGGATGTAGCCTGGCGCGACTTGTTCCCCGGGCCGGCCTGCTGCTGTTGCGCTCCTTCGGAAAAACCTACGGCCTGGCTGGCGTGCGGCTGGGGTTCGCACTGGCCGACGCGCACTGGGCCGCCACGCTGCGGGACGCGCTTGGCCCTTGGGCCGTCAGCGGACCGGCCTTGCATGCGGGGCTGCATGCCCTGTCGGACTCGGCCTGGCGGGATGCGGCCACTGCCCGCCTGTCCGATGACGCGCACCGTCTCGATGCTTTGCTGACCCAAGCCGGATGCCGCGTAGTGGGGGGAACGAAGCTGTTCCGCCTCGTCGAGTGTCCTGACGCCGCCGGGCTGGCAAACCGGCTCGGTGACGCGGGGATTCTGGTGCGTCAGTTCAACGAACGACCAACCCTGCTGCGGTTCGGACTGCCCGCCGATGCGGCAGCATGGTCAAGGCTGCAAGCGGCGCTAAGCTGATCCTCCCCCGTTCTTCACGGGGGAGGTGGCGGCG
>CAXTCJ010000039.1:0-40556 GCA_964242215.1 uncultured Acetobacteraceae bacterium | reverse complement strand
CGTCGGTAAGATCTCACTGATCGAGGCGACCCTGCACGGGTGGCGACGGTGCTCCAGCGCGTTCAGCGGGAACCAGATGCCATGGCCGCCATTGCGATCGACCAACTCAGCGCAGGGCAAAGGCCACGCTGCGCGCCCTGTATTGCCGGGCCTCCTCACATGCCCAGCTTTCGACGGGGAGCTTGTTTCGTGCATGGGCGGCATTCGTGGTAGCAGCAGGTTCCCAAGGGCCGCCTTGTTTATGTTCCGTGGCAACACCGACGACGCGGCTCCAGTTTTGTCAGGTATCAGGAGAACTCCGAGGGATCGCAAGGCACATGGAGCGACGTCGCTGCCTAGCCCGAAGGCGGTAATGGCCGCGTCGGCCGGCCGGCTCTCGCTTTAGGGTGGCAATGTGACGGCGCCCTGACCTTCAAGGTAGGCTGCGCGGATCTCCGGCCGGGCTAGCAGTTCGCGCCCGACGCCTTCCATTGTGATCGCGCCATTGACCAGCACGTAGCCGCGATGAGCAAGGCGGAGGGCCTGAAAGGCGTTCTGCTCCACCAACAGCACCGTCAGCCCCGTCGCGCGGTTCAGCTCGCGGATCGCGTTGAAGATCTGTCGAACGACCAGCGGCGCCAGCCCCAGCGACGGCTCGTCCAGCAGCAGCAGGCGCGGCCGGGTCATCAGCGCGCGGCCGATCGCCAGCATCTGCTGCTCGCCACCGGACAGCGTGCCTGCGCGCTGGCCGATCCGCTCCTTCAGGCGGGGGAACAGGGTGTAGACCTGGTCACGATCACGGTCGAACTCGGCCATGCCTGCGACCTGGGCGCCCATCATTAGATTCTCATTCACCGTCATGCGGCCAAACACCCTGCGACCTTCGGGTGACTGGGCGATGCCGCGCCGCATGATCAGGTGCGTCGGCATACGGGTGATGTCCTCCCCGTCATAGGTGACCGTGCCATGCCGCGCCTGCGGGCTGCCGCACACCGTCATCATCAGCGTGGACTTGCCCGCCCCGTTGGCGCCGATCAGGCTGACGATCTCGCCGGGCTCAACGTGCAGATCCACGCCGCGCAGCGCCTGGATGGCGCCGTAGAACGCCGTCACACCCTGGAGGCGGAGCATGCTCATGCCACCGCCGCTCCCGACCGGACGGCGGCGTCTTCCTCGTCTTCTTCGCCTTCGCCGAGATAGGCAGCGATCACCGCAGGGTCGGCGGCGATGGCGGCAGGAGGGCCTTCGGCGATCTTCTTGCCGTGGTCCAGCACCACGATGTGGTCCGAGATCCGCATCACCACTCCCATGTCGTGCTCGATCAGCAGGATGGAGCAGCGGGCGGCGACCGCGCCGTCGCGAATGCGGCGAAGCAAGTCGGCCAGTTCGTCGCTTTCGCGCGGATTGAGCCCGGCCGCCGGCTCGTCGAGGCAGAGCAGGGCAGGGCCTATGCACATGGCCCGCGCGATCTCCAGCCGCCGCTGTGCACCGTAGGGCAGTGCGCCCGCCGGGTCGTCTGCGCGGGCTAGCAGGCCGATCGCGTCAAGCCACAGCCGCGCACGCTCGATCGCCTTGGGCTCGGCGCGCCTGTAGCCACCGAGGCCGATTACGGCCAGCAAGCCGGATGCGACCGATGGCATCAGGGCGTTATGCTGCGCCACGAGCAGGTTTTCCAGCACCGTCATGCCTCCGAACAGGCGAATGTTCTGGAACGTCCGCGCGACCTTGGCGTCACGGGCGATTCGGTGCCCCGGCAGCCGTTCCAACGCGTGGACCCGGCCGCCTTCCCCCTGCAGCCGCAGCATGCCGGCGCTTGGGCGGTAGAACCCGGTGATACAGTTGAAGACGGTCGTCTTGCCCGCCCCGTTCGGGCCGATGATCGAGGTGATCTGGCCGGCGGAGGCGGTGAAATTAAGGCTGGCGATCGCCGTCAGCCCGCCGAAGCGCATTGTCAGCCGGTCTACTTCGAGCAGCTCAGTCACGGCCTTGCGCCACCAGTTCGGCCGCGATCTCCCGTGGTTGGCCAAGCGAGACGGAGGGCTTGCGGCCAGACACCAACCCGCGCGGCCGCAGCACCATCATCGTCACCAGCGCCAAGCCGAAGATCAGCATGCGGTATTGCCCAAAGTCGCCCAATACGGCACCGATCCACTCGAAGCCGGGCGTATTATTCAGCCCATCCAGCAGGCCGCGCAGCAGCTCCAACCCGCCGATCATCACCAAGGCGGCCAGCGCCACGCCGAGTTGGCTGCCCAGCCCGCCCAGGACCACGACGGCCAGCACGATGGCAGACTCGATGAAGGTAAAACTTTCCGGGCTGACGAAGGCCTGTCGCGTGGCGAAGAACGCTCCCGCGAAGCCGCCGAAGGTGGCGCCGATGGCGAAGGCAGTCAGCTTGGTGGTGGTCACGTTGATGCCAAGCGAGCGGCACGCGATCTCATCCTCGCGCAACGCCTCCCAGGCGCGGCCGAGCGGCAGCCGGCGCAGCCGCAGCGTGACCCAGTTGGTGATGAGCGCCAGGGCAAGGATAACGTAATACAGGTAGACCACCCGCTGCGACGGGCTGTAGTCCAGGCCGAAATACCCGGCGAAGGTGTCGGGGCCCCCCGAGGCAGAAAAGCTGAGCCCGAACAGGGTGGGTCGCGGGATGCCGGAGATGCCGTTCGGGCCGTTGGTCAGGTCCGACCAGTTGTTGATGACGATGCGGATGATCTCGCCAAAGGCGAGCGTGACGATTGCCAGGTAGTCGCCCCGCAACCGCAGCACGGGGAAGCCGAGCAGGATGCCGAAAACGGCGGCGAAGATCCCGGCCAGGGGCAGACAAGTCCAGAAGCCCAAGCCGTACTGAGTCGAAAGCAGCGCGTAGCTGTAGGCGCCGACGGCATAGAAGGCGACGTAACCCAGGTCCAGCAGGCCCGCCAAGCCAACCACGATGTTCAGCCCCCAACCCAGCATGACGTAGGTCAGCACCACCACGCCCAGGTCCAGGTAATAGCGGCCGGCGAAGGCGGGCAGCAGCACGGCCAGCACCAGCAACACCGGTGCCACGAAGCGGCCAGAGCGCTCCATCGTCTCCGCCAGGCGACGGTTGGTCTGCTTCATCTCAAGCTGCGGCCGGGCTAGCGCGCTGCCCAGCAGCACGACAACAAAGACAGCGAGCACCAGGACAGCCACCACAATCGGGCGCCATTCCAAGAAGAGGCCGGTGCGGCCCGACTGCATGCGCAGACCCACCGCGGGGATGAACAGCCCGGCCGCGACGATTGCCGCGACCATGGCGCGGCGCATGGCGCTCATGCCGGACGACCTGGCATGGGCCTTCTCAGCCGCGCAGCCGCCTGTCGGCCCGACGCAACATGCCCATGAGCGAATAGGCTCATCGGCATCAAACCTTCTCCACATCCGCGCGGCCGAGCAGGCCGCTGGGTCTGACCACCAGAACCAGTATCAGCACGGCGAAGGCAGCCACGTCCTTGTATTGCGCCGAGCCGTAAGCCGACCAGAACGTCTCGATGAGCCCGATCAATAGGCCGCCCAGAACTGCCCCAGGCAGAGAGCCGATGCCGCCCAGCACGGCTGCGGTGAACGCCTTCACCCCCGCTAAAAAGCCAATATAGAAGTCGATCACGCCATAACGCAGCAAGTAGAGCAGCCCAGCCGTGGCAGCCAGGACAGCGCCGATCACGAAGGTCAGGCTGATCGTGCGGTTGGTGTCGATCCCGAGCAGGCTCGCCATCCGCATGTCTTGTTCGCAGGCGCGCATGGCACGGCCGATCGGCGTTCGCGTGACCAACCACGTGAACACCGCCAGCACGACGACAGTCGTGGCAACGGTTGCGAGCTGCATCCAGCTGACCTGGACCACAAAGTCACCCTCGCGCATCAGTTCGAACCCGCCTGGTACGAGGGGGGCGAAGGCCTTCACGTTGGCGCCCTGAGCGATCTGAACGAAGTTCTGCATCACGATAGACATGCCGATCGCGCTGATCAGCGGCGCCAGACGGAAGGAGCCACGCAGCGGGCGGTAGGCCACACGCTCGATGGTCCAACCGTACAATCCTGCGATGGCGGCGGCGAACACCAGTGTGAACGCCAGCGCGAGTGGGACTGAGGTAATGCCTAATGCGGACAAACCCAACAAGGCGATCAGGGAGAGGAACGAGCCTATCATGAAAACGTCGCCATGGGCGAAGTTGATCATGCCGATAATGCCGTAGACCATGGTATAACCAGCGGCGATCAGTCCGTAGATCATGCCGAGAGTTATACCGTTCACCAACTGCTGAACCGCGTATGCCAAAGGGGCGATGCTCCGTTATCGCACCGGGCGAGTGCCCGGTGCGGCCAAGTGCGCCGCGCCGTCAAACGGCGCGGCAGCCAGCCTGCGGATTACATCTGGCTGTAGTTGCCGTCTTTCCAGACGTAGAACACATAGCTCGGTCCCTCCACGTCACCCTTCTTGTCGAAGGTAATCGGCCCGATGATCGACTGCCACGGGCCCGCGCTCTTCAGCTCCTCCGCCACCTTCTTGGGGTCAACGCTGTTGGCCTTCACGGCCGCCTCCGCCCAGATCTGGATGGCGGCGTAGGTGTAGAGCGTGTAGCCCTCCGGGTCGACTTTGCGATCGGTGAACTCCTTGACCACGGCCACCGCTGTCGGGCGTTTGCTCAGGTCCGGCGCGAAGGTCATCATCGTGCCCTGACCGGCCGGCCCGGCGATCTGCCAGAACTCCTTCGTGACCAGCGCGTCACCGCTGATCAGCGTCGGGTTCATGCCCTGCTCCTTGGCCTGGCGGATGATGAGCCCGGCTTCCGTGTGGTAGCCACCGATATAGATCACGTTGATGCCGGCAGCCTTCATGCGGCTGACCAAGGCGGAGTAGTCCTTCTCGCCGGGTGTGTAGGTGGCCAGCATCGCGGGATCGAGCCCCTTGGCCTTCATGTTCTTCTCGGTCTGCTCGGCCAAACCCTTGCCGTAGGCGGTGTTGTCGTTTAGCACCGCGACCTTCTCGTTCTTGTAGTGCGCGGCAATGTAGTCGCCAGCGACCTCTCCCTGCTGGTCATCCCGGCCGCACAGGCGGAACGTGTTCCAGCTCCCCTTGTCGGTGAAGTCCGGGTTGGTGGAAGCAGGGGTCATTTGGAGGATGCCCTCCTCGGTGTAGACCTTGCTGGCTGGGATGGATGAACCCGAGCAATAATGCCCGGCCACGAACTTAACGCCTTGGCTGGCGAAGGAGTTGGCGACGGACACAGCCTGCCGCGGGTCGCACGCGTCGTCGCCGACGGAGAGCTGCAGCTGCTGGCCTAAAACGCCGCCCGCCTTATTGATGTCGTCTACCGCCTGCTGCGCGCCTTCCTTCATCTGGGCGCCGAAAGCAGCGTATTGGCCGGTCATCGGTCCGGCCGTGGCGATCTTGATTTGCGCGTTTGCGGCACCCAATCCCAGGCCGGCTACGAGCACGAAAGCGGTCGTAAATAGGTGACGTCGGTACATCGATCAGTCCTCTTTGTTTTCGTTGGACCACGTACGCAGGATGGCCAGCTAAGGCAATGCCACGAGCCCCGCTAGGCCTCAAGGGGCATCTTCGATGTAAACTGAACCTTTGTCGCATGGATTGGGCGATGGGCGCAGGCATGCCCGGCAAGCCCGTTGCATCGCTGTTACGCGAGGCAGAGGCACTTGGGAGGGCCAAGCTTGAGCATGCGGTTCAGCGCGTTCATGGCGGTGGCGATCTCGGTGGCTCGACGCCGATCGGGGCGCAATCGTAGACAGCCGCCATGACTCTTTTGAAGCGTCTGATATCAGCCTCTATCAGGGTACGCCAGCGAGAGCCTGAGGTCTTCTACCAGGCGCTGCGGCAACGCTCCGCGATACTATGCAGATGCCGGCCTCGCATTGTGGGCGCCGTCCCTGCAGTGTCGCCGGGCACGGCGCTGGAGCGGGGTTGGACGATGACGGATGCCTGGGAATGACATGCGACGACCGCACCATAGGCCACTTAGTCGTAGGCTGTGTTGGCAGTGAACGAGGCAAGCGGTTTATCAACCTGATCGAGCAAGACCCAACCTGCGAAGCGTCGTCAACATCGCTGGTGGTCAGCGACTACGCCGTATATGCTCGAGGTCGGCGTCCACGGCGCTTTTCCGACGGACGGCCGCGGTTTGCGCCTTCGATATGCTAGGATAGCGCCGCCTGTAAGCGGTCGATCCCTTAAGGGGCAGGTTCGTCGGCATCGCGCGCCAGGACGCTGGTCAATGATTGTAAAATGACAACTCGCCGCGCTGCGAGGCCCCAAACCTGGCGAGGTTCTGGTCTTGCGTAAGGCAGGGAAGCTTGGCCTCGAGAAACGCCGATAAACAGGCATTCTGTAGACGGCCTATTGGCCCCAAGCAAAGATGGACACCCAAAATGGGTGTAGATTAGCGGCAATGTGGGTGTATGTTTGAGCGGTGCTGGCTGCATGCCGCGATACCGACCCGGCGCGGCATGCAGGCGGGGCGGTGAGCATCCACCAGCAACGGGCAGAGAGCAGCGTCAGACTGCCTACGGCGATCAGGCCGGCGCAAACTGCGGCGGCTGCGACCGGCCTGCTAGTGGCGGGCCGTGCCATGGCCGATAGACCTGCCTTGCAAAAGTCGTCACCCAGGCGAATTTTATTCCGACCAATCTGGCTTGCGCTTTTCTCCGAACGCGCGGATGCCCTCGCGCCCCTCCACCCCTATGCTGCAGGCCGCGATGGAACGCGATTCCAATTCCATCTGCTCCTCGAACCCGGCGCCGAACGAAGAGAGCAGCAGGTTGCGTGTGCGCCCCAACGCCATTGTGGCCGAAATGCCGAGGCGGCCCGATAGCGCGCTCACCTCCGCGTCCAGCACGTCGTCGTCGACTACGCGTGTGATCAACCCCATCGAGACCGCAGCGTCCGAGCTCACCCGTTCGTTCAACAGGGCGAGTTCCTGGGTTCGGCGTAGCCCGATCAGGCGCGGAAGGATCCAGGTTGAGCCGCCATCCGGGGAGACGCCGAGCGCCGTGTAAGCCATCGTGAAATGCGCTGACCGTGCTGCGAGCGCCAGGTCGCCCAGGACCGCGAGGCTCAACCCCGCGCCAGCCGCCGGTGCTTGTATGGCGGTGACGAGCGGCTTGTTCATGCGCATGAGGCGCGAAAGGGCGATGTGTAGGTCCGCGGTGATCTGCTTGATGAGCACACCCACCTGGTCGCCAGCGCGGGCAAAGGCGCGAATGTCGCCGCCGGCGCAGAACATCTTTCCGCGGGCCGCTATCACCACGCAGCGCACGGTCGCATCCTCGTCACACTCAATCGCGGCGTCGCGAAGCGCACTTGCCAACCCGCGGTCGATCGCGTTGCCCGCGTCCGGCCGGTTGAGCAGCACCCGCGCTACACTGCCTTGGCGCTGCAGCAGCACCGGGGCATCAGCGGCGCTCATCGCCGCACCAAGCGGCTCGAGCTTGCCAGATCCTCGTCAGATATCATCACGCCGACTCCTTGCTTGTTCGCTCCGTCGTGTCAGTGGGCGTGCTCGAGTGCGAGCGCGATACCCTGTCCTCCTCCGATGCACATCGTCACCAGGCCGTATCGACCGTCGATGCGTTGCAATTCGTAGATCGTTTTCACGGCCAGGATCGCGCCCGTCGCGCCGACCGGATGGCCCAGCGCGATGGCGCCCCCATTGGGGTTGAGCCGCTCGGGATCCAAATGCAGCTCACGAGCCACGGCGCAGGCCTGGGCCGCGAAGGCCTCGTTCGATTCGATCACATCGAACGCGTCGATGGTCAAGCCCGTCCGGTCGAGCAAGCGGCGCACCGCCGGAACGGGACCGATCCCCATCTCCGAAGGGTCGACCCCGGAATGAGCATAGCCGACGATCCGCGCCAGGATCGGCAAACCGTCGGCCCTGGCCCTATCCTCATCGGCCAGCACCAATGCGGCCGCGCCGTCATTGATGCCGGAGGAATTTCCGGCAGTGACCGAGCCATCCCGCTTGAAGGTCGGCCGGAGCCCGGCCAGCCCATCCGACGTCGTGTCCCGTTTGGGATGCTCGTCGGTGTCGAAGGTGATCGTGTTCGGCCTTTGCGCACCTCTACCGGCAGGATCTGGTCGACGAAACGCTCCGCCTCGATCGCCGCCGCGGCTCGGCGCTGGCTTTCCAGAGCGAGCGCGTCCTGGTCGGCCCGGCTGACACCATAGCGGGCTGCCACGTTCTCGGCCGTGATACCCATGATGCCGTGGCCGAAAGGATCGGTCAGGATGCCCGTGAGGTGATCGGCGGCGGCCACATCCCCCATCTTGGTTCCGAACCGGGCCGCTTGCAGGAGGTGGGGGGCTCGGCTCATGCACTCCGAACCGCCCGCGACGGCGATGTCGGCGTCGCCGAGCATGATCGATTGCGCGGCGGAGATGATAGCCTGCACGCCGCTGCCGCATAGCCGGTTGAGTGTCATGCAAGCCGCCTCCTGCGGTATGCCCCCGTTCAACGCGGCCACGCGGGCGAGATAGGCGTCCTTTGACTCCGTCAGGACGACGTGGCCGAACACCACGTGCTCGACCGCGCTACCCGCATTTCCCGCGCGCACCAGCACCTCCCTCACCACGAGCGACGGCGCCGCCGGATGTGAGATAGCCGATGTCCCCCATCCGGAACCGGCCGTCGGGGCTGAAGGTAGCGCGGGTTTCGGCAGGGTCTGCGTAGCCCACGAACAGTGAAGGCCCGTCGACAGGATCTCGCCGTCCTGTCCCTGCGGAGCAACGCCGCCAATCGGTCGCGGGGGCGGCGGGTTGGAGCCGGGCCATGTGGCAGGCCATCGCCGATTTGGGCTGGCTGGCAATCGCCGTACCGGACGAATGGGGCGGGCTTGGCGGCGGCGGGATCGAGCTCTGTCTGCTTGCCGAGGCGCTGGGCCGCGCGCTCGTGGTCGAACCGGTGCTGGATGTCGTGCTCGCGGCCCGGCTGGCAACCTCCCTTGGCGCCAACGGCTGGGTCTCGCAACTCATCGATGGGCGACGCGTGGCGGTGGTCGCGTATCAGGAAGGGGCGCGGGCTCTGTCGACGGCGGTTGAAACCCGCGCCGAGCGCAGCGGGTCGGGGTGGATCCTGTCGGGTGGCAAGGATTTCGTGCTGGCGGGCCCAGGGGCCGATATCGGGCTGGTAACGGCGCGGGTTGGGCCCGAACTGGGCGTGTTCGCCGTTGATTTCGACAGCGCAGGGTTTGGGATCGAACCCTTCGACACGGTCGATGGGCGCCGTGCCTGCCGCGTGACGCTGGACGGCGTGGCGGTCCCGCCTGAAGGCCGGTTAGGGACGGGCGACGCGTCCGCAGCGGTCGAGGAGATGCTGGATGCCGCCGCCATTGTGCTGGCAGCAGAGGCGGTCGGCTGCATGGACGCGTTGCTGGCAGCTACGGTGGACTACACGCGCACCCGCGAGCAATTTGGCCGGCCTTTGGCTGCGAACCAGGTGCTGCGTCACCGCATGGCGGACATGTCCGTCGCTTGCGAGGAAGCGCGCGGCATCGCCCTGCGGGGTGCGCTCATGTTGAGTGAGCCGCCTCCACTGCGCTCGCGTGCGGCCTCGGCGACAAAATTCAAGACGGGCCTTGCGGGCCGCACCGTGGCCGAGAGCGCGATCCAATTGCACGGCGGGATGGGTGTGACGGACGAGCTGCAAATCGGACTGTATGCGAAGCGCCTCCTGGCCATCGATCTGTCGTTTGGAACGGGCGCGCAGCATTTGCGTCGTCACGCCGCCCTGCGCGGCCAGGCTGATTGAGGAGGATGGGATGGATCTGAGCTTTACGCCGGCGGAACGCGCGTTCCAAGACGAGGTGCGGGCGTTCCTCGACGAACATCTGACGCCCGCCATGCGCCGTGCCCAGAAGCTGACACCCAGCGTGTTTTGCGAGCCCGCCATCGGCGTGCCGTTCCAACGCGCCCTTCACAGCAGAGGGTGGGCCGCGCCGGGCTGGCCGGTGGAATGGGGCGGCACGGGGTGGAGTCCGGCGCAGCGCTACATCTTCGAACTCGAATGCGCCCGCGCCTGCGCCCCGGCCTATTCGCCCTTGGGGCTGAAGATGGTCGGGCCGGTTATCTTCACCTTCGGCAGCCAGGCACAGAAGGAGTTCTATCTGCCCGGGATCCTTTCGGGCGAAGATTACTGGTGCCAAGGCTATTCCGAACCGGGCTCCGGCTCGGACTTGGCCTCGCTCAAGACCCGGGCGGTGCTGGATGGTGATAGCTACGTCATCAATGGTACCAAGATCTGGACCACGCATGCCCACCATGCCAATCGCATGTTCGCCCTGGTCCGCACGGGCGACGGCCCGCGCAAGCAGGACGGGATCAGCTTTGTTCTGATCAATATGGACACACCCGGCATCTCAGTGCGGCCAATCATCACCATTGGCGGCGATCACGAGGTCAACCAGGTCTTTTTCGACGATGTCCGGATCCCGGTGGCCAACGTGGTCGGGCAGGAGGGGAAAGGCTGGACCTACGGCAAGTTCCTGTTGGAATTTGAGCGCGGCGCCGGCTTCACCACGGCGAAGCTGCGCGAGGCGCTGAACGGAACGCTTCGCCTCGTCGAGGGCGCCGATGCTGAGGAACGCCAAACCCTGGAATTGAGGGCGTCCGAGATCGAGATCGATATCGATGCCCTGGAAGCGTTGGAGCTGAAGCTGCTCTCCTCGCTCAAGGCCGGGGAAGCGCCGGGCAGCATCTCCTCCATTTTGAAGCTTCGGTCGAGCGAACTACGCCAGGCGGTGACCCGGCTTGGGTTGGACTCAATCGGGACAGAAGGACTGGTCTGGGAAGGACGCCGCCCGCTTTACGGACCAAACGATCCGTCCTTCTTGCCGGAGGAGAAGCTTGCGGTGCTGCCGGGCTATCTCGATGGCCGGGCCTTCACGATTTTCGGCGGTACGTCGGAGATGCAGCGCGACATCATCGCCCGGTCGGTCATCGGGATGTGACGGCAGTGGACGCGTCTCAGCAAACCCTTGATGGACCCGGCCGGCTCGCTCCGCTACTCGATCCGCGGTCGGTCGTGATCATCGGGGCAAGCCCGGATTTCATGCGCACGGGCGGGATTCCGATCGAGGCGATGCTGGAGAACGGGTTCGACCGTGATCGCTTGCTGCTCGTCAACCCAAAATACGGCGAGATCGCCGGCATCCGGTGCTGGCCCTCTGTGGACGATCTACCCTGGGCGCCGGATGTGGCGGTGCTCGCGATCCGTGCAGCGGAAACGCTTGCCGTGCTTCGCCGGGTTCACGCGCGCGGAATCCCGGCTGCCGTCCTGTTTGCATCCGGCTTTGCAGAGGAGGGCACGGCAGACGGCATAGCGCGGCAGGAGGAGCTGACGGCGTTCGCGGCCGAAACGGGCATGCTGATCTCCGGGCCAAACTGCCTTGGCCACGCGAACCTGAAGGACGGTTCGTTCCCCACCTTCCTTCGCATCTACGTACCGCCACCGCCCAGCGGGACGACGGCGTTGATCGCGCAGAGCGGTAACATGGTCGCGACCTTGATGCGGGCAGCGCGTCAATCGCGGATAGGATTTACCTATCTGCTGAACACCGGCAATGAGGCGTGCCTGGAGTTTGCCGAATACTTGGAACATTTCGCGGGGGACCCTGAGACCCGCTCCGTTCTGGGCTATTTGGAGGAGCTTCGCGACGGCGCTCGCTTTCTGGACGCCGCCCAAGCGCTCCGGGATGCGGGCAAGCCGATGTTCCTGGTCAAGGCCGGGCGTTCGGTCAAGGGCGCAGAAGCGGTCGCATCCCACACGGCCGCTCTCGCCGGACGTGGTGAGGCTTAAGACGCTGCCTTCCGCCAGCTCGGCATCGCGACGGCGGCGGATCCGTCACGGCTGGCGGATCTGGTTTATCTCGACTGCCTCGGCCGTGTTCCCGGTGGCGACCAAGTTTGCGTCGTCTCCATTTCCGGCGCGGCCTGTGCGATCTTGGCCGATTGCCTGTCCGCAGAAGGCGTCGCGATCCCAAGCCTGGACCATACGACCGTCGCGGCGTTGCGGCCGCTGGTTCCGAGCTACGGCATGGTCCGCAACCCCGTCGACCTCACCGGGCAGGTGACCAACGAGCGGGCCTCGTTCGGGCGCGTGTGCGACATCCTGCTGGCGAGCCCACGTGTCGACAGCCTCGTCATCTATCTCGGCGGCTACCTGCTCGATGCAATGGCGCCCGCGCTGGTGGAGGCCGCGTCCCGCAGCCCGAAACCCATCGTGGTGCTCGACGTGGGCGGCGGCAGTTCTGCCGGGCCAAGCCTCGAGGCCGTCGGCATCGCGCTGTTCCACGAAATCACCCGCGGCGTCGCGGCCATCGCCGGGTTCCTGCGGTGGCATCGCGACCGTGCGGCATCGTCGTGGCGCCGCACGGCGACGGTGCCGGCCCCGCTGCCCGCGGCGATTGCGGAAATGCGGGATGCCGGCCGCACCAGCCTGACGGAGGTCGAAGCGAAGGCCTGGCTCGCGGCAGCTGGGCTCCCGGCTGTGTCCGAGCGGGCCTGCGCTACGGCGGAGCAGGCGGTGCAAGCTGCCGCGGCGTTCGGCTGGCCTGTAGCCGTAAAGGTGCTGAGCCCCGATGTCCTGCACAAATCCGATGTGGGCGGCGTCAGAATCGGGATCGCCAGCGAGGACGCACTCCGGGCCGCTTTCACGGAGATCACGGCCTCGGCCCAGGCTCACCGGCCGGATGCCGCAATCGAGGGCGTGGTCGTGCAGAAGATGGTCATCGGCGGCCAAGCGATCCTGGTCGGCGTTCGGCGGGACAAGACGTTCGGACCGATGATGACGGTCGGACTGGGCGGGATCCTGACAGAACTCTATGCCGATGTCGCCCACCGTCTGTTGCCCGTCCAAGAAGACGATGCGTGGGCGATGCTGCGCGAACTGCGCAGCTTTCCTGTGTTGGACGGGTATCGCGGCCTGCCGCGCGTGGACTGCCAGGCACTCGTCCGTTTGATGGCCACGCTGTCGGATTTCGTACTGAGGCATGAGGGCGACGTGGCTGAGGTAGAACTCAACCCCGTTCTCGTGGGACCGGACGGCGCCGTGATGGTGGACGCGTTGCTGCTGCTTCGGCCGGCCCGGACTAATGAAGAAACGAATGGGGAAAACAGGACATGATGAATGATCAACCGTCGGTCGTTGATTGTTGGTGGCGCGGCAATCGGCGCGGCCGCTTCGGTGGAGGGAGTGTCGCGCCGAGCCCGCGCGCAGGCGACGCCGATCAAGCTCGGTCTGACCACGCCGTTATCGGGCGCGCAGCAGGATATCGGCAGCTACGTGCGGATCGGCGGCGAGATCGCTGTGGCCCAGATCAATGCGGACGGCGGCATCATGAACCGCCCCGTCCAGCTCGAGATCCGGGACGACAAGGTGAATCCGCAGGTGGCCGCCACCGTGGCCCGCGAGTTGATCGCTGCCGGGGTCAACCTGCAGTTCGGCGGCATCGGTAGCGGCCCGACACTGGCGCTGGCGCCCGTGATGCAACAGGAGGGCGGCGTCCACCTGACCTGCGGCGCGGGCAGTGACCGGATCAACCACCAGAACTACAGCCCGAACATGTTCCGGCCTGGCCTTGGCCCGTATATGTCCGGCCACGCCGCCGCCCTGCTGCTGTCGCAGAACTTCACCGACGTCCTAAGTTGGAGCGGCATCGTGCCGGACGCCGAGTATGGGCGCACGACATGGGCCATTTTTGTGGACGCCTTGTTGACGGAATATCCGAAAGCCACCGGTAAGAAGCCCGACATGAAGGAGCCGGTGCTCGCCCCCTATGGCGGCACCGATTTCCGCCCGCAGATCAACGCCGCGCTCCGCCTGAATACGGCGGGCCTGTTCAATTCCACCTATGGCGGCGACGCCGTAACGCTGGTGCAGCAGGCCAAGCCGTTCGGCCTCTTTTCCCGTGCCAAGGTGTACTACGATCCGTCGGCCGACCTGATCGTCTGCCAGGCGCTGAAGCAGCAGACCATCCCGTATTGGACGACGACGCATTGGTTTCCGGGTGCCAACCAGGGCAATCCGATGAACGACCGGCTATACAAAGACTACGTCGCGCGGACTGGCAACAAGAACCCGCTCGGCTGGCTCGCCGAGGGCCACAACGCCGTCTACGCCTACAAGGCAGCGATCGAGAAGGCGAAATCCACCGAGACCGCCGCCGTGATCGCAGCGCTGAAGGGCTTGACGTGGGACAGCGCCACCGGTCCGCGCACCATGCGGGGCGAAGATAACCAGGCGCTCTGCACCATTCAGCAAATCCGTGTGGCGCCGGCGCAAAACAGCGATGGCTGGGAGGTCACGGAGATCAAGAAATACCCTGGCAAGGACGTCATTGAGCCGCCTTCACCCGGCAAGCCGCTCGACCTGAAGTCGAGCTGACCACCATGCTCGCCGACCTGGTTTCCACCGTGTTCGGCGGCCTGAGTTGGGGGATGGCCACCTTCCTGGTCGCTTCCGGTCTGACGCTGATCTTCGGTATTCTGCACATCCTGAACTTCGCCCAGGGCGGCTTTTTCATGCTGGGCGCGTTCATGGCGTCGACCTTGGTGGCGCGATTGGGCGACGACGTGTCGATCTGGTCGTATCTCGGGGTCAGCGTGGTGGCGGCGGCGGGGGTTGCCGTATTAGGACTGATCACCGACGCGCTCGTGTTCCGGCGGTTGCGCGGTGTTCCGGACATCTACGTCCTGATCGCGACCTACGCATTGCTGTTGCTCACGATCGGCGCGGCGAAGCTCATCTGGGGCGCTGATCCGCTGTCAGTCGCGCCGCCGCGAGAGCTCGGTGGGGCTTTGTTCATCGGCGGCGCCGTGCTGCCGACCTACAGCATCTTTATCGTGGCGTGCGGAATCGTCGTTTATGGCGGGCTCGAACTGCTGATCCGGTGCACCCGCTATGGGCAGGTGGTGCAGGCCGTTGGTCTCGATCCGTGGACGGCCCGGTTGCTGGGGGTGAATGTCGGTGTGGTCTACTCGGTGAGCCTTGTCATCGGGTTCGGCCTGGCGGGTCTTGCGGGTGGGCTGCTGGCCGCTAACCAGAGCCTGACGACCTCGATGGGCGACACGTTCGTGATCCAGGCGTTCGGGGCGATGGTGGTGGGCGGCATCGGCTCCATCAGCGGCGCTTTCACCGCCTCGCTCCTGTTGGGGCTGGTGGAGGCTTTTGGCGATACCTACGTCCCGCAATACCCGGGCATCTTCTTCTTCATCGGGCTTGGCGTGATGCTGCTCGTTCGTCCCCGCGGGTTCGCCGGGCGAGAGAAGCTCGCATGAATTCCCGGCCGGCCATTTTCGTGTTGCAGCTTGCGGCCGGGGTGGCCGTGGCGGCACTCCTGCCGGTGTTCGTCAATGGCGGGCTGGTTTTCCTGGCGGGGCTCGTACTGATTAACATCGTCGTGGCACTCGCATTCAACTTGCTGTTCGCCACCACGGGCCTGATCAGTTTCGGCCAATCGCTCTACGTGGCCGCGGGCGCTTACACAGTGGGGGCATTACAGCTCTACGTACCGGAGATCCCGTTTCTGGCGGCACTTGCCACGGGAGGTCTGGTCGGTGCCGCCTTCGCTTTCGCCGTGGCCTATGTGTCGCTCCAGCGATCGGAAGGCGTGTATCTCGCCATGCTGACCCTGACCTTTGCCGAACTGCTTCATGTCGTCATCACCAAGACGACGTGGCTCGGCCGGTCGGACGGCCTGACCAACATTCCGCGCCCAATCATTTCGTTTGGTATCGTTAGGCTAGACCTAACCTCTCTGGACGGCTTCTACGGCCTGATCGTGGCGGTGACGGCGCTGCTGATCACGGTGCTCTGGTGGATAACGCACGCCCGACTCGGCCGCACGCTGCGCGCGATCAAAATGGATGCCGACCGTGCGAGCTTCCTGGGTGTCAATGTTCGCGCCTACCGTGTCGCTTCGTTCACGATCGCCGGCGGCATTACGGCTGTAGCGGGTGGGCTGCTTGGTCCATGGACGCAGATACTCACGCCCGACTTGGCCGAATGGCAGAGCTCGACGGCTCCGCTGCTGCATACGCTGCTGGGCGGCTCCGGCTCGTTCTGGGGGCCTGCGGTCGGTGCGGTAGCGTTCGCCGCCGTCGATTATGGTACGCGCAGCCTGCAAGGCGTGTCGGAGTTGGTGACTGGCGGCTTGCTTCTGTGCGTCATCCTGCTGGTGCCCGGGGGGCTGGTCGGCCTACTGACCCGGCTACACCGGCCGGGCCGCGCCGGGCGCTCCCTGACCCCCGTGCGGCCGGTGCTATGACGCTGTTCGCGGCTTCCGGCATCTGCAAGTCCTATGGCGCCCATCGCGTGCTCAAGCAGGTCGAATTCGGGATCGAGGCCGGGGAGGTCCACGCCGTCATCGGCCCGAACGGCGCCGGCAAAACCACGCTGACGCGGGTCTTGAGCGGGGAGGCGCCCTGCGATGCCGGCACCGTTCATTTCGATGGCCGAGATGTCACCCGGCTGCCGGGCTACCGGCGCGCCCTGTTGGGGATCGGCCGTACATTCCAGGTAGCTCGGGTGTTCCCCGAGATGAGCGTGCGCGACAACCTCGTGGTCGCGGTCGAGAATGGAGGCAAGGTGACGCCGGGCAGCCGGCTGATGGCACTCGCACCCCATGCCTCCGTCCGCCGGGGTGCCGACGCGCTGATGGAAGAGGCCAATCTGGGACGTGTCGCCGACCAGCCGGCGCAGACCCTGGCGCATGGCGACAAGAAGCGGCTGGAATTGACCATGGCGCTGGCACTACGGCCGCGGCTGCTCCTGCTCGACGAGCCCACCGCCGGCATGGCGATCGCCGACCGGCGAGCAGCGGGATCGATGCTGAGCCGGATCGTGCGGGATCACGGCGTGGCGCTGCTGCTGATCGAGCACGACATGGAATTCGTGTTCGGCCTCGCCGCCCGGTTGACGGTGCTGAATTACGGCGAGGTGCTGGCAAGCGGAAACCCGGCCCACGTCCGCGCCGACCCCAGGGTCCGGCAAGTCTATCTTGGTAGGGCCCGTGATGCTGCTTGAGATCGACGGGCTGGACGCCTTCTACGGCGACAGCCACGTGCTGCATGGTGTCAGCCTGGCGATCAAGGCCGGGGAGGGGCTGGCGCTGCTGGGCCGGAACGGGGCGGGCAAGACGACCCTGCTTAAGAGCATTCTGGCCGCTGGGCCACGCACGCAGGGCACGATCGTGTTTGACGGCAAGCGGCTCGACGGGATGGCGACCCATCGCCGGGCACGGCTCGGATTGAGCCTGGTCCCGGAGGATCGCCGGATTATTCCCTACATCACCGTGCGTTCGAACCTGATGCTGGCCCGCAACGCGGCCCGGCCCGGCTGCGAGCCGCTCCCGCCCGAGGAATGCGCGCAGTTGTTCCCGATGTTGCGCGACCTGCTCGGCCGTCGCGGCCACGCGCTCAGCGGCGGCCAACAGCAGATGGTCGCCGTCGCGCGCGGCCTTGTGCCCCGGCCGAAGCTGATGCTGCTGGATGAGCCAGCCGAGGGGCTGGCGCCCGTGATCGTCGACGAACTCGGGGACGAGATCGCGCGAACTCGGCGGGAACAGGGCTACGCCTTGGTCATCACCGAACAGAACGTGGAGTTCGCACGTAACTGTACCGATCGGGTTGCGATCCTGGAAACGGGGCGCCTCGTCTTTGCGGGTAGTTGGATCGAGTTCGACGGCAGGCCGGAGTTGCAGACCTACTTGGCAGTGTAGTCAGTCGGCTCAGTCGGGGCAGGAAACAGCTGTAACTCAGGCCGATGAACCCGGCCCAATTCAGACGTCGGACACCGATCGTTGGCGTCAGTCGTCGAGCTGGATCGATTTGCACCACGATGTGCGCGCCTCCGCACTCAGCGCCTCGCTTCGACGGATCCATGTCGAGGTTCTCGGCGCGTCCCCGCACAACCAGAGGCGAGAGCCCGTATGGATGCACGACATGAACAGACTGAATGGAAAGACCGCCGTGATCAACGTTGGCGCTACCGGCATCGGCCGCGGCGCAGCAAAGCGCTCATCGAGGAGGGCGCCTCCGTCTTCATCTTCGGCCGCCGGCAGGAAGGGCTCGAAGCCGCTGTGGCCGACCTTGGGCCAAATGTCCGCGGGGGGAAGGGGGCGGTCTCGGATTAGACCGACCTCGAGCGACTCTACGCGGCGGTGAAGGCCGAGCGTAAACCCTGGACATCGTCTTCGCCAATGCGGGGTGGGGAACCTCGCTTAAGCTTGGCGAGATCACCGCCAAGCACATTGACCATACCTCCGACACCAATATTATCTGCACTCGATTCCCGGGCGAGACCAGGTCGTCGATGACTGCTTACGCGAGCACGATCAGCCCCCGGCTCCAAGACCTTGCAATGCCGGAACACGATCGGCCCGATCATGCCGCCGGCCAAGCCGCACAGCTCCGAGCCGATCAGAAATACGGCGACGGACACGGTCGAGGCCGGTCTGTGGCCGCTGAGATCGCTGAGGCGGCCGTAGAAGGGCGTCGAAATGTGTAGCGGCTACGAAGGCGGTAACCCCCCACGACAGGTGCTGCGGGCTGCCAAGCTCGCCGGTGATGCGGGGTGGGGGCGGTGGCCACGATGTTTGGTCAAGAGCCGCCTGCCAGCGTCAGTGGCAGCATCAACCTCGTGAAGGTTGCCGATGCCGGCCGAAGCCGCGCGGGCGCAGGATGCTCAGGGCGCCACGGGCGGTGTGGAACAGCGAACGCCGGTGGGCAAGATTTCAGCGCTGTTGTCAGGTAGCGCAAGCGAGGTCGTCCGACCCTTTAGCAAAAGCTACGACGCAACGATTGGAGTCGTAAATCGAATACCACCAGGCCGATTAGTTCAATCCGACCGACGAACCCAACAAGTTTCAGCAGACGTATCGCTTATAGGGCCGTGTTCCGCCGGGTGACGGCTGCCGGCACTGTATTGCTCATAAGAACAATCTTACCATACCGAACCGGCGCCACCACGAGTGAGCCAGAAGGTGGTTGCCCATCAAGTATGCGCAACTTTACCACAACATAAGCAAAAAGTGGTCGCTCTAACTCAAATATACCATGCCATTAATGGGGTGTGCCCGGTTTGGGTGACGTTTGAGGCCGGCATTCTTGCAACCATCCCATCAGAAACAATGGATGAGAGCGCGCTCAATGTCGGGGTCGATATCAGACACACCGTTCCCCCTCGGCGTTTACGTGGGGAATCCAAACGAAAGCGATCCGTCCGCTGAGGCTACGTTTGAGTCTGACTACAGCAGCTTTGCGTCGACGCTGGGAGCGGCACCGACGTATCTCGACAACTACATAGATTACACGCAACCAGTTAGCGACTGGGTCAGCAATGCGATGTGGGCAGCCTCGTCGGACGCGCAGTCTGCTGAGGCTAAAGACATGACGCCAGTAATTGCCCTTCCGATGGCCTCCATTGCGACCAGTGCGGGGACGTCGGACTCACAATACCAGGCGATCGCGGCGGGGGATTACGACAGCGTCTTTCAAGGAATCCTCAAGGCATACGTTGATAGCGGCTATACTAACCTTGTGTTCCGCCCAGGTTGGGAGATGAACATCAATGGACCCACCTACGCCGGCGACACTGCCCAGGATCAAGCCGACTGGGTCGCCGCCTATAAGCAAATCTATACGGTATTGCATCAGGAAGCTGCGGTGCTTGGCGTCAATGTTACGGTCGTCTGGAACCCGAGTGTTACCAACTATACAAATGCCAATGCACTTACGAGTCTTTATCCGGGCAACGCCTATGTCGATGCAGTCGGTGCCGATGTTTACTCTGATATCTATCCATACTCAGACGGGACGAACAGCAGCGGTCAGGCAACCTACCACGACTGGGATACCGGTAAGGAGGAAACCAGTGCCGCGCAGTTCATCGCTGACCCAGTAAACCGCGAACACTACTGGACGTCTCCCGCGGCGACCGAGTGGTCCGACGATAGTAGCGGTGGCCACGCACTCAGTCTCGATGAGTTGCTCGCGTTCGCCGAGGCGCAGGGTAAGTCGTTCGCGGTCCCAGAAACCGGTGCAGGCAACTCAGATGCTGGAACCGACGTGTCCGATGATGCTGCTTTCCCGCAATGGCTCGCCAGTCAGCTGACGACGGCTGAGAGCGCGGGCGAGAAGATAGACTTCGTCAGTATTTGGGACAGCAATGGTGGCGGCAACTATGAATTCTCGGATCCTTCCGACGACAAGCCGCTTGAAGCCGCAGCTTGGGCCAAGTATTTTGGTGCAACCAGCAGCAGTTCGGTAGGATCGACTGTTCTACTGGACGCGACAGCAACATCGACCGGCGCGGCTTGCTATTGCCAAGGAACCGCGATCCTAACCGATTGCGGGGAGCGTCGTGTCGAAGATTTGCGTATCGGAGACATCCTTATCACTGCTTCCGGCGCGCACCGCCGCACCAAGTGGATCGGCCGCCGGAGCTATACTGGCCGTTTCGTCTCGGCCAATCCGGACGTGCAGCCAATCCGGTTCCGCGCCGGGTCGCTCGGCGACGGCCTACCGCGCCGCGACCTACTCGTCTCGCCCAAGCACGCGATGTTCTTAGACAACGTGCTGGTTTCCGCCAGTTGTTTGGTGAACGGCACAACCATCGTGCAGGAGCGCGCGTTTGAGCGCGTTGACTATTTCCACGTCGAGTTGGACAGCCACGACGTGCTGCTTGCCGAGGGCGCCCCATCCGAGAGCTACGTGGACGACGACAGCAGAGGATTGTTCCACAACGCCGCAGAGTTCGCCTCACTCTATCCAGAAGCAACGTCTGTAAGCCACTTCGTCGCCCCTAAGCTGGACCAGGGCTACAAGCTGGAAGCGATCCGGCGGAGATTGGCCGTGGTGGCTGGAGCGTTTGCCTTTGCGGCATAGTCCGCAATGAGCGGGCGGCCCCACTTGGCCGTTGGTATCTGACCCCATAGGCTAGCCCTGAGATCGGACAGCAGCATCAATGTAGGACCATGCGCGGCTCGAATCGGAGAACGCGACAGCGGCTCACGCCGCGGATGCGCCAGGTTGTGATAGGCAGGCGCGCCATTGGACCCGGTGAGCCCGCCTTGGCGGTTGGCACATGAATAACCTTGGACGGCTCTGGCACCAACACGCCGGCCTTGGCGTAGTAGAGGAGCCAACTCATCCTCCCGAGACAGCCTCCGGGCCGTAGCGGGTTGAGTTTATGTCTAGGTTCACGTTACGAGAGACGGAGCAGACCCTGATCCATGAGCCGATCAGACAGCGGCTGCGTCAATCGTGAACGCGCTCCTCGACGACGAGTATAGCCGCCCGGCACGCGTCGCGTCCTGGAACAGCCGACACTCTTAGCAGCATGGTGACGTGTTCGTGACCGTTTACCGGTTAGTTCAGCGCGTAGCAGGCAGAGATTAAGCGGCCGCTGCGATACCGGGGGCGAGTATTCTGGCTGACTTTATCCAACGAACCGTGACTTACAAGTTTCTGTGTTTTTAACGATTGGCGTTGCGTGGCGTTGATACTTCGTTAAATTCGCAAAAAAAATACGGAATTGTTGCGTATGGGGCATCTCGCGAATGCGAGCCGTCCCACAGGGGGAGGCATTGAGGATGAGACAGCGGCACTACGGTCATGAGCAAGGGGTGGGCCGACAGCTCTTAGGTCAGGGCCACCGATTAAGCGGCTTCCGACTACCATATTTGGAGTTCGCCTATGAGAACGGGAAATTTAGGCCTCCACGCGAGTGCCCCGTCGAACACGGCCTTTCTGTCGAATGAGGATGGCGTACCAACCTGGAATGGCCGGTTAGCCAAAGACACTGCTAACTTTCTTGCTCTGTTGGCGGGCGATGTTGCGGCTGTATGTGTCTCATATGGCCTCGTCGCCGCCTTCTGCTTCTATATAGGTTTTCTGGATGCAGGCGAGATCGGGCGGGTTGCGTGGCGGCCAGTAGTCGGAATCTTCGCCGTAGCAGCCGCGTGCGCTATAAGTTACTTGATTATTCACGCTCATTATACCAAGCGGGTGTCCTTCTGGGCTGAAATCCGCGACGTTGGTACGTGTAGCGCCTTCGCTGCTGCGGCAAGTCTGGCCGTGGCCGAATTGGTGCCCGCGCTAAACCCGTACGCTCCAATGGCTGCGTGTTGGCTGCTATTCCCGTTTGTAGCATTGAGCGGGCGTAGGTTCGTACGCTTGGGGCTGGAACAGGCCGGCACTTGGCGGGTTCGCGCCGTTGTTCTTGGCGAGCCCGCGTTGGTTGCCGCGATGCTTCCAGGTTTTGCCGCCGACGCCAAGCTTGGGCTCGAGGTGGCGGCGACAATCCATCCCGACTGGCTTGCCAGCCGGCCGCAGGGGCGCTCGTGGCGGTCGCTTCTCGGCCAACACGACTCGAGCCTCCTCGTTATATGTCTCGACGGCATCGATGAGCACGCTCTCGAGACGGCCCTCGCTTCGTTGCGGAGGGACCGCGTCCCGTTCGCAGTAGCCCGTTCATCCGGCTGTCTGCCGCCATCCGCGTTCCATCACACCAGCGTATTCGGTAGTGATGTTACCGTTCTCACCTACCGCAACCAGGCAGCACAGCCTTCCGCGCACTTGTCCAAGATTGTAGCGGATCTGGTAATCGCCTCTGTGTGCCTCACTATCATGCTACCGCTGCTGCTGATCGTAGCGGTGCTGGTGAAACTGGACGGCGGGTCCCTGCTCTATGGTCAGCCACGAGTTGGCCTCGGTGGCCGTATGTTCGCCTGCTACAAGTTCCGATCCATGGTCGTAGACAGCGATGCTGCCTTACAGCGCTTATTGAGTACGAGCCCGGCGGCTCGAGAGGAGTGGGAGCAGACTCGCAAGCTCCGAAACGATCCCCGCGTGACGCGTGTCGGCCGTATCCTGCGGGCCACGAGCCTGGATGAGCTCCCGCAGCTATTCAACGTTCTTCGGCTGGAGATGAGCTTAGTCGGCCCGCGTCCAATCGTGCCGGCCGAAGTGCCGCGCTATGGTGACGATATCAATTATTACTACCAGGCCAGGCCAGGCCTGACTGGACTGTGGCAAATCAGTGGACGCTCCAACACCACCTACGTCGAGCGCGTGCGGTTTGACCGCAGCTACGTGCGGACTTGGACGTTCTGGTATGACATCGCGATCTTAGCGAAGACGATCCCCGCGGTCCTGCGTCAGAGGGGAGCCCATTGATGGCGTGGTGGTGGCACCGCTGGCGGCGGACCAATGCGCGGGTGCAGCCTGTGTCGGACATTATAGCCACCGTGCCTGTCACACCGACAATGCCCAGCTTCACGCCGTCTCGTCCTCAGTTCGCCCGTCGCCAGTCAGTCGGACGGGAAGCAGAGTTGGATCGTATCCTGCGCGCCCTCCGCGAGGAGAACTTTCACGTCGTGCTGTATTCCGAGCGGGGCCGTGGCAAGACGTCCCTGGCGAACCTTGCCGTCACGGCGCTCCGGCGGGAGGGCTGCGTAGTGGCCCGACATACCTGCGAAGCGGGAAGCGATTTCGACTCAATAATCCGGGGACTGGCCGATGATCTCCCGTCCGCTCTCTTCGTTGGGTCGTTAGGTACGGGGGAGGGGGGCGACGCGGTGCTGCCTCCCCATAAGCTGCGTCCAAGCGACGTGCTCGCGCTCCCGGGCCGCTTGACCTGCCGCAACCTAGTGTGCGTGGTCGACGAGTTCGATCGTGTTAAGGATGCGGTCACACGCACCTTGCTGGCCGACACCATCAAGCAGCTCTCCGATTGTGGTTCGGGCATGCTGTTCCTGCTGGTCGGCGTGTCCAAGAACCTCGACGAGATCCTGGGTCAGCACCCCTCGATACAGCGTAGCGTTGTGGGTGTGGATCTCGAGTTGCTCACCGATGCCGAGGTGTCTCGGCTACTCGAGATGGGAGCGCGCGACAGCGGCTTCGGCCTCGACCCGGCTGCCGCGGCGCATGTCACCCGATTTGTACGTGGCGGGCCATATATGGCGCATCTCGTGGGACTGCGCCTGGCGCAGCACGCACGGCGGCAGGGGATCGGGGAACTGGGCCTGGCGGACCTCCCGCCCGTGTTCACGGCCGTTGCAGCCGACGTGAATACCGGAACATTGGCGCTATACGGTGTGCTGACGGCAGACGGGACCGACATGGAGATGGTCTGCTCGCTCCGCCGCATCGCGAACGCGCACCATGATCGGAATGGCCGGATTGCTGTCGGCCAGGTGCTCAACGGTATGGTGGCTGTCGGTGGCAGCCAGGTCTCGGCGACGTGCTGGAATCGCTGTGTGGACTCCGGCGCGGTCGAACCGGTGGGAGGCAAGGGCGGCCTGTTTGCGTTCGCGGATCGATGGCTGATGTATTACGTCGTGGTGCTCGACATGCTGGACGAACGGGCGGCCGACGGCGCTGCACCTGTGCCTCGGCACGCGGCGCAGCCCGCATTGTTGCATAACCCCCCGATTACCCTCGTGCGACTTGGAAGCAACTGACAATGGATATTTCCGTCGCAACGCGATACGCACCCCCGCTCGATGACCACTCGGTATTCAGTGCGCCGCTCGTGCTGAAATCTCTTCGTCGTCACCTACCGCTGATCGTGTTGATTGCGGTCGCCGGGGCTGCGGTCGGCATACTGTATGCGCACAGTGTGCCTAAGATCTACACCGCGAGCACCTCTGTCGCGCTTGAGGGGGACCGGTTCGCCATACCCGAGCTTCAGGGCTCCTTGCGCGGTGACAACACGCCCGATCCGATGCCATTCGTGAAAACGGAGATGCAGGCGATCACGTCCCGCGGGTTTGTGCAGCAGGTCAGCGGCGAGGTTGGTCTGACGAAAAACCCGGAGTTCAACCCGGCTTTGCAGCCGCCGAGCCTCTTGGGTCGCGCTCAGGCCTGGATTGCCGGACTCTTCCCTCACCGCGATGCGCCACCGCTGCCGGGCGCCGTTGACGATGCTGTTGTGGTCGCTGCAAGCAAGGCACTGTCACTTTTTCAGGACAATCGTAGCCTCGTCATCTCGCTCGCTTTCACCTCCGAAGATCCGAACCTGTCGGCTAAGTTTCTGAACACCCTTGTTGCCGACTATCTCGCGTCGAAGGCGGAGCGGCGCGCCGGGGCGGACCGCGCTGCCGATGACGTCATTGACCAGCGCATCGCCCAGGTTTCCGCGGAGTTGGATGGCTTGGGAAAGCAGGTGAGCGAGCTGCGCACCACCGGCGACATTGTCAGCTTGCGCGCTGGCAGCGTCGGCCAGCAGCAGGTCGAAGACTTAGTGAGCGAATTGGCGAAGGCGAGCGTCGAGCGTGCCCAGGCTGAGGCAGCCGCGTCACGGGCCGCAGTCCTTGCGAAGGCTGGCTCGACGGACGCATTTGCCGGTGCGTTGGACTCGCCCACTGTCTCCCGCTTGCGCCAGCTTGAGAGCGAGTCGGCGTCCAAGGTCGCTGATCTCTCGGCCCGCTATGGCCCTGCCTATCCACCGCTTCAGGGTGCTAGCGCGGATCTGGCAGCAGTGCGGCGGCAACTGGCGGGCGAGATAGAGCGCGTGGTTGCCTCGCTTTCGTCGCAGGCCAAAGTCGCGCGCGACAAGGAAGCCGAGCTGCAGAAGCAGCTAACAAGCGCTCAGCAGAGCAGCGTCACAGCCGAAAATAAGCGGGCTAAACTGGATCAGTTGAAGCAGCAGACCGATACGCGATGGGCGCTCTATCAAACGCTCTTGCAGCGCAAGCAGCAGACGCAGGCCGGCCCGGTCGGGACGCAAACGCCGGACATTCGGGTGCTCACCGTTGCCTCGCCGCCGAGTCAGCCATCCGGTCCTAATACGAAGCTAATCACCGGGCTTGGTGGTCTCGGTGGCGGCGTGCTCGGCTGCCTCATTGCCCTGCTTCGAGTGGGTAAGGTCGACGGCTTCAACGACCCGGCGGACGTGACCAGCCGCCTCGGCTTGCCGGTGTTGGCCACGTTGTCCCGCCGTGCTCTCCGATGCCGCGGGCTGGGATCGTCCAATCGGCTCGCAGTTATGAAACTGCGCGAACGCCTTCCATTTGCTGGGTCGCGTGGTGTTCCGCAGAGCGTCTTGGTCAGCCCAACGATGCGCTGGGCGGTGAGTGGCCCACTGTGCCTCGCACTGGCGGAAGCCAGTGCTGCAGCAGGTGATCGAGTGCTGCTGATCGACGCCAACCCGACCCAGCCCATGGCGCACGAATTCCGCGGCGGCAATGGGCCGACACTCGCGTCGGTGTTAAACGGCACTGCCGATATGGATGAGCTAATGGGTGCCGGTCGGGCCGGCCTAGTCACCGTGCTATCCGGCAGCAATGGGATGGGGACGGCCGACTTCTCTGGCGTGCGCTTTCAAAACCTTCTGGTCGAAACGCGGCAGCATTTCGACCTCGTCATCTTGGCTGGTCCGGATGCGTCGACCGGCGAGGCCTCGGCGTTGGCCGTTCGGGCAGACCTGACTGTTCTGCTGCTATGTGCCAAGTCCGGTTACGGAAACGGCAAGGAGGCCGTTTCCACCTTGCGCAACGGGACGGCCGCGGCCTTTGCCGCCGTCTTGGTCACTTGACCATGCTGTGGCCAGGTAACTCGGCGTCAGAGGAGTTAGCCGAAGATGCGCATCGCGTTAATTGACCCGTCCCTGTTTACCTTTCCCTACGATCAGGCTTTTGCGAAGGGACTCATCGAGTGTGGCCACGAACCGGTGCTGTACGCTCGCCGGCCGGGCCCGGAGGATGGGCCTCAGGAGGACGTTCCGCTCGACCCTGTGTTCTACCCGGTCGCCAGTCATCGTGCCGTCGGCTCCCTACCGTCGAAATTTCGACTGGCGATCAAGGGCGTGGATCACATCGGCTCCATGATGCGCCTGCTCGCGCGACTCAGGCGGCTGCAGCCAGACGTCATCCACTTTCAGTGGCTGCCCTTGCCGGGGTTCGATCGCATGGTGCTGCGGCAGTTCGGGCGCATCGCACCAACCGTGATGACGGTGCATGATACCGAGCCGTTCAACGGCAGCCCCGCTTCCCGCCTCCAAGTCGGCGGCTTCCTGCAATGCCTCAAGACATTCGACCGGCTTATTGTGCACACGGCGCAGGGCGAACGCCGGCTGCGTGATCTCGGCCTCGATCCCGAGCGGATCGTACGGCATGCCATGGGGCCGCACTACGAGATTGTCGCGGGTGACCCCGACCCGATGTGCGGCAAGCTGACGTTCATGCTGTTCGGCAAGATCAAGGCCTATAAGGGTGCCGACCTGCTGATCGAGGCATTCGCCATGATGCCGGAGGCACTGCGTGCGCAGGTTCGGGTCCGGATCGTAGGAAAGCCCTATATCGATCTCGCGCCCCTGCAGCGCATGGTGGATGCGAACGGGCTCGACGTGACGATCGAGCCTGGATTTGTGGATGACGGCGCGATTACCACGCTGTTCGGGCCGGGCACCATCGCGATCTTTCCATACCGGGAGATCGAGGCCAGCGCAGTCCTGCTGCAGGCGATGGCCTGTGGCCGCCCGGTGATCGCGTCCAGCCTCGGTGGCTTTGCCGAACTGCTCACCGATACCGTGCACGGCAGCCTGGTGCCGCCTGGAGACGTCGCTGCGTTGTCGGCTGCGATGTCGCACATGGTCGCCGACCGCGCGTTCGCTGCCGCATGCGCCGCATCCGTCCGGACGCTTGCCGCCGAGACACCGACTTGGAAAGATATCGCGCGCGAGACGGTTCAAACCTACCGCGCGGCTGCAGCGGCGCGAGTGACCGGCGATCGGCTGACGGCGTCTGTCGCCGCAACGCCGGGCTGATCGATCGGCCGTAGCCGTGCAACCGTGATCAGGAGCAACACGAAGAACAGCACGGGGGGGAATTGTTGATAGCCGCCCGTAAACAGGAACAGGATCATCACGGGCAGAAGCAGCCCCCATTGGATCGCTGTCTTCCGACCCACCACGAACAGGCTGAGATACGCGAGGACAGCTGGGATGCCGTACTCGGCAGCTACCTTGATCAGGGAATTCACATCGTAGTCGTAGCTGAGGGTCAACCGCTCACTTTCGCCGCTGCCGACGCCCCACAAGAGGGCGGACGGGTCGCCGGTGACGACGTCATGATACATCCAGAACGGCGTGATGAAGCGCAGGTGGGCGCTGGTGCCGGGATGGTCGATCTCCTGGGCGCGCACGCTAATGGCTGCCATGAAGTCGGGCGCCAGCACGGCCGCGAGGCCCAAGGCCATCGCCAGCAAAGCTGCCACGCCGAGCGCGATCAGCAGGCCGCGCCAGCCGAGCCCGATCGCGGAGCCGACGAGGAATGCCGCCAGCACGATCCAGCCGGTTCCGGAGAACGACAGCAACAGTCCGACGACGAAGATCGCGAGATAGAGCGGCCGGCGCGAAATCATCGCCTCCAGGATCAACCCGATCGCAGTGAACTGCGAGAACACGGACGGTTCGACCAGCACCAGGCCGTTGGCCTTGAGCAGGTCGCCAACGCCCGAGGGGATGCTGAGATTCCAGCCAGACTCGACGAGGATCGAATCGGGCAGCAAGCCGCTGAACGCAAACAGCCGCAGCCCTGCAAATTGCGCGCAGAACTGCAGGATCCCGGCCGCGGCCACCAGGACCAGCGCCAGCGTCACGACGCGAAAGAACGCGGCTTCGCCCACTGGCTCGGCAAAGGTGAGGGTTGCGAAGGCAGTGAGAGCGACGAATTGGCTGAGCGAGGCAAGATTGGTCCCGCTGCCAAACGGCCCATGGACCGCGGCGTGCACGGCCATGCCGGCAAGCGTCAGGCAGACGAACACGAGATAGATCAGCGACCGTGCCCGGTGGAACGACAATGCGCCGCTCGCCAGCCCGTAGCCGGCCAGCGCCAGGCCGAGCGGCCCCACGATGCTGAACGTGCTTCCGGCCAGCGGCAGGCCAAAACGCTGGGTGACGATACACAACACCAGCGTGCCGATGCTGAAATTGAGCGCTTTCCGCTCGCGCGGGGACTGCGGTATCCCTTGGGCCAACGCAGCAGGCGTCGCGGCCGAGAGTCTTGGTGCGTGCAAGCAGGCATCTCCAACCGGTTCGAAGTCGTTGTAACGGCGCCTTATCAAGCCTCAGTCATCATGAAGCGCGCATGACAATGATTTCCAGCATTCCGCAAAGCCGTTCATCGCACTTCGCCGGCCTTGACGGCCTGCGTGGCGTGGCCGCTTTCGCCGTCGTACTCTATCACGTCTGCCTGCCGCTGCACGTGATCGTCGCTGCAAAAGGCTATTTGGCAGTCGACCTATTCTTTCTGCTGAGTGGGTTCGTCATCGGCAACGCCTATGAGGACCGGCTACGACACAGCATGAGCCTGCTCACATTCGTTCGAGTGAGGCTGGTGCGGCTGTATCCGTTGTTCCTGCTCGGCATGGTGATGGGCATTGCGGTCAGCCTCGTCAAAGCGTTCGAAATACTGAGCGGAACTTCGGTGCCCGCCTTCGCGGTCGCTGCCGTGATGGGCGTGTTCATGATCCCGTTCGGTCACCTCCCGTATTCGGAAGCGACCTTCGCCTTCCCGTTCGACGGCCCGGCCTGGTCGCTGTTCCTCGAACTGACGGTGAATTTCGCCTATGCGCTGGTGGTCATGCGCCTTTCGACGATGCGTTTGTACGTCGTCATAGCCGCATCGGGCGCCCTCCTCGCATTCACGGCGGTTCTGCATGGCAGTGCCGACATGGGGGGAGAACTGGAGACGTTCGTCGGCGGGTTGGCGCGGACCGTCTTCTCGTTTTGCACGGGCCTCCTGCTGTACCGCTTGGTCAAGTTCGGCGCGTGGCGTCGCCGCGTTCCCGCCGGTGGGGTCATCGCGGGGCTGGTGCTGCTCGCGGTGTTGCTCGTCCCGTTCGACCTGAACGGCATCGCGGTCGACCTGGTGGCGATATTCGTGTTGTTTCCGATGATCATCCTGTCCGCTGTCGGAAGCGAGCCGGCCGGCTGGGGGCGCTGGTTCGCCCTTAAGGCTGGGGCGCTGTCTTACCCACTGTATGTGACGCATTACCCGATCATGCGGGTGTTCCAGTTCCTGGCGGAGCGACGGCACCTATCTGGCACCGTCCTGCACGGCATGATCGTGCTCGAGGTAGTGGTGATGCTCGTTGCGGCACAACTGGCGCTGTCGCTGTACGACCGACCGGTGCAGGCCTTCCTCAAGCGCCGCCTTGGTAACGACAGGGCCAAGATCCACGGCGTGGCACCGTCACTGCCCGGGCGTTAGGCGGCGCTAGCCCGCGTCGGGTTGAGGCTTGGCCTAGGGCAGGGGCGCCCAGCGTGTGCCGTCGAACAGAAAACGGGCCGTGGCGGCCGGCGCCAAATTATCCTGTAGGACCGTCCCGTCGGCGTTGCGGACCGCGACGGCGGGGCCAGCCGGCCCTGCAGCCCGCATGATACTGATCCGTCGACCCGGTGCCATACGCACGGCGGCGCCAAGACCGGTCGATTTCGTGTGGTCAGACAGGGTGATCGTGATTGGTGCGCCGAGTCCGGTGGGAACGCGCAATGTGGGGTCGCGGGTTTGGCCGTAGACGGTCAAGTCGCCAGTGACCGGGATGACGGCGCCGCGAACTTCGCTGAACACGTCACCAGCAACATAGCTGTGGACGGAGGCTGTTTGCGGCACGTCCACCGACGGAATATTCGCGTCCCAGTGAAAGCCAGCGGGGGCATTGTCGAAGGTCAGCCCGGCTATGGCGACGTCCAACGGACGATCGCTGCCCTCCACGGCCATCATCCAAGGCTTGTCGATCAGCGTTGGGCCGCCACTCCAATGCAAGTTCACCTGAGAGGCCACGATCGGCTGCCCGCCGTAGCTGTTGAAGATCGCGCCATCGCTGGCACCCTCGCTGGACAGCATGGCCAGGTTGAGCAGGTCCAGCCCGTTCACGACCGGCGTGCTGCCAACGAAATGGAAGACCGAGCCGCCTTGACGGCTTAGATGGCATTGCTCGAAACGCCAGCCAGTCAACGCGATCGAGTAGCTTTGCTGGAACGTGACCAGGTCCGGGGCGGTCACGTGCTCGATGTCGATGGCGGTCCAGATATCGCCGAACTGGCCCGTGGCCTTCGTGCTGTACGATATTGCCGGCCCGGAAAGCGGTAGGGCGCGTTGCATGGCCGACGTATTGGTCAGCAGCATGTTCTCGTAGACGTTCTGCGTCCCGGTCGTCGTCGCCTCGATAAAGCTGTGCTGGGCGCCATGGATCAGGATGTTGCGCAGAACGTTGAAGAAGAACGTCGGGTTGGACTGTCCGGCGTCGATCAGGATGCTGCGAAACGGCGGGTTGGCGAGGCCGTCATTCGCGGCGAACGCGCTGTCGATCGCGATGTCCTCGATCACGGAGGCCCAGATGCTGCCAAGCCGCAAAGCCGTGGCATCCTGTTGGCCAGTCTGGTCGACGCCGTAGGCAAGCCGCGCGCCGTGAACGTGCACGTACATCGACTGCTTTCCGCCGGAGATGTCGCCTACGACAAGGATCGGTGCACCGGTCGCGAACTGCTTGATCGTTGTGTCCCGAGAGCCGTCCCACTCGAACCCGCTGACCGCCGGTGTCACCAGTCCGGTCGCGCATTCGATGTCATACTCCCCCGCGGGCATCCGCCAGCGCAGCCGCCGCTCGGCTGCGAATGCCATTCCGGCCTGCAAAGCGGCACAGGTAGCCCGGCGTTGCTGCGCGGTGGCCGACGACCCCATGACTACGCCGGGGAGCCGGTTGGCCAGCAGATCGTTGCCGAAGATCGCGGCATCTGGCGCCCGCTCGGCCTGGGCCTGCGCCGCCGGGGCAACGAGGCTCAGCACCAGGAACCAGGCAGCCGGCCTCACGCGGCGGTGGCTCCCCGGCTACGGCCAACGAGGCTGTCGAATAGGCGCTCGTAGCCGTCCGCCATCCATGTCGGGGTCAGCGTCCGCGCGATGACGCGGCCCTCATGCGCGATCCGATGCCGGGTGGTGTCTTCCTGCATGAGCGCCAGCGTGGCGCGGGCGATGTGCTCCGCGGACGGGAACACGATCCGGGCACTCGCCCCGTCGACAAGGAAATCGCCGCCGAACCCCGTGTTGGTCGTAACGCCGGCGAGCCCGAAGCAGAGCCCCTCGGCCAGCGCCAGGCCGAAGCCCTCGGACAGGGAGGGAAACAGGAAGATCGCATGCTCGTTCATCATGCGAACATGCTCCTCGTGCGAGAGAAACGGCGTGACTGTCACCGCCGCCCGGTCCTGGGGGTCGAAGTCGGCGAGGATCGCCTCTGCCGGTTTGCCGGTGCCGCCTAAGCAAAGGCGGGCATCGGGTCGCACCTCTCGGATGCGCCGGAAGGCGGCCGGGACGTAGTATGATCCTTTGCGCGCCTCCCAGGTGCCGAAGCTCATGATCCGTGTCGGGTCGCGCTGCTCGATCGGGGTGATTTGGACGCTCGCCGCCAACAGATCCTGGTGCACGCAAGGCGGCAAAAGGGTGAGGCCGGTCGAGCCGCCTAGCGTCGCTGTGACGCTGCTGAGGTCGCGCATATTCTGCACCACCGTGTGATCGGCCGAGGCGATACCCGCGGCGTCCCACCGTACCTGGAATGGCCCGGTCGCAAGCCGGTAGCCCAGGCTGACCTTGAGGTGACCGAGTTGGGATTCCATCAGGTTGGCAACGTGATCGTATAGGACCAGGCCGTGGAGATGGTTGATCAGCACCGGCCGCCGCGCCTGCCCGCGCAGGCGCCGGAATAGCGGGGCGGCCATGCCGGAGGAGGACATGATGACGTCCACCCCGCCAAGGTCCAGCCGGGACGCGGCCCGGCTGACCAAGGTCGGCAGCATCAGGCGCTGCGCGAGCAGGTTCGGTGCAGCGGCGGCCGGCAACCCGCAATCCTCGAGATAGCGCAGGTTAACGGTGTGGCCTCGGTCGCGGAGAATGTCCGCTAGCGCCTGATAGACCCGCACCGCCCCGCTGAACGGGTTGTTGGGGTTGTGAAGAATAAAGAGGATATTCATTGAGGCCCTTCGCACAGAATTGCCGCCCATCAGGACGGCGGCCGGGTGCCTTGCAGCAGTAGCGCCTCGAAGTGTCCCCCGCCGGTTTGGCGGATCGTGTAGCGGGTGGTTTTGCCTGGCCCGGCAAGGTGCAACGCCCCGATCGGACGATAAGGCGGGTAGGGCTCGCAAAATGCCCCAAGCTCATCGTTCCACATAGGCTGGCCCCGCACGACGATCCAGTTGCAGCGGGTCGGCAGGATCGAGACGGGCAGCGGTCGCCGGGTCAATGCCCGCCCGTAAACCAGCCGATTAAGCGAAAACTGGTCGTGCGGGGTCAGTTTGCCGGTGCGCCGCCAGGCCTTTTCGTAAAGCTCCGCCCAAAGCTCCCAGTAGGGGCTCTGCGCGCTCATGGCGAATAGCCCGGCATTCAGGTGCGGCCGCGATAGCAGCCACAGGCCGTCGACCGGGCCGTTGCCGAGGATCAGATGCTTAGCGAACCAGCCCAGCAACCAGGCCTGCACGGCATAGGCCCGCTCCCGCTCGTGGGCAATCGCCAGCCCGGTTTGCACAGCGCCCTGCACAAAGGTCTCGACCACCGACCAGCTCTGCAGCCAGACGTCGGAATCGATCCAGAGATACACGTCGTAGCCCGGGAAGTAGTCGCGCAGGAACGGGCGCACGATCACAGCGCGCTCGTAAGCGTTGAGGTTATCTGGGGATAGCCCGAAGTGGCTGCCGGGCAGGGCGAGCTCGACCTCATGGGCACGCAGCCAGGCCATGTCAGTCTCAGTCTGACCCAGATTGAAGCATGCCACCGCCACGCCGGCGCGTTCGGGGAAGGCTTCCAGCGACGTGATCAAGCCTTTCAGCAGCGGCATCACGTTGGTGTCGCCCGCGGTGACGATGATCGTCCGCGGAGCCGTGCCGGCACTCATGAGGCGGCCCGCATTGCGAGCCGCATGCCCTGAAGCCGGCGGAGCAGTGGCGTTTCCAGCAACGCCGTCATGGCCGCATATACGACAGCGCCCACCCCGACCTCGATGAACAGCCGCTCTGCCGGCGCAATCTGCTGGGCACGCACGGCGATCACGGCCAGCGCCATCACCGCCGTGCTCGCGAACGGCCTGGCGAACACGCCGACGTAATGTTGCCAGCGCAGGCCGGCCAGTCGCGACATCATCCAGATCCCTACCGGAATTGCGAAATAGTGACGAGTACCCCAGGCGATCGCGGCGGCCGTCACGCCGCTGTTTGCCGTGAGCACGGAGCCGACCAGTGTCAGCGCGCCGCTCACGACCGAATAGGCGACCAGTGGCTTCTGGACGCCGCGGGAGCGCAGTAGCGGGCTGACCAGCACCGTAGGAAACATCAGCGTCCACGAGATCGTTGCGACGATGACGAAAACGTAGGACGGCCGCCAGCGCGTTTCGCCCACGGCCGAAAGGGCGTCGGGGAACACCAGGGCGAAGCCGATGAGCAATGGGGCGGCAATCATGACCGCGACCTCGGTGCCCATCGTGAAGCCGGCGGTCGTGTCCTTGCCGGCCCGTTCCAGTCCCGAAAAGAAGGAGAGGCCGAACCGGAGGGAGACGTTCTGGACGAGGTTGGCCATCTCGTCGATCAGCCGCTGGGCGAATTGAAGGTAGCCCAGCGCGTCCACCCCATGGAAGATGCCGAACAGCAGGTTGAACATCCGGGTGGCGCCGGTCACCATCAGCATCTCGAGGGTGACCAGGCCGCCGAACCCCATCAGTTGGCGAAGCTCACCGCGGTTCAGCCGCAGCCGGGGCCAGCGCGGCACCGCATTGATGAGCGTGAGGCCGGCGAGCGCGCTGCCCACCATCGTGCTGACCATGATGCTCCAGGCGCCCCAGCCGGCGTAGGCCAGTCCGCCCGTTGCGAGCAGCGTGGCCGCACGTGACAACAGGCCGCGTTTCACGAGCACGTCGGCGCGCATCTTGCGGGTAAGGATCGCCACTGGAACGATATTGACGGCGCTCAACGGTAACAGCACGCTTCCGGCCAGCAGCAGCCAGCCGATTTGTGCATCGCCGAGCAGCCAGGCAAGCGGCCACGCCAGCGCGCAACACAGGCACACTCCCACTCCCGACAGGATCACGAGGCCTGTGTAGGCGCTGTCGGTGACGCTCGCATGGATCGAGCGGCTCCGGACGACCGCTTCGCCAATTCCAAAGGCGCAACCGATTTCGGTTAATACTACGACGGCGAGTGCCGCACCTGCGCGCCCGACATCCTGCGGGGTAAGGAAATAACCGATGATGACGGTCGACACTACACCGTTGATGGCGTTGAATATGCTTTCCGCGAAGGCCCATGGCACGGCCGCAGCCGCTCGCCGATGGGCCCTCATGGGAACTTTGTCACAAGAAACCTATGGAAAACACGAGTGTATTCTGTGATCCTGTGTTACCAGCCGATGCATACCTGAACGATGATAAGGCCCATTCCCGGTTCAATGGTTCCACCTTGATGCAACTGCCTCCCTCGAAGCAGGACGAACGGTCGGCCCCAAATGCCGGGACGGCACGCCCGAGCCCGGAATTGGACAATGGGGCCCGGCGGCTGTTGCCTGTACGAGGCATGCTAATCGGCCTGGTTGTTGGGATCGTGTTATGGGGGATGGTTATCGCGCTCATTTGGTTATGACCATGTCCTGTGGCCCGTCCCGGGTGGTGCGCCGCGCGGTTTGCCTCGCCAGCGCCTGCCGCAGCAGCCCGGCAGCAAAACTCAAGTGCATGACAATCGCAGCTAGGCCGGCCACGCACAGCCAGGCGTCGCGGCGCCGAATAGCCAGTAGGCAGCCGAACAGCACGCACGGAAGTAGGTAGCCGAGCGGGAGCAGCAGGAACCACCACCGCACCAGCGCCAGCGGCAGACAAGCAGCGGTACCCAGCAGCAGCAACACTGGCCCGAGCTGACGCGCGCGGGGCGGCAGGCGATGTTTCAGCATCGTCCGGCAGCGGCCCCGGCCATTGCGGAAATATTGCCGGGCCAGGGCGATCGGCGTCGACCGTGGATAGTAGTCGACGCAGGCTTCGGTGCACATCCACACACGGCCGCCGATCAGACTGCTGCGGTAGTCGAACTCGGCGTCTTCGTTGTGGCTGAAGCTCTCGTCGTAGCCGCCGGAGGCCAAGAAGAACGCACGGTCGAACGCAGCATGGTGGCCGTGGTCGACGAAATCGGATGGGCGGCCGAGCCGGCGATGGGCCGCGCCGCCATTTCCCAACACGCTATTCTGCGCCGCCGCGACTGCGCGTTGGAAGCCTGCGACGCCCACCGTGCGCATCGGCACGGCCACGGACGTCGCTTTGCTCGCGACAAGCGCCGCGACGCAGCGCGCCACGAAGTCCGGCGGATAGGCGACGTGGGCATCGGCGCGTACCAGGATGGTTGCAGCCGTGGCGGCGTCGCGGGCGGCTAAGTTGAACGCGACAGACTGGATCCGCCGCGGGTTCGACAGCCTGCGGACCAACGGATGGGTCGCCGCAATGCCGTCGACGATCGCGCAGGTGTCATCCGTGCTGCCGCCATCGACGACAACGACCTCTGCAATGTTGCAGTCCTGCTGCGAGAGTAGGCTGTGAAGGCAAACAGCTATATAGCGCGATTCATTAAGGGTAGGGACGATGACGCTGACGAGCGGCCCGGCCCAGTGCTCCCTCTGATCCTCTCCGTAAGCCTGTATATCGCCAAGATTGCCCATCGGCGCCTGAATGCAAAAGTTGTGAAGGGACAAACACGATTTCGCAAAGCTGCGTCAAGGTCACGCCGTAACTGGCCGGCTTATTGAACTTGCTCACTTGGAACGGAGCACTATGTTTAGACACACCAGGCGGGCTCGCGGCATTTTGTTTGAGCGTGCCGCCACAGGCTGGCATAGAGGTCCCGTATGAATGAGCCAGTCACACTCGCATGATGAAGCGACGCGCCGGGCCTGCGCCTTGGGCAACCGTGACAGGTCGCGTCCGGCTAACCGTCATGGCCGTGCTGGGCCTATTCGCCGTTCCCGCCGGTGCGCAGACAATCGATCAATACCTGCCTGAGGACGTACCCGGCTATAGCCAGACGAGTAGCATTCCCGTGCTCAGCCGCCCTCGGAGCGACTACGATGCGCTTGGGATACGGGCCGGCGAATTTATAATCCGCTCCAACCTGGAGGAAGGCTACGGTTTCGATAGCAACCCCGTCGCGACCCGGCCTGCCAGCGGCAGCTCCTTCATCAGCACTGCGCCCTCGCTGCAGGTGAACTCGGACTTCTCACGCAATGCCCTCGGCCTGTCGCTGGGCTTGCTGGACGAGCGGTACCTGGAC
Organism: uncultured Acetobacteraceae bacterium; assembly: GCA_964242215.1. GTDB lineage: Bacteria > Pseudomonadota > Alphaproteobacteria > Acetobacterales > Acetobacteraceae > LMUY01. The sequence continues at coordinate 3,258 of CAXTCJ010000039.1, read as the reverse complement.
AAACCGAACCAGAGCCGCACCGACTTCACCAGCTCCATCGGCGGGACCTACGAGATAGGCCGGGACTCGCTAAGCCTTGCAGCGAGCTACCTGTCGCTGCATCAGGAGCCGGCCGATCTCGACAGCGCCTCCGTCGTCCAGCCGCTCGGTTATTCGGTCGTGGACTTGCTGTCGAAATACACCGCCCCAGTCGGACGATGGCAGTTCGAGCCGAATCTCGAGTACCTGGGTTACCGCTTCGACAATGTGATCGAACCGGGGGATACGGCGAGCCAGACCGTTCGCGATCGCAATCTGTATGCAGCAGGGCTAACAGTCCGCTTCAACATCAACTCGGACCGCCGCGCCGTGATCGAGGCCAGGGCGGTCGACACCAACTATATCTCGCCGCTCGGCGGTAGCCCGCGGCCGGACTCCTTCGCCTATGAGTTGCTGAGCGGGGTGGAGTATGCAATCTCCGGCAACCTTCGCCTGCGTGCGCTGGTCGGCTACGAGGTGCGGCAGTTCAGCAATCGTGCGTTTAACAACCAAGCCTCTCCCGTCACCCAGGCCTCGGCGGTGTGGACGCCGACGGGTCTGACCACAATCACCGCGCACGTGGCACGAAGCATCGAGGACTCGATCGGAGAGTCTACGTCAGGGGTGACGTTCACACGGGCCAAGCTGACGCTGGATCACGAGTTGCGCCGCAATTGGCTGTTCAATGCGACGGCTGGCGTTGACGTCGCGAGTTTCACCTCGGGCAGCGGCCAGCAGGAGCTGTATTCGGCGGGCACCTCCGTCACGTACCTGATCAACCGCGGACTTCGTGCAAAGCTATCCTATACCTTTACGGAACGGAGCGGGGCGTCAAGCGCCCAGGCCAGTCTGTTTGGCACTGCCATCAACGCCGAATCCAACAACTACGCCCGCAACATCGCCCTTCTTTCGCTAAGGTTTTCGCTGTGATTCGGGCAGCCTTGCTCTGCGCCGCGCTGTCGCTTGCCACAGCGGGCAAAGTCGCAGCGCAGCCCGCACCAAGCCCCCCCAGCGCTGCGGCAGCGTCCAGCGGTGCTGCGATCGATGGCTGTCTGGCCGCCATCACCGGTTACGAAACGCGCTACGGTATCCCCGCAGGGCTGTTGCTTGCCATCGCGCGTACGGAAAGCGGCCGGCCGGACCCCCGTACCGGCATCGTTCAGCCGTGGCCATGGACGGTGGACGTGGGCGGGACGGGGGTGTTCCTCGCGAGCCAGGCGGAGGCGGTGGAGCAAGTTGCCGCAGCACGCCAGCGCGGCGTAGCCTCGATCGACACGGGGTGCTTGCAGGTCAACCTCCAGCAGCATCCGGACGCGTTCAAGACCCTGGACGAGGCCTTTGCGCCGAGCACCAACGTGGGCTATGCGGCTCGCTTCCTGCTACGGCTGCATGACGAAACCGGGGATTGGATACGGGCATCTTGCTTCTATCACTCGCACACGCCGGAACTGGCCATCAGTTATCTTCGTAAGGTGCAAATGCATCTCGGTGGCGCAATCGCTGCGATCCCGGCGATGGACGCCAAGGCTGACGCGAAGGCGACCACCATGACGGCCTTGCAGGCGGCCTGGGGCGCTACGCTCTCACCCGTCAGTCAATCGGGGACTGCTCAGCCGGGTGCGAAGCCGGCGGCGGCTTGGTTGCAATCGCCGCACGCTCCAGCCCCTGCGAAGCCGCGGCCAGCAGCGCCGTCCGTGCGCAGCATTGCTGGCACTTCGCTAGCTGGCGCGCCAGCCGCGAGGGGATGCGTGTGAACTCGTTCGCCTTTCGCCATTAACCCCAAAGCAGCACTTTCCAGTCAGGACCAACACATGGCGTCGAATACCTTGCGGCAGGGTGCCGCTTTTCATGCGGTCACTAGGCGCCGTTTGATTGGCGGCATGTCCGTTCTTGCCGTCTCCGGCGTCGCGGCATGCGCCCCGGGCAGCGGCCTGCCGATGCTGGCCGACCCGCTCAATCGCGGGTTCGAGCTTGGCCCAGGCGACCAAGTGCGCGTCATTACTTTTGGCGAGCAGCAGCTTACCGGCGAGTTCCGCGTGAGCGATGCGGGCGATATCGCCGTCCCGCTGCTCGGCTCGATCCATGCAACCGGGCTGACTCCCGACCGGCTTGCCGCCGGGATCGGGGCGGCGCTGAAGTCGAAAGGGTTGTTCAAGGACCCAAGCGTCTCGGTCGAGGTCATCGGCTACCGGCCCATCTTCATCCTTGGCGAAGTCAACAAGCCCGGGCAGTATCCTTTCCAACCCGGCATGACCATGCTGACGGCAGTCGCGATCGGCGGCGGGTTCACCTACCGCGCCATTACCAGCTACGCGTCCGATGTAAGGGAGAGTAACGGAAAGGCTGTCGAGGGCCGCATCGCGCGCAACAGCCTGCTCAAGCCCGGCGATGTGGTGACGATTTACGAGCGGACATTCTAGATCCGCCCAGATGCTCGCGACGGTCGGTATCCTCAAGGTAAGCCGCCGAGATCGGATGGGTCTAACCACCCATGTTCAGCGGCCTCCGTGCACGCCTAGTTATTGCGCCTGAAGGCGCGCTCCGTAACTCCCATCAGGCACGAACTGCACCCCCGCGGCCTCCAGCACACCCCGGATGGTTGCGAGGCGTTCAAGTCGATCGACCTCCGATCGTGCGCGGCTGGAAACAACGCGCCCACTGTCCTCAAATGAAGCGATTACGTGCGAGCCGATCTCACACTGCGCGGCTAGTTGTTCCCTTGACCACCCCAGCAGCAAACGTCCGACGCGGACCTGATCGGGTGTGATAAAGCCGTTGTCGGGCATCTTGCCTCCAAGGGTTAGCGGCGCGCACTTTCCGCGCTGTCCTAGCCTACTAACAGACGCGGTTTTCACGGTCCAGTAATGCAAAATTGTCGATGCGGGAGCGATTAGAGTTGAATCCGAGCTAAACGGCAGCGTCCGGCGGGGGTGACGAACCCGACAAGCCAGTTGCGACGCCAGCCAGTTGAATGCAGGCATCCGGCTGCATGTCGCGCATGGCGTTGCGGGGACGGCGTCGGCGTCCGTTACGTCGAAACTGGATGGCTCGATCGCTGGATTGAGAAGTGTGGCCCTCAAGGCCGGGGGAAGGTGTCCCCCACGACCCCGGCGGCCCGGGTGACGATAATCCTAAGCCGTGAAGGCCGGGGGCCGGCGTGCGGCGGAGGGGCCGCCGCCATCGTCAGGCCGCCATGCGGGCGCGGTGCCGGGCCAGATCCGCCTCCACCATCTCACCGAC
>CAXTCJ010000038.1:7807-40568 GCA_964242215.1 uncultured Acetobacteraceae bacterium | reverse complement strand
GCCTATTTGTTCATCAGCCACGATATCGGCGTCATCGCCCACATCGCCGACCGGATCGCCGTGATGTACCACGGCACCCTGGTGGAGGAAGGTCCGGCGGAGGCAGTGCTGCACCCGCCCTACCATCCCTACACGGAGTTGCTGCTCGCCTCCGTGCCGCTAATCGGACAGCACCGGCCGCCCGTCGCGCGGATCGAGCGCCCAGGCCCCACCGGAGGGTGCAAGTTCGCCGCCCGCTGCCCGCGCCATCTCGGGCCCGTCTGCGACACGGTACCGCCGCCGGCCCGGCCCGCAGGCCCTGGGCATTCCATTCTATGCCATATTCCCCTGCCGGTGCTGGAAGCCGTCCCGCACTGGCTCGTCCAGCCGGAGACCGTGTCATGATGATCCTCGCCGCGAACGGCGGTGCGCTCGGCGGCCATCTGGGTGGCTGGCGGCATCGCGACTCCTACCCCAGCGTCACCATGCAGTTGGAGACGATGATCGCCACGGCGAAGCTGGCGGAGGAGGGCGGGCTCGACATGATGTTCCTCGCGGACGGCAATGGCGTTCGCCAGATGGACAAGCCCGCCCTGTTCGCCGCCACCAGCCCCAGCGACCGGCCGGCGGTGTTCGAACCGGTCACGCTGTTCGCCGCCCTGTCGCAGCACACCAAGCACATCGGCTTCGTCGCCACCGCGACCACCAGCTTCGAGGAACCGTTCCTGATCGCGCGCAAGTTCGCCTCGCTCGACCACATCAGCGGTGGGCGCGCGGCGTGGAACCTGGTCACGACGCAATACGTGGAAGACGCAAAAAACTTCAATCGCGACGAACACATGGGGCGCGAGGAACGCTACGAGCGCGCCCGCGAAAGCCTGGACGTGGTGCGGGCGCTGTGGGATTCCTGGGCGGAGGACGCGTTCGTGCAGGACAAGGCGACCGGCCGCTACCTCGACCCGGCGCGCGTGCGCCTGACCAACCACCGTGGCAAGCATTTCGGCGTAAAGGGGCCGCTGAACATCGGGCGCACGCCGCAGGGGCAGCCGGTGGTGTTCATGGCCGGGCAGTCGGAGGCGGGCAAGGAATTGGCGGCCTATGGCGGCGAGGCGCTGTTCGGCGCGGGCACCGACAAGGCCGAGGCACAGCGCGAATACGCCGACATCAAAGGGCGCATGTCGAAGTACAGGCGCCACCCGGACGAACTCAAGATCCTCCCCGGCATGAGCGTGCTGGTCGGCCGTACCGAGGCGGAGGCGACCGAGTTGTTCGAGGAACTGCAGTCGCTGATTCCGGAGCCGCTGGCGGTGACGTACCTCGGCAAGGTCGTCGGCATGGACCTGGCCGGCCTGCCGCTCGATGGCCCGATGCCCGCCTTCGCCGGCGATGCATTGGGCGGCACGGCGATCGGGCGCTCGGTGCTGGAGATGGCGGCGCGCGAGCGGTTGACGGTGCGGCAGACCTACGACCGCATCCTGCCCTCGATGGGCGGCAGCATGGCGCGGGGCACGGCGGCGCAGGTCGCCGACGTGCTGGAGGATTGGTATCGCGGAAAAGCCTGCGACGGCTTCGTGATCTCGATCCCCGTGCAGCCGCGCAGCCTGCGGGATTTCGTCGACCTGGTGGTCCCGGAGTTGCGGCGCCGGGGCCTCCGCCCGCCCGCCTATCGTGGAACCACGCTGCGGGAGAACATGGGCTTGGCCCGCCCGGTGGATCCGTGGGCGGCTTGTCGGTAGTCGCGATCCCCGGCTAACGTGCTGACACTGCGTCTCCTGAAACCCCAGCCGCATGACGCGGCCCTGTTATGGAGTGCGAAATGGCAGAGCAAACCGTTGCCGATCTCGTCGCCGACACCCTGGTGCAAGTGGGGATCAAGCGGATTTTCGGCGTCGTCGGAGATAGCTTGAACGGCCTGACGGAGTCACTCCGGCATCGCGAAGCCATCGACTGGATCCACGTGCGTCACGAGGAAGTGGCCGCCTTCGCCGCGGCCGGTGAGTCGCAGGTCACCGGCCAACTCGCGGTGTGCGCCGGGTCGTGCGGGCCGGGCAATCTGCACTTGATCAACGGCCTGTTCGACGCGCATCGCAGCCGCACCCCGGTGCTGGCGATCGCCGCCCAGATCCCGTCGGCCGAGATAGGCGGAGGCTATTTCCAGGAGACGCATCCGCAAGAGCTTTTTCGCCAATGCAGTCATTACTGCGAGCTCGTCTCCGACCCGGCCCAACTGCCCTACGTGTTGGAGAACGCCATCCGCGCGGCCGTCGGCAAACGCGGCGTAGCCGTCGTGGTGATACCCGGCGACGTGGCGCTGAAACCCGCCCCGAAGCGCGGCATCTCGGCAAACGCGGGCCTGCTGCCGGTGGCACCGATCGTGCGTCCGGCCGATGCGGAGATCGATGCGCTGGCCGACCTGCTCAACGGCGCGGCCCGTGTGACGTTGTTCTGCGGACGGGGCTGCGCGGGCGCCCATGCCGGGCTGATGGCGTTGGCCGAGACGCTCAAGAGCCCGATGGTGCACGCGCTCGGCGGCAAGGAGTTCGTCGAGTACGACAACCCTTACGACGTCGGCATGACAGGCTTCATCGGCTTCTCGTCAGGCTATGCCGCCATGCACGCCTGCGATGTTTTGCTGATGCTGGGGACGGACTTTCCCTACAAGCAATTCATGCCGACCGAAGCGAAGATTGCGCAGGTCGACATCCGGCCGGAGAACCTCGGGCGCCGCTGCAAGCTGGACCTCGGGCTCGTCGGCGACGTGGGTGCCACAATTGCAGCGCTGCTGCCGAAGCTGACATCCAAGACCGATCGGGGCCATCTGGATGACAGCCTAGCGCATTACGTGAAGGCGCGTACGGGGCTCGACGACCTTGCGCGCGGCACGCCGGGCCACAAGCCGATCCATCCGCAATATCTCGCCCGGGTGCTCAGTGAAACGGCAGCGGACGATGCGGTGTTCACGGCCGATGTGGGCACGCCGACGATCTGGGCGGCGCGTTACCTCGCGATGAATGGGCGCCGCCGTTTGATCGGATCGTGGGTGCATGGATCGATGGCGAATGCCATGGCGCACGCGATCGGCATCCAGGCGGCGCAGCCTGGGCGGCAGGTCGTTTCGATGTCGGGCGATGGTGGCTTTACCATGTTGATGGGCGATCTCATCACGCTCACGCAGGCGAAGCTGCCAGTGAAGATCGTCATCTTCAACAACGGCGTGCTGGGCTTCGTGGCGTTGGAAATGAAGGCGTCGGGCTTCATCGAATCCGGCGTCACCCTGCAGAATCCGGACTTTGCAGCCATGGCGCGCGCGATGGGAATTCACGGCGTGCGGGTGGACGATCCGGGCGAATTGCCCAGTGCAATGAAGGAGTTCCTGGCGCACGATGGGCCCGCCATTCTCGACGTGGTCACGGCCACGCAGGAGCTATCGATGCCACCGGCGATCAAGCTCGAGCAAGTGAAGGGCTTCAGCCTGTGGGCGATCCGGGCGGTCATGAGCGGCCGCGGCGACGAGGTGCTGGACGTCGCGAAAACCAACCTGCTGAAGAGGTAGGGCAGGCCTTATACACCGGCGTAGGGTGCAATCCGCTTGGAGGATTTCACCGTCATGTTGCGATTGTCTGGTGCAATGCCAAAGCGCATTGCACCCTACAAGGTGAGACTAGGGTCGGGCTGAAACCCACCCTACTTTGGCCCGGACAGGAAGGCGTCGGCGGTGCGCAGGCCGAGTGCCATGATCGTCAGCGCCGGATTGGCGGGCATTGCGCTCGGGAACACCGAGTTGTCGCAGATCCATAAATTCGGCACGTCGAAGCTGCAGCCGGCCGGGTCGACGACCGCAACGTCGCCGTCCATGCCCATGCGGCAGGTGCCGATCGTGTGCGCGGAACGCGGGCACGCCCAGATGTCGGTGGCACCGGCCGCCTCCCACACCGCGGACATGAACCGGACGGAGTGGCGATCCATCGCCGTCTCGTTCGGGCCGTAGGTGAAGTGGACGCGGGCTTTCGGGATGCCCATCGCATCGGTCTCGTCGGCGAGTTCGAGGAAGTTGCCGGGCTGCGGCAGGCACTCGCCGTTGATGCCGATGCCGGCGACGTGGTTGTAGCGATCGATGTAGTCGACCAACGCGCGGCCCCACAGTTTGCGGCCGCGCGTGACTTGGGCGGACCAGGTCACCGGCAATACGCCCAGGCTCTGCACCAGGTAGCCGCCGGCGAAATCGGCGTCCGCCGGGCGCAGCATGTCCTCGGTGATCAGTGAGGACGGGTAGCCCTTGTTGCAGCGCATCTCGGCGTCGAAGCTGCCCCACACCTGCGTCGCGACATGGGCCATGTAGTTGCGCCCGACCTGGCCGCTCGAGTTGGCGAGGCCGAGATGCAGCAGCAGCCGCGGCGTCTCGATCGCGCCGGCGCATAGGAATAGCGCAGCGCAACGCTGCTTGTGATCGATCCCGGCGGCGTCCCGATACACCACCGCATTCACCCGGCCGGATGCGTCGCGCTCGATGCCGTGCACGAAGCACTCGGCGCGGATTTCGGCGCCGGCCGCCACGGCTGCGGGCAGATAGGTGACGTCCATACTCGTCTTGGCGCCGATGCGGCAGCCCTGGTGACAGTGGCCGCAGTTGATGCACGTCTGGCGCGCCGGCCCGTGCGGCTGGGCGACGTCGCGGGTCAGAACCGCGGCCGGGGCGACGCTGCTGCGCACACCGAGGGCGGCGCAGCCCGCCTGCATCGCCATCGCGGGGGCGTTCAGCGCCACGGGGGGAAAGCGATAGCGCCGGGCAGGGTCCCACGGGTAATCGGCGGGGCCGGAGACGCCGATGAAGGTCTCGACCTCCTCGATGTAGCGGTCGAGTTCGGCCGGTGCGATCGGCCAGTCATGCCCGGCGCCGGTGTCGCTGCGCAGGCGGAGGTCGCGCGGGTCGGGGCGGGGGCAGAACGCGCCCCAATGCAACGTGGAGCCGCCGACGCCGATGCCGCTGTTGTTGCCGCCGAACGCCTCCGGAGTGCCGCCGCCGCTCAGCCGCTCGCCCATCCAGTAGATCTCGGACGCAGCGGTTTCGTCGGCGGGAAAATCCTCCGGGTTCCAATTGCGGCCCGCCTCCAGCGCCACGACGCGCAGCCCGGCGGCGGCGAGCCTGGCGAGGAGCGGCGCCCCTCCAGCGCCGGTACCGACGACCACGGCATCGACGACATCACCCGTAGCATGCCGGCGCATGTTGTCGAGGTTCATGGCGCCACGTCCCCGACCGGTTCCCACGGTTCGCGGGCACCGAGGTCGTGAAAACCCTGTTTGCGGGGGCCGTCGCCGCCATAGGCGAAACCGCTATAGCCGATGCGGGCGAAAATCGTCGGGTGAGCGGTGTAGATTTTCACGGCATCGCTCCGAAGGTCCTCGAACCAACGCTGCAGCGCCGTCGCGTCGAGCCCACCCGGCGTGGACACGTGGCCGGCAGCCACTTCGGTCAGCAGGGCGTCCTGTGCCGCGTCGTCCAGGGCCGCGAAACCACCAGCAGCTTCGTCGATCGCGGCAAGCCCGGCGCGGTACGCTTCGGCGTCCGGCGGAAGGTCGGCGAACCGCCAGCCATCGCCCGTGCCCATTGCCTGGTCGACAAGCTGGGCGAGGTCAATCGCGCTCTGCGGCAGCACCCGGTCGAGCACGGCGCGCAAGGTGCGGAACAAGTCCGGCGGCAAACCAGGCTCGTAGCCTGGGGCGGCCGGGGCGGCCCGTTCCTGCAACACGGCACGGGTGTGTGCACTCACGCGGTCGGACTGCACCAGCGCCCAGAACGCAGCGTCGCGGTTCAACGCAGATGCTCCAGCATCAGCTCGGCAACCTCGCCGGGGCGCTCCAGCGGCAGCAGATGCTTGGCTCCGCCGAGGTCCACATGGCGGGCGTTGGCGAAGTGCGGAAGGGTGAGGCGCGCCTGCCCGTCGGGGCCGAGGAACGGGTCGTCCGCGCCGGTTACGATCAGCGCGGGAGTATGCAGGGTGCCGACGCGGCTGGCCCAATCCTCGCGGCTGCCACGATCCAGCCAGGCGCGCCACCGCGCCGGGTCGGCCCGCAGAACGTCGTCGATGGCGGCGTCGTTCTGCTCGGGCGTGAACGGATCGGCCGTGTTGGCGGCGATGTAACCTTGTGCCTGCACGCGGTGCTCAGCCGGGTCGGCGGCGAACCAGCCGAGCATTTCCTCCCGCTTGGCCTCGTCCATCGGCTCGGGCGACGGGGGTGACCCGGCGAGCAGAATCAGGTGGGACAGACCGTCGAGCCCGCTCTCGCCATCCTGGGCCCGGCGCGCCACGACCGTCGCGATCTTGGCCCCCATGCTGTGGCCGGCGAGGGCCCAGCCAGACAGCGGCTCGGCGCGAATGGCGGCCACGACGGCGTCGGCCATGTGGGCCACGCTGTCGCCGGGCGCGTTGCTGGCGTCACCGAAACCTGGCAGATCCAGCGCGATGGATCGCACCGCCCCATCCAAACGGTTGCGCAATGGCACCCAGCTGCGTGCGCTGCCGCCGAGGAAATGCAGGAAAATGACCGTCGGACGGTCGGTCGACGGCGGTTGCATGCTCTCTCCATAATCAGCCGCCAGCACATGAGGGTGCGGCGCGACCTGTCCAGGTGTCCGGCCGCACACGGGTTCGCGGGTCACGATTTGCCGTTGACGGACACCCCCCTGAGGCGCTGGATGCCGGCAACACCATCCTGAATGAGCGCGTTCGACGCACTGCAATGGCATGACCGGCGTTCCAAGCCCCGCACCCCCGGCGCCAATCAAGTTCGACCCAACGGCGAAGGGCCCCCTGCATGGCATGCGGGTACTTGACCTTTCGCGCCTGGTGGCCGGCAACATGCTGTCGCTTCAGCTCGGCGATTTCGGCGCCGACGTGCTGAAGATCGAGCCACTGGAGGGGGACCCGCTGCGGGCCTGGCGCGACGGCGGCGAGCAGCTGTTCTGGAAGACATACAGCCGCAACAAGATGTCCGCCGTGCTGAACCTGCGCCACGCCGGCGCCCGGGACGCGCTGCTGCGCATGGTCGAGACGGCCGACGTGTTCATCGAGAACTACCGGCCCGGCACGCTGGAGAAGATGGGGCTCGGCCCCGACCTGCTGCTGGCGCGCAATCCACGGCTGGTGGTGGTGCGCATCTCCGGCTTTGGGCAGACCGGGCCGTATGCGCAACGCCCCGGCTTCGGCACGCTGGTGGAGGCGATGAGTGGGTTCGCCGACCGCACCGGCTTCCCCGATCGCGAACCGGTGCTGCCGCCGCTGGCGCTCGCCGACATGATCGCCGGGCTGTCGGGCGCCATGGCCGTGGTGACGGCGCTGCTGGCGCGGGAGCGCGGGGCGGCCGGCCAGGTGATCGACCTGTCGCTGCTGGAGCCGATTTTTTCCACGCTGGGGCCGGAGGCGGCGATCTACCGCCACACCGGCAAGATCAAGCAGCGCATGGGCAACGGCTCCAACACCTCCGCGCCGCGCAACATGTATCGCTGTGCCGATGGCGGGTATGTTGCGCTGTCCGGTTCGACCCAGGCGATGGCGGTGCGCGTCTTCGAGGTGATCGGGCAGCCCGAGATGATCCAAGATCCACGCTTCCGCACCAACACCGACCGGGTGCGTCATCGCGAGTTGGTGGACGCGGCGGTCGGGGGCTGGTTCGCCGCCCGCCCGCGCGACGAGGCACTGGCCGCGATGCAGGCGGCGGGGGTGACGGCCGGGCCGGTCTACAACATCGCCGACGCGCTGGACGATCCGCACTTCCAGCAACGCGACATCGTGGTGGACGTGGAGGACGCCGACTTGGGCAGCTTGCCGGTGCACAACATGACGCCTCGTTTGTCCGGCACGCCCGGCGTGTGGCGCCGCCCCGCGCCTGCGCTCGGCGAACATACCGACGCGGCGTTGGCGCAAGCCGGGCTCGATCCCGACGCGATTGCCGCGCTGCGGGCGGAGGGAGGCTGCGCATGATCCGCTCGCTGCTGTACGTGCCCGCCAACGCGGAGCGGTTCGTGTCGCGGGCGCATGAACGCGGGGCCGACGCGATCATCCTGGACCTCGAGGACGCGGTGGTACCCGCCGAGAAAGCCGCCGCCCGGGCCGCCCTGGCGGAGGCGGTGCCCGCGGTCGGGCGCGCCGGGGCAATGGTGTTCGTGCGCGCCAACAGCGGGGAGGCACTGCACGAGGACGCACTCGCCGCCTGCCGCGCCGGGGCGGCGGGGCTGATGGTGCCAAAGGCCCGCTCGCCCGCGGCGCTGGTGGCGCTGGACGAGGGATTGGCCGGGCTGGAGCGCGAATTGGGGCGGCCGGCGATGCGCTTCGTGCCGCTGCTGGAGGACCCGGGTGCGGTGCTCGACGCACGGTCGATCGCGTCTGCCACGCCGCGCGTGCTGGCGCTTGCCGCGGGCGGCGAGGACCTTGCCACTGCCATGGACGCGGAGCCGACGGCCGAGATGCTGCGGCTGCCCAAGCTGCTGGTGCATCTGGCGGCCAAGGCGGCGGGGGTGCTGTCGTTCGGTATGTTGCGTTCGATCGCCGACTACAAGGACACCGTCGGCATCGCCGCCAGCGCGCGGGAGGCCCGGTCGCTCGGTTTCGACGGCGCGTCGTGCGTGCACCCGGCGGTGGTGCCGATCCTGAACGAAGCGTTCGCCCCCTCCCCCGCCGCGCTGGACCGGGCGCGGCGCATGGTGGCGGCGTTCGATACTGCGGCGGCCGAGGGGCGGGGCGCATTTGCCTTCGAGGGCGAGATGGTGGATTTGCCTATCGTCGAACGGGCGCGCCGCCTGATCGCCCGCGCGCGCTAGTCTGCGGCCCGACCGTGAGAACACGGCGGTAACGAGGAGGAACCGAGATGGCGAACCCACGCTGGCAAAAACGCCCCGCCGGGTCGACCTGGGGCGATTGGGGTGCGGACGACCAACGCGGGCGCATGAACCTGCTCACGCCCGAGAAAGTGCGCCAGGGTGTCGCCGAGGTGCGCGAAGGGCTGACGTTCTGCCTGAGCCTGCCGCTCGACTTGCCTGGCGGCAACGGCCTGAACCCACGGCGCTTTCCGCCGGTGCTGCGACCGACGCTGCGTAACGGGCGGCCCAACTTCAACTGCGACCTGGTTGAGAGCGGCAACACCGATGTGGTGAACGACGATCTGGCCGTGCTGCACCTGCAATACTCGACGCAGTGGGACAGCCTGGCCCATGTCGGCAGCATGTTCGACGCGGACGGCGACGGAAAGCCCGAGCGCGTGTTCTACAACGGGTTCCGCGGCGGCGAGCACATCCGCGGCCCCTCCGACCCGGCGGATGCCGGCATGCCCGACCGGCCGGGCGCCACCAGCACGTCCAAGGCCTACGCGCTGGGGATCGAGAACATGGCCGAGACCTGCGTGCAGGGCCGTGCCGTGCTGATCGACCTGGAAGCGCATCTGGGCCGCGATCGAAATGTGGTCGGCTACGACGCGATGATGCGGATCATGGCGGCCGACAAGGTTGTGGTCGAACCGGGCGACATGGTTTGCCTGCACACCGGGTTCGGCCAGATGCTGATCGATGCGGCGGGCAAGCCGACCAACGAGCAACTGCACGGCTCGTGCGCGGCCTTGGACGGGCGGGACCCGGCGCTGCTGCAGTGGGTCACCGAGACCGGCCTCAGCGCCCTGATCGCCGACAATTATGCGGTCGAGTCGCTTCCCTCCCAACCGGGCGGCGATCATTGCGCCTCCATGCCGCTGCACGAGCACTGTCTGTTCAAGCTCGGCGTCCATTTGGGCGAGATCTGGTATCTGACCAAGCTCGCCACCTGGCTGCGGGACCACCAACGCAGCCGGTTCCTGCTGACGGCGCCGCCACTGCGTCTGCCGGGTGCCGTCGGGTCGCCGGCGACACCCGTTGCAACCGTTTGAGCGATAAGGACAAGCCTATGCAGACCGCTGCGCCGCGTTCGCTGCTGTTCACCCCGGCCACCAGCCCGCGCCGCGTGGAGAAGGCGTTCACCTGCGGCGCCGACGGCGTGATCGTGGATTTGGAGGACGCCGTCGCCGTGGCGGAAAAACCGCAGGCTCGCAAGCACGCGGCGGAGCTATTGGCGCGTCGGCGGGAGGTCCCGGCCTATATCAGGGTCAACGCGCTCTCGACCCCGTTCTGTTTCGAGGACCTTCCCGTCGCCGTCGCAGCGTCGGTGGACGGCATCGTGTTGCCCAAGGTGGAATCGGTGGAGGACGTCGCCATCGCCGGCTGGATGCTGACCCAACTCGAGGCAGCGCACGGCAAGCCGGCGGGCAGCATCGAGCTGATGCCAATCGTGGAAACGGCGCGCGGCATGGCGGCCGTCCACGCGATCGCCGCAGCGTGCAAGCGGTTGGGGCGAGTGCGGCGGCTGTTCTATGGCGCGGTGGATTTTGCGCTCGATCTGGACGTGGACCTCGCCGACGAGACGGCGGCCATGGCGCAGGCCCGCTTCGCCATCGCCCTCGCCTGCCGGGCCGCAGAATTGGAAGGGCCGATGGACACGGTGTTCGTGGCCATCGCTGACCCCGAGGGGCTGCGCACGTCCGCCGGTCGTGCCCGCGCCATGGGGTTCACCGGCAAGGCGTGCATCCACCCGGCGCAAATCGAGGTGGTGAACGCCGCGTTCACTCCGACGGCCGCCGAGTTGGCCCGCGCGCAGGAGATCGTCACCGCGTTCGCAGCGGCCGAGGCAGCGGGGGCCGCATCGGTATCGGTCGGCGGCGCGATGGTAGATTACCCGGTGGTGCTAAAGGCGCGCCGTATGCTGGCCAGCATTCGCAACTCAACAATTTAGGGCGAAATCATGATCACCAGAAAGCAGTTCCTAGTCGGCTCCGCCGCCGCGCTCACGGCCGCCGCCATCCATCCCGCTCGGGCCGCCCGCCGGACGGTGGTGAAGTGCGGCCTGGACCTGCCGTCGGACCATCCTACGTCGGTGAACCTCACCGCCGCCGCAAAGAAGATCCACGACGCCACCAACGGCGATGTCGAGGTGCAGATCTTCCCCAACAGTCAGCTCGGTGACGACACGCACATGCTGTCAAACCTGCGTTCCGGCGCGATGCAGATGATGGCGATCGGCGACAACATCCTGGCGACCCTGGTGCCGAACGCCGCCATCGACAACGTCGGCTTCGCGTTCAAGACGCCCGAAATGGCCTGGAAGGCGCTGGACGGCGCGGTCGGTGACCTGGTGCGCGCCGACATCGAGAAGACCGGGCTGCATCCGATGCACCGCATCTGGGACGAGGGCTTCCGCGAGATCACCTCCAGCACCAAGCAGATCAACACGCCGGAGGATCTGCACGGCTTCAAGATCCGCGTGCCGCCCAGCCCGATCTCGCTGTCGCTGTTCCAGGCGCTGGGGGCCTCCCCGGTGACGATCAACGCGGCCGAGCTATACACCGCGTTGCAGACCCACGTGGCGGACGGGCAGGAAAACCCGCTGGGCAACATCTCCACCATGAAGCTGGACCAGGTGCAGAAATACTGCTCGCTGACCAACCACATGTGGGTCGGCTATTGGCTGCTGCTGAACGGGCCGTTCTGGGCCGGGCTGCCGGCGGAACACCAGAAGATCCTTGCCGACACGTTCGACACACAGGCCGACACGCAACGCGCCGACAACCAGAAGCTGGACGCCTCGCTGGAGGAAGTGCTGGCCAAGGGCGGCATGGTGTTCGCCAAGCCTGACGTCACCGCATTCCAAAAAGCGCTCACCCAGGCCGGCTTCTACAAGCAGTGGCAGGGCAAGTTCGGCGCGCCGCTGTGGTCGGCGTTGGAGAGCGTGACGGGGGCCATCGCCTGAGCACCGAGGTAGCGCCCGCGCCAGCACGCGGCATCCTGCCCTTGCTGGACCGCGCCTTCGTGGCCGTCACCGAGAGCGTGGCCGCCGCGCTGGTGCTGGCCGAAGTGGTGATCCTGTTCGCCGGCGTGGTCGCCCGCTACGCCTTCGACAACCCGCTCGTCTGGGTGGAGGAAGTAGCGGGCACGCTATTCCTGTGGCTGGTCAGCCTGGGCGCGGTGATCGCGCTGCGCCGGGGCGAACACATGCGCATGACGGTGCTGGTCGCGCTGATCGGCCCCACCGGGCGCCGGATCGCAAACGCCTTCGCAGCGGTGCTGGTCGTGGTGGTATCGCTCGGCCTGCTGATCCCAGGCTGGTCCTACGCCGCGGCGCAAGAAGTAGTGCTGACGCCGGCGCTGCAAATACCGGGGTCGTGGGAGATCGACGGGCAACTCGTGGGGCTAGTACTCCTGTTATACGTGGCGCTGCGGCAGATGCTGGGCGGCGCGCGCTGGCTTGAGCTACTGGGCGTGGTGGTCGCAGTGGCGCTCGCGTTTACGGCCCTGTACTACCTGCAGGACTGGTTCGACGACATCGGCAACGGCGCGTTGTTGGTGTTCTTCGTGCTGATCACCGGTATCTGCATCTTCCTCGCCGTGCCGATTGCGTTCAGCTTCGCGACCGCCACGCTCGCCTACATCCATTTCACCAGCACGATCCCGCTCTCGGTGATCATCAGCCAGATGGACCAGGGCATGTCCTCCATCGAGCTGCTAGCGGTGCCGATGTTCGTGGTGCTCGGCCTGCTGCTGGAGATGACGGGCATCGCGCGCGCCATGGTGAATTTCCTGGCGGCCTTGGTCGGCCATCGCCGCGGAGGACTGTCCTACGTATTGCTCGCCGCGATGTACCTAATCTCCGGCATCTCCGGCTCCAAGGCCGCCGACCAAGCGGCCGTCGCCCCCGTGCTGCTGCCGGAGATGCGCCGTCGCGGCATGCACCCGGGCGAACTCGCGGCCCAACTCGCCGCCTCCGCCGCGATGACGGAGACGATCCCCCCCAGCCTGGTGCTGATCATCGTCGGCGCGGTGACCGGGGTGTCCATCTCCGCCCTGTTCACCGGCGGGCTACTGCCGGCGGGCGTCGCCGCACTCGGGCTCGCGGCGCTGATCTTCGTGCGCAGCCGGGGCGACCGGCCCGTGGGCACCTCACCCGGCGCGCGCGCAATCGGCCGCCTGTTCGTGGTTGCGGTGCCGGCGCTGATCCTGCCGTTCGTGATCCGCTACGCCGTGTTAACCGGCATCACCACCGCAACCGAGGTGGCGACGCTCGGCGTGGTTTACGCCATCATCGTCGGGTTGGCGGTGTACCGCTGCTTCGATTGGCGCCGGGTCGTGCCGATCCTGGTGGAGACGGCGGCGCTGTCGGGCGCCATCCTGCTGATCATCGGCACCGCCAGCGCGATGGCGTGGTCGCTGACCCAGGCCGGCTTCGCGCAGACCCTGACTGACATGATGACCGGATTGCCCGGAGGCAAGGCCGGCTTCCTCGCCATCTCCATCGTCGTATTCATCGTGCTGGGCAGCGTGCTGGAGGGCTTGCCCGCCATGGTGCTGTTCGGCCCATTGCTGTTCCCCGTCGCGCAGACGCTCGGCATCCACCTTGTACAGTATGCGATCGTCGCGATCCTGGCGATGGGCATCGGGTTGTTCTCCCCCCCGTTCGGCGTCGGCTTCTACCAGACCTGCCTCATCGGCAAGGTCCGCAGCGACGAAGCGTTTGGGCGCATTTGGCCCTACATGGCCGTGCTGGTGCTCGCCCTGATCGTGGTCGCCGCCGTGCCGTGGCTCTCGACCGGTTTCCTTTAGGCGCTCCGAGTAGGGTGGGTTGCTCGCAGCCCACCAGCCACACCGAAGGCCGGTGGGCTGCGAGCAGCCCACCCTACGGCGTCAGGCCACAAGGGCCTGCATGATGGCGCCGAACATGCCGTCAGTGCTGTCGCGATCAATCCAGCGTAAGACGGCGACGAGGTCGAGCCCCGGCACGATCCACACCAGGCTGCGCCCCGCCCCGAGCGCAAACACGCTGTCCCGCGGCGCGGAGGGAAACAGCGGTTGCGCGCCACTGTTCAGCCACCAGAGCAAGCCGTATTGGTCGTTGCAACGCGACGGTTCCATCATCGTCCGCACCCAGGCTTCGGGCACGATGCGGCGGCCGCCCCATACGCCGCCTTGCAGCACCAACTGGCCCATGCGCGCATGGTCGCGGCTGCCGATGAACTGACCACCGCCCCAATGCCCACCACCCGACACGCAGCGCAGCGAACGGCCACCCGCATCGAGCGTCGCGCCCTCGTAGCCGTGCCACTCCCAGTCGGTGGAGGCGCCGATCGGGTCCATCACCCGCTCCCGCAGCACATCCGGCAGCGGGCGGCCGAAGCGTTGCGTCAGGCACGCCGCGAGCAGGTTCACGCGAACGTCGTTGTATTCGAAGAAGCTGCCGGGAGCCGCCAACTCGCGCGCTTCGCCCTTGGCGGCGGTCCCTTTCGCGCCGGTCAACCGGTTGTGGTCGGCGACATCCGGCTTGCCCCACAGCGTGCCCTGCCACTCGCTGGTCTGCGTCAGCAGATGGCGCCAGGTGATGGCCGCATTATGCGCCGACGCAAACCATTCGCCCGGCACCTCGGCCGCCACCGGCGCGTCCAGGTCGGCGATCAGGCCGTCCTCCAAGGCCAACCCCGCCAGCAAAGCGAGGTAGCTCTTGGCGACCGAAAACGTCATGTCGGCGTTCGTGGTGTCGCCCCATTCCGCCACCAGCCGGCCGTGGCGCAGGATGAGGCCGTTCGGGGCGCCGCGCGGCCGCACCGGGCCGATGACCGCCGCGAATTCCGGACGGTCGCCGATGCTGGCGGTTCCGATATACTGGCCGCCGGGGAGATACATGGATCGCGGCCACTCGGTCTCGTGCGAGCGGTGGTAGGCGATGGCAGCATCCAACCGGGCCGGGTCGAACCCGGCGGCGACAGGGTCGGGCTCACGCGCCCAGTCATTGGTATTTCCCACTGTCGACACTCCCTTGAGACTCTGAGGCTAGATAGCGCCGTACTAACTGGTCGGCGAGCCCTCGGAGGCGGCCTGCACGCTCGGCGCCGGGCTCACCTGAACTTCCGGCAGCGGGATAAATTCCGCCTCATCTCCGGGCACCTTGCCGAACCGACGGTCCTTCCAGTCGGCCTTGGCCTGCTCGATGCGCTCACGCGACGACGACACGAAGTTCCAGAACAAATAGCGCGGACCGTCCATCGCGGCACCTCCCAGCAGCAGGATACGCGCACCCGCCGGGCCCGCCCGCAGCGCCAGCGTTCCCTTCGGATGGAACACCAGCATGCGGCCCGCTGCGAAGGTGTCGCCGGCCAATTCGAGTTCGCCCTGCAGCACATACACGGCGCGCTCCTCGTGCTGGTCCGGCAGCGGCAGCACGGCGCCGGGGGCCAGCACGGCGTCGGCGTAGAACAGCTCCGACGAGATCCGCACCGGCGACCGTGCGCCCCAGCCCGACCCGGCAATCAACCGCAGCCGGACGCCGCCGTCGTCGATCACCGGGAGTGATGCGGCCGCGTGATGGTTGAAATCGGGGGCGGTCTCCTCCATCGCGCGGGGCAGCGCGACCCAGGCCTGCAGGCCGAACAGCTTGCTGCCGCGCAAACGGTCCGGCGCGGCCGTGCGCTCCGAATGCGCGATGCCGGCGCCGGCCGTCATCCAGTTCACGTCGCCGGGCACGATCGCCTTGTCGGTTCCCAGGCTGTCACGATGCTGGATGGCGCCGTCGAACAGATAGGTGACGGTGGACAGGCCGATATGCGGATGCGGACGGACGTCCAGCCCCTTGCCGCTGAGGAACTCGCCCGGCCCGATCTGGTCGAAGAAGATGAACGGCCCCACCATCTGACGCTCGCGCGCCGGCAGCGCCCGCCGCACCTCCATGCCGCCGATGTCGTGGGCGCGCGGCAGGATCACGGCATCCAGGGTATCCGGCAGTGCCGGGTCAGTCTCGACGCTCATGGCAGGCCTCCAAACTCGCCGCGGCAAACTACCTGCAATCGGCGTGCAGGCCGCAGCACTTTCCCGGTACTGCCGTTGGCCTTGCTGCCCCGATCGGTCACCAATACTGTCTGTCATCCAGCCAGGAGTTTTGCCATGGATCCCGCCGCCCTGCCCTTCGACAGCGGACTTATGCTCGCCGGGTTGCGTCCGTGGGTCGAATGCGAGAGCCCGACCTGGGATGCCGCAGCGGTGAACCGCATGATGGATCTGGCCGTCGTCGACCTGGCCGAGATGGGTGCGGTGATCGACCGCATCCCGGGCACCATGGGCCTGGGCGATTGCGTGCGCGCGCGCTTCGGTAACGCGGACGGCCCGGGCGTACTCGTGCTCGCGCATCTGGACACCGTGCACCCGATCGGCACCCTGCAAGCGCTGCCGTTCCGCCACGACGGCGAGCGGTGCTACGGGCCCGGCATCTTCGATATGAAAGGCGGTACCTACGCCGCTCTCGAGGCGATCCGGCAGTTGTTGCGGATCGGCGGACTGCCCGGGCGAGTCACCGTGCTGCTGACCTGTGACGAAGAAATCGGCAGCCCCTCCAGCCGCGCATTGATCGAGGCGGAGGCCGCCGGTGCGCGCGCCGTGTTGGTGCCCGAACCGGCGCGCGGCAATGGCGGCGTGGTGACGGGGCGCTACGCCATCGCCCGCTTCAACCTGCTTGCCACGGGCGTGCCCAGCCATGCCGGTGCACGCCTGGCCGACGGACGGTCCGCCATCCGGGAGATGGCGCGCCAAGTGATCGCCATCGAAGACATGACCACCGACGACTGCACCTTCAGCGTCGGCGTGATCCATGGCGGCGAGTGGGTGAACTGCGTCGCGACCACCTGCACCGGGGAGGCGCTGAGCATGGCCAAGCGGCAGGCCGACCTCGACCGCGGCGTAGCGGCGATGCTGGCTTTGTCCGGTCCATCGGGTGGCGCCGGGTTCACCGTCACCCGCGGCGTGACCCGGCCGGTGTGGGAGCCGGACGCCGCCGGGCTGGCGCTGTACGAAACGGCGAACGACGTCGCGACCGGGCTCGGACTCAGTCTATCGCACCAGAGTGCGGGGGGCGGTTCGGACGGCAATTTCACCGGCGCGATGGGCATTCCGACGCTCGACGGTTTGGGCGTACGCGGCGACCAGCCCCACACGCTGCACGAGCACATCATCGTCGATAGCTTGGCCGAGCGCGGCCGATTGTTCGCAGGGCTGCTGTCCGCGCTCCGCTGAGATAGCTACGGAGTCAGTGGGCTAAAGCGATGGGCGGCGGGTGCGGGTGCCCATCGCGCGTTCGACGGCGTCGCCCACGCGCAACACCAGCGCGTCCTCGAACGGGCGGCCGCCGATCTGGAATCCGATCGGCAGTCCATTGGCGGAGAAGCCGTTGCACACCGAGACAGCGGGGCTCCCCGTGACGTTGAACGGACGGTTCAGGAAAGGCTGCTTGGTGGCGCCCATTGTATTCTCACCGATCTCGCTCGCCGGATGCCGCGCGGTCGGGAACACCAGAACGTCCACCCCGCGCAGCACCTCTGCGACGCTCGCGACCAGCAACGCGCGGTGCCGTTGCGCGCCGACATAGTCCGCGGCGGTGAAGAATGCCCCCGCCATCAGCCGCTGCCGCCCCAGTGCGCCATACAGCTCGGGCGTGCGCTTCAAGTGATCGGCATGGATCGCATAGGCCTCGCTGCGGGAGATCACCGTGGCGATCGAATTGAACTCCTCGAACGTCGGCAAGGTCACGTCTGACAGCACCGCGCCCATCTCCGCCAGCGCCGCCAGGGTGTCGGATGTGGCGTGGGCCGTTTCAGCGTCGATGCTGGTATCGGTTTCGAAGAAGTGCCGCACGACGCCGATACGTACGCCGTCGAGTCGGCCGCCCATACCGGCCGTGAACGGCCCGGCCACCCAGTCGGCACTCGCCGGGTCCGCTGGGTCATGCCCGGCCAGCACATCGAGCATCAGCGCGCAATCCTCGGCCGTCCAGCACATCGGCCCGGCGTGGTCCAACGCGAACGACAACGGCAACACGCCATTGCGGCTCACCAAGCCATAGGTCGGCTTGTGCCCCGCGATGCCGCACCACGCCGCCGGGCCACGGATCGAACCGCCGGTGTCCGAGCCCATCGCCCCCATGGCGAGCCCCGCCGCCACCGCCGCGCCGGATCCGGAGGAGGAACCGGACGGGTCGCGTGCCAAATCCCACGGGTTGCGCGCCGGCGGCCACGGCAGGTCGAACGAGGAACCGCCGATCGCGAATTCCCAGGTGGACGCCTTGCCCAGCACCACCGCACCGGCCTCGCGCAGCTTTCGCACCGTGGTGGCGTCCGCCGTGGGAACGTGGTCGCGGAACAGCGCAGAATGCCCGGTCGTGGCAATGCCGGCCGTGTTGTAGATGTCCTTCAGCGCAATCGGAATACCGTGGAGCGGCCCGCGCCAACGCCCGGCGCCAATCTCCGCCTCGGCTGCCTTCGCCTCCGCACGGGCCGTGTCACCGAGCACGAGGATGTAGCTGTTCAAGCGATCGTCCAGCGCCGCGATGCGGGTTAGGAACGCCTCGGTCAGGTCCACGGGTGAGATCCGCCGCGTGCGGAGCGCCTCGGACGCGGCCGCGATGGTCAGGTAGTGCAGGTCATCCGGCATAGGCGGTTCCTATCGCTCAGGCAGCTAGTTTCGGACGCTCGTTCCGCCACGACGCGGTCCGTTCGTAAGCAGCGGCGACACGCAGCAGCAGCGCGTCGGCATGGAACGCGCCAACGAACTGCACCGAGAGCGGCAGGCCGTCGCGCGAGAGCCCCGACATCATCGCCAGGGCGGGGTGACCCGTGACGTTGAACGGCATGCGGCACTGGCGGCTATAGGTGCGTGCGACCTCCGCCGCGTCGTCGATGCGGCAGGCCGGATCGAGCGAACTGGCGCACAACAGCACGTCCACCTCCCGGAAGGCGTCGTTCACCGCGCGGATCATCGCCAGCCTGGCGCGCTGGGCACCGACATAGTCGCCAGCGCCGACGAACGCGCCCGTGAGCAGCCGGCGGCGTGTCATCTCGGCGTAGTCACCGGGACGGCTGCGCAACCACGGCGCGTGGATCGAATACGATTCCGCGGCCAGGATGGTGCGGTTAACGGCGATGAACTCGGCCATCGCCGGCAGGGTGATCGGGCGCACGGTCGCACCCTGCTCCGTCAGGGCAGCTGCCACGCCGTCGAGCCCGGCCGCGACCTCCTCGTGCGCCTGCGCGTCGATCTCGTGGAACTGGCGCACATACCCAACGCGCAACCCGGCGATGCCGCCACTGATACGGGCGGCTGCATGAAGTGCGGCGGCGGGCGCGCTGCCGGGGTCGGCGGGATCGTGCCCCGCCATGGCGTCCAACAACAGCGCGGCGTCGGCCGCATCGCGCGCCATCGGGCCGACATGGTCCAACGTGAACGACAGCGGGAACACGCCGCGCCGCGACACCAACCCGTAGGTGGGTTTCAGCCCGACGATACCGCACGCACTCGCCGGGTTACGCACCGAACCGCCGGTGTCGGTGCCGAGCGCCAGCGGAAAGAACCCGGCGGCCAATCCCGCGCCGGAGCCCGAGGACGAGCCACCTGGATGATGGTTGCGGTTCCAAGGGTTGCGCGCAGGCTTGTAAGGCAGGTCGAAACACGGGCCGCCGATGGCGAACTCATGCGTGGACAGCTTGCCCATCGGGATTGCCCCCGCACCGCGCAACTTGGCAACCACCGCCGAATCCGCTTTGGCCACGTTGCCCACGAGGATCTTGGAGTGACACGTCGTCGGTAGACCCGCGACATCGATGATGTCCTTCACGCCGAGCGGGATACCGTGCAACGGGCCCCGACTGCGGCCTGCCATGATCTCCGCCTCTGCACCCCTTGCCGCGGCCATGGCGCCCTCGCGATCGGGCAGGATGAAGGCGTTCAGTTCGCCGTCCAGCCTCTCGATCCGGTCGAACAATCCGCTCACCACGTCCACCGGCGAGAGCTCGTGCTTGGCGTACGCCGCGGCCAGCGCTGTGGCACCCATCCAATGCAATTCGGTCATGCCACATATCCAACCTGCATGGGGGGCCACGGCTCGGCCACCGGGTCAGCAGGCAGTTTGAGCGCCTTCGTCGCAGCGGCTGCGGACGCGGCGGCAGCGGCGACATCAGCCGGAAACTCGCTTAGGGCGAGACTAAGTCCGGCCGCTATCGCAAGTGCCTTGATCTCCGGGCTGGGTCCATCCGGCATCGGCAAACTCCTCCATTCAGCGCGCTATTCGGTTATGCCATGGTGACTTGGGTAAAGTCCTGATACCAGGACTGGGCGGGATGGAAGTCCTTCACTTTTTTGCTCATCGCCCGCGGGTTGAGGTCGTGCACGATGAACAGCCACGGCGCCTCGTCCACGACGATTGCGTGCGCCTGTGCCAGCAGCTTGGTCTGCTCCGCCGGGTCGAACGTATTCTGTGCCTGTTTCAGCAAATCGTCGGCCTGCTTGTTGCTCCAGTGCCCCCAATTGTAGTTGGTCGGCGACCAGCTGTCGGTAGCGTAGTAGCGGAACATGGAGGACGGATCGGTGTAGCTGAGGCTGATGTTGATGCCGTCCACACCGTGCGAAGGTGCCGCGGTGGGTGCGCTGCGGACCGCAACCAACATCGTGCCCCACTCGACGACGTCGAAGTCGATATCGATGCCGACCGCAGCGAAATTCTGCTGCAGGAACTCGTTCATCGGGATCGGCACCATCTGACCGGACCCTGATGTCGAGATCATGATTTTGGCCTTCACGCGCTTGTCTGGACCGTAGCCCGCGTCCTTCAACAAGGCGCGTGCTTTGTCGGGGTCGAGTTTATAGCGGTTCTTCGGAGTACCGAAGACCGGGTTCTCCGGCGGGTACAAGCCTAACGCCGGCTTGGCCGTCCCGTTCAGCAGGCTGCACAACCCGTCGCGGTCGATCGCGTAGTTCGCGGCCTGGCGCACCCGCACGTCGGCGAACGGCGTGCCGGGAAGGCAGTTTAACACGTAAGGATAGGTGTGCGGATAGGGCCACAGGCTGATCTCGAACCCAGCCGCCTTCAGCGAGGGAATGGCATCCGGCGGCGGCACCTCGATCCAGTCCACCTGGCCCGAGCGCAATGCCGCGAGCCGCGTCGTGGCCTCCGGCATTGGATAGACGGTCATCTTGTCGAGCTTGGGAATGCGCGCCTTGTCCCAATAATCGTCGTTGCGCGTCATCTCGCAGTATTGGCCGGCGACAACGCGGGTAATCTTGAACGGCCCCGTCCCCGACGGCCCTTTGGTAAAACTCTGCCAGCTGCGGCCGAGCTTGTCCCACTGCGTTGGGCTGGCGACCAGGATGCGGGTCAGAAGGTAGGGCAGAAAGCTGAACGGGTATTTGGTGTTGATGACGATGGTGTTGTCGTCCGCCTTCTCCCACGTGTCGATCATGGACACTGTGGCGCGCACGATCGGGGCCGCTGGCGCATCGTATTGGGGGGATTTGTCGTCGTAGATGCGCTGCAGGTTCCAGACCACGGCATCGGCGTTGAAGTCCGATCCGTCGTGGAACTTCACGCCTTGGCGCACGGTGAATAGCCAGCGGTTCGGGTTCTTGTCGTCGATCTTCCAAGCCGTGAACAGGCCGGGAGCGATGTCAGCGGTCTGGTTGATGTGGGCGAAGTCCCAATTCACCAATCCGTCATAGGCCGGGTAGCCGAGGAAACGAAAACCCTCACCGCCATTGTTGGGAATGCCGTTCACCGTCGGCAGGTCTGCCGATGTCATCGCGATGCGAAGATTGGTCAGCGGCGCCGCGTGCGTGGAATGCCCCAGCAGGGGTAGCGTGCCGGCCGCCGTGGCGGCCACGAAAAGGTCGCGTCTCGAGAGCATCGTCAACCGCCTCCGTCAGGGATGTGGGTCAGGCCGTGGCCAGCGCCGCCGTTTGCGGGGCGGATGCGGTCGCGATCAGGCCCAACACGTGGTCCGCGCTCGCGACGTCGCAGAAGATGTGCGCCATCGCGGACAGCGTGGCGTTGTGTTCGACGTCGCCGAATGTCGCGTTGCCGTCCTCGATGAAGAACACTTTGTAGTTCAGCATCATCGCATCGCGCGCGGTGGACTCGCAGCAGACGTTGGTCGCGGTGCCGGTGATGATCAGCGTGTCGATGCCGCGCGCCCGCAGCAACGCGTCGAGATCGGAGGCACCGGGAGCAAAGGCGCCGAAGCGGCGTTTGCGCACCACGAGATCCTGCGGTTTCACGTCCAGCCCTTCCCACAGGGCGTGACCGAAGGCGCCGGGGGTGAAGGCGGCAATCATTCGCTCGCGCCGGGCCGGCGAGCAGAAATAGTCGAAGAACACGGGCCAGCTTCGCACCGCCTCCTCGTCCGTTGTATTCTGGATAAACGCAACGAGTCCGCCGGCCGCCCGCAACGCCGCACTGATGCGGTTTACGTTGGGCACGATCTCCCGCGCGGTCGCGATCTCCGCCACTTCGCCGGGCGCCATGAAGCCGTTCTGCAGGTCGACCACGACATGCGCGGTACGCGCCGGGTCGATGCGGTCGAACACGTGCACGCTGCCTCGCCGCGACACGGCGCGGGCCACGACTTCTGGATAGATTTGCGGTGCGTGCATGGCGCGCTCCAATGTGCTGCCGAACAAATGGGCATGCGTGCCCGCCACCTTTTGAACAGCAGCCCTATTCGAAGGCAAGTGCAAAATGATCAGACATTCACGCTGGACATCGACGGTCAATCTGACGCAACGTTAGGCATTGCTGCGCTGCGGGAGAAGGTTCAGTGCTACTGTTCACCCTCCGCCGCCTATTGCTCGCGATCCCGACGTTGATCGGTGTTTCGCTTGTCGTATTCGGTCTGGTGCACCTCGCGCCCGGCGACCCGATCGACATGCTGATGCCGCCCGAAGCCTCGCCGGACGTGATCGCGCAAATGAAGGCCGCTTACGGCTTCGACAAGCCGCTCTACATCCAATACCTGATGTGGCTGGCGAACGCGGCCACCGGACACTTTGGATTGTCCGTGTTCAACGCCTCGCCAGTCTGGGACCAATTGGTCGACGCGCTGATGAACACGGTCCAACTCGCGATCCTGGCCGCCATCCTGGGCTTCGCAATCGGCATCACGCTGGGGCTGCTATCCGCCGCAACGTTCAATCGCTGGCCGGACAAGATCTTCTCCGCGATCACCACCATGGGCGTGAGCCTGCCGCATTACTGGTGCGCCATCGTGCTGGTGATGGTCTGTGCCGTGCTGCACGATTGGCTTCCAGCGCAGGGCATGGGCGACGACACGCTGCCGTTCTACGACCGGCTGCAATACCTGGTGCTACCGGTACTCACGCTGTCGCTGATCCCCATGGGCGTGGTCGGCCGCCTGGTGCGCGCGCAAGTGCTGGACATCATGGGGCGAGATTTCGTCGGAGCGCTGGAGGCCAAGGGGCTGACCCGCTGGCCGGTTCTGCGCCATGTTTGCAAGAACGCCGCGCCCCCGGTGCTGGCACTGATGGGACTGCAATTCGGCTACCTGCTCGGTGGCTCGATCCTGGTGGAAACCGTGTTCAATTGGCCCGGCTCCGGCAACCTGCTGAACCTCGCCATCTTCCGCCGCGACATCCCGGTGATGCAGGCGACCATCCTGGTACTGGCGACCTTCTTCGTCGTGCTGAACCTGGTGGTCGACGTGATCCAGGCCGCAATCGACCCACGGCTGCGGCGCTGAGGGGGCACACCATGGCGGACGCAAACACCGTGGAAGCCTCGGCCGCCCTGACCGGCGCATCGGGGCCGTCGCTGGCCATCGCACCGCCGGGCTACTGGACCCTGGTGGCGGGCCGCCTGCGCCGCGACCCGGTGACGCTGGGCGTGACGTTGCTGCTGTTCGCCATCATCTTCGTCTCGCTAGCCGCGCCGTTGGTCACCACGCAGGATCCGTATGTCGGCAGCGTGCTCCGCCGGCTCAAACCGATCGGCACGCCGGGCCACTGGCTAGGTACCGACGAGACCGGCCGCGATATCTGGACCCGGCTGTGCTATGGTGGCCGGTTGTCGCTGCTCGCCGGGATCATGCCCGTCGGCATCTCGCTGATGATCGGCAGCTTCCTCGGCATCCTTGCCGGCTATTTGGGAGGCTGGGCCAATGCGCTGATCATGCGCACCATGGACGTATTCTACGCCTTCCCCTCCATCCTGCTCGCGGTGGCGATCTGCGGCATGCTTGGCAGCGGACTCACCAACTCCATCATCGCGCTCGCCGTCGTGTTCATCCCGCCGATGGTGCGCATCTCCGAGACCGTCACCTCGCAGACCCGGCACCTGGATTTCGTGGAGGCAGCGCGCGCCGGCGGCACTACCACGCTGCAGATCATCCGCCATCACATCCTGGCCAACGTGCTCGGCCCCATACTGGTCTACGCAACCAGCCTGATCAGCCTCTCCATCATCCTCTCCGCCGGCCTGAGCTTCCTGGGGCTGGGCGTAACGCCGCCCAGCGCGGAGTGGGGGCTGATGCTGAACTCGTTGCGGCAGGCGATATACGTGCAGCCCTACGTCGCGGCATTGCCGGGGCTGATGATCTTCATGACGTCGATGTGTTTCAACCTGATGAGCGACGGGCTGCGCAGCGCCATGGACATACGGCTGAACAAATGAACCCCGTCTCATGAAAATGGCACAGCACGGCGTTCCGGATCCCCGCGACCGCGGCGGCCAGGCGCAGCCGCTGCTGATCGCGGAAGGGTTGCGCAAGCATTTTCCGCTGAGCGGCGGGTTGCTGAACCGGCGCACCGGTACCGTGCAGGCCGTAGACGACGTGAGCTTTTTCGTGCGCAAGGGCGAGACGCTCGGCATCGTGGGGGAGAGCGGCTGCGGCAAGTCCACCACGGCGCGGCTGTTGATGCATTTGATCGCACCCGATGCCGGCACGCTGATCTTCGACGGCGACGAGGTGGCGGCGCATCGCGGAATCTCCGTCGCCGCGGTGCGCCGGCAGATGCAGATGGTGTTCCAGGACAGCTACTCCTCGCTGAACCCGCGCATGACGATGGTGGAGAGCATCGCCTACGCCCCGCACATGCATGGCACGCCGAAACACGAGGCGATCGAGCAAGCCGAGCGCCTGCTGGGGCAGGTCGGGTTGAACCCGGCGCAGCACGCAAGGAGATATCCGCACGAGATGTCCGGCGGGCAGCGCCAGCGCGTCAACATTGCGCGCGCGCTCGCCTTGCAGCCGCGGCTGGTGATCCTGGACGAGGCGGTCTCGGCGCTCGACAAGTCGGTCGAGGCGCAGGTGTTGAACCTACTAGGCGAGCTGAAGCGGCGGTTCGATCTCACCTACATCTTCATCAGCCACGACCTCAATGTCGTGGAGTACGTCAGCGACCGCGTGATGGTGATGTATCTCGGCCAGGTGGTGGAGACGGGCCCGGTCGAGAGCATCTACCGCCATCCGCGCCACCCCTACACGCGGGCGCTGCTCGCCTCCAAGCCGGCGATGGACCCGGACGACCGCACGACCGAGATGCCGCTGACCGGCGACCCACCCAACCCGATCAATCCGCCCTCCGGCTGCCGGTTCCGCACCCGGTGCAGCTACGCGCAGGCAGCGTGCGCGGCAGCCACGCCGCCGCTTGCCGTGGCCATGGGGGCAGACGTGCCGCACGATCATTTGGTGGCGTGCATCGTGCCCGAGGCGCAGGCGGCGACGCTGCATGGCTGAGCCGCTGATGCAGGTCAGCGACCTGACGGTGAGCTTCCCGTCCCACGGCGGGCGGGTGCACGCCGTCGGTGGTATTTCCTATTCGCTGCAACGGGGCGAGACGCTGACCATCCTCGGCGAGTCGGGCTCCGGCAAGAGCGTCGGGCTGAAGGCGCTGATGGGTTTGTTGCCAGCCTACGCCAAGATCGGGGGCAGCGTGCGGCTGGACGGGACGGACGTGCTGACGCTGCCGCCGAAGCAATTGGCCAAACTGCGCGGCGGTGCCGTGTCGATGATCTTTCAGGAGCCGATGGCGGCCCTCGACCCGGTGTACACAATCGGCGAGCAGATCAGCGAAACCATCGTCAAGCACGAGGGCGTGAACAAGCGCCAGGCGCGCAAGCGTGCGCTCGAGATGCTGGAGCACGTGCGCATTCCCTCGGCTGCACGCCGGATGGAGAACTTTCCACACGAGATGTCCGGCGGCATGCGGCAGCGCGCGATGATCGCCCTGGCACTGGCCTGCTCGCCGAGCGTGCTGTTGGCGGACGAGCCGACGACGGCGCTGGATGTGACGGTGCAGATCCAGATACTTTTGCTGTTGCGCCAGTTGCAGCAGGAGTTGGGCATGGCGGTGGTGTTCGTGACGCACGATGTGGGCGTGGCGGCGGAGATTTCCGATCGCGTTGCAGTGATGTATGCCGGGCGCTTCGTGGAGACGGGTACGGTGCGGGACGTCTTGCGTGACCCGCGCCACCCTTACACCGCCGGGCTGCTGGACTCGACGGTGCACGGGGCGATGCGCGGGACGCCGCTCAACACCATTGCGGGCAGCCCGCCGAGCCTGGCGCATTTGCCGCCGGGGTGCGCGTTCACGCCACGGTGCCGGTTCGCGGTCAGCCAATGCCAGTTCGATCCGCCGGTGCTACGGCCGAAGCCGGACGTGGCGGTACGGTGCATCCATGATACGCCGGTGAGGCAGTTGGCCGAGCCAGATCTCGAAGCATATCCCCCTCCCCTTGAGGGAGGGGTTAGGGAAGGGGTGGTCGCGGCACACTCGACGCTGAGTGCGTACGCCTACCCCTCCCCCCGACCCCCTCCCTCAAGGGGAGAGGGAGAGTTCTAAGGAGACACCTATGACCGATGACGAGTTCAACGCGGCCATGACCCGAAGCGGCCTGCCCCTGACACCGGAGACATTGGCGGAGATTCGCAAGTCACGCCACATCATGGAGGGCATGATCGCCCGCGTGACCCGCGACAGACCGCGCGAGGCGGAGCCCGCCACCGTGTTCTATCCGGAGCAACGCCCATGAGCGCGCAACTCACCATTGCCGAAGCGTCGCGGCAGATCGCGGCCGGCAAACTCTCGCCGGTTGAACTGACGCAGGATTGCCTCTCGCGTATCCAAGCCGCCGACGGCGAGTTGCACAGCTTCCTGCTGGTGACCGAGGAGCGCGCATTGGCGGACGCCCGGGCGTCCGAGGCGCGGTGGCAGCGCGGCGAAGGCAAGGGTAAGCTCGACGGCATCCCGATCGCCCACAAGGACATCTACAACACCGCCGGCATTCGCACGACGGCGCACTCCCGCCTGCTGGAAAACAACGTTCCCGCCGAGGACGCCGTCAGCGTAGCCAAATTGGCGGACGCCGGCACCGTGATGCTGGGCAAGCTCGCCACGCATGAATTCGCCATGGGCGGCCCCTCGTTCGACCTGCCGTGGCCGCCGGCGCGCAACCCGTGGAACCCGGACCATTTCACCGCCGGCAGCAGCAGCGGCACGGGCGCCGCAGTGGCCGCCGGGTTCATCCTGGGCGGCACCGGCTCGGACACCGGCGGCTCCATCCGCGGCCCGGCGGCGCTGTGCGGGATCGCCGGCATCAAGCCAACCTACGGGCTGATCAGCCGGCGCGGGATCCTGCCACTGTCCTTCACGCTTGACCACGCCGGGCCGTTGGCCTGGACGTCGGAGGATTGTGCGCTGCTGCTGCAGGCGATGGCCGGTTACGACGCGTCCGACCCGGCGAGTGCCGACCGTCCCGTGCCCGACTTCGCCGCCGGCATCACGGAGGGCATCAAGGGCCTGCGCGTGGGCGTGGTCAGCCACTTCCACGAGACCGATAACACCGCCAGCCCAGCCACGCTGTCCGGCATCGAGAAAGGCCTGGACGTACTGCGCCAGCTCGGCGCGTCGGTGAAGCAGATCACGCTCTCGCCGATGCAGGAGTATCATGCCTGCGGTTTCCTGATCCTGACAGTTGAGGCCTACGCGATCCACGAGCCTTGGCTAAAGACGCGGTTCTACGACTATGGCGAGCTATTTCGGGACCGCATCGCCATGGCCGCGCTGGTGAGCGGGTCCGACTACGTGCAGGCGCTGCGCCGGCGACGGGAGCTTTGCCTGGAGATGGCGGCGGCGATGGCGGATGTCGACGTGCTGGTCACCGCGTCGCAGCCCGCCGAAGCATTGCCGATCAAGGACGTGCCTAAGTGGACCATGCTTGACAAGCCGAACTTCACCATCCCGTTCAACGTCACCGGCTACCCGGCGATCTCGGTCTGCAGCGGTTTCGGTGCAGGTGGCCTGCCCTTGTCGATCCAGATCGCGGCCAAGCCATTCTGCGAGCCCCTGCTGTTTCGGGTCGCCCATGCGTTCGAGGACGCGACACCATGGCGCGACAAGCGGCCGGCAATGGCCTGGCAAAAGGAGACCGCAGCATGAACACCGGCGCGGTCGCAGAACGGCTATCCGAACTCGGCCTGCGTTTGCCGGCGGCGGAGCTGGATGTGTTCGCCGCCCTGGTCGCGGACATGCACGCCGCGTCTGCCTTTGCGCAACGCAAGCTGCCATATGCGTGCGAGCCCGCTGGCGTTTTTGCACTGCCCCGCCCGGCCAAGGGCTGAGGGTGCGGGCGGGGCTATTGCGGCGCCCCCGGCGTAGGCGGTAACACCGCGTGCCCGCCACGGCGGCTCGGTTCTGGTGTCGCTGTTAGGGAATACGGAATGGACGAGACCGACGGCTTGCCGGGGGCGCGGCGCCGCTGGGCCATGGGGTGCGCGATGCTCGGCGTGGTCCTCGCGGGCCTGGACAGCGCCATTGCGAACATCGCGCTGCCCACCATCGCCCGCGACTTGGCTGCGACCGATGCGGCCACGATCTGGATCGTCAACAGCTACCAGCTGGCCGTCACGATCTGTCTGCTGCCCGCCGCGACATTAGGCGAAACCTTGGGCCTGAAGCGGGTCTACGGCTTCGGCCTGGCTTTGTTCACCGTCGCCTCCCTCGCATGCGCCTTGTCACCCACTCTGCCGATCCTGGTGGCGTCGCGGCT
Organism: uncultured Acetobacteraceae bacterium; assembly: GCA_964242215.1. Classification (GTDB taxonomy): domain Bacteria; phylum Pseudomonadota; class Alphaproteobacteria; order Acetobacterales; family Acetobacteraceae; genus LMUY01. The sequence goes on along the minus strand of CAXTCJ010000038.1, from coordinate 11,661 downwards.
GCTGCAGGGCGTGGGCGGCGCCTGCATGGCGGCCCTGGGCGGCGCGCTGGTGCGGGCCATCTACCCGCGGGCGCGATTAGGCCAGGGTTTCGCGGCGATTGCTTTGGCGGTTGCACTCTCGGCCGCACTCGGCCCGACGTTGGCGGCCCTGATCCTCTCGGTTGCGCACTGGCCGTGGCTGTTCCTGGTCAACGTGCCGCTCGGCCTGATCGCCGTGCCGCTATTCCTGACCGTGGCACCTGCGGGGCAACGGCGCCGTCGCGTGTTCGACTGGCGCGGCGCTTTGCTCAACGCCGCCGCCTTCGGCCTGATCGTCACCGGGGTGGACGGTCTGGGAGGTGCGACGCGCGGATTGGCTGGCGTCGAACTCGCCGCCGGGCTGGGGTTCGGTGGATTGCTGGTCTGGCAGCAATCGCATCAGCCGTCCCCGATGCTGCCGCTCGATCTGCTGCGCATTCGGTTGTTCGCACTGTCGATGGGCACGTCGGTGTGCTCGTATGCTGCGCAGATTCTGGCCTATGTGTCGCTGCCATTCCTGTTCCAGGTGGTGATGCATCGCACCGCCGTGGCCACCGGGTTGCTGGTCACGCCCTGGCCGCTGCTGGTGGCGTTCGCGGCCCCGTTGGCCGGGCGGCTGTCCGGGCGCTACCCGGCGGCGGTGCTCGGCAGCATCGGGCTCGCGGTGCTGGCCAGCGGGCTGATGCTGCTCGCCACCATGCCCGCGATGCCTGCCGATTGGAACGTGGCCTGGCGCATGGCGATCTGCGGCATTGGTTTCGGCTTCTATCAGACGCCGAACAACATAACGCTGATGACCGCCGGGCCACCCGAGCGCAGCGGTGCCGCAAGCGGCATGGTCGCCATCGCGCGCACGGTCGGTTGGTCGCTCGGCTCGGCGCTCGTGGCGCTGATCTTTGGCCTGCGCGGCGGGCAAGGCGCTGGCACTTGCCTGTACGTCGCGGCCGGGTTCGCCGCGGTAGGCGCGGTGGTCAGCGTCTCCCGCACCGGCGCCCGCCCGATCACCGCCCCTGCGTGAATTAGGATCATCCTTCCCCGTCCTTCACGAGGGAGGTGGCGGCGCAGCCGACGGAGGGTCCGGCACCGTCGTGCTCGCACCCCCTCCACCATGCTGCGCATGGTCCCCCTCCCCCGTGAAGACGGGGGAGAATTTCTACACTAGGCCTCGGCGATGGGGCCGGGCGTCAGGCTTACCGAGCGCCCCAGTTTGCGCTCCAGACCGTGCTGCAACGACATCAGCACCGTGGTGAAGGCGAGGTAGTAGACGCCCGCCGCCGACAGGGCTTCGAGATAGCGGAAGGTGCCGGAGGCGGACTGCTCCGCGGCCAGCAGCAACTCGCGCACGCCGATCACGCTCACCAGCGCGGACAGCTTCAGCATGCCGATGAACTGGTTGCCGATCGGCGGCACCGCGATGCGCAGCGCCTGCGGCAGCACCACCAGGCGCATGACGCGCGATTCCGACATCCCCAGCGCGCGGGCGGCATCGCGTTGGCCGAGCCCCACGCTGCCGAGGCCGCCGCGGATGATCTCGGTCATGTAGGCCGCCTCGTGCAGGCCCAGGGCGAGCACGGCGCAGACCGGGCCGGACAGGATCACGCCGAAGCTCGGCAGCACGTTGAAGGCGAAGATGATCTGCAGCAGCACCGGCGTGCCGCGAAACAACCATAGGTAGGCCCAGGCCAGCCAGCGAAGCGGACGGAGCCTGGATTGCTGCATCAGCGCTAACACCAGGCCGACCACCATTCCCAACACCATGGCGGCAATGCTGACCCAGAGCGTCACGAACGCGGCGCTGGCGAAGTTGAACCCGAACAGGTCGCGCAGGAACACATCGAGCCGAAAGCTCATGGCCGGATCAGAAAATCGTGCTCGACGCCGGCAGGCCCCACTTCTTCATCATGGCCGCATAGGCGCCGTCATCGTTCATCGCCTTCAGCGCCGCAATCAGCGCGTCGCGCAACGCCGGGTCGGTTTTCGCCACGCCGATGCCGAGCCGCGAGTCGGTGTTGAACGGCTCGCCGAGTGGTTCGAACGTGCCGGGCGCGTTCTCCATCATGGCGGCGATCACCGATGTGGAGCTGATCGCACCCTCCGCCCGGCCCTGCGCCAAGGTCAGTGCCACGACGGCGCTGCTGCCGACGGCGATGATGTCGATCGCCGGCTTGCCCGCGGCCACGCAGGCATCGCTGAGGGTGTGGGCCGTCTTCTCGTACAATGTGTTGAGCGCCACGGCGATGTGGTGTCCGCACAGCGCTTCCTTGCCCGGAAGATGGGCCGGGTTGCCCGACGCGACCACCATCTGGTCGCCGATCCGCAGGTAGGGAATGAAGTCCAGCACTTCTTCCCGCGCGGGCGTGATGTACATGCCGCTCACCGCCGCATCGATCCGCTTCGCCTGCACGGCGGGGATGATGCCGACGAAATCCATGCCCAGCATGGCCGATTGCAGCCCGATGCGCCGGGCCAGCTCCGCCATCATGTCGACGTCGAAGCCGACCGACTGCCCGTCGCGCTGGAACTCGAATGGCGCGAAGGTCGGGCTGGCGCCCCAGGACAGTTTGCCCTCCGTGACGGTGGGCGGAGGGGCGGCCCAGGCGAGCGCTGGAAGGGCCACCAGGGCGGCGGCAAGGAAGCTTCTCAAGGGGTCATCACTCCGGTTGTGGGATGCGCGCGCCCCGTGCCGGACGCTGCAGCCCCAAATGCTCGCGCAACGTGGCGCCGGTATAGGCGTCACGCATCAGCCCACGGCGTTGCAATTCCGGGACCACACTGTCCACGAACAAGTTCAAGCCGCGCGGCATGATGTGGAACTGCAGCATGAAGCCGTCCGCCGCACCGCCGGTGAACCATTCCTCCATCACATCGGCGATGCGCTGCGGCCCGCCGGTGATGGTCTTGCGGCCGCGCTCATAGCGCAGATACACGTCGCGCAGGGTCGGACTGCCGTCCCCGATCAGGCGCAGGATGTCGTCGAAGAAGCCCTTGTGGAAATTGGCGCCTTTCGGGATGCGATCGGCGGGGATCGGCTCGTCCAGCGGCAGGTCGGACAGGTCGGTCTCCAGGTCCATGCCCAGGCGGAACCGGCCGACATCGGGATGCACCAGCTCCTGCAGCCGCGCGTAGTCGTCGGCGGCCTGCGCGTCCGTTTCCGCCAACAGGATGGGCAGGCCGGCCAGCACCTTCAACTCCGATGGCTCGCGCCCGTATTTGGCCGTGCGGGCCTTGAGCCCCTCGGTGAAGCGCTTTGCCTCGGCGACGGAGGGGTTGGAGGAAAATACCACCTCGGCCGTGCGCGCCGCCAGTTCCTGCCCGGTGTCGCTGGCGCCGGCCTCGATGATCACCGGGTGGCCTTGGGGCGAACGTGCGATATTCAGCGCACCGTCCACCTTGAAGAACGCGCCCTCGTGATGGACGGGATGCTGCGAGGCCGGGTCGAAATACAGGCCCTGTTCCCGATCGAGCAAGAAGGCGCCGTCGTCCCAACTGTCCCAGAGCTGCCGCACGACGTCCACGAACTCGCCGGCCCGGCGATACCGATCCGCGTGCGGTGCCAGCTTGGCGTGGCCGAAATTACGTGCGGCGTAGTCGTTGGCGGAGGTGACGACGTTCCATGCCGCACGCCCCTGGCTCAGGTGATCGAGCGAGGCGAATTGCCGCGCCACGTTGTAGGGCTCGGAGAAGCTGGTGGACACCGTGCCGCCGAGGCCGATCCGTGTGGTGGCGCCGGCGAGCGCCGTCAGCAGGGTGACGGGTTCCAGCACGTTCATGAACAGCGGAAAGCGCGACCAAGCGTGCAGGTTGTCGGTGCGGGCGGCCGGGGTGTCGGCGATGAA
>CAXTCJ010000038.1:0-7707 GCA_964242215.1 uncultured Acetobacteraceae bacterium | reverse complement strand
CTTGAGCCTGGTATCCACGGGGTTGAGCAGACACCGGCCCTTCCCGTGTTGCACGCAATGGTGCCACGCACTCGTCTTACGTCATGAGCGCAACCCCGTGGATACCAGGGTCAAGCCCTGGCATGACGGTGCATGACGGTGGGTTAGGAAATCTCCTGCACCAGCTTGCGTTTGATCGCGTCGGAGAAGGCGGCGAAGTCCTCCGCCACGATCAAAAACGAGCCGGGGCCGCCGATCACGGAGGCGGCGTAGAACTTGTCCACGTCCAACTCCATCCGGCCGAACCTCGGGTGGCGGTTGATGATCGGCAGGCCGTTGATCGTGACGCCGGACTGGACCAAGGCGTCGCGCATCTCCTCGGGCGATGGGCCGTTGTTGTTGGCGCCGTCGCCGGACACGTCCACGACCCGGCGCGTGCCCTCGAACGGGGCGGAGGCCAGCAACTTGCCGGCGAATGTCAGCGCACCGGAGATGCTGGTCCACGACATGCTCTGCCGCGGGATGGCGCCCAACCGATCCGACCAGGCCTGCGCGTCCGCTGGCCCGGCGATGCGGGTCCAGGGCATGATGAGGTCCTGGAAATCGTAGCGCGCCCACTCGAAATACGTGATCGCGATGGCGCCCAGAGGTCCATTGGCAATCGCGGCCAGCACGGCCGGGTCGGTCAGCGCGCCGCGGTAGCCGTCGCGCTGCAGGGTCGCCTCGTCATCGGTCACGGAGCGGGACACGTCGATCGCCAACACCAGCAGTAGATCTACTGATGCCGGTTGCGCCCGGGCCCGGCTACTCGAAAGCACGCCGCTCGCAAGCGCCCCACCCGCCGCGAGCAGGCTGCGGCGGGGCAGAGCTTTGATCATGCGGTGCGGCTCGATCATACGCTTACAGCCGTCCAGGAAGGCACTCCGTGTCAAGGGGGCAAATGGTCACGCCGTCCAGGATGCGTCGAAAAGCCGGAACACGGCGTCGGGATACTCGGTCCAGCGCAGCTTGGCCGCGGACGCCTGCAGGATCGCATCGAAATGGACGAACAGCATCGGCGCCTGGTCCATCACCATGGCCTGCGCCTGGCGGTATAGCGCGGCGCGGTCGGCCTCGGCACTGACGCTGCGGGCCTTGGTGAGCAGCGCCGTGATCGCGGGACTGTCCCAGCCGGCGAAGTTGTTGGCGCCGCCCTGGGTGAAGTAGTTGAACATGTTGCCGTCCGGGTCGTAGCGGCCGGACCACGGCGACATGCACAGGTCAAAGTCACGCTGCCGCAGCACGGTGATCAGGCTGGTGGGGTCGATCTGCCGCACCTCCACCTTGAAACCGCCCTGCCCGGCCTGCGCCTGCAACACCTGCGCGATGCGCACCAACTGCGGCGAGTTGGTCACCGTGATCGCGACCGGCAGCGGGTCGGCGACGCCCGCCTGGGCCAGCAACGCCTTGCTGTGCGCCGGATCGTGGGCGATGCCAGTGGCGGACGGGTCGTAGGCCCAGCCTACGGCCGGGGAAAGCGGTCCGTGGGCGACGCGGCCTGTGTTGAAATACACCACCTGCTGGACGACCGCTGGGTCGACCGCAGCCAGGAAGGCTTGCCGCACGCGCACGTCGGCAAACGGGGCGCGGGTGCAGTTGAACGAGAACGCGTTGAAGCCCAGCCCGGGCATTTGCGACACGCGCAATGCACTCTCCCGCGCCAGCCCGGCGACGGCCTGTGGCGGGACGGAGTCGATCAGCTGCAAGGTGCCGCTGCGCAGGTTTGCCAGCCGCACCGTCTCGTCCGGCAGCGGGTGGTACACCAGGCGCGCGAAGGGCTGCTTCGCTCCTTGCCAATAGCCCGGGAACGCTTCGAGCACGAGTTGGGAATTTTTCGTCCAGCTCGCGAGTTTCCAGGGGCCGGCGCCGACCGCATGCGTCGCGAAATCGGCACCGAGACGTTGCACCGCCGTGGGCGACACCATCATGCCGGCGCGGTTGGTCAGCACCAGCGGCATCGGTGCGTAGGGCTGCGATAGCTTCAGCGTGACCTGCCGCGCACTATCAGCCGTGACCGACGCCAGCGGACCGAATTCGGGCTTGCGGATCGACCCGGTGGCCGGGTCCATCATGCGATCGATGTTGGCCTTCACCGCGGCGGCATCCAGCACCGTGCCATCTTGGAAGGTGAGCCCCTCGCGCAGCGTCAGCACATAGGTCAGCGGATCCGGCATGGTGAAGCTGGCCAGGCCCGGCGTCACCGTGCCGTCCGGGCGAGCCACCAGCAGCGTTTCATGCAGGTTGTACAGCACCTGGGTCTCGAAGAACGAGGCGGAGAACGCAGGGTCCAGCGTCACCGGGTCGGACACCACACCGATGTCGAGCGTGGCCGGCGCTTGCGCCCGCGCCCGGCCGGCGAAAGCCAGCGGTGCGGCGAGGGCAGTGGCCAAGGTGGCGCGGCGCGAAACATCGGGCATGGCGTGAACTCCGGAGGACAGGGGGGATCAGTCGTGTGGGTCGAGCCCGTCGCGCAGGGCGTCGCCGAGAAGGTTGAAGCCGAGCACGGTGGCAAAGATCGCGAGCCCGGGGAACCAGGCGAGCCACTCGGCCTGGTCCAGGAAGCCCACGGCATCGTGCAGCATGTTGCCCCAGCTCGGCGTCGGCGGCTGCACGCCCAGGCCGAGGAAGGACAGGTAGGCCTCGGTGATGATCGAAGACGCGAGCAGCAACGAAGCCTGCACCACGATCGCCGGCGTGGCGTTCGGCAAGACGCAGCGCAGCAGGATGGCGGGCGTGCCAAAGCCGAGCGCCCGTTCCGCCGTCACGTAGTCGCGGCGGCGCAGGGCGAGGGCCTCGCCCCGTGCGACGCGTGCCAGCACCGGCAAGTTTACGACGGCGATGGCGAGTACGGTGTTGAGCAGGGACGCGCCCAGCGCCGCCGTGATGCCGAGGGCGAGCAGGATGCCGGGGAAGGCCAGCAGCACGTCCATGCAGCGCATCAGCACGCCGTCGGTCCAGCCGCCGAGATAGCCGGCCACCAGTCCGATCGCACCGCCGAGCACGAGCGCCGCCGCGACGCTCGCCAGGCCGACCACGAGCGAGATCCGTGCCCCCGCCAACACCCGCGCCAGCGTGTCGCGGCCGAGATCGTCGGTGCCGAACCAGTGCACGAGTGAGGGCGGCGCCAGGGTGGCGGCGAAATCCGGCACGTCCGGTGCGTAGGGCCATAAGGACGGGCCTAACAAAGCCGCGAGCAGCACGACCGCGACCAGCACGGCGCCCAGGGCATTGCGGGGGGAGCGCAGCCACTTCATCGCCGCACCCTTAGCCGTGGGTCGAGCACGCCATACAGCAACTCGGTCGCGAGATTGATCAGCACGAACAGCGTCGCCGTTACCAGGATGGCGCCCTGCACGACGGGGGTGTCGCGGGCGAAGATCGCGTCGACGGTGAGCTTGCCGATGCCGGGCCACGAGAACACGCTCTCGGTGATCACGACCCCGCCGAGCAGTTGGCCGAGTTGCAACCCGATCAGCGTGGTGACCGGCAGCAACGCGTTGCGCAGCGCGTGCCGCCAGACCACGCGGCGGGGCGACAGCCCTTTGGCGCGGGCGGTGCGGATGTAGTCGGCACCTAAGACATCCAGCATGGCCGAGCGGGTCATGCGCATGGTCGCGGCGGCCATGGCAGTGCCCAACGTCACGGCAGGCAGCACGAGATGGCTGAGCCAGCCGGCCGGGCTATCCGTGAACGGCACGTAGCCGGAGGATGGAAGCAGCGGGAGGTGGATGGAGAAGCCGAGGATCAGCAGGATGGCGAGCCAGAACGACGGCAACGACAGCCCGGCCAGCGCCAGCAGGGACACGCCCAGATCCGCGGCCCGGTCGCGGCGCGCGGCGGCGATGACACCGGCGGGGATAGCGATCAGCAACGACACGACCAGCGCCGCCAGCGCCAGTTGCACGGTGGGGCCGAGTGCCGTCAGGACGGTTTCCGTCACCGGCCGGCCGGTCTGGATTGAGCGGCCGAGATTGCCGTGCAGCACCTGGAACAGCCACGCGGCGAAGCGCACCGGCAACGGTTGGTCCAGGGCGAAACGGGCGCGCAGGGTCGCGACGGCCTGCGGGTTCGCCTCCATGCCGAGCATGGCGGTCACCGGGTCGCCCGGCACCAGCGCCAGCAACGCGAACGACAACACGCACAGGCCGAACAGCACCGGCACGAGCGCCAGCACGCGGGAGACGACCATGCGCATCAGGCCGCGCGGTCCCGTGCCCGGCGATAGGCCGCGATGCGTGCTGTGACCGGCGTCGCGTGCGTGTCCACGACGGGAGCCGCCGTGGGTGGGAGGCTGTCCGCGAACAGACAGGCGGAGTCGTGCGAGGCGGCAATGGTGCGCAAGGCCGGATGCTCGCCGGTTTGGCACACCGATTGAACATGCGGGCAGCGCGGCGCGAACCGGCATCCGGGCGGCGGCGCGGCGGGGTCGGGCGGCTCGCCCCCGGCGGTTTCGGGAAGGCGGGAGCCGCGGTCGGTGCGGGGCGACGCCGCGAGCAGCGCCCTTGTGTAGGGATGCAACGGGCGCGCGAACAGCTGGGCGGCGGCCGCCGTCTCGATCACGCGGCCCGCGTACATGACGGCGACGCGGTGTGCCATGTGCCGCACCACGGCCAGGTTGTGGGAAATGAACAGCAGCGCGATCCCGGTCTCGCCCTGCAGGTCTTGCAACAGGTTGATCACCTGCGCCTGCACGGAGACGTCCAGCGCGGACACCGGCTCGTCGCACACGATCAGGTCCGGCTGCACCGACAACGCCCGCGCGATCGCGATGCGTTGGCGCTGGCCGCCGCTGAACTCGTGCGGCAGCCGGTCCAGCGCGGCGGCGGGCAGCCCGACCCGGTCCAGCAAGGCCGCCGCTCGCGCCAGTGCGGCCCGGCCGGTCGCGATGCGGTGCAGGTGCATCGGACGGGTGAGCACGTCGCGGATACGCTGCCGTGGATCGAGCGAGGCATACGGGTCCTGGAACACCACCTGCACCCGGCGCCGCATCGTGCGCAGGTCGCCGCCCCGCAACGCCACGTTGTCCACTCCGCCCAGCCGCACCGTGCCGGCGTCCGGTCGTTCCAGGTTCAGCAGCAGCCGCCCGAGCGTGCTCTTGCCGCACCCGGACTCGCCCACGACGGCCAGGGTCTCGCCGCGGTCGAGATGGAGGTCCACCCCGTCCACCGCCAACAGGCGCCGGCCACCCGGGACCGGGTAGGATTTGTGCAGCCCGGCCGCCTCCAGCAGGGCGGTCACGCGAGTGCGTCCACCGGCGCGCGCCAGCAGGCCGCGTCGTGGTCGGGCGCCATCGGACGCAGCGGCGGAGGCTCGGCGCAGATCGGGGCGGCGAACGGGCAGCGCGGCGCGAACCGACAGCCGGCGGGTGCGGTGCCCGGCGACGGCATGCGGCCGGGGATCGGTTGCAGGCGCTCCAACATACCGTCGAGATGCGGCAGAGCAGCCAGCAGGGCCAAGGTGTAGGGGTGTTGCGCCCCGTGGAACAGGGCGGCGGCCGAGGCGGTTTCCACGATCTGACCGGCATACATCACGACGACGCGGTCGGCGATCTCCGCCACCACCCCCAGATCGTGGGTGATCAGCAGCACGCCCATCCCCGTGCGCGCCCGCAATTGGCCGAGCAGGGCCAGGATGCCGGACTGCACCGTGACATCCAGCGCGGTAGTGGGCTCGTCAGCGATCAGCAGAGCGGGTTCGCAGGCCAGCGCCATCGCGATCATCACGCGTTGCCGCAGCCCGCCGGACAGCTGGTGCGGATAGGCGTCCAGCCGGCGCTCCGGCGCGGGAATGCCGACCGCGCGCAACGCGTCGAGCGCGGCGGACCGGGCCGCGCCGCTGCTGAGCCCGCGATGCACGCGCAAGGTTTCGCCGACCTGGTCCGCCACGGTGAAGACGGGGTTGAGGCTGGTCATCGGCTCCTGGAAGATCATCGCCATCCGCTCGCCACGCAGCCGGGTCATCGCCCGTTCATCGAGCATCAGCAGGTCGCTGCCCTCGAGCGCCAGCCGCTCGGCCCGCACTTCGGAGCGGCCCGGTGGCAACAGCCGCATCAGCGCCAGCGCCGTCACGCTCTTGCCGGAGCCGGATTCGCCGACGACACAGAGCACCTCGCCGGGCCGGACCTGCAACGTCACATCTGTGACGACCGGCACACGCGCCCCGGGCGGGCCGAGTGCGACGGAGAGATGCTGCACGTCCAGCACCGCATTCACGCGATGGTGCCCTCCAGCAGGCCGGACCATTCCTCCGCCGGGGGCAAGGCGGCGTAGGCACCCGGGCGCTCCACCGTGCGGGCGGCGACGCGCTGGGCTGCCTCGAGGGCTGCGATCCAGGGCCAGCTTTGCGCCAGCAGCGCTGCCAGCGTGCCACAGAACGCGTCGCCGGCGCCGGTGCTGTCCAGCAAGCGGGCCGGCGGCGCGGGCAAGTGGCGTTCCCCGTCGGCGTCGGCGAACAGGCAGCCGCGCGCACCCATGGTGACCACTGCCACCGCCGCACCGGCCGCATGCAGCGCGGCGGCGCTCGCCTGGCCGGCGACGGATTCGGCTTCGACCTGGTTGGCGATCACCACGGCGCAGAGTGGCAGCAGCGGCTTTACGTCGTAGCGCAACGGGGCGGTGTTCAGCACCACGCGGCCCGCGCAGGCGGCGGCGGCAGCGCGTGTGGCCTCGGCCGACAGGTTGCCCTGCATCAGCAGGATCTCGTCCGGGCGCACCGATCCGGCGAAGGCGGCGCCCACCGCCGGGTCGAGCCCGTGGGCGCAATCCCCCACCGTCACGATCGCGTTCTCGCCGTCGGGGAGCAGCATGAGGATCGAGCGATCGGTCGGGAATGGCAGCACCGGCAGGTCCAACGCCTCGAACGGCTCGGTGGCCAACGCCATGCGGATCGCAGCCGCGTCGCCATCGTCGCCGACGGGCGCCAGGAAGCGCACTTCAGCCCCGGCACGCACCGCCGCCACCGCCTGGTTCAGCCCCTTGCCACCAGGCGCTTGCGGGCCGGCCCGCCCCACCAGCGTTTCGCCACGAACCGGCAAACGTTCAAGCTGCAATCCGATATCCAGCCCGGCATTGCCCAACACATGGACGCGGCTCACGCCCGGGCCCGTGCCACCGCTGCCATGAACACCGCCACCCGCTCCGGATCGACCGGGTTCCACCAAACGCCATCATGCTTGAGGAAGCTCGCCACGATGACGGCGTCCGCCACGCTAAGAATGTCGCCGACATTGTCCGGGTTCACGCCGGAGCCGACCAGCACCGGCAGCCCCGTGCCGTCGGCGATCGCGCGCAGTTCCTCCATGGTCGCGGAATCGCCGGTGCGCTGCCCGGTGGCGATCGCCCCGTCGGCGTCGAAGAACTCCACGTCCCGGGCGAGCTCGGCCAGCGAGCGGTCCGCCGTGATCGCGTGCGCGCCGTGCTTCACGTGCACGTCGGCGAACACCCGCACCGACTTCGCCCCGAGCTGGGCCCGATAGCGCGTGGCCACTGCCGCCGGACCCTCGATGAAGCCCTCGTTGGCGACGTAGGCGTTGGCCCACTGATTGACGCGGATGAAGGCGGCGCCGGACGCCACCGCCACCGCCATCGCCTGCACGGCGCCGTTGGCCAGCACGTTTACGCCGGTCGGCAGCGGCACCGCCGCGCGCACCGCCGCCGTCATCACCGCCATGCAGGCGGCGGTTTCGGGGCC
>CAXTCJ010000037.1:0-40621 GCA_964242215.1 uncultured Acetobacteraceae bacterium | reverse complement strand
AGGCCGCCAAGCGGCTCGGCGATCCGAATGCCTATCGGGTCCAGATCATGGGTGCCAGCGATGAACCCATCCGTGGCACCGGCGCCCCGCGGTTCCTGCCCGATCGCAGCATCAATGACCCGGATGAACCCATCGACACGCCGCTTGTCGCGGGCGACCCGTCCCTTCAGAAACGGATCAGTGGAGGACAGTTCCAGAATGGCCGAGATCACCGGCATCTACCGCTACCCGGTCAAGGGTTTGAGCGCGCAAAAGCTGCGGGGTATCCGATTGGAAGCCGGCCGGCCTTTCCCGTTCGACCGTATCTTCGCGCTGAGCCGCAGCAACGCGAAGGTCGATCCGCAAAACCCGCAATGGGCCAAGAAGGGCCTGTTCGTGATGCTGATGCTGGAAGAGGCGTTGGCGACCGTCCGCACCCACCTGGACGTCGACACGATGCGGCTCTCGATCACCAGCCCGGACGGTGCCCCCTTGCTGTCGGCCGACCTCGATACGTCGGCAGGCCGGCAGAACGTGGAGGCTTTCATCGAGAGGCTCGTCCCGACGTTGCGCGGCCGTCCGACGCTGGTGCGAAGCAAGGACGGGCACTTCATGGACAAGCCGGACAACGTCTTGTCGCTGATCAACCTGGCGACGGTGCGCAGCCTCGAGGAGCGCTGGGGCTACCCACTGGATCCGCTCCGCTTTCGGGCCAACCTCTACATCGACGGTGCGCGGCCCTGGGAGGAGTTCGATTGGATCGGCGGCACTCTTCAGGTCAACGACACGGTGCTGCGCATCGACCGCCGCAACGGGCGTTGCGGGGCCACCAACGTGAACCCGGCGACGGGTCGGCGGGACTTGGAATTGCCAACAGCCCTGCGCGCAGCATTCGGTCACAAAGACCTGGGCGTTTACCTCGTCACCGAAAAGTCCGGCACAGTTGTCGTCGGTGACGTCATAAGAACACCGGACCAACCGCTGGCCGACGCGCCGGTCAATGCCGGTAAAACCTTGACCGAGATGTCGCAACGCTTCATCTGCCGTGGTTGTTACTATATCTACGACGAGGCGGTTGGTGTGCCTGCCGCCGGGATTGCGCCTGGGATACCGATGACCGCCTTGCCACCGGGCTGGCGCTGCCCGGATTGCGGCACCGACATCGGCAAGTTCAGGCCTTACGCTCAGTAGCCTAGGCAATGATGTGTTTGGATTCCTGCGCAGCCTGGCCCGGCGCGGCACCAAGCTCGTCTTCTCCGACCGATATTACCGCAACCGTCATCCATTTGCATGACGACAACGCTGCCACGCGCATGAACACTGGCTAGTCAGTGCGCCCGACGGGGCACCTTCGCATGGAGCGTCCCGATGACGGCTTACGTCGCCACGCCTGGCAATCCGGTCAACGGCGTCACCCTGCTCGCGGGCGACACGCTCGGGGTGTCCTCCGGCGGGACGGCGGCGAGCGACACCGTCAATGCCGGTGGCGTCGCCACCGTCTCCCAGGGAGGGGTTGCGACTGAACTGACGGTGAGCCTCGGGGGCAGTGCCGCAGTCCTGGCTGGCGGCACGGTCGACGGCTTCACCAACCTGAGTGGCAGCGTGAACGACGCCGGCACGATTTCCGGTTACGTGGCGAGCCGCGGGCAACTGACTGTCGAGGGCGTGGCAGTGTCGTCCGTGGTGACCGATGCAAGTTACCTCACCGTCTCCTCGGGCGGCGTTGCCTCGTTCACCGAGTTGTCGGGCTCTTACGAATCTGTCCAGCAAGGCGGGCTCGATCTCAGCGCCACGGTCCTGTCCGGCGGATTGATCGGCCCCGATGGCGGCACGGTCAGCGGCGCCACGATCGAGGCCGGAGGCCGGGCTGCGGCGGGCTACGGGCAGTTGCTGGCCACCGTCGTGCTGTCGGGCGGTTCGGTGCAAGCCGATGGCGGCATTGCGTCCGGCACGATCGTTTCCGCGGGTGGCGAACAATCCGTCGGCTCGTACGAATACGGCAGCTCGGTCTCCACCGTCCTGCTCGCTTCGGGCCTGGAGCTGGTGGACGCCGTCGCATCGGGCACCATCGTGTCCTCTGGCGGGCTGCAAATCGCCAGCATGCAACCGAACGAAACGGCCGATGGCGGCCCGACGATGTTCGGGTCCACGTATAACACGGTGGTGTCGAGTGGCGGCGCCGAGTTCGTCGTCTCCGGCGCGAGCGCGTTCGGCACGGTGTTGTCGAGCGGCGGCATCCTGGTGGTGCTACCCGGCGGCATCGTATCCAACCCCCAATTCGACGGCGGGACGCTGGTGTCCACCGGGGTCGTCGACGTGCAATCGTTTGGCGGGGCGACCGCCCAAGGGCTGACCACCAGCGGCGACGTCGTGGGCTCCGGTCTCACCGAGTACGTGCTCCTGAGCGGAGTCGCCAGTGCCGCGACGGTGTCGGGTCTCGGCCTACAAATCGTGACCAGCGGCGGCACGGCGGACGGCACCGTCCTCCTCAGTGGCGGCACCCAGACGGTGGACGCATCCGGCGAGGCCTCCGGCACCATGGTCACACAGGGAACGAGCCTGCAGGTCGAGGCCGGGGGCTTCGTCGTCTCGGCCTTCGTGCAGTCGGGCGGGTCGCTCGGCGATTCCGGAAGCATCAGCGGCGTCACCACCGACGAGGGGGGCGTCGTCGAGGTCGCCGCGCAAGGCATCGCCTCGCACGATCTGATCAGTGCCGGGTTCGAGCTGCTGTATGGCACCGCGACCAGTGACACCGTGATCGCCGGCGGCGAACAATCCGACACCGGCGTAGCGATCGGCACGCAGATCGGCCAGTCCGGATTGTTGTATATCGAAGCCGGGTCGGCGTTGGGTGCCGTGGTACAGGCCGGCGGCGAGCTGCTGGACTTCGGCAGCTTGCTCGATAGCGGAACCGTCATCTCCAGCGGCGGGGTGGCGATCGACCGCGCGACGATATCCGCGGCCGTGGTGGAGTCGGGCGGCGGGCTGCTGGTCGGCTCGAGTGCCACCGCGGTGGGCACCATTCTCTCCAGTGGCGGGATCATCGCGGTGTTGCCCGGCGGCGTGGTCAGCGCATCGGCGCTGCAGGATGGCAGCATCGTGTCCACCGGGGTCGTCTACGCGGGCCTCGGCAATGGCCTGGAGTATTTCACGGCGTCGGCTGGGCCGCTCACGGTCGGACCCGGCAGCGAGGAGGACGTGCTGGCAGGCGGCGTGGCCTCCGGCACGACGGTCAGCGGAGCCACCGCCAGCTTCGAGGGTGGGGAGACGGTGTTCTCCGGCGGGTTGGCCGCGGGTGCGCTGGTGGAAAGCGCCGGGTCCCTGACGGTCGACAGCGGTGGGTCAGCAACCGGGCTGGCCGTGGGCGGCGGCGGCAGCGCCTCGGTCGAGCAGGGCGGCAGCATCACCGCGACCACGGTGCAGAGCGGCGGCAATCTGCTCGTGCAGGGCTCGTCGCTCGATCTGACCGTTGGGAGCGGTGGCTCGGCGTTCCTGGAAGCGCAGTCCGCCACCTCCACGACGGTCGACGCAGGCGGCTCCATCACGATCAACGGCGGCAGTACCGCGTCGGCCGTTTTCGTCGCGGGAGTCGCGTATTTCGAAGGGACTGCCAGCGGGGCACAGATCCTGAGCGGTGGCAGCGGCCTCGTCGGCGGCACGAATTTTGGCACGGTGGTCAGCGCTGGGGGCACCGAAGAGGCGGGCTACCAGGGCACGACATCGACGACCACGGTGATGAGCGGCGGGCAGCAGCTTGTCGTCGGGGTTGCTTCCAACACGACCGTGCTCGCGGGTGGTTCCCAGATCGTGTCGGGGGGCACCACCATCGGCACGATCCTTTCGGCGGGTGCGTTCGAGGTGGTGTCGGCGGGCACGGCATCGGCCACCACCGTAGCGGGGCCGGGCACGCTGGTGGTGGAGAATGGCGCCGCAGTCGACACCTTGCTGAACGGCGGCGTGCTAACGGTCGGCGGCAACATCATCGACCCGACGTATAACGACGTCGTTGGCTACGCGAACGGGACCACCACGGGCACGATCGTCGGCAGCGGTGGGGTAGAGGTCGTCTCCTCCGGCAGCGAGGCGGATGCCAGCCTGCTGCAATCGGGTGGGCTGCTGGTGACGCTACCCGGCGCAATCGTCAGCGGCACGGTGCTGAGCGGCGGTGAGGTCGTGTCCAACGGCGTGCTGATCGAGCAGGCCGGCGCGTTGCCGGTGTATTATGCCACCTCTGCCCCGGCCGGGCTCGTGCTCGGCAGCGGCGCGCTGGAATTGGTATTCGGCAGCGGCACCGCCGCGGGAACCGTCATCGGCAGCGGCGCCCTGCAGGAAGTGCTCGCGGGCGGCGTGGCAACGGGAAGCTTCGTGCTCTCGGGCGGCAATCAACAAGTGGACTCGGGCGGCATTGCGATCGCGACCACGATCGGCAATGGCGCCTCCGCCTACGTCGGCAGCTTCGGCACGGTGAGCGCGGTCGTGGTCAGCGACGGTGGGTTCGTCGATGTGAGGGGATCCTCGGTCAACGCGGTGATCGGCAGCGGAGGGCTGTTCGAGGTGGATTCCGGTGGCACAACCCTCGGCACCAGCGTGCAGAGCGCCGGAGCCGAGGGCGTGTTCGACGATGGCACCACGCGCCAGACAATGATCCAGAGCGGCGGCGCATCCTTGGTGGAGGGTGGGTCGGCCTCCGGGACGGTGCTGGAGAACGGTGCGGGCCAGGTCATCGCGGGTGGCGCCTTTTCCTACAGCACCATCGTGCAGAGTGGCGGCGCCGAAGCTGTTATCGGCGGAACAGCGGTTGCCCCGGTTCTCGAAAGTGGCGGCGTTGCGGTCGAGTTGCTGGGAGGTGTGGTCTCGGCCCCGGTCGATTCCGGCGGGCAGCTCCTCTCGACGGGGATCCTCACCTACCAATTCTTCCAAGGTGTCCAGGTAGAAGCGGGGCCGCTGGTCGATCCGGCCTTCAGCGGGGGCGATCAGAGCTTCGTCCTGTCCGGAGGCGTCACGGAAGGCGGAACGATCTCGGGCTTCTATACCTATGTCGGCTTGTCGGGCGGACCGGTCGACTTCCCGACCACCGAATACGTGCTCTCGGGCGGCACCGTGTCGGGCATGCATGTCGGCTACGAAGGGGTGGTGGACATCGCGGGCGGCACCGGCACCGGCATCGTCGTCGGCTCGGGTGGTGCCCTCGGGGTCCAATCCGGGAACGCCGCCAGCAACGTGATCCTGTCATCGGGCGCCGAATACCTCGCCAGCGGCGCGTTCACGTTCGGGGATGTGATCTCGGGTGGCGCAGTCGTCGTCTACGCGGGGGGTGTGGCCGACGACGTCGGTTTTGCCGGCCCGGGTGGCTACCTGACGATGTCGGGGCAACTCGGGGTGCAGGGTGCGATCTCCGGCTTCGCGCCCGGCGATACGATCGAGTTCGATTTCGTCCCCGGTGCCGGGTCCGGTGTCACGGTCTCGGGCGATCTCGTGACGGTGGACGGCGGCACCACGCTCGACATCGCGGGGGCTGCCTCGGAGGTGTTCCAAATCGCCACGACCAGCGGCGGTTTTACCGACCTGACCGTGGCGGCCGCGCCCTGCTACTGCCCGGGCACCCTGATCATGACCAGCCGAGGCGAGACCCCGGTCGAGACCCTGGCGATTAGCGATCTGGTGGTCACCGTGTCCGGCCAACACCGCCCCATCAAGTGGATCGGCACCCGCAGCTACGCTGGGCGGTTCCTCGCCGCCCACCCGAAAATGCAGCCGGTCCGTTTTCGCACTGGCTCGCTCGGGGAGGGGCTCCCGTGCCGCGACCTGCTGGTCTCGCCCGAGCACGCGATGTTTGTCGACGGCCTACTCATCCCGGCTCGTTGTTTCGTGAACGGCAGCACGATCGTTCAGGAGCGCGGTTTGCAGCGGGTCGACTATATCCACATCGAGCTCGACAGCCACGACGTGCTCCGGGCGGAGCGTGCGCCGTCCGAGAGCTATCTGGACGATGACAGCCGGGGCATGTTCCACAATGCGGCGGAGTTCTCCGCGCGATATCCGGAGGCACCCGAGCCCGGCGCGTTCTACGCACCTCGCGTGACGGACGGCTATCGGCTGGAGGCGATCCGGCGACGGCTCGCAGGCCGGATCTGCGCAACCGGCAGCTAGCGACATCATCGGCACCGATGGTCAGGTGACGCGGCCGGTGTAGAAACGCGGTCATGAGCACGAACCTCGAGGCCTTGCGGCGCGGCGACCTGGCCGGCGCGACAGAGCTGCGGCTGAACGCTGGGCTGACGGAGTTTCCGCGCGAGATCTTCGGGCTCGCGGATACGTTGGAGGTGCTCGACCTGAGTGGCAACCAGCTCGACCGGCTGCCCGAGGACATGGGCAGGCTTCGCAAACTGCGCATCCTGTTCTGCTCCGGCAACCGGTTCGACCAGTTGCCGCCGGCACTCGGCGACTGCCAAGCGCTGAGCCAAGTGGGCTTCCGCCGCAGCGGTTTGCGCGAGATACCCGGCGAGGCATTGCCACCCGCATTGCGCTGGCTGACCGTGACTGACAATCAGCTTACGGCCTTGCCGGACGCCATCGGCCGTCGCCCATTGCTGCAGAAGCTGATGCTGTCGGGGAACAGTCTGACGAACCTACCCACGACGCTGCAGGACGCGCCTAACCTCGAACTACTCCGCCTGAGCGCCAACCGCTTCGAGGCCCTGCCGCCGTGGCTCGCGGACTTACCCCGGCTCGCTTGGTTGGCCTGGGCAGGCAACCCGCTGGACAGCACTTTGGATGCGCCGGACTGCGCCAAAGTTGACTGGAACGAGCTGAGCCTCGGACAATTGCTAGGGGAGGGCGCGTCGGGCCGGGTCTACGATGTCCAGTGGCAAACGGGGGGCGCGCAACGGCGTGTGGCGCTGAAGCTGTTCAAGGGTGCAATGACCAGCGACGGCTTGCCGGCAAGCGAGATCGCAGCGTGCCTGACTGCCGGGGACCACCGAAATCTGCTCGGCGCTCTCGGTCAGCTGAGTGGCCATCCGGACCAAGCGCAGGGCATGCTTATGCCGCTGCTCCCGGCTGGCTGGCGCGTTCTAGCCGGACCGCCCAGTCTGGCGAGTTGCAGCAGGGACGTCTATGACGCGGCGATCCGCTTCAACCGCGCCACCGCCTTGCGAGTGGCAACCAGCATCGCCGCCGCTGCTGCGCATCTCCATGGTCGGGGCGTGCTGCACGGCGATCTATATGCCCATAACACCCTGTGGGACGGCGAAGCTGGCAACGCCGTTCTGAGTGACTTCGGCGGAGCGTCTTTTCTACCGGCCGGTTCCGCCGGGATTGGGCTGCAACGGACGGAGGTGCTGGCGTGGGGCATTCTGCTCGGTGAGCTGCTGGACCGTTGCGACGACTTGGCCGGCCATGATCCGCTGCGCCAACTCGAGGCTCAGTGCACCGCCAGCGCACCCGCGTCTCGACCAAGCATGGCAGTAATTCAGGCCCTGCTCGGCGGCGCAGGCTAGACCTCGGTCTTCTGCTCCCACTGCGTTGCCGGGTCGCGCGGGGCATGATCCGCCAGCGCTTCATCAAGCATCGCGGCTGCCGTCACTCGCGTCAGCTTGATGAAGTCGTCGACCAGGCGCGCGTTGCGGCTCGAGCGGTCGTGGGACAGCAGGAAGCCGAGCGTTGTTTGCGGTTCGAATGGGCGCACGACGATCCGGTCGAAGCCACTCACCATCAAGGGGTGAACCAGGGATACGCCCGTGCCGGACGCGACGAACGCGCATACGGTGGGAGCGATGTTCGCGACGAGTGCCACAGCTGGATTGACGCCATGGGCCGCCAACATCCCCATGATCTGGTGCCCGATATCGGTTTCCGGGCCGAACGATACGAAGGGGATCTCGTCGAAGTCGGCCGGAACGATGACGCGACGGGCGGCGAGCGGGTGCCCGATCGGAAGGATGCAGACGAGGGCGTGTTCCCCCAGCATCTCGGACTCGACAAAGGGGCTTTGCATGCGGGCGCTAAGCAATCCAACGTCGAGCCGGCGCCCGACGAGCGATTCCATGATCCATTCCGAATTCCGCGCCTCGACGTAGCAGTATGTGCCGGGGCGGGCCTGCAGGAACGCCGTAACGACACGCTGCACGAACCCGCCTGAAAGCCCCGGCATGACGCCGATCAGCAGGCGTCCTTGCGCCTGCCGGTGCAACGCGTCGATGGCGTTCTCGACCTGTTGCACCCCGCTAAAAATCCGGTCGATCTCGGCATAGAGCTGCATCCCCTGCTCGGTGGGTGCAAGCCGCCCCTTTACGCGGTCGAACAACCGTATCTCGCAATCGGCCTCCAGTTGCGCAATCGATTTGCTCATGGCCGGCTGCGACACGTTCAGCGCGGCGGCCGCCGAGCTGACGGTGCCGTGCTCGATGACGGCTTTGAAAACTTCGATTTGTCTCAGGTTGACCCGCCGCCGCATCCATAACCCTCCGGAATAGCCAATGCCGAATCTCGTCTTTGACCCTCATGACCCATGCAAATACCGTGTCACTGCCATGACAGATGTCCTCATCATCGATGCCGCCGGGGCGGCACTCGCCACCGTCCGTAGCGCAGGAGACCTTGGGTGACGTCGATGGTAACCCGCTCCGACCCTGGTACGACGGGCGAGCGCAGCATGTGCGTTGCCATTCTCGGCACGGGAGCTGTGGGGTTGGGCAGCGCGGCCCTGCTGATTTCGCGTGGACACCGGCCGACACTCTGGTCGCCGAGATCCGGCGACACGGCGCCAACCGAACTTCAGGCCGAGGGAGCGCTGTGTCTCTCGGCCCCGCTGGCTTTGGCGCAGAGTTGCGCCGCGACCGTGGCAGGTGCGGATGCCGTGCTGGTCGCAGTGCCCGCCACGGCCTACCGAGCCGTATTGAACCAACTGGCACCGGCCCTGCGCCCCGGACAGCCCGTACTGATCAGCGGCCACCTCTCGTTCGCGGCCTTCCACCTGGCGAAACTTCTGGCGGAGCGCCGGGTCGACGTCCCCATCGTCGCGTGGGGCACGACGGTCGTCAGTGGCCGCCGGACAGCCCGGGGCTGCGTCCGGGTGTCGAGCGTCCGAAGCGAAGTGGACATCGCCACGCTGCCGGCGGCGGATGCCGACCCGATGCTGGCGCTGTGCCGGGTCCTGTTCGGCGACCGGTTCCGGGCTCGCGCCGGGCTGCTGGCAGTCGCGCTCAGCAACGTCAACCCGCAGAATCACCTTGCCATCGCGCTGTGCAATTTCACCCGGATGGAGCGCGGCGAAACCTGGTTCCAGAACACCAACATCACGGACTCGGTCGGGCGGCTGATGGAGGCCCTGGATGCCGAGCGACTGGCTATCGCGGAGGCATTCGGCGTGGCGGTGCGCACGTTGCGGCAGCATTTTCACCTGTCGTTCCACGCTCCGGAAGCGCCTTTGGGCGAGATGGCCCGTGTCCTGGCCGCTGCGGGTCACGATCCCGCCGCCCCCACCAGCCTCGACACGCGCTATGTGCTGGAGGACGCGCCGTTCGGCCTCTACCCGACCGTGCTGCTGGGCGGGATGTGCGGGCGGCCGGCCATGCTGCACGAAGCCGGTCTGCTGACCCTGTCGGCGCTGTATGGCCGTGATCTTGCAAAGGACAACGACGTCGTACCGGCGCTCGGGCTCACGGACTTGTCCGTCGCCGAGCTGCAGATCCTGGCAGGCCAAAGGATCGACGACACGATGACTCTATCCACGAAGGTCGATTGAGTGGGTGCGCTCCGCTTCATCGCTCGCCGCACGATCTTCTCCGTCGTGTTGGTGCTGGCGGTTAGCTTCGTCCTATTTGCCCTGATCAATGCGATCGGCAACCCGGTCGAGATCATGCTGGCGGAGATGCCCGGCGTGACCGACGAGACGATCGCCGCCATCACCAAATACTATGGCCTGAACGGCCCGTTCATTGATCGCTACTTCGCCTGGCTATGGGCCATCCTGCACGGGGATTTCGGCACCAGCGTCATCTACAATCAGCCGGTCGGCGAGTTGCTGCGGGTCTGGGGTGGTGAAACGCTGAAGATCCAGGTGCCGGCCATCCTGCTCTCCACGGGGCTGGCCACCGTCGCCGGAGTGATCGCGGCGATGCGGCAACACGGTTGGGCGGATTTCTCCGTCGTGTCCGGCGCGATGCTGGGCCATTCGCTGCCGGGCTTCCTGCTCGGGATCCTGCTGATCCTGGTGTTCTCCACCTGGCTCGGCGTGTTTCCCTCCTACGGCGCCTATTCCACCCGCAACCTGTTGTGGCACAGCCTGGTGGCGGACGGGCTCTGGCACATGGTGCTTCCCGTCGCGATGCTGACCGTGTTCAACACCGCCACGC
This sequence comes from uncultured Acetobacteraceae bacterium, assembly GCA_964242215.1. Classification (GTDB taxonomy): domain Bacteria; phylum Pseudomonadota; class Alphaproteobacteria; order Acetobacterales; family Acetobacteraceae; genus LMUY01. The sequence continues at coordinate 30,287 of CAXTCJ010000037.1, read as the reverse complement.
TGACGCTGCTGATGCGGTCCTCGCTGGTCGACGTGCTGCGGCAGGACTTCATCACCGCCGCCTGGGCCTCCGGCCTGCCGCGCCGGCGCGTGGTGCTCGGGCACGCCCTGCGCAACGCGTTCATCCCGGTGCTGACCTATCTCGGCACGCTGTTCGGGCTGATGCTGGGCACGGCGCCAGTGACGGAAACCGTGTTCACCTGGCCCGGCCTCGGCGCCCTGTATATCCAGGCCATCCAGCAGCTCGACTACCCCGTCATCATGGGTGAGACGATGATCATCACCATCATGCTGGTGTCGGCCACGCTGCTGACCGACATCGCCTATGTCGCCCTCGACCCCCGCATCCGGCTCGCCTGAGATGGACGCGCCCGTCGATGCCGAGCTGGTTCCCGCCCCCGTCGCCGAGATGCTGCCGACCCGGCGCCCGCCCTCCGGCGTGTGGCGGCAATCCTGGTACCGCTTCCGCCGCAACCGGGCCGGGGTGATCGGCCTGTGCCTCGTCGCCCTGGTGGTGCTCACGGCCGTGATCGGCCCGTTCCTGGCGCCGTCCGACCCGAACGACCAGTCCGCCATGCTGCACGGCGCCTCCCGCCAGGCGCCGAGCGCGGTGCATTGGCTGGGCACCGACCGCGTGGGCTACGACGTGCTCAGCCGCACGATCTATGGCGCCCCCACGGCGCTGGCGGTGGGCCTCGGCGCCATGCTCATCGCCAGCGTCATCGGTGTCACGGTGGGCGGCATCGCCGGCTATGTCGGTGGCTTCGTGGACGAGACGATGATGCGCGCCGCCGAGTTCTTCATGGTGGTGCCGGTGTTCGTGGTCATTCTGGCCGTGGTGCGGCTGTTCGGCATCGTCGTCGTCGGCACGAAGCTGGAGCGCATCCCCAACCTAAACCTGATCACCATCATCGTGCTGCTCGGCGTCTTCGAATGGCCGTCCATCGCGCGGATGACACGCGCGGAGTTCCTCCGCCTGCGCCGCGCCGAATTCGTGGAGGCGGCGCTGTGCATCGGCACGTCGCGCCGCGATATCCTGGTGCGTCACATCCTGCCCAACGCCCTGCCGCCGCTCATTGTCCTGGTGGCGCTGGGCATCGGCGGCGCCATCCTGGCGGAAGCGATGGTGTCGTTCCTCGGCTTCGGCGATCCGAAATCCATCTCGTGGGGCCAGGCGCTGTTCTTCAACTACCAGGTGCTGCAGGTGGCGCCCTGGACCTGCCTCGCCCCCGGCGCCGCGATCTTCGTCACCGTGCTGGGCTTCAACCTGCTGGCGGACGGCCTCACCGATGCGTTCAATCCCCGTGTCCGCGCAGGATAGCCGCCTGCTCTCGGTCGAAGGGCTGCGTGTGCAGTTCCCGACGCGAGACGGCGTGGTGCGGGCCGTCGACGGGGTCGATTTCCACGTTTCCCGTGGCGAGACCCTGGGCATCGTGGGCGAAAGCGGCAGCGGCAAGACCGTCACCAGTCTTAGCCTGCTGCGCCTCGCTCCACCGCCCGCGCGCATCACCGGCGGCCGGGTGATGTTCGACGGTGAGGACTTGGTCACGGCCTCGCCCGCGCGCCTGGCCGCTATCCGAGGCCGGCGCATGGCGATGATCTTCCAGAACCCGGCGACGTCGCTGAACCCCGTTCTGTCCATCGGCCGGCAGTTGACCGAGATCCTGCGCTGGCACACCAGTATGGGCCGCAAACCCGCGCTGGACCGCGCCGCCGAGCTGTTGCGGCTGGTCGGTATCGGCGACCCGCTGGCCCGGCTAAAGCAATACCCGCACGAGCTGTCCGGCGGCATGAAGCAGCGTGTCGGCATCGCCCGCGCCCTGCTCTGCGACCCGGCGTTGCTGCTGGCGGACGAGCCCACCACGGCGCTGGACGTCACCATCCAGGCGCAGATCCTGGACTTGTTGGCCGAGCTGCGTAGCCGCCTGTCGATGTCTATGATCCTGGTCACCCACGACATGGGCGTTGTGGCCCGCATGGCCGACCGCATCACCGTGATGTACGCGGGACGCGTGTGCGAAACCGCGGACGCCGCCACCATCTTCGGCTCGCCGCAGCACCCCTACACGCGCGCCCTGCTCGAGAGCGTGCCGCGCATCGACCATTCGTATAGCGGCAACCGCCGGGTGCTGCCGTCCATCGCCGGCCGGCCGCCGGACCTGCTCAACCCGCCCGCCGGCTGTCGCTTCCACGCCCGCTGCCCCGAGGCAATCGCCGATTGTGCCCGCATCATGCCGCGGGAGGTTGCGGTGGGCGCCGGCCACACCGTGAGCTGCATCCGCCGCGGCTCGCCCGCGGAAACGGAGCTGGCGGCATGAGCGCGACTCTGGACGTCCGGGGGCTGCGCAAGCACTACCCCGTGGTGAAGCGCCGTCTGTTCCGCCGCCGGGTCACGCGGGCGGTGCGGGCGGTGGACGACGTGTCGTTCACCGTGCGGGCCGGGGAAACGCTCGGCCTGGTGGGTGAAAGCGGCTGCGGCAAGACCACCACCGCCCGCGCCGTGCTGGACCTGGTGCGCGCCGATGGCGGCGAGGTGTGGCTGGATGGGCAGGACGTTCGGCCCGTCCTGGCAGGCGCCGACCGGGGCGCCATGCTCGCGGTACGCCGGCGAATCCAGTACGTATTCCAAGATCCCTACCTGTCGCTCAATCCCCGCTGGACCGTCAACGAGGCGATGCGGGAGCCGTTGCGGGTGCACGCCCCGGAGCACGCCGCCGAGTGGAACGGGCGCGTTGCGGAGCTGGTGTCCACCGTCGGCCTCGATCCCCGGCACGGCGTACGCTATCCGCACGAATTCAGCGGCGGCCAACGCCAGCGCCTCGGTATCGCACGCGCGATCGCGGTGCGGCCGGAGTTCATCCTGCTGGATGAGCCGGTCTCGTCGCTCGACATTTCCGTGCGCGCGCAGATCCTGAACCTGCTGGCGGAACTGCAGGACCGATTAGGCGTGGCCTACCTCTACATCTCGCACGACCTCAGCTCGGTGCGGTTCATTTCCACTCATGTCGCGGTGATGTATCTGGGGCGGATCGTGGAGATGGGCACGGTGGACGAGGTGTTTGCTTATCCCCGGCACCACTACACCGCCGCGCTGATCTCCGCGATCCCGGTGCCTCGGCCCGGTGCTGCCGATACCCGCACGCACCTCTTGGGCGAGGTGCCGAGCCCGCTCGACCGCCCCGTAGGCTGCGCCTTCCACCCACGCTGCGCCGCCGCCCTGCCGGTGTGCCGCACGACCGATCCGTCCCTGGCCCCCATGGGCTCGCATAGTCTCGCCGCCTGCCACAACCCACGCTGATGGAGTCGACGCATGGATGAACCTACGATGACAGCTGGCCGCCGGGCTATGTTGCAGGCCAGTGCGGCAGCCGCCGTGGCCGCTGCCATCGGGCCGGCACGGGCGGCGGCGCCGTTCTTCAAGCTGTATCTGATGATCCTGAACAACCAGCCGGCCCGCGTCGTGTGGGGCACGGTGGCGGCGCAGCAGATGCAGAAACTGGGGATCGATGTCATCTCCTCCATCGTTCCGATCACCACCATCGCGCCACGCCGGGCCAGGGGCGACGGCAAGACGCATGTGGATGGCGGCTGGGATGCCTATCTCGAGAGGTATTACTACAGTTCGATCGAGCCCTCGCCGCTTGCGCTGTTCGGCTCCATGAACATGCCGCCCCGAGGACAGAACTACTATTACGTCGACGACAAGGAGATCGACCGGTCGCTAAAGGAAGTCGCCACCACCCTGAAGCCGGACGATCGCCTCACCGCGTATCATGCGTTCGAGAAGCGGTGGTACGACATCCAACCGATGACCATCCTGTTCTACCCGCAGGACGTCATCGCCGTGAACCCCAAGCTGCAAGGGTTCGATGCCACGACCTACAACCCGGTGTTCTATCCCATGCCGGAACGCTGGACGATCGACGGCGCCGGCTCTGACGCCACCGCTGCGTTCGCCTCGTGGCCAGTACCCAGCTCCTTGGTGCCGATGTACACCATTGGCTATCACGAAAGTAACGTGTTCGGCCCCGCGTACAATCGGCTCTACGAATACAAGTCTTGGCAGGACAAGAGCTTGATCCCAGCGCTCGCGACCGGTCACACCATGTCGGACGACGGCAAGCACTGGGTGATCACGCTGCGGCAGGGCGTGAAGTGGCATTCCGGCGAGGAGTTCACGGCGGCCGACGTGAAGTTCACCTGGGACACCATCCTGAACAAGGCTTATGGCTCGCTGTTCCAATCCGTTATGGAAGGCATCTTCGGCGGCCCCGGCGCCTACAAGGTAACCGGCCGCTACGAGATCACCGTGGATTTGCCGGCCTATTCCATGGAATTCCTGAACAGCGTGCTGGGCGCCTACGCCATCATGCCGGAACACGCCTACGGGGACATCAAGCCGGAAGCGATGCGCGGCCACACTGCTTCGACCTGGTTGGGCAGCTACGTGGTGAAGACCAGTGACGGCAAGAGCTTCACCGCCAAGGGCGCCGTGGGTACCGGCCCGTGGGTCCCGCAGGGTTTCGACCCCAGCCGCAAGGCTTACAAGTTCACGCGCAACGACGCCTTTTGGAAGCCGCACACCGGCAACGTGACGACGTTCTTCGTGGTCAACATCAACGGCACCGACGCCGTCCTCGCCGCGTTGAAAGACGGCGAGATCGACGCGCACGATCCGATGTACGACATCGGCCCGGTGATCAGCACGGTGGACCCGAGCTGGGGAAAGGTCACGACCTTCGATAGCTACAAGTGGCAGCATATTTGCTACAACCTGAAGCATCCCGTGTTTGGCCTGGGTATCGACACGCCTCTGGGCAAGCAGGACCCGTCGCGTGCAGCCGAAGCCGCTGCCTACATCCGTCAGGCGATCAGCCACGCCATGCCGCGCGACGAGATCGTGAAGGGCATCGCCGGTGGATACGGCGCGCCGGGCACGGTGCCCATGGCCTGGTCGTCACCCGAATACGACCACAACCTGCTGAAGCCGATCGCCTTCGACATGGAGATCGCAAAGGGCTTCATGGAGAAGGCCGGCTACAAATACTAGGGAGCCGCACGACCGCGCGGACGTGGTGGGGTGCCAAAGCGCACCCCACCCTACGAGGTCGGCGTAGACGGCAGTTCTGCTAAATACAAAGGAGCGAAACAATGGCAAAGCGGCAGATGAAGCTCGGCATGTCCATGCGGGGTTTGGGTTACCACGTGTCCGCCTGGCGCCACCCGGCCACGCCGGCGGATGGCACACTGCGGTTCGACCACTATGTCCGCAACGCCCAATTGGCGGAGCAGGGCCTGTTCGACATGATCTTCTTCGCCGACGGCATCGGCGTGCGGGAAAAGGACCTGCCGCGCGGCTCCCTGGCCCGCTCCGGCTACGAGATCGTGGAGATGGAGCCGATGACGCTGCTGCCGGCGCTGGCGGCGGTGACGAAGCATGTCGGCCTGGTGACCACGGCCTCCACCACCTACAACGAGCCGTTCCACATCGCCCGCAAGTTCGCGACGCTGGACCTGATCAGTGGCGGTCGCGCGGGCTGGAACATCGTCACCTCATGGTCCGACGCCGAAGCGCAGAACTTCAACCGCGCCAAGCACCTGGACTACGACACGCGCTATGAACGCGCGGCCGAGTTCGTCGAGGTGGTGAAGGGCCTGTGGGACACCTGGGAACCTGATGCCTTCGTCTACGACCGCGCCAACAGCCAGTTCTACGATGAGAGCAAGCTGCATCTGCTGAACCACATGGGGAAGCACTTCCAGGTCAAAGGCCCGCTGAACGTCGCCCGCATGCCGCAGGGCCGTCCTATCATGGTGCAAGCCGGCGCGAGCGAGCCCGGGCGTGAGATCGCCGCGGAATCTGCCGACGTGGTGTACGCCTCGCAAGACAACATTCCGGCGGCGAAGGCGTATTACGACGACGTGAAGGGCCGCCTCGCGAAGTATGGCCGCGACTGGGACGACCTGAAGATCATGCCCGCCATCCGCCCCATCGTCGGCGCGACCCGGGCTGAGGCGCAAGCTAAGTACGACGAGCTGCAGGAGTTGGTGGACCCGCTGGTCGGGTTGGCGCGGGCCTACAACGCACTGGGCGACCTGTCCGGCTTCCCCGTCGATGGCCCGGTCCCGGAACCGCAGGTCGAGGCACAGGTCCGTTCCAGCCAGGAGCGGCTGATGAAGCGGGTGCGGGAGAATAATTGGACCATCCGTGAGATGTGCCAGCATTTAGCCGGCGAGGGGGGCAGTGCGGTGATCGGCACCGCAGCCGACATTTGCGACCGGATGGAAGCGTGGATGGATGCCGAGTGCTGCGACGGTTTCAACGTCACGCCGAACCAGCTTCCGGGCGGCTGCGAGGACTTCATCCGTTTCGTCACGCCCGAACTGCAACGGCGCGGGCGGTTCCGTACGGCGTACGAGGGCAAGACGCTCCGAGAGAACCTGGGGCTGAAATCGCACGTGAACCGCTACGTCGCGTCGCGTGAGGGCGCTCGCCTGGCGTCTGATTAGGGTGTGACCCGGTAGCGGCTGAGGCATCCTGGGGCTCGGAAGATCGTTGAAAGCGCACCGGGCACGCGTTAGCGTCCGGGCTTTACCGGAGGCGCCCATGGCTATCGTTCCGATGCAAGATACCCTGCTCCGCGGTGGCCACGTGATCTGCCCCGCCTCCGGGCTCGACGGCGTAATGGACGTGCTGGTCAGCGGCGGCCGGATCGCTGCGGTGGCGCCGGACATCGTGCCGCAGGGCCGGACGGAGGTGGCGGATGTGCGTGGCAAGCTGGTGCTGCCCGGCATGATCGACACCCACGCCCACGTCTACCAATACGTCACCGGCCGGTTCGGCCTGGCGCCCGACTTGGTGGGCGTGCAATCGGGCGTTACGACCGTGGTGGACCAGGGCGGCCCGTCCTGCATGACACTGCCGGGCTTCCGCCACTTCTGCGCCGAGCCGGCCGCCACCCGGGTGTACGCCTTCCTGTCCGCCTACCTCGTCGGCGGCTTGGAGGGGCATTTCTACCCGAAGCTGTACAGCCCGGACGGCGTGGACGTGGCGGCAACCGTGGCCGCGGCGCGCGCCAACCCAGACATCGTGCGCGGCATCAAGGCGCATGCCGAGATCGGCGGCTTCGCCCGCTGGGGCATCCGCGTGATCGAGATGGCCGCCGAGATCGGGCGGGAGGCAGACTTGCCGGTCTACGTGCATTTTGGCCAGTTATGGGGCCTGCCCGAGAGCGGCACGAATGGCGAGGACGTGGATACCATCCTCGCCCGCGTCATTCCGCTGTTGCGCGAGGGCGACATCCTGGCCCATCCGTTCACCAAGCATCCCGGCGGCTTCGTGGATCAGTCCGGCCAGGTGCATCCCGTGATCCAGGCGGCGCTCGACCGCGGGCTGAAGATCGACGTCGGCCACGGCAGCCACTTCTCCTACCGCCTCGCCCGCATGGCGCTGGCCGCCGGCATCGTGCCGCACACGCTCGGTGCCGACATGCACGGCTACAACACGCATGTGCCGCCGCCCCCCGGCACGCCCGCCGAACATGCCGATGAGGAGAACCACCCGTTCAAGGGCCAGGCCAAGTTCAGCCTGACCCAGGCGATGAGCTCGATGATGGCGCTAGGCCTGAGCCTGCCGGAGGTGGTCCCGATGGTGACGACCAACCCGGCGGCGATGCTCGGCCGGTCGGAGGAGATCGGCTCGCTGGCGGTTGGCCGGGTGGCGGATGTGTCGGTGCTGGACGATTTACGGGGGCGGTTCGCGCTGTCCGACAACGATAGCAACACGGTCGTGGCGGAGCGGCTGTTGCAGCCGAGCTTCTGCTTGCGGGCAGGGCTGCGCTTCGACTCCGATGCCTCGATCCTGCCGGTGGCGGTTGCGGCCTAATACAGCGATACCGTTGGACCGACCACCCGACGGGCTTGTGGTGGGGTGCCAAAGCGCACCCCACCCTACGGGAGCGGTCGCGGTTTAAAGGGTCGACTGGACCAGCGCCGGACTGCCTGCACCAAAATGCTGGCCAGCATGCGTAAGCCTTTTATCGGCCGCACGTCGGCTTCTTGTCCGGCGGCTGTCGCCACGATGTTTGCGCTGAAGCGTTGCAACATCAGGTCCACTACGCCTGCCACGATCGCCGGACGGCCTGCCTGCGCGAGCGGGCCGGTCAGACGGTAGCGGATCTCCGCGTGCACGGCGCAGCTCTCGGCGCTGGCTTCGAGCAACCGAAACGTCAGCGCGCCGACAGCTTCTGACCGCGTCGCCTGGTCGCCGGCCCCGCCGGTCAACGTCCCGGACCGCGCTACATCGTCATAGGTGATGCGGGCCCGCCCGCCGAACGTGGCGCGCATCGGGCCGATCGCCACGGCAAGGTTGCCCTCCAGTTCGTCACCGTCGACCCGGGTCAGCGCGGCGCCGGGCACGCAGGCAGCGACTGTATCGATATCATGCAACAGCTTCCAGGCGGCATTGGCCGGCCGAGGAAGATCGAACTGCCGCGTGAGCGTCGCCGCACCGGACAGGTCAGGGACTGTCCAGGCGCGCGCCGGCTCAGCCAGGGTGCTCGCCGGCTTGGTGCGCACAGCCACGCTGGACGGTATAGCCGCGCGCGTGGCGGGCTGCACCGCCGCGGTCAGCCCGGCGCCGGCCACCTCCGCAATGGCGGCGACGATCCCGGCATAGCCGGTGCAGCGGCACAGATTGCCGGCAAGCTCGATCCGGATCCGCGTCTCGCTCGCGTCGGGGAACCGCCGCACGATGTCGTAGGCAGTGACCAGCATGCCCGGCGTACAGTAGCCGCACTGCAGCGCATGATGGCGTTTGAACGCCTGGCGCAGTGCCGCCATCAGTGCGTCGTCCTCGAACCCCTCGATCGTGCGCACGTCCGCGCCGGCGCAAGCTGCCGCGAGCGTCAAGCAGGACCGCACCGGCCGGCCGTCCAGCATCAGCGTACACGCGCCGCACACGCCGTGCTCGCAGCCGAGATGTGTCCCGGTCAGCAACAGCTCGTCCCGCACCATGTCTGCCAGATGGGTGCGCGGTTCCACGTCCGTCGAGCAGTCCTCGCCATTCACTCGCAGGCTTAGGGTCAGACTCATTGCGGCGTCCCAGATGCAATGGCTGCCGCGCGCGCGACGGCAACCGCATGCAGCGCGAGCGAGCCGGGTTCACGGCCGGCCAATGCGGCATGCAAAGCGGCTTCCGGGTCGTCCAACGCCGATAGCGGCAGCAGGATGGGCACTTGTTCCAGCGCGCCCACCGCAATCCGCGAACGAGAGCCGTCCAGCAGCACCGCCGCACTTGCCTTGGCGAACTCCCCGATCTTGCGCGTGAACTTCCAGTAGCCCCAGCGCGCACCCGTCTCGGGCCTCGGCACCCGCACGCCGGTGACCACCTCGCCCGGCGCCAGCACGGTGCTGAACGGCCCGGTGATGAAGCCCGGCATGGCCACCACGCGCTCCCCGCGTGGTCCGGCCAGCACGACCTCTGCTCCGAGGGCGGACAGTGACACCAGCCAGTCGGCCGCCGGGTCGGCGTGGGCGAGGCTGCCGCCGATCGTGCCGCGGTTGCGCACGGCGCGATAGGCGATGCCGCCGGCGATGGCCGCCAGCCAGCCGGGGGTTGCGTCCGGCACCGCGCCGTCCTCGATTTCGGCGTGGGTGGTCGTGGCGCCGTACAGCACGGCCCGGCCCTCATCCACCGTGCGCCGCAGCTCGGCCGCGCGCGACAGCTCGACCACCATCGCGGGACGGGCGAGGCGCAGGTTCATCATCGGACCCAGCGACTGTCCCCCGGCCAACGGCCTGGCGCCAGCAGCCACCAAATGCTCCAGCGCGACGGCCAGGGTGTCCGCCACGGCAAAGTCGAACGCGGCGGCTTTCACGCCCCCACCGCCGCGATTTGGGCGCGCAGCCGCGCCGGCTCTATCGGCAGCCGTGTCACCACCACGCCGAGTGGCCGCAGAGCGTCCGTCACGGCACAGGCGATCGCGGCCGGCGGCCCGATCGCGCCGCTCTCGCCGATGCCCTTTTGGCCAAACCGCGTCAGCGGCGAGGGCGTGTGCATGTGCTCGATCCGCAGCGGCGGCATCTCCGCCGCACCCGGCAGCAGATAGTCGGCGAAGGTCGAGGCCATCGGCTGCCCGTCCGCGCTGAACGCCATCTCCTCGAACAGCGCCGTCCCGATGCCCTGTGCCGCGCCACCGATCACTTGGCCGTCGACGACGAGTGGATTGATCAGCGTGCCGCCATCCTCGACGATCACGTAGTCCAGCAGCTCGACCGCGCCGGTCGCCGGGTCGACCGCCACCAAGGCCGCGTGGCAGGCGTAGGAGAACGTGCCGCTGTCGCGCAGCGGCTTGTACCCGCCGATGGCCTCCAGTCCCGCAGGATCCACGTCCGCCGGCAGATGCTGCGGCGTGCGGTACCAAAGCCGGGCAATCTCGGCGATGCTCACCTGGCCGGCCAGCCCGTGCGCCATCCCGTCGGCCAGCGTCACGTCCCCAGGCTGGCATTGCAACAGGTGGGCGGCGATGCGTTGGATGCGGAGCGCCAGAATGTCGGACGCGGCGGCGACCGCGCCACCGGCCATGACGATGCAACGCGACCCCCACGTGCCCGTGGAGTAGGGCGTCAGCGCCGTATCGCCGTGCACCACGCGCGTGCGGGCCGGGTGGATGCCCAGGATCTCGCTCGCGACCTGCGCCAGCGTGGTTTCCAGCCCCTGGCCATGACTCTGCACGCCCACGCGCAGCTCCAGCCCCCCATCTGGTGTGAGCCGCGCCGTTGCCTGCTCGAAGCCCGGCACCATCGGGATGCCCCAACCGGCATAGACCGTTGTGCCATGCGCGCCCTGCTCGCAGAAGATGGACAGGCCTACGCCGATGCGGCGCCTGTCCGTCTCGCCTGCCACCTGCCGCGCGCGGATTGCTGGCAGGCCGATGGCATCCACGGCGCGCCGCAACGCCTCGGGGTAGTTGCCGCTGTCGAAGTATTTGGCAGTGATGGTGGTGAACGGCATCGCTGCGGCGCCCGGCAAGTTGCGCATGCGGAACGCCCACGGCTCCATATCCAGGGCGCGAGCCAGCCCGTCCATCACCGTCTCCATCGCGAAGCACACGCCCGTGCGGGCCACGCCGCGATACGGCAGGATCGGCGGCTTGTTGGTGCAGACCGACCAGGTGTGGCAGCGATATCCCACCATGCGATACGGCCCGGGCAGAATACTCGCCACCTGCGCCGCCTCCAGGCAGGCGGAGAAGGGATAGGCGGAATAGGCTCCGGAATCGACGATGGCCAGGCAATCGACCGCCAGCAACGTGCCGTCCGCTGCGGCATATCCGGTGATGTCGTAGCTATGCTCCCGGCAATTAGCGCCGCCGGTCAGATGCTCGCGCCTGTCCTCGATCCAGCGCACAGGCCGCCGCAGCTTCATGGTCAGGAAGGCTGCGCAAACCTCTTCGGCCAGCAGGACGCCCTTGTAGCCGAACCCTCCCCCTACATCCGGCGCGATCACACGGATGCGCCCCTCATCCATCGCCAGGCACTCCGCCAACCCGCTGCGCACGATGTGCGGCTGCTGGGTGGACGTGGTCACGACGAGCTGTTCGGCCTGGTTGTCCCAAACCGCGACTACACCGCGCCCCTCGATCGGCGCCATGCATTGCCGGGCGGTGCGCAACTCGGTGTGGAACGTGACGGCGGCACCGGCCACGGCGGCATCGAACCCGATGTCGACATCTGTCTCGAGGAACACGTTCTCCGCCCAGTGCTCGTGGACGAGCGGGGCCGCGGGATCGCGGGCATTGGCCATGTCCGCGACCGCCGGCAGTTCCTCGAGATCGAGTTGTACCTGCTCGGCCAAGTCTTCCGCTTCGGCGCGGGTGGGTGCGAGGCAAGCGGCGATCGGCTCCCCCACGTAGCGCAGCTTGCCCGTGGCAAGGATCGGCTGGACGGAGCTGCGAAAGCCGGCCAGACCGGAATCGGCTCTGATGCCGTTAACCCCCGCCAGGTCCTCCGCGGTGAACACGCGGCCGCCCACCGGTTTGTGGACGGCACGCAGCCGGGCGTGCGCGAGCAGGCTGCGGACAAACGCGATGTCCAGCATGCCGGGCAGCCGGACATCGGCCACGAACCGGCCGCGGCCGCGCATGTAGCGGTCGTCCTCCGTCCGTTCCAGCCGGGCACCAACCCCCGTTGCCGACGGTGCGTCTCCGTCCAAGTACGATCCCTCCCCACGCCAACCCGGTCAGGGCCAGGCACGATCCATGCCAGATCAGCGGCGACCCACGGGCGATGCCGGGTGTTGCGGATCACGGCAACGCGGGTAACAACGCTCCCGAGCACAAATCAGGGCTGCGTGCGCGATGTTTTGGCAGGAGTTCGTCTCACCTCGCCCGCGGCAAGCGGTCTGGACCGACCGCTACGACGCAGCCATGCCGGACGGCACCACCCTGGTGCTGCCGCTGCGTGACCTGGGCAGCCACGCCGTCGCGGGATTGATCGCCAATCAGGCATCGTTCGCCGTAGTGGACCGGCTGTGCGGCTGGATGGCGGACGCCGTGGCTGCCGACAGAGTGGATGTCGTGATCGGGTTGCCGACCCTCGGTCACACGATGGGCCAAGGCGTCGCCCGCGCCCTAGGACACTCCAATTGGGTGGCACCCGGGACCACGCGCAAGCTTTGGTACGATGAAGCTCTCTCCGTGCCGACCAGCTCCGTGACCTCGCCGCAGGCTGGGCGGCGCATGTGGCTTGACCCTCGGCTGCTGGACCGCCTTACGGGCAAACGCGTGTTGCTGGTGGACGACGTGATCTGCACTGGCACGTCGGCCCTCGCAGGGCTGGCACTGCTGGCTGCGGCCGGTATCCAGCCAGTGGCGGCGTGCGTCGCGATGGCCCAGACAGATCAATGGCGTGCGGGCTGGCCGGCGGCCATCCCAATGCGCGCCGCCTTCGCTACCCCACGCTTCCGCCGTGCATCCGGTGGCTGGCTGGAGGAAACAGCGTAGCGATGAAGAAAGACTGTGGCCGAACTACGCGCATCTCGGACGTTCATACCAGCGGCCTCAAGCACTGACCCTCGTATCACCTTGTAGGACGCAATGCGCTTTGGCATTGCATCAGACAAACGCACCGATCATCGCGACGTGAAGGTGCAATCCTCCAAGCGGATTGCACCCTACGCCCGCTAGAAACGCCTACGAAGTTGAACTATGTCAGATCGTAGCGATCGTTGTTCATCACCTTGTTCCACGCTGCCACGAAGTCCCGGACGAACTTAGGCTGGGCGTTCGCACATCCATAAACCTCGGCCAGCGCGCGCAACTGCGAATGGGAGCCGAAGATGAGGTCCACCCGGGTCGCGATCCACTTCACCGTCTTCGTCTTACGGTCGCGGCCCTCATACGCGTTCTTGGAAGCCGTCGGCATCCATTCCAAGTCCATGTCGAGGAGGTTGACGAAAAAGTCGTTCGTGAGCTTGCCTGGCCGGGTGGTGAAAACGCCGTGCTTGGACCCGCCAGCATTCGCGCCGAGCACCCGCAACCCGCCGACCAGCACCGTCATCTCCGGCCCGGACAGCCGCAGCAGCTCCGCCCGGTCCACCAGCGACTCCTCGGGTGCCATGAAGGAAGCCTCGTCGTAGTGGTTACGGAAGCCGTCGGCCCTCGGCTGCAGCGGTGCGAACGACGCCGCGTCGGTCTGCTCCTGCGAGGCGTCCATTCGACCCGGCGTGAACGGTACCTCGACTGCGGTCCCGGCCTCCTTCGCCGCCTGCTCGACCGCCGCGCAGCCTCCCAGGACAATCAGGTCGGCGAGCGAGACCTTCATCCCGCCCTGAGCCGATGCGTTGAACGCCGATCGGACGGCTTCAAGCTTCTGCAACACTGTCGCGAGTTCGGCCGGGTCATTGACCTTCCAGTCCTTCTGCGGCGCCAAGCGGATACGCGCTCCGTTGGCTCCGCCCCGCTTGTCCGAGAAGCGGAACGTCGAGGCGGACGCCCAGGCCGTCGAGACGAGTTGCGATACCGATAGCCCGGTGGCGAGCAGTTGAGCCTTCAAGGCCACGATCTCCGCATCGCCGATCACCGGATGGTCGACGGCCGGTATTGGATCCTGCCAGATCAACTGCTCCTTGGGGACGAGCGGGCCGAGGTACCGCTGCACCGGACCCATGTCGCGGTGGGTGAGCTTGAACCAGGCGCGGGCGAAGGCGTCCGCGAACTGGTCGGGGTTCTCGTAGAACCGGCGCGAGATCTTCTCGTAGGCCGGGTCGACCCGCAGCGCGAGGTCGGAGGTCAGCATGGTCGGCACACGCTTTTTCGACGGATCGTGCGCGTCGGGAATCGTCGCCTCGGCACCCTTCGCCTGCCACTGCAGGGCGCCGGCCGGGCTCTTGGTCAGCTCCCATTCGAAGTTGAACAGGTTGTCGAAATAGTAGTTGCTCCACTGGGTCGGCGTCTGCGACCAAGTGACTTCCGGGCCGCCGGTGATCGCATCCGCCCCGTGACCGGCGCCGTGCTTGCTGCGCCAGCCAAGGCCCTGATCCTCGATGACCGCGCCTTCCGGTTCCGGCCCGACAAAAGACGGGTCGCCCGCGCCGTGCGTCTTGCCGAACGTGTGACCGCCGGCGATGAGCGCCACAGTCTCCTCGTCGTTCATCGCCATCCGCGCGAAGGTCGCACGAATATCGCGCGCCGAGCCGAGCGGATCGGGATTGCCGTTCGGACCCTCCGGGTTGACGTAGATGAGGCCCATCTGCACGGCGCCCAACGTCTCATGCAGCTCGCGCTCGCCGCTGTAGCGCTCGTCGCCCAGCCACGTGCCCTCTGGGCCCCAGAACAGCTCCTCCGGCTCCCAGGTGTCGGCGCGGCCGCCCGCGAAGCCGAAGGTCTTGAAGCCCATCGACTCTAGAGCAACGTTTCCCACGAGCACGTAGAGGTCGGCCCAAGAAAGATTGTCGCCATACTTTTGCTTGATCGGCCACAGCAGCCGGCGCGCCTTGTCGAGGTTGGCGTTATCCGGCCAGCTGTTGAGCGGGGCGAAACGCTGCTGTCCGCCGCCCGCGCCGCCACGTCCGTCGGTGGTTCGATAGGTGCCCGCGCTGTGCCACGCGAGGCGGATGAACAGGCCGCCGTAATGCCCGAAATCCGCCGGCCACCACTCCTGCGAGTCGGTCATCAGGGCGTGCAGGTCCTGAATGACGGCATTCAGGTCGAGCGCCTTGAACGCCTCGGCATAGTCAAATGACTCGCCCATCGGGTTGGCCCGGGGGGAATGCTGGGTCAGCGTGTTGAGACTCAGATGCTCCGGCCACCAGTCACGATTGCTGCGGCGCGCGCTGCCCCGCGCGCTGGCACCCGCGCCGCCATGCGCAACGGGGCATTGGCCGGACGACTTGTTGTCGGTCATTCCATCCACGGTGTCTCTCCTCGGTGTCGTGCCCCGGCCGTCCTGCGCGTCTCGTTTCCGGACGGCGCTTACGGACCGATGCACGTGGTTGAACGATGCAAGTTCTAGCGATTGGCCGGACTGTGGGGAAATTGATTGTTGACGATCGATCCATTGACAGAAGCGATGAAGCAGAACCGGTTAGACCGGCTGAACGCTTGATGGCAGGTGATTACGCAGGACGTCGGCAAGCAGGTGAATGTCATCGACTCGGGAACAGCCCCGGCGCCATGCCAGGCCGATGCGCCGCCCGACGCCGGGTGCCAGCGGCCGAGTCGTGATACCGCGTGCATTCTCGCCGCCACATGCCATCGCCGGCAGCAGCGTGCTTCCCAGGCCCGTGGCCACCATCTGCACGATCGTCTCGAGGCTGGTCGCCCGGAAATCGCCGTCCACATCCGTGTCGGTAGCACCGCACATCGCCAGCGCCTGGTCACGCAGGCAATGGCCCTCCGTCAACAGCAGCAGACGCTGTCCGCGCAGATCGGCCTCCGTCATGATGCCGCGCGCAGCCGGGCGACGGCGCCTGGGCTCGGCGAAGCGGAACGGTTCGTCGAACATCGGCAGGGTCTCTAAGCCGTTCTCGCGGATCGGTAGTGCGACCAGCACAGCGTCGAGACGATGCGAGCTCAGGCGGTCCAGAAGGGGCTCGGTCAGATCCTCCCGCACCGTCAGCCGCAACTCGGGATAGCGAACCCTGAGCGCCGGCACGAGCCATGGCAGCAGATAGGGGCCGAGGGTTGGAATCACGCCGAGCTTGAACCTGCCGGTCAGAGGTCCAGACATATCCCGGCCGACGCTGCCGATCGCTTCGACGTCGGCCAGCACCCTGCGGGCACGCCCTGCTATATCCGCCCCAACGTCCGTCACACTGACCGACTGGGTCGTCCGCTCGAACAATCTTACCCCGAGTTGCGCCTCGAGCTTCTTGATCTGCGTGCTGAGTGTCGACTGGCTAATGTTGCACGCGGCGGCCGCGCGTCCGAAATGGCCGTGATCGGCAAGAGCAACCACATACCGGAGATCCTGCAGGGTCATCTGCGCTTCAAGCCTCCGGGTTCGGGCATGGCAAGCTATGGGCTAGTGACGTCTGTTGGTCCGTTATGGGGTGGGCCGGCCCATCGACCACCCATCGTGACCGACAAAATCAGGAGGTCGGTTTCGGCATCAAGGGCGAGGGTAGCTCGGCACCGGGTCGAACTGCACGTCGCGGTTGATGTCCTTGTAGAGCAAGTAGGCCGCCTCCTCCCACCCCGTGCAGTAGAACTGCTGCGGCACATAGGATCCCATCCAGACGAAATCCCCGGTCCAGCACTCGTGCCACTCGCGGCCGAGCAGATACAGGCCCTGACCCTGCAGCATGTACAACCCGTGTTCCATGATGTGGGTTTCGACAAAGGGGAAATGGGTGCCCGGCGCGAAGCTCAGGATGTTCACCGCCATGTCGAAGCCAAGATCCTCGTCCGGCAGCAGATGCTGCCATGCCCGCCCGTCGGTATGCTTCAATCGTCGTTCCACCGTGTCCCGATGGCCGAACAGAGCCGACGGGGTGGGATGGCCCGCTGCGGATCGGTAAGGACGCTTGATCCAGATCGCCTTGGCAGGACCTTCAACTGCCCGTACGGACAGGATTTCGCCCGTAGGGCAGTAGACGTAGCCGCCGTTGGTCAGCGCCTCCTCCCGTCCGCCACAGGCCACGGCGAGGCTGCCTGCCACCACAAAGAGGAAGTGTTCCAGGCCGTCCCGCACCGGCGCGGAGGTGCCGCCACCGGCGGAGACTTCCAGCAAAGCCTGGGCAAAGCGTGCCCCCATGCTGGGTGACGTATGGAACCGCACAAGCGTGTCGTGCCAGCCGGGTAAGCGGCTCTCGAGGATGCCCTCGGGCGGCATAACCGCATAGTGCGGCGTCACCATCGTGCGGTTGTGGCCGAAGATGCCGGGTGGCGGGTTGGGGCGGGACATGAGGCAGTTCTCCCTTGAGGATCAGGCAGCGTCCAGGACCCGTTTCATGCACCACAACTGCCTAAGGTAGGGCAAACCACTTGTGCTACGGCTTAGCCTTAGCTTTGCTGGGTCATGGGTCGACAACTTCCGAGCTTGAACGCGTTGCGTGCTTTCGAAGCAGCGGCCCGGCTCGGCGGCTTCAGTGCAGCTGCGGACGAACTAAGCGTGACGGCCGGCGCCGTGTCCCGTCACGTGCGCCTGCTCGAGGAGCGCAGCGGGGCCACGCTGTTCGAACGTCGCCCGCGGTCCCTCGTGCTGACCCCACGCGGCCATGACTTGCTCGCGGTCGTGAGCGAAACCTTCGATCGTCTCGAGGCAGGTACCCGCGCCGTGCTGGCGCCGGCACCTCGGTCGCGCTTGCGGGTCAACGTGCAGACCAGTCTGGCGATCGGGTGGATGCTCGCCCGGCTCGGCCGCCTGCATCGGGACCGGCCCGAGCTGGAACTGGAACTGTCCAGTCATATCGAAACGCCCGACTTGCGCGGCGGTGACACCGATGCGGCGATCGTGCATGGCCGTGGTCCCTGGCCCGGCGTCATCTCCCACTTCCTGTTCGGCGACCAACTGCAGCCGGTGTGCAGCCCCCGCTATGTGACCGCGCGTGGGTTGCACGGCGCGGAACCGCCGTCGCTTCTGGCGGAGACGCTGATCGTCTCGCAGACCGCGCCGGATGACTGGGCCGATTGGTTCAGCCATGCCGGGCTTCGCGGGATGCGGCCGCGTCGCACGATGGCGTTCGGCTCCTCGCTGCTGCCGGCCCAGGCGGCGCTGCACGGGCTGGGCATCGCGCTGGCGGATTTGGCGCTGATCGGTGACCATCTCGAGACCGGGCGGCTGCTGGTGTTGGCCGGGTTGCCGCCCCTGGTCCGCGGCACCGGCTACTATCTCGCCTATGCCCCCGGCCGGGCCGACGATCCAGAGATCAAGGCCTTCCGTCAGTGGCTGCTCGCCGAAGTCATAGCGGGACCGAAAGGGGGTTGAGCCATAGGAAATGTCAGCCTGACCGGCAGGATAACTCGGTTGCGGAGGTATCGAGGAAAGACCGAGGTTGCTGTCGCGAAACGGGCCACAGAGCCGGATCGGGGTGGGACGCACTTGTCGCAACATCAGGGATCACGCGAATGGACCGTCGTCGCCTTCTTGCCGCAACCGGCGCAGCCCTGCTCGGTGCCCCGTTCCTGAGCCGCCGCAGCCAAGCCGCCACGCCGCGCACCATTTTGCGCTTCGTGCCGCAGACCGATCTGGTCAACATGGACCCGATTTGGGGCACGTCCTATTCCGTGCGCAACGCGGGATTGCTGGTGTGGGATACGCTATACGGCGTGGACGACAAGCTCGCGCCACAGCGGCAGATGGTGGAGTCGGAGGAGGTGTCAGCCGACGGTTTGGTGTGGACGTTCCGCCTGCGCCCTGGCCAAAGGTTTCACGACGGCTCTCCCGTGCTGGCGCGCGATGTCGTTGCCAGCCTGCGCCGCTGGGCCGCCCGCGACGTGATGGGCCAGAACATCGTCGCGGTGCAACAGGACCTGGTGGTGGTGGACGACCGAAGCTTCCGCTGGTCGCTGAAGCAGCCGTTTCCGAAGATGCTCTACGCGCTCGCGAAGTCGAACACGCCCTGCACCTTCATCATGCCGGAACGGATTGCCAATACCGACCCGTTCAAGGTGATCACCGAATATATCGGCAGCGGTCCAATGCGTTTTGTGACCGCGGAGTGGACCGCCGGATCCAAGGCCGTGTTCGAACGCTTCGAGGATTATGTGCCGCGGGCGGAGCCGGCCTCGTGGATGGCGGGCGGCAAGCGTATGCTGTTCGACCGCATCGAGTGGATCATCATCCCCGACGGCGCCACCGCCGCCGCCGCGTTGCAGACCGGCGAAGTCGATTGGGTAGAGGCGCCGTTGCCAGACCTGCTGCCCTCGCTGGAGCGCAGCCAAGGCGTGCAGACCGGCATTTCCAACGATCTGGGCGCCGTATCCGGCATCCGGTTGAACCATTTGGAGCCGCCGTTCGACAATGTCGCGGTGCGCAGGGCCATCCTGACGGCGGTGAACCAGGACGACTACCTGCGCGCCCTGGTGGGAGACGACGCGACGCTGCGTCAGCCGATGAATGGGTTCTTCACGCCCAAGACGCCGCTTTATACCGAGGCAGGTGGAGAGATCCTGAAAGCCGGGGGCGATGTCGCCAAGGCCCGCGCGATGCTCGCGGCCAGCGGCTACAAGGGTGAGAAGATTGCAATGATGGTGGCGCAGGATAGCTTCGCTGCCAAGGCCGTGGGTGATGTGGCCGCCGACATGTTCCGCCGCATTGGCCTGACGGTCGACTACCTTGCGATCGATTCCGCGACGTTACAAAACCGCCGAGTCAATAAGCGGGCGTCAGTGGAGCAGGGGGGCTGGCATACCTTCGGGGTGAGCCATGCCGGGACCGACTGCATCAATCCCGCCGCCTATCTGGGCCTGCGCGCCAATGGCGAGAAGGCCTGGTTCGGATGGCCCACCAGCCCGGCGGTCGAGGCCGGCATCGCCGAGTGGTATGCCTCCACCACGCTCGACGCCGAGAAGGCGATCGCCGACCGCATCAACGTCGCCGCGCTGGACGATGTCGTGTTCGTGCCGACGGGACAGTTCCTATCCAAGCAGGCCTGGCGCAGCAATGTTCGCGGCGTGATCACCGCACCCGTTCCAGTGTTCTGGGGTGTGTCGAAGACCTCATGAACGGAGAGCCTTCCTTGGCCAACGAACCCCGACAGATGCACCTGAACCTATTCATCCAGGGCATTGGTCACCACGAGGCCGCCTGGCGCAGCCCGGCAACGAACCCGGCCGACATGCTCGACATCGGCTACTATCAGCGTTTGGCGCAGGCCGCGGAGGCGGCGAAGTTCGATGCGATCTTCATTGCCGATGCACTGGCCATCAACCCGAACATCGAATTTGGGCCGTTCAACAACTTCTTCGAGCCACTGACCCTGCTGGCCGCAATCGCCGCGGTCACCGAGCGGATCGGCGTGATCGGCACCGCCTCCACCACCTATGGCGAGCCCTACGACATCGCCCGCCGCTTCGCCTCGCTTGACCGGGTAAGCCGCGGGCGCGCGGGCTGGAACATCGTCACCTCGGGCAACGAGATGGCCGCGCATAATTTCGGCCACGATGCTCACCTGGAGCACAGCAAGCGCTACGCCCGAGCGACCGAGTTCCTGGAAGTCACGATGAAGCTGTGGGACAGCTGGGAGGATACGGCCTTCATCGCCGATCGTGACCGCGGTCGGTTCGTGGATCGTCGTCGCATTCACCGCATCGATCATGACGGCGAGCACTTCAAGGTGCGCGGCCCGCTGGACTTCCCCGGGCCGCCGCAGGGCTATCCAGTGCTGGTGCAGGCCGGGTCATCCGAGGATGGGCGGGAGTTCGCCGGCCGCTTTGCCGAAGCCATCTATACCGCGCAGAACAATCTTGCCGACGCCCAGGCATTCTACGCCGACGTGAAGACCCGCATGCGCCGCTACGGCCGCACGCCGGACCAGCTCTGCATCCTGCCGGGACTTGCGCCGATCGTCGGCCGCACGGAGGAGGAGGCCAAAGCGAAGCAGGCGGCGCAGAACGAGCACATCATTCCTGAGTATAGCCTGCACCAACTCTCTAACAATCTCGGCGTCGACCTGTTCAGCCACGACATCGATGGCCCGTTGCCCGAGGTGCCGCCGATCGAGAGCATCAACGGCGGCAAGAGCCGCTACCAGGTGTTCCTCGACATGGCCCGGCGCGACCACCTCACCATCCGTGAACTGATCCACCGCATCGCCTTCGGCCGCGGCCACGATACCTTTGCCGGAACGCCGGCGCAGATCGCCGATCACATGGAGGAATGGTTCACCTCCGCCGCCTGCGATGGCTTCAACCTTCTGCCGCCGACCCTGCCCGGTGATTTCGACGTGTTCTGCACGTTAGTTTTGCCCGAATTGCGCCGCCGCGGGCTGTTCCGCACGGACTATGCCGGGCTCACGTTGCGAGACCATTTCGGCCTGCACCGACCGGCAGCTTCCTCACGACCTTGAGACTGCGGTAAAAACTGGTTTGCAGTCAATCGCATCGACAATGATGTCCCGTTCCTTGAATCTTGTGCAAAGTCTCGACGTCTGACGTCATGTCTCAGCTTCCAATCTGCGTGGCTGAATTCGGCGTGCGATGAGATGCGCCGGTCGCGGGGCGGCCCGCTCCGTCCTTCTGTCGTATGATCGAAGTCATCGCGCCGCCACCCTAGTATCCGGCAGACTCTGCCAGCCCCCGCCGAGAGCTTTGAACAGCGCCACGACCTGAATGGTGCGGGCTGCTTCCGCTTGAGCCAATGCGTCGCGGGCTCCGTTAAGGGCTCGCTGAGCATCCAATACCTGCAAGAACTCTGTCGCACCTGCGGTATAAAGCGTGCGGGCTATGTCAACCAGTTTCTGCGCCGTGACGACGGTCTGCTTAAGCTGATCGCGGTGCAGACTCTCGCCACGCAACCGGGCGACCGCGTCCTCCACCTCCCGCAGTGCCTTCAACACCGCCGTGCGATAGGCATATCGCGCTTGTTCCGCCTGTGCTTTGCGAATGCCGACCACGGCATCAAGCTGGCCGCCATCCAACAGCGGCAGGTTGATGGTTGGTGATAAGGCAAATAGCGGGCTTGCCATCATGCTGCCGATGCCGCTGCCGCTGAGAGACAGCGTTCCGGACAGGCTGAGGCTAGGGTATTTTGCGGCCATCGCAGCGCCGATCAGCGGGATCGTGGCGGCGAGTTGCCGTTCTGCCACCCGGACATCAGGCCGCCGCCGCAGTAGGTCCGCGGGTATCCCGACATCCGGCACGGCCCCCTGCGGGATCGGGCCTGGCGCGATCAGAAGCGCTGTCAGCGTGTCCGGCGGCTCCCCACACAAAGTGGACAGCGCGTCTACCCTCACTTGCACCTCGGCGTCGAGCATCGGAATCTCGGCCTGCTTCTCTGAGAGCAGCGTACTGCCCTGCAGCACCTCAAGCTTGCTGCCGTCGCCGCCATCGAAGCGCCGGGCCGCCAACTCGTTGGCCTGACGCTGGTTGACAACCGATGCCTGGGCGGTTGCGATCTGCGCCTGTAGACCGCGCAATTCCACATAGACGCGTGCCACGTCGCCCAGCAACGTCAGCACCGCGTCGTCGGAGTCCGCCTCGGCCGCCTCCGCATTCGCAGACGCCGACTGAACGATGCGGCGTTCCTTGCCCCAGAGATCGAGCTCCCACGAGGCATCAAAGCCGGCGGTCCCGTAGCCACCGGCCTGGCCATAGTAACCCGGCGGCGTAAAGGCGCGGCCATAGGTCGCCCCCCCGGTCGCGTTGAGCTGCGGCCGTCCGCCCGCCTCGGCCTGCGCGAGGGAGGCCCGCGCCTCCGCCACCGCCGCCCGCGCTCGGCCCAGATCGGGGCTTGCCGCACGAGCTCGCTCCGTCAGCTCCGTGAGTAGGCCATCATTCAGACTGAGCCACCAGGGCGTCGTCGCCATGACAGGCGCGTGCCCGGCGGGCGCGCTGAACGATGCGGGGACCCCATCGGCGGGACGCACGTAGTCCGGACCCAGCATGCAACCTGCCTGCAGGACGACGACGGCCAGAGCGAGCGGACGCAGGATTTTGGTGCGTGACATGGGCCGAGCCAGAGGGAACACCGGAAGGGCTACACGCAAGCGACTACCAACCGGTTAATCCCTGCCGCCTTTAACGTTCTATGCAGAACCTCCGCCTAAGGTTCGGCCGTGCAAACTGCCGGATCACTCAAAATGATAGCGTCATCGGCCACCACCTCTCCAAGCTTTGCCTCCCTCACCGGGGCGGCCCTCACGATCCATATCGTCGACGTCGGCGCTAACGCGATCGACGGCACGCCGCCCTACACACCGCTGCTGCGCTCGGGGGCGACCGTGGTAGGATTTGAGCCCAATCCCGAAGCGCTCGAGCGCCTGAACCAAATGAAGCGCGAGAACGAGACATATCTGCCGCATGCCATCGGTGATGGCCAGCCACATACGCTGCACATCTGCGCTGCCCAAGGCATGACCTCGCTACTGCTACCCAATCCGGCGGTACTCAGTTTGTTTCATGGCTTTCCCCGATGGTCGCAGGTGGTCGCCACCCGGCCCGTAGATACCGTACGCTTGGATGACGTCGCTGAGGCGCGCGGCGCCGACATGTTGAAGATCGACATTCAAGGCGGCGAGCTGATGGCGATGCAGCATGCTGAGGAACTGCTGCAAAGCGTCCTCGTGATCCAGACGGAGGTGGAGTTCCTGCCGATGTATGTCGGCCAGCCGCTATTCACCGACCTCGATTTGTTTCTCCGCCAGCGCGGCTTTGTGTTGCACCGCTTTTTTCCAGCTGTCAGCCGTGTGATCACGCCCATGTTGGTCGGCAACGACGTCTATGCCGGAATGAGTCAACTGCTTTGGGCCGATGCCATTTTTGTACGGGATTTCACGCGCCTTGACACGTTGTCCGATCGCCAGCTGCTGGCAACGGCCGCGATCCTGCATGATTGTTACGCCTCGTTCGATCTTGCGCTACACTTGCTGACGGAACACGACCGCCGGATCGATGGCAGCCTGGCCGGGTCCTATCTTGCTGGTCTGCAAGCCAGAGAGCGGGATCGGGCTGCTTAAGCCGTGGCAAAGACGGGGGCGGTGCGCTGATGGCTAGCGAGGGTCTGGCCGTCGTCGAACCGGCTTTGATGTCCCCGCTCCATACGGCACTGCGCTGCCTGTTCATGATGTCGCTCTACCGCGGCATGCAGCTCAAGCCCGAGCATTTCGGCGTCGTCTCGGACAAGGACGTGCTCGGCTCCATCCTGCGCGTCCTGCGCGCCGTAGGACTTCGCGGCAAGACCCTGCAACACAAGCGCTGGAGTGATATCAGCAAGCTCAGTCACACCTTCCCCATGATGAGCCGGATGAACGACGGCCGCTGGGTGGTCCTCGTGAAGGCCATCGTTACCAAACAAGGCGCCGCTGTCTACCTGCTCAACCCGGTTGTTGAGCAGCATGGCGTTGTTATCATCCCCCGCGACCAGTTCATGAAGGACTGGAGCGGAACGCTCGTCGTGTGCAAGGCCGCCCCGCCGCCCCGCCCCATTGCGACGTTTGGTTTCCGCTGGTTCTTGACCGACATCCTGCGATACCACGCGCTATTCCGGGACGTCGCGCTAGCAGCGATCATGTCCGCAATCATCGCGTTCGCCACGCCGCTGATGTTTCAAGTGTTGATCGACAAGGTCATCACGCACCGCAGCTACCAGACGCTATTTGCGCTGATCCTGATGTTCGGCACGCTCACGATATTCGACGGCGCGTTCAGTTATGTTCGCCAATACCTCATGACGATTATCACCAGCAAGATAGATGCGCGACTCGCATCCCGCATCTTCCAGCACCTGCTAACCCTGCCAATGTTTTTCTTTGAATCGACATCGGCGGGTGTGTTGGCGCGTAACCTTCAACAAACCGACACCATTAGGCAGTTCCTCACTGGCCGTCTATTCCAGACGATGCTGGATGCCCTCTCGCTGCCGCTGATGCTCGTGGTGTTGCTGCTCTATAGCGGCAAGCTTACCGCCGTTGTGCTGGGCTTTTCGTTTCTGATGGCACTTATCATCGGTGTTCTGCTGCCCACCTTTCGCCGCCAGCTCGAGAGCCTCTATGCGGCCGAGGGCGCGCGGCAGGGGCATCTGGTGGAGACGATCCACGGCATGCGGACAATCAAGTCTCTGGCGCTGGAGCCCGCACGCATGTCGGCGTGGAACGAGCGTATCACGGCCGGGGTGCAACGTCGGGCTGCCGTCGGACGGATCGCGGCCTTGGCCGGCGTGCTGATCCAGGGGCTGGAGAAGGTCATGCAAATCAGTGTGCTGGGCGTCGGCGCGCTCGAAGTGTTCAATGGCGATCTTACCGTCGGTGCGCTTGTCGCGTTCAATATGGTCTCGGGCCGGGTCACTGGGCCGCTGGTGCAGATCGTCGGCCTGATAAACGAGTATCAGGAGACGTCGTTGGCTGTGCGCATGCTGGGTACGGTGATGATGCACCCGGCGGAGCGGGATCCTAAGGTTCAGGGGGTCAGCCCGGCCATCACGGGTGATCTGGTGTTCGACCAGGTATGCTTCCGTTACCGTGCAGATAGCCCGCCTGCCCTCGATGGCCTGTCCTTCAAGGTCTCGGCGGGCCAGGTGATCGGGATCGTCGGCCGGTCCGGGTCCGGCAAGACCACGGTGACCCGTCTGATCCAGGGTATCCAAGTGGCGCAGGAAGGCATGATCCGGTTAGACGGTATCGATATCCGCCACATCGATCTGGTTCACCTGCGCCGCAGTATCGGCGTCGTGTTACAAGAAAACTTCCTATTCCGCGGCACATTGCGGGAGAACCTCGCTGCCGTACGGCCGGACGCGAGTTACGATGATATTGCCGAGGCGGCCCGTATGGCGGGCGCGGACGAATTCATCGACCGCCTGCCGCAATCCTACGAGACGATGATCGAGGAAAACGGCGCAAACTTCTCGGGCGGCCAGCGCCAGCGCATCGCCATAGCCCGAGCGCTGCTCACCCGCCCGCGGCTGCTCATTTTCGACGAGGCCACCAGTGCGTTGGATCCGGAAAGCGAAGCCATCATCCAGAACAATCTCGCCGAGATCGCACGCGGACGGACGCTCCTGATCGTCTCGCACCGGCTGACATCGCTCGCCGCCTCGGATGCCATCCTGGTATTGGAGCACGGCCGTGTGGTGGACTTTGCGCCGCACCGGGTTCTGCTCGGGCGGTGCGGCGTCTACGAGCGGCTATGGCGGCAGCAGACGAAGCACTTCGCATGAGCCGGGTCATTGAGCATGCACCCGTTACCACAGCGCCAGCGGCGCCAGCCGTCCTCGGCACGATCGCCCAGCACCCGGCGTCACGCCGCCTACGGCTGTGGTCCACGGCGGCCGCGACGGAGCGGCTGTGGTTGCAGGATGGATTCAAGCCACCCACACCGGACCTAGAAGACTTTCTGGCCCAAGCCCCGCCCCCGTTCCTGTGCAATACGCACCGGATTGCCGTTGGATTGTTTATGGCCATGATTGGACTGGCCTCGGTGCTACGCGTGGACATCGTCGTTTCGGGGACCGGCCGGCTTGCGGCTGATGCACCTACGATCGTGCTCCAGCCGATGCAAATTTCCGTTATACGGCAGATCCGTGTGAAGCCAGGGGACCTCGTCCATAAGGGCGACGTGCTGGCGGCGCTTGATCCGACGTTTACGCAGGCAGACCAGGCTGTACTCTTGGGGCAACAGAGTGCGATCGTGGCGCTACAGGCGAGGCTGGATGCCGAATTGAACGACACGCCGCTCGATGTGCCGCCAGGTGCGGCTGGCTCGCCCCAATGGCGGCTGCAGCAGACCCTATATCAGCAACGCCAGTCCCAATTGAGAGATAAGCTGGCGGACTTCGCCCAGAAAGTCGAAGCCATCGACACCGAAGTAACGGGATCTGACCAAATCAAGGCGTCGCTGCGTCAACAGGTCGATTTGTCGAAAGAGGTCGAGGCAATGCGCAATAGCCTGTATCGTGCGCAGAGCGGCTCCAAGCTCGTGTACCTGGATGCACAGTCGGCACGGTTACATAACGAGCGTGATTTGCACGCCGCAATCGTCCATAGCGATTCGCTACAGCAGGATCGGCGGTCAGCGTTATCCGAGCGGCAGGCCTTTATCGACGCGTGGCGGCGCGACCTCTTGGAGGCATTGGTGAAAGCAACTGCCGACGCCTCCGCCGTCGGTGAAAGCTTGACGAAGGCGAACCGGTTGAACGACCTCGTCGTGCTCACCGCGCAAGAAGATGGCGTCGTTCTCGAGGTCGCTAAGCGATCGGTCGGGTCGGTCCTGAACGCCGCCGAGCCGTTGATCACCATGGTCCCGAGCGACGCTGCCTTGATTGCCGATATATCGATCGGTTCGGCAGACATAGGTTACGTGAAGACTGGCGATCCAACGGTGATCAAGGTGGACGCATTTCCCTACCAGCGGCATGGATTGCTGCAAGGGCGGCTTCGCTCGATCGCCGCCGAGTCCGTGGCGGCCGGCGGCAACGGCCCTGTCGCCGGCACAGCCTATCACCATGGCCAGATCGAACTGCTAGGCACCGATCTTCGAGCAATGCCGGAGGGCGCACGATTGATTCCCGGCATGACGCTGACGGCAGAGGTAAGGGTCGGGACCCGCAGCGTTATCTCCTACCTGCTGTATCCGATCACCCGCGGGTTCAGCGAGAGCATCCGCGAACCCTAGACGCCCGGCCAAAAGGCTAGCCGGATTGCGGCGTCCAGATGCGGCAATCCGACCTTACGGGGAACACACTATCCAGGTCAGCGATACGCTGCCGGTAGTGGCCGTGATAGGCAGCAGTGTCGAGTGCGCCAATGGTTTCGAGGTCCTCGGCGGCGGCAATCTGGTGGTAGAGATCGAGATTGAACAGATCCGGTCTCGGGAGCGAGCCTGCAAGCCGGGCCGCGTGCATCTGCTGATAGAGTGCTTCCAGGGAGCGGACGAGATTGGGCGTATCAAACAAGACGCATGTGTCGCGACCCGCACGGAGGCGTGCACGGATTGAGGCAAGCTGGGCCCGGTCGTTCGCCAACTCAATGGCCCGTGTCACATAGCCGCCAGGCGTCTGGCAAACCATCTCCGGAATACCGGCTGCGGTGACGAGACTACCACAAACGCGGGAAGCAAAACTGCGACCATGGAGCGTCAGCACGGGAAGCCCTATCCACAGTGCATCGGAGGCGGTGGTGTGCGCGCCATACGGAAACGTGTCGAGAAATAGATCCGCCAGCGCCATGCGCGCGAGGTGCTCGGGATTGCGACGCTTGTCGGCAAAGACGAGCCGGGCACCGGCGATGCCGTGTTGCTCGGCAGCCAACCGTAGCCGCGCATTGGTCTCCGGCGCACCAGTCAACAGCCACAGCACGCTGCCGGGAACCTGGCCGAGAATAGTCATCCAGTCCTTGAAACAACCCGCCGTGAGCTTCTGCATCCCATTCAGACAGCAGAATACAAAGGCATCCTGGGGCAGCCCCGCCTCTTCTCGGGTCTGTGGCACGGAGGCGACGAGGCGCTTACGGTCATTCGGCTGATAGCAGGGCAGCCGCAGGACGGACTCCGAGTAATACAGCTCGTGGTCGGGTGGTATGACGTGATGGTCGGCGATCAGATAATGATGGTAGGGGCTACCCATCGAACCGGGAAAGCCGAACCAGTTCACGGCGACGGGGGCCGGGCGCATGGCGAAGACTTTGGTCCGCGCGTCCTTGGTGTAGCCATTGAGATCGACGAGGATGTCGATGCCGTCCCGTCTTATCGTCTCCGCTGCCTCCGCGTCGTCTCTGCCGGTCAGGTCCGTCCAGTGCTCGACCGCGCGTATCGTGCGCTGTTGCGTTTCGTCCGCGGTGGCGATCCCGCAGTAATAGGCGAACACGTCAACCTTGCTCCGGTCATGCAACTCCAGCACATCGGTCATTGCGAAGCCGACAGCGTGTTCACGCAGGTCGGATGACACATAGCCGACCCGCAGACGCCTTGGCTCTCGATCGAGCGGGACGGTGGTGAGGCGCTCCGTGGCGGTCTTGGGTGGCAGGCCAACCGTATGGCGGGCGTAGTTATACGCGGCGGCAAGTTGAAAGAGCGGGTCGTCTGCGCAATAGGCTGATGACAGCGGGGACATGGCAGCCCGCAGCATCACGGTGGGCAGACGCTCGGTACTGGTGAGCAAAGGCCAAATGCACTGACGCTGGCGCAGAGCAATCCAATGCTGAATCGCGTCCTGCTGTCCCGGGTCAAGCTCAAGTGATTGGCGCAAGGCATCCTCGGCGGCGCCGTCCTTATTGGCACCCTCAAGCACGCGGCCGGTTTGTTTCAGTGCAAGGAGTTTGTAGTTGACCGCTTCGGCAGTGACCGCTGACAACTTGGTGACAAGCGAAAGCCACGTCTCTACGGCCTGTCCCGCCTCTCCTGACCGCTCGAGCAGGCTACCGAGGTTGATGTGAGGTGGTCCAAAATCGGGTTTCAGGCGGATCGTTTCTCGCAGGGCGTTGATTGCGCCGGGAATGTCCTGGTTCTCGGCAAGGCAGACGGCATAGTTGAAGTAAATCGCGTGAAGGGCGGCATGGTCGGCGTTGAAGGCGATCCAGGTTTTATACAGTTCGACCGTGCTTGAGAGTTGCGTCGGCGCGAGCCGCGTCGCGTAGCCGATAAGCTCGGCAACCGGCAATTGCCGAGCCTTGGCCTGCGCCAGTGCCGCCGCGAGCAGAACGGCGGCACTGTCGACGGGGGGTGCCGAACCGGCTAGATCGGTCGCGTCCAACACCCTACCCATATCCTCCGCCTTAGCCCACGAGAGTGAACAACGCGTTCACCTGTGAGTTGGACATCGCCGACACCTGGGTGTTGGTGAAGGCATGGCCTTGGGACGTCGTCAGTGCCGCTATATCTGACGTCGTGATGCCCGGCAATTGCGCGACGCCGAAGGCGGTGATCCCCGTCGTGCTAAGCCCGGCCGCCTGCGTGGTCGTGAGCGCCCCTATCTCGGTGACCGTCAGTCCGCCGATCTGTGTGGTGTTGAAGGTGCCGATCTGCGTTGTGCTGAGGCCCCCGACTTGCGTCGTCGTGAGCGCCTTGATGGCCGTTGAGGTCAACCCGCCGAACTGGGTCGTGGTGATCAGCCCCAATTCGGTGCTGGTCAGCCCGGCGAGTTGCGTGGTGGCGAGCACGGCGATCTGGGTGGACGCCAGGCCGGCCAACTGCGTGG
>CAXTCJ010000036.1:24313-41609 GCA_964242215.1 uncultured Acetobacteraceae bacterium | reverse complement strand
GGCGGGGCGACCGGCACCGGTATAACCTGCTGGAGTTCGCCGCCTTCGTGACGTTCTTCCCCCAGCTGATCGCGGGCCCGCTGGTGCGCCACAACGAGATCATCCCGCAATTCGCCCTCTCCCCCCGGCGGCCCGAAGTTTGGGAAAACCTAAGCCGCGGCATGGCGCTGTTCCTGATCGGCTTGGCCAAAAAAGCGGCGATCGCGGACACGGTGGCGATGGTGTGCGACCCGATCTTCGCCCGCGTCGCCGCCGGGTCGCACCCCAGCCTGGCCGAGGCCTGGGCAGCGGCCGGCACCTACACCCTGCAGATCTATTTCGACTTCTCCGGCTACTCCGACATGGCGATCGGGCTCGGCCTGATGTTCGGTTTCCGCCTGCCGCTCAACTTCGCCGCGCCGTATCGGGCCGCCTCGATCCGCGAATTCTGGCGGCGCTGGCACATCACCCTGTCCCGTTTCCTGCGCGACTACCTCTATATCCCTCTCGGCGGCAACCGCGCGGGACGGGGGCGCCAGGCCGTCAACGTGATCGCGACCATGCTGCTGGGCGGGCTGTGGCACGGTGCCGCCTGGACCTTCGTCGCCTGGGGCGGGCTGCACGGCCTGGCGCTCGCCGCGAACAGCGCCTGGGACCGGGCCGGGCTGCGGCTGCCACGCGTGGCCGGTTGGGCGGTGACGATGCTGTTCGTCATCGTGGGCTGGGTGCTGTTCCGCTCCCCCGATTTCGCGACGGCGTCCCGCGTGCTGCTGGGCATGACGGGGGCGAACGGCACCGGCCACGTGCATATCGACAACGCGGCCCTGGTGGCGGGCGCGGTGGCCATCGTGCTGCTGCTGCCCACCAGCCAGGACCTCGCGCTGAAATGGCTGCGGCCGGCTGCCTGGCTGGCGATGCCGGCGGGGGTCGCGTTGGTGTTCCTGCTGCTGCTGGTCGGCGGCCGCGTGCCGAACGAGTTCATCTATTTCCAGTTCTAACCCTTGGCGCCGCGTGTTGGCTTGGTTCCTGGGTTCATCTCTGGGGCTGCTCGCCTTCATCACGCTGTTCGTGGTCGTGATCGACCCGTGGGCCATCTTGCCTCTATCGCCGCCGTTGCCGCGGGTGCCCGTGTCGAGCAACGCGCGCTTCACCATGCCGGCCTTGGCACGCTCCGCGGCGTTCGACTCCGCCGTGGTCGGCTCCTCGTCGTCGCGCCTGCTGCGCCCGGCGGAACTCGACACGCTGTTCGGCGGCCATTTCGCCAACCTAGCCATGAACGCCGCGACCGCGTGGGAACAGAGCCAGATGCTCGCCCTGTTCACCCGCACCCACCCGGCGGCGCGCACGCTCATCATCGGCCTGGACAACGTATGGTGCACCGAGACGCCCGAGCGAACCACGGGGCGGCCGTTCCCCGAGTGGATGTATCAAGGCTCGCCCTGGCGCGGCTACCTGCACATGCTGACCCTGTATGCCGTGCAGGAAGCGGGCAGTGAGCTCTGGACCATGCTCGGCCTAAAGCGAGAGCGTTATGGTCGCGACGGCTACACCAGCTTCGTGCCGCCGGAATCCGCCTACGACCCGGCGCGTGTCGACGCGGCCTTTGCCCGCTGGGAAAAGCCGTCGGCTATCGCGGCGTCCGGGGCTGCGCACGTCATCCCAACCCTGCCGATGCTCGCGGCTGCCCTGCATGCATTGCCGGCGAGCACGCGCAAGATCGTGTTCTTCACGCCCAGCTTCATCACCTCACAGGGCCTGCCGGGCAGCGACTACGCGGCGATGCTCGACGCGTGCAAGGTGCAGGTGGTGCAGGTTGCGCGGGAGCTTAGCAACACGACGGTCGTCGACTTCCAAATACCCAGTTCGATTACCACCCAGCGATCCAGCTACTGGGACCCGGTGCACTACCGATTGCCGATCGCCACCCGGCTGATGACGGATCTGGCCGCCGCGCTGCAGGGCCAAGCCACCGCCGACGACCGGCTGCTGGTGCCGTAACAATCACCGTCTTGCCAGGCCTTGAGCCTGGCATACACGCGGCGGAACGCGACACATCAAAGCCGTGTAATACCAGCCGCCTACACGGGACTTAAGATGTAGGGTGCAATCCGCTTGGAGGATTGTACCCTCATGTCACGAGTATCGGCGTGTCTGTCTGATGCAATGCCAAAGCGCATTGCATCCTACAAGCTGAGACGAGGTCAATGCTGAGGCTATCAGTCTAAGCCGATTTCAGGCCGACGGATCCTTGTGGATCGGGTCAACCCAGGCGACGTTCTCCGGCTGCTCGACGGCCGCGATGTCCAGGTTCACCACGACGGCCTCGTTGTCCGAGCGCACCAGCACGCACTCCAGCGTCTCGTCGGTAGAGGCATTGATCTCCTGGTGCGGCACGTAGGGTGGCACGTAGATGAAGTCGCCAGGACCCGCCTCCGCCACGAACTCCAACTGCTCTCCCCACCGCATCCGGGCGCGGCCGCGGACGACGTAGATCACCGACTCCAGCGCGCCGTGATGGTGCGCGCCGGTCTTGGCGTTCGGGTGGATATGCACCGTGCCGGCCCATATCTTCTGCGCCCCGACGCGGGCGAAGTTGATCGCAGCCTGCCGCTCCATACCCGGCGTCTGCGCCGTGTTCGGATCCAGTTGACCGCCGGGGATCACGCGCACCCCATCATGCTTCCAGGCAGCTTCGATCGTTGGATGATCGTGGCCATCATGCGGCATATCGTCGAACTCCTTCTGCGGGCATTGCCATTTTGCCCTACTCCATCACGGGCGCCAATTCCTGCACCCCATCCACATCGTCGCCGAGCCACTCGGCGTTCTTGGCCGTGCCGTCGAAAGTCGAGCTGGTCTTGAACAACTCGTATTTGCCCTCCAGCGCATAGGGCCGGCTACGCTCCAGCAACTCGGCCACCGCTGCCTTGTCCATCGGTTTGAACGTCCGAACGGCCTCGAACGCCTGGTCCAGGTCACGCTGGCTCTCGATCCCCGTGATCACCACCGATGTCGGCAGGTTGAGCGAATAGTGCAGGTATTCCAGTGGCTCGATCGGGGCCTTGCTCTTCAGCAGCACACTATCGGCGAACGTCTTCATCCCCAACGCTGCGATCCCGTGCTCCACCAAGTAAGGCAGCACCAGATGCGAGAAACTGCGGAAATGGGCGTCCATCACGTTCAGCGGCATCTGGACCGAGTCGAACTGGAAGCCGCGCTCCTCCGCCACCGCAAGCATCTGCAGGTGGATGCGCGGGTCCTTGTGCCCGGTGAAGCCGATATAGCGCAGCTTGCCGGCCTGCTTCGCCTCGACGAACGCCTCCATCGCGCCGCCTTCGGCGAACACCCGGTCCGGATCGTCGAAGCGCAGGATCTCGTGGTGCTGCACCAGGTCGATCCGGTCGGTGCGCAGCCGCTTCAACGAGGTGTCGATCTGGTCCGCCGCCTCCTTCTTGGTGCGGCCATCCATCTTCGACATCAAGAACACCCGGTCGCGATAGCCGCCCTGGTCGAGCGCCTCCCCCATCCGCAGCTCCGAGCGGCCTTTGTTGTAGTCCCAGCAATTGTCCATGAAGGTGATGCCGCGATCCACCGCCTGATGGATCAGCCGCGTCGCCTCCGCATCGCTCACGGCGGTCTTGCCGAGGTGGAATCCGCCCATGCCGATCGCCGAGATCTTTTCGCCGGAGCGGCCAAACGAGCGATAAAGCATCTCGCCGCGGCGCTCGCCGGGGTCGCTGACGAAGGGCAGGTTGGCCGGGTCGGCGATGCGGTTGACGGGGAGGGGCACTGGTGAGGCTCCTTGGGTAGATTGTATCTGGGGCTCACCCTGAACGCCGCCAAGGGACGCGGGATTTAGGGGGCGAGCTGGGTGAGGTCCACCGCGGCGGCCATCGCGGCGTAACCGGCATCGTTGGGGTGCAGGTGATCGCCGCTGTCGAACTCCGGACGTAGCCGCGTGGGGTGCGCCGGGTCGCGCAGGGCGGCGTCGAAATCCGTCACAGCGTCGAACGCGTCCGGGCTTCGGATGAACGCGTTGACCGCCTGGCGCATGGCCTCCCCCGCGCCAGCCGACCAATACGGCGACTCCTCGAACGGCAACAGGGTCGCACCGATCATGCGCAGCCCGCGCTCCCGCCCGCGGGCGGCGAGTTGGCCAAGTGCGGCGATGATCTGCTCCGTCGTCACGGGGTGATCGGGCACATGGCCGATATCGTTGATCCCGAGCAGTACGATCACGCTCGTCGCACCGGTCTGCGCCAGCACGTCGCGATCGAACCGGGCCAGCGCGTTGGGGCCGAAATGCGACTCACTCAGCAAGCGGTTGCCGTTGATGCCGGCGTTCACGACCCCGACCGCTCGGTTCGCTGCCGCGAGGCGCCGGGCCAGCGCGTCGGGATAACGCGCGTTCGCATCCGGCGTCGAATGCTGCCCGTCGGTGATGGAGTCCCCGAACGTCACCACGGCGCGCGCCTGGGGGTGGCTGACATCCACCGCCGCGAGCACGGGGCGGACGTCCAGCGTCGCCCCCCCGCCAAGCGCGGGCGCGGCCGTCACATTCCCGGCCATGACGTAGCTGGTCTGCACGGCCAGCGAATGCTCGGTGACCGGGCCGGTGTCGGTTGCGAAATAGAGGCTGACCGCGATGTCGGACAGGGCGTCGACCGGCAAGGCCACCGGATCGCTGAGCAGGACCGCGTTGTTGGGAATGGCCGGCGCGGCCGCTCCCGAGAAGGTGACCACGCGGTCCGTCCCGGGCACCACGCCGCCGTTGGACCAGCGCGCGACGTGCACCGCCCCGATCGCCAGCGGCGCCGGGCCGAACACGTTGGACAAGCGAAGCCTCAGCGCAGTCCCGCCCAGGCTGAGATGCACGACCGTGAGTACCGTTTGGTCATGGAACGACGGCGTAGGAGGGGTCGTGCCCGGTAACGGGTCGGACGGGCTTGCGCCCCAACTCCCCACCCAAACAGGTTGCGCACCGACGGACGGCGCGAAGACCAGGGCCACCCACAACAGGCCGGCAGCGAGCGGCCGCACGACCAGCCGTCGAACTCTCATGGACGCCTCCGGATTGGTTTAGCTCGCGTAGTCGGGCTCCTCGCGATCCAGGACGCGGCGCCAGGCGTCCAGGTGCAAGCGGGCGTCGATCTTCTCGCCCCAGGGGCCGTTGAAGCCGCGCCGGGCCCGCTCGGGTAGCTTGCGCAGGGGGCGGCCGGTGGCCATCGCCGTCATCTGATACATGCAGGTGCGCTCGGCGATGAACAATTCGTCGAAGGCGTCGGCGACGGTTGGCCCGCATACGGTCACGCCATGGCCGCCCATCACCAGGATCGACTTGTCGCCCAGCATGGCGGCCATCCGGTCGCCCTCCGCGTGGCTGTTGGCCGGCTCGTCGCCCCCCTGGTCGATCTCGATGCGATCGTTCAGCAATAGGTTGTTGTGGTGGGACAATTCCAGTTCCGGCGTTTCCAGCAACGAGAGCGCCGTCAGGTATTGCGGGTGCACGTGCATGACGCAGGCGGCAGCCGGGTTGGCCAGATGAATGCGCGTGTGGATGTGGAACGCCACCTTTCGCAGCTCGCCCTTACCCTGCAGCACCCGGCCGTCGAGATCACACACGATCAGACTGCTTGCGGTGAGTTCCTGGAACAGATAGCCGCGCGGGTTGATCAGAAAGCGCGTGTCGCTGCCCGGCAGCATCAGGCTGTTATGGTTGCCGATCTGCTCGTTCCAACCGTGCCGCGACTGCACCCGGAACGCCGCCGCCATGTCGCATCGCAGCTGCCACTCGGCGGCGTCGGCCTCGCTATCGGTCAGATTGTGGATGATGGCGGACATCGCACGCTCCTTCGTTGCAGGCCGCATGCTGCCCCCAAAGCGCTTGACGCGCCACCCAGGCGGTCGGAGCGTGCCGCAATGCAAAACGATATGAGCCGCCTCGGCATCCAGGCTTTCTCCGCCCCGCCCGACGCCCCGCGCCGCCCCCGCATCCGCCGCGCCGAGGGCATCTGGTTCGAGGACGAGACGGGGCGGCGCACGATCGACGTCAGCTCCGGCCCGGTCGCCTCCAATTTGGGGCACGGCAACCAGCGGGTGCTCGCCGCCATGCAGGCGCAGGCCGAGGCAACGCCGTTCGCCCATCCCAGCCAGTTCGAAAGCGCCGCCAACATCGCGCTGGCGGAGAAGCTGGCGGCGCTGTGCGGCCCGGGGCTGGACCGCGCCTTCCTGGTCTCGGGTGGGTCGGAGGCGATCGAGACGGCGGTCCGCTTCTGCCGCCAGCACGCGGTGTGGCGCGGCGAGCCCGAGCGCTGGAAGGTCATCAGCCGCATGCCGAGCTATCACGGCAACACGTTCGGCGCGCTCGCTTTGTCCGGTGACCCGGTGGCGCACGCGATGTTCGGCCCCATGATGGTGCGCATGCCGAAGGTGCCGGCGCCGTGGACCTACCGCGTGCCGGAGGGCCACACCGCCGAAACCTACGCCGCCGAATGCGCCGACGCCCTGGAACGCACGATCGTGGCCGAAGGCGCGGGCACCGTGCTCGCCTTCATCTTCGAGCCGGTGGGTGGCTTGGCAACCGGGGCATTGGTCGCGCCGGATGCGTACTACACCGCCGTCCGCGACATCTGCACCCGGCACAACATCAAGCTGATCTATGACGAGGTGATGAGCGGCGCCGGGCGCACCGGGCGCTTCCTCGCGTCCGACCACTGGCCCGCTGGGCGGCCCGACATCGCCGTGCTGGCCAAGGGCGTGAGCGCAGGCTACGCGCCGCTCGGGGCCGTGATGGTGCCGGCGGCGATGGCGGAGGAGTTGGCCGGGTCGGGCGGGTTCAGCGCCGGGTTCACGTACAATGCCAACCCGCTGACCTGTGCCGCGGGCGCCGCCGTGCTGGACGAACTCGTCGAGCGGGACCTGATCGCCAACGCCGCGGCCCAGGGGCACCGCAT
This sequence comes from uncultured Acetobacteraceae bacterium, assembly GCA_964242215.1. GTDB lineage: Bacteria > Pseudomonadota > Alphaproteobacteria > Acetobacterales > Acetobacteraceae > LMUY01. Next base: position 34,677 of record CAXTCJ010000036.1, on the reverse strand, counting down.
GCGAGAGCGGCTGGACGCTATCGCATGCGGCAGCCGTATCCTGGGCGACGTGCGGGGGCGGGGGCTGTTGCTGGCCATCGAGCTGGTGGCGGACAAGGCGGAGAAGCGCGCCATCCCCATCGCCCTGAACGCACCGGAGCGGCTGAAGACGATCGGCCTGCAGCACGGTCTGGCGCTGTACGGGCGGCGCACGGCCGGCGGGCAGTTCGGCGAATGGCTGATGATCAGCCCGCCGTTGATCGTGACCGCAGACGAGGTCGACGACATCGCGGAGCGCCTGGCTGCGGCCCTCGGCGACTACGAAACCGAACTGGCCCGGGAGGGCGTGATCTGATGGTGCCCCTCGTCGGCTACCTCGATCGCTGGTCCGCCCGGCCCGGCGAGACGATCGCGGTAAAAGTGTCCAGCCAGTTAGGCGAACCCTACGAAGCGGATCTGGTCCGCATCGTCCATGCCGACCCGAACCCGGCCGGTCCCGGTATGAAACTGGCGGAGGTCGCCTGCGCCTTTTCCGGCCGCTACCCGTCCCGCTCCCAGCCGGTCCGGCCGGGGTCGTACGCGATCGTGGACGCAGCCCTCGCCGTGCCGGAGGGCGGTGCCATAAGGGTCCGTGTGCAGCCCGGCCTGCTGACCGAGGCGCAGCCGGTGCTTGCTCTGGGCGGTCTGGTGCTTCGTGTGTCAGCCGAGGGAGCGCGGCTGACGGTTGACGGCCGCGAGGTGTGCGCCGTGGCCGCACCGATGTTGGAGCGGTGCTGGTACGAGATCGAGGCACACTTCACCGCCGGTGCCGTGCGGTTCGTGCAAACCGCCCTGCAGACGAGCTGGGGCGTGACGGATAGTGGCGAGGCGGCCGGCAGTGCCACGCCTCCGGCCGGCGACCGCCTGCTGATCGCGGCCGACCCGGATGGTGGCCGGTTTGACGGCCGGATCGAGGCGCCCTGCATCCTTGGCGCTGGCGGGGAGATCGTAGCGTCGTGGGATTTTTCCGTCGGCATCGACACGGACCGGATCGCCGGCACCTACCCGGGCCAGCTGATCAACCTGCCCACCCGCGGCATCCGCGGCTCGCGGTGGACGGGCTCGGAGATGGATTGGCAGCACGCGCCCGAACAGTATGGCGCGATCCATTTCCACGTCGACGATCTATACGACGCCGAGTGGGAGACGGATTTCTCGGTCGATCTCCCGGATGGATTTCCCAGCGGCGTGTACGGTGTGCGCTTGCGGTCCGGCGAGCACGAAGACATCATCCCGTTCTTCGCCCTGCCGCCCCGCGGCGTCGCAACGGCGCCGGTGGCCTATCTGGCGGCCACGTTTACCTACCAGGCCTACGCCAACCACGCGCGGTTCAATTTCGATGCGGCGTTCCGCGCCCGCGCCGCGGCTTGGGGTGCGCGGATGCACAATCCGGAGGACCATCCGGAATACGGCTGGTCGACTTACAACCGGCATCACGACGGCACCGGCATCAGCCTGTCTTCGCAACGTAGGCCGGTCCTAACGCTGCGCCCTGGGTTCCTGACCTTCAACGACGCACGTGGCAGCGGGCTGCGGCACTTCTCTGCCGACAGCCACCTGACAGATTGGCTGGAGGCGGTCGGCCAGGGCTTCGACGTGATCACCGACCACGATCTGCACCGCGAAGGGGCCGCACTGCTCGCGCCGTACAAATGCGTGCTGACGGGCAGCCACCCGGAGTATCATACCCCCCGAACGCTGGACGCGCTGGGCGACTATGTCAGTGAGGGTGGGCGGCTTTGCTACCTGGGCGGCAATGGATTCTACTGGCGCATCGCCGTGTCCGATACGGTGCCCGACGTGCTGGAAGTGCGCCGTGCCGAGGGCGGCATTCGGGCGTGGGATGCGGCCCCCGGTGAGGCCTATCATCAGCTAGATGCCGGCTATGGCGGGCTGTGGCGCCGGCTCGGCCGTCCGCCGCAGAAGCTGGCGGGCGTCGGGTTCTCGTCTCAGGGTCTGTTCGAAGGATCGCATTACCGCCGGCTTCCCGCATCGTACGACCCGGCGGTCGCGTGGATCTTCGAGGGCGTGGAAGGCGATGTGCTCGGCGAGTATGGCCTGTCCGGCGGCGGTGCCGCCGGGTTCGAGCTGGACCGGGCGGACAAGCGGCTCGGCTCGGCTCCGAACATTGTCGTGCTGGCGCGCTCGGAAGCGCATCAGGACCATTTCGTCGCCGTGCCCGAGGAACTACTGAGTCATGTCAACACCGTGACCGGGGAGGCACCGCGCGATCTGATCCGGGCCGAGATCGTGTACTTCGACACGCAGAAAGGCGGCGCCGTGTTCGCGACTGGATCGATTACCTTCTGCGGCAGCCTGTCGTATCATGGCTACGAGAATGGTGTCTCGCGCATGCTGCGCAACGTGGTGACACGGTTCGCGGCCTGATCATACAACCAAGCCTTGGGCCGACGCTGCAAGGGCATCGAGGCTGCTGGTCGGTGACGTGCTACTAGCGCTTGCCTGCTTTGCGAGGAGATACTGCGTCGTCAGGGTCTCGACAAACTTCGGATCCTGCAGCTTGGTTATGTCCAGTCTGTTCGTGATCGCCTTTTCTTGCGCGCCGAGGTCCTGGTAAGCGATCTGTATCGGTATCCCCAAGGCGGTTGTAATCACCGATCGAAACGTGGCGTTGCCGAGGACCTGGTCAGCGGATTTGATGGAGGCGGCGCCGGCGCGGAAGGTGAGCGCCTCCGACAAGCCGGGAGTTGTCGTGTCGAGAGATTGCCGCCACGTGACCTCGGCATAGCCGTTAGCGATCGTGTCTGCCACGCCGGACTTCTTGATCACGGCGAGGCCCTGATTGGCAAAGTCGAACAACGACGCCGTGTCCTTCCAAGCGGTGTCCGTTAGTTCGTTGGCAAGCGCCTTGCTGTCCTTCGTGTCCGACAGTAGGGCCTTCTGCGCCAGAACCGAATATTGCACCTGGTCGCCCAGGCCGTTCGCGGTCAGGAGGACCTTCAGCACCGTCGAGTCCTGCAGCAATTGCTGCGCCGACGTGGCCGAGGCCACTGCAGCCTTGAACTTGGCGATGTCCCGCGCGACGGAGGGCTGCGCGGCGGTCTGCGCGATGTCCTTGGTGCTGTCCTTCTCGGCGCTGTCGAGCGCCGCGATCGGGTTTGTCCCGCCGGTGCTTGCCGTGTTCCCATAGGCCGTTGACAGGAGGCTTGAGGTGATCGAGGTATCCGAATCGCTGGTGTTGAACAGAGAAAGGACCAAACTGCCAAGCCCACCGATCGAGCCACTCATCGTTACAACCCCGTGGCGAGCCCGGCGCCGATATTATCGTTCACCGCGATCAGGAAGCCAAAGTCGGGAGAGGGATGGTCCATTGCGCGGATCACCGATTGGCCAACCGAAAGGATCGCCGCGCGAATGGCTTCCGGCAGTTCGTTGCCGGGGTCCGTCAGCAGGCCAATCACCGTCAGCCAAAGCCGCCGGTTATCGGCGATGGCGCGAACGCGATCCGTTGGCGAACCGTTCTCGGCCGTGCGCAGCGCACCGTTCGCACGATGGAAAATATCTGCCTCCTGGGCGCGGAGGCTTCGGTTGTCGGCGCCGGCCTGATAGGCCCGGGCCGCTTTCATCATGGCGTTCATAGGAAATTCCTTACTCGGCCGCTTGCATTTCGGGTTGGACGACGCCACGGCCGAGAACGGAATCCTCGTGCCGGATGATTCGACGAGTGAGCTTGAGCGCGGCGTAGCAATCATCGGCCTCCGCCGCCTGCATGGCCCGATCGAGAATCTCGCAGGCGAGGTTCGACGACGTCGCCTCCTTGAAGGCGGCAATGAGCGTGCGGGCGGATTCGAGCCCCTGCGCACGTTCGTCTTCCACGCCGATATAGGCCGACTGTAGCGCAAAATAGATCCGCCTCGCCGGGCTGTCGGCCTGGTCGGGCTGCATGATCTGCTTGCCAAAAAGAAATCGGGCATGCGCCGTCAGCTCGATGCGTGACTTCGTGCGGAAACGGATTGGCGCCCCGTTCACGATCATTACCTCGTTTGGACGTAATTCGAGCACTAGATTGGACATGCGGCATCCTGCTGCGGAATGTGCAGAGCAATCGCCGGGAGCGGCAGACCCGCCGCCCCCGGATCAGACTGTTACTTGAACAGGCTCAGCAAGCTTTGCGGAGACTGGTTGGCGATCGACAGGGCCTGCGTGCCGAGCTGCTGCTTGATCTGCAGCGACTGCAGTACCGCCGATTCCTGGGACAGGTCAGCGTCCACCAAAGCACCGAGGCCAGCGTTCAGGCTGCTGATCTTGTTGGTGTTGAACGTGACTTGCGAGTCCAGGTAGTTCGAGTCGGCGCCGGCCTGGTTCAGCTGGTTTGCAACGCCGGTCTGAGCCGTGTCGAACCCTGCGTTGGTGGCCAAGGCCGCCTGCGCGGCGGTCTGCGCGGTGGAGGCGTTTGCTCCGCTGGGAGTGCCGAGCGAACCCGTGAACGTATCCACGCCGGTGGAGCTGCGGGAGAACGTGCCACCCACAAGAGCCGCCAATGCGTTAGCTGTGCCGATATTGTCTTCGCCCGAGATCGTGGACGTGGAGCCGACTTCGTTGTTGATCACCGACTTGGATGCGCCGGCAGTGCCGCTCGACACGTTTCCGAGAAGCGTCTGGCCGTTGTAGCTCGATCCGTCAACGGCGTTAGCTACGTTCGACACCAGAGTCTTGAACTGCGCGATATACTGGTCACGCTGAGCGTCCGAGTTTGACGTGTCACCGATGTCAACCAGCAGCGACTTCGCCGAGGTGAAATCGTTCGAGATGTTGGTCAGGGAAGAAATTGCTGTCGTGACTAGACCCTTGGCATTGCCAAGCTGTTGGTTCACGGTGGTGAGTGCGCCCACATCCGATCGCACTTTTTGCGCGACTGCGAAAGCACCGCCATCGTCGGTCGCATCGGCGACCCGATAGCCGGTAGAAATCTGCTTCTGCGCCGCCGATAGAGCAGAGCTCGTCGAGTTCAACGACTGAAGCGCGACGTAGGCATTGACGTTGGTGTTAACTGAACTGAGGGTCATGGTGTCTTACCTTGCTGGCCTGATTGTAAAAACGTGTCCACGATTTTCCGTGGCGACCGTTTCAATTTAGCTGGACAAGGTTAATGCTTCGTTGAAGCAAGTGATAAAAAGTCGCGGCCAGACAATAATTTTGCCTATCTGCCCACCCCGTAGCCCGTCGTAACGGCGCGAACATCAGCTAGGCGCGCCGAGACGAACTCGTGCCGGGCCGAGTGCCCCGACGCGCTCGAATTAGGCGAGGGTCGGAATGCTTACGGGCCGTCCCGCTATAATAACGACCCCGCACGTCGGTGATTTCAGTTAGACTGGCATGAGCGCTATCCACCATCGTGCCGCCATCGAACTATGATCGCTGGCGTTACGCTTAGCGGCAACACCTAGAAGTTTGCTGTCACAACACCGCTGTATTGTTTGCTTCCCCGGACCGATGCAGCTGACGGGCTTGTCAGTCTCGGCGCTAGGTGGGAAGGAAGTTCACCAACGATAGGCCGCTCGTGGAGCTGATCAGCTTGTAGCTCGCCGTCAGCTGAGTTTGAACCTCGGTCAGTTGCGAGATCGTCGCGGCCATGTTGACGTTCTGGGCAGCAGCGAGCTGGGTCGTCAGGGCCGCACTCGCAGCCGACGCGCTGGATTGCTCTGCGGTCAATTGGGCTTGGTTGTTGCCGAGCGCACCGGCCTCGGTGCTGACGGCCGAAATCGCGCTGGATAGCGAGGATCCGATATCCTGCACCAAGGCGGCAAAGCCAGTCGCCGTCGTCTGGCTGCTGGACAGATTGCCCAGCGTCGCCAGGCTCCGCATGATGTCGCGTATGTACGAGCCCGTGGTGGAACTGCCGCCCGAGACCGCGAGCGTGTTCGCGTTGGCGACCAGCCCCACCTGCACCGGGGCACCGGCTCCCAGATCGATCGTCGGGGCAGGGCCGATCGTGCTCGCGAATGGTGTCGTCCCCACGGCATTGGAAGACGCCACCGCCAAGGTCGTGGCGGCCGTGGTGGTGGCGCCATTCGTGGCAAGGCCGGCCACGGCGGTGCCGATTTGGGTAAAGAACGACGATGACGTGATATTCTGCGGATCCGGCACTGGCGGATTGGATGTGTCGGTGCCGGCGAATACGTAGACCGACCCGTCGGTTGTATCGAGCAGGGACGCGATCTGCTGCAGTGCCGAACGGGCCTGCAGCGCAACGCTGTCGGTCTGGGATGGCGTGATGCCGTTCACGCTGGCGAGCGCCGCATTTAACGTACTCGCGATGCTGGTGATCTGTGTTAGCGCCCCCTGCGCGACGGTCATCCGGCCCTCCACCGCGCTGATCGTCGTCTGCTGCGCCCCTAAACTGGCGATTGCTGGCTGAAGATCGAGCGATGTCTGCGCCACGGCCCCCAAACCCGCATAGCTGTTCGAGACGTACCCCGTGCTGACCTGCGCGGTCAGCGTGTCGAGCTGCGATTTGACCTGGGTGCTGGCAAAGATCGCCTGCCCAAGTGCGCCGTAATCCCCGCTGATCATGGGTTCACCGACCCGAGGAGCGTCGTGAACATGCTCTGCGCGGCACTGATGATCTTCGCGTTCGCGCCATAGGCATTCTGTAGCACGATCATATTGGACAACTCCGTATCGATCGAGACGCCGGTTTCACTCGCCAACTTGGATTGCAGCGAGGATTGCAAAGCTTGTCCGTCGGTCACCGCACTTTGCGCGCTGCCGGCGGCCTCCGCCTGCGAACTGGCCAGATTGGCCGCAAAGGTTTGCAGCGTGGTGCCCGGGCTGTAGGCCAGCGAGAACTGGCCGCTGGCCCCGAGGCCCGTCGTCGACGGCGCCGGTTGGCTGACCCCTGACTGGGCGTTCGTACCGAAGGCGTAGGTCAGCACGTTGTCGATCAGCGTGCTGAAGCCGACCGGGCCGCCCGTGGCATTCGGGGTGAAGGCAGCGGCATTGCCGGTACCGGCGGCAACGGCCTGGGTCCCATCCCGCACCAGGCTCGCGTTGGCGGTCACTGCGGGGTTGACGCTGATGTCGGAGCTGAATCCCACATAGCCCGACTGCACTGGTGTGCCACCGGTTGTGGGCGTGCTACCCGACGGGGTGGTGAACAAGGTCAGGCCCTGGCTGCTCAACCGAGTCGAGAGCGTTTCGGCGAATTCGTCCAGACCAGCCTGCAGGGTCGGGATCTCGGTATCGCGCAAGCCGAGCCGCGCGCCGATCGAGCCTCCAGTCACCTCCGACGTGATGTCCGTGCCCGACAGCAGCAGTGGCGGTGCGGCGGTCCCGTTCTGCAATGTCGTGGATGCCGTCGTGAAGGGTCCGGTGGTCGCATGGGTGTTGACGACGGATGCGCCGATGACCGCTGTGACATCGCCATTGGCCGCGGGGAGGAAGTAGAGCCCCCCCCAATTGGGCGGCCGTCTGTTCCTGCGTCGTGCGTTGCGCCTCGAGATCGGCCGTGCTGACGCCTTTGGCGCGTGCTGCAACGATCTGGTCGGACAGCGTGCCGATCGTCGCCACCGCCGAATTGAGCGTGGTCACGTCGGTTTCCAGGCCGTCCTGAGCGGACTGCCGTTCGGTCGTGTAGGCGACGGCCTGGCTCTGGATGGCGCCCACCAACGTCGATGCGGCGCCGACCACGCCGCCCTGATTGACCTGGCTCGACGGATCGGCGCCCAGCGAGGTGAACGAGTCTTGCAGCGCGCCCAACTCGCTCGCGAGATCCTGGCCGGCCCCGGTCGTTCCCTGGACGGCGTCGAGGCTGGTGAGGGCAGTGCTCCGTACCTGCGCCCCCGCCACCGCCGCGTTCTCCGTGTTCAGCGCCGCCGAGAGCGCAGCGTCCACTTCCTCCGTCGCCGGGCCGGAGATGACGCCGTAGCCCACGCCGCCGGCGGTGAGGCTCGTGTTTCCCACGACCTCCCGCGCGTAACCGGGCGTGCTCGCGTTGGCCACGTTCTGTGACACGACGGCAAGCTGAGCGTTGATGCTCGCCAGACCGCTCGCTGCGGTCCCGAGGACACTCGTGAGGCTCATTGGGGGTACCTACGGCCTCACTGCTTCATATCGATCGTGCGCTGTAGCATATCGTTCGCAGTCGTCACGATCTTGGTGTTGGCGGAATAGGCCTGCTGCGTGATGATCAGCTTGGTGAACTCCGTCGCGATATCCACGTTCGAATTCTCCAGCGACGAGGTAACGAGCGTTCCCGATCCACCCGTCCCGGCATTGTTGGTCAGCCCGACCCCCGACGCCTGGGTCGCGGTGAAGGCCTGGCCGTTCTGGCGCTGCAGCGAATCAGGCGCTGCGAAGTTGATGACGGGCACGCGCGCCACTGTCCGGGTCTGCCCGTTATTGTAGTTGGCGATGACGTTGCCGCTGGTATCGGTGGTGACGCCGCTGAAGGCGCCAGGTGCGACGCCGTTCTGGCTGATCCCGGACAACGTATACGACGTGCCGGCATACTGGGTCACGCCGTTGGCCGTGCCGTAGGTGCCGAGCGACACGCTGATCGGCTGCGGCCCACTGCCGAAATCGGCGGTGAAGGTGAGGTTGGCGGCCCCGGACGCGGAGTAGCTACTGCTGGTGACCGCGCCCGTGTCGCTGCTGATGCTGCCGATCGTACCAGCGGGGACGGCATTGCCGGACGCGCTCCCGAATTTCACTTCGGCCCCGCCGATCGCCGGCGTGGTTGCGTCCGGTGCGCTAATCGCGACGGTCCAGTCGTTGTTCGCATTCTGCGTCCAGCTCAGCGAAACGGCATGCATCGTTCCCTGCGCGTCATAGACGTTGACTTGGGACGTGACCGGCGTGTTGGCCGCCGGCGTCGCGGGCAGGTTGGCAGACAGCGTGACCGTCGACGTTGGCACAGGCGCATAAGCGCTCTGGTTGATCTGGATCGGACCCGCCTGGTTCTCGCTGATCGCACCGGTCGTCGGGTCGGCGGTCCAACCGTTCAGTGCCTCACCGGTGTCGTTCACCAGGTAGCCGTTAGCGTCCAGCGAGAAATTCCCGTCACGGGTGTATTGCTGCTGGGTGCCGACCGTGGTCGCCCCTGTCGTCGTCGTGGATACCTGTGAGACCTGGAAGAAGCCGTTGCCGTCGATTGCCAGTGCAAGCGGGTTACCGGACGTGGAGATCGTTCCCTGGACGTTGTTTTCATAGCCGGGACTCGCCTTCACGAAACCCGAATCGTTCGAGCTCGCGGTGCTGGTTGTGAGATAGTCGGAGAAATTCGTGGTTGTTCCCTTAAACCCCGTCGTCTGGCTGTTGGCGACGTTGTCGCTGATGTTACTGAATGCGGCCGACTGCGCCGTGAGCCCACTGACTGCAGTATCTAATGCGCCGAACAGAGACGACATGCTTACACTCCACTGATGCTTCCCGTCGACTGAACGGGCTTGGTCGTCGTGCTACCGCATGAAGCGTGCCAGCTGCGGAAGCCCTATTTGCTACGTAAAATAGTGTGGAATTCCCTAAGATGGTGCCGATCGGCAATCCGCGCCCGGCAAGATTTGCCGCTTCATAGGCGCATCGTCTCGTAATTCCTGGGATGTAGGTGCGGCACGGCGCTTGCCTTAGCTCACCGGCATGACAGACCCCATTCAGCTTCTTCCGATCGCTACGGCGCCTGCGAGCTCGGCGTCCACCCCAGCAACCGGGACAGGGTTTGCAGCGGTGTTGTCCACTTTTGCGGCGACCCCGATCGTGGCGAAGCTGGGTGCGCCGACATCCGTGCAGGGCAGTACGGCGGCAGGGCCTGCGAACACGACCACTTTGCCGGCGAACCAGGGCACTGCAACGGCCCAAGGTATAGTGTCCGGCCAAGGCACGGAAACCGCGTGGTCCGGCTTGCTTGCGCTTCGGGCGAGTGGCCGCAGCCCGGCCTTGCCGGCTGGTTCGCCGACCTGCGCAGGCTCTGCGTCATCAGGCTTGGCGTCGCAAGGCTCGGCGTCACCTGGGATCGTAACGGCGAGCGCGGTGGCTCCGCAATCGGTGGCATCTGACGCAGCCACAGTGTTGGTCCCACCCGGGCCCCAGGGCGGCACGGCCGCCCCGGCCGTGCCGGTGAGCGCAACGGCCGAGACGACGGCCCAGCTGGCCCATCCCGGCTCGCCGACGCCGGGCCGCGCCGGGCCCGGCGCGGATGCGAAGCCGGCCGGGAAGGCCGATCCCACGGTGCGGCGCAGCGGTACCAGCATCGCGGCCGATACGACCTTGGTCGCGGACCCGGCGTCACCGGCTGTGGCGATAGTGAACGTGGTGTTGGCGCCCGCAATTCCCATTGTCCAGGCAGTCGGCGCAACCCATCAATCCGCGGCCGGCGCGAGCCAGATCAC
>CAXTCJ010000036.1:0-24213 GCA_964242215.1 uncultured Acetobacteraceae bacterium | reverse complement strand
TTGTCCAGGCAGTCGGCGCAACCCATCAATCCGCGGCCGGCGCGAGCCAGATCACGGCTGCAACGCCCGCTGCGAACATCGTCAGTATACAAGGACTAACCGCCGACATCGGCGCCGCGTCATTGCTGCAAACCTCGCCGGCCGGTGCTGCGGAGATCGGCTCGTCGACAGGCGGCAGCACCTTGGCGTCACCCGCCGAAGCGGCGGCGACGACGACCCCGCTGGGAGCGGATCTGGCCATCGCCCTGGCGCCGGCAGCGGCGCCAGCCCAGACCGCGCCAGCCGCAGCGACATCGTCCGCCGCGCCGGGCAGCGTCGCCCGGCAAGTGGCACCGGCCCTGATCCAGGTCGCGCACGGCCCATCCGGCAGTGCCGTGACCCTGCAGCTCGATCCCCTCGGGCTGGGTCACGTGCAGGTGCGCGTCGACCGGAACAGCGACGGCACCGCTACGATCCAGGTCACGGCGGAGCGACCCGAAACCTTGCGCCTACTGGTCGCCGATCAGCCGCATCTGCATACCGCGTTGGATAGCGCCGGCGTGGCAACGGACGGGCGCAGCCTCAGCTTCGCCCTTGCCACCCCCGGCGGTTCGGCGTTCGGCGGCGCCGATGGCGGTAACGCGAACGGCAGCAACGGAGGCCAGGCGGGAAGTGGCCGCAATGGCAGGGGGTCGGCCGGCTCGGCCGGCTCGGACGACCAAACCAACCTAACGACTCAGCCGGCCTGGATACGGGCCGGCGTCGACATCACGGCATAACGGAGCATCATCATGAGCGGCAGCATCTCGTCTTTGACATCCTCGGCAACCAATCTGACGTCCGCCGCATCCGCGGGCGTTTCGGCCGCGGCTAGCACGGCCGCGACAGGGACCAACGCGCTGACGACGCTCAGCAACAACTTCAACGACTTCCTCAGTCTGCTGACGACGCAGCTGAAGAACCAGGATCCATCGACCCCGATGGACAGCAACACGTTCACATCCGAACTGGTGCAGTTCAGCAGTGTCGAGCAGCAGATCACCACGAACAGCAGCCTGACGTCGCTTATCCAGGCCACCCAAGGTAGCGAGGTCATCCAGGCCACCGGCGTCGTCGGCAAGCAGGTCACCCTCAATAGCGCGCAGCTGCCGCTTCAGAACGGGACGGGCAGTCTCGGCTTTACCACGACCTCGGCGGAGCCAGTTTCGATCAAGATCACCAACAGCAGCGGCGTCGATGTGAAGGACGTGTCGCTGACGTCCACCGCTGGGTCCAACACCTACACCTGGAACGGCACGGACAATAGCGGTACCCGGTTGGCGGACGGCGCCTATACGGTGGCGGTCGAGGGCCAGCCGGCGGGTGGGACGGCCGCTGCGGTGCCGTTCACCGTGACGGGGACGGCGACCGGCGTCCTGAACACGAATGGTGTCGTCACGCTGCAGGCGGGCGCGGTTTCGACGGCGTTCAGCAACGTGGTGTCGGTGAGCGCAGCCGCCAGCAACTAGAGCATTTCTCCGCCCGGCAAAAATTGCCGACCATCTTAACGAACTGGTAATCGGTTGAGCGCAGCATCACCGTGCGGCAGGACGCTGCAGGTGGGCGCGCAAGCATGGCGGCGTTGCTAGAAGGGTTCAAGGCATTAGGCGTCGGCCGGCTGATCGCGATGGCAGCGGTCGCCGGTGCCATGCTGTTGATGTTGGCGTTTCTGGCCCTCCGCGGTGGCGGTGGGGAACAGATGGCGCTGCTCTACTCCGACATGGATCTGCGGGAAGCGGCCCAGGTCGGCGACCTGCTGGACAAGTCCCATATCGCCCATGAAGTGGGGCCGGATGGTACCCGTATCTCCGTTCCTGCGTCCGAGGTCCCGCATGCCCGGCTCTTGCTCGCAAAGGAAGGCCTGCCGTCCGGAGGTTCGATCGGCTACGAGATCTTCGACCGCGGCGACGGGCTGACGGCGAGCCAATTTCAGCAGGCCATCAGTCAGACCAGGGCCATGGAAGGGGAGCTTGCGCGCTCCATCCGGTTGATCTCGGGTGTCCGCGGGGCGCGCGTACATTTGGTGCTTCCTAAGCGTGAGCCCTTCGCACGGGATCGGGTGGAAGCGCAGGCCAGCGTTGTACTCACGATGGCTGGCGCAGCGCGGATGGACCACGAGGGTGTCCAGGCCGTCCTGAACCTCGTGTCGTCGGCTGTGCCGGGCCTACGTCCCCAGAACATCGGCATCATCGACAGCCGAGGCAACCTGCTCGCCCGCGCCGGCGAGGATCCCGGCCCCGCCGGTCCGGCTTCTGAGTTGCGCGTGTCAACTGAGCAGCGGCTGTCACGCGCAGTGGAAGACATCCTGGAGCGCACCGTCGGTCCTGGGCGCGTCCGCGCGGAAACCGCCGTCGAGATGGACTACGACCAAGTCCACGAGACGCAGGAGAAATTCGATCCGGAGGGCAAGGTCGAGCGCTCCACACAAAACAACAACACGACGAACAAGACGAGCGAGGCGGCTAGCACCGTCAGCGTCGCGAACAGTCTGCCAAATGCTGATGCAGGCGCCAGTCCCGCCGGTAGTTTGGAACAGCGGACAGAGGAGACGACGAACTTTGAAATCGGCAAGACCGTCCGTACGACGGTGCGCGAGCAGCCGATGGTCAAGCGGATCACCCTCGGCGTGTTGGTTGACCAGGTCGCGGTCAAAGGGGCCGACGGCAACACCACTTGGCAGGATCGCACGCCAGAGGAGCTTGGCCGCATCGCCGCACTGGCCCGCAGCGCCATCGGATACGACGAGAAGCGGGGCGACCGTGTCGAGGTCGTGAGCCTGCGGTTCGCCGACGTCGACGTTCCGGTCGAGCCGCCGAAGCCGAGCCTGCTTGGTCTGCCGTTGGACAAGGCGGACCTCATGCGGCTTGGGCAGACCGGATTGCTCGCCGTGGTGGCGCTACTCGCCCTGGTGCTGGTTCTGCGGCCTATGGTGCTCCGGCTGACCACGAACCAGGCCGCACTCACGAACGAGGCCGGCGGACTTGCCATCGCCGGGCCGGGCGGAACAAGCGCCGGTGACAGTCCCGGCCCGGGCCGCTCTCCCACCCTCGCCTTGACGGGGCCGGGGTCTGCCGCCGAGGACGAGAGCATGGTCAGCCTCGGAAGCATCGATGGGGCGGTTCGCGCCTCCTCGCTGCGGCAGGTGGCCAGCCTCGTCGACAAGAACCCGGAGGAGAGCCTTGCAGTGATGCGCAGCTGGATGGTCAAGGAGGGCGCCTGACGTATGCCGGCAAAAACAAATGACTCCGATCTGAGCGGCGCGCAGAAGGCCGCGGTGCTGATGCTGGCCCTCGGTGAGGAGCAATCAGCGCGGCTGTTCGGCATGATGCATGAGGACGAGATCAAGGAAGTCTCGGCCGCAATGGCACAGCTCGGTTCGGTGAAGGCCGAGATGGTCGAACGTCTCTGTGTCGATTTCAGCGAGAGCATGGGTGGCATGGGCCACCTGGTCGGCAGCTTCGAGAGTACCGAGCGGCTATTGCAGAAAGCCCTGCCGCGCGATCGCGTGTCGCAGATCATGGAGGAGATCCGCGGCCCGGCGGGCCGTACCATGTGGGACAAGCTTGGCAACGTGCACGAGGCGGTGCTCGCCAACTATCTGAAGAACGAATACCCTCAGACCGTTGCCGTCGTGCTCTCCAAGGTCCGGCCGGAACATGCCGCCCGCGTGCTGACCCTGCTGCCGGACAGCTTCTCCATCGAGGTGGTGATGCGCATGTTGCGCATGGAGAGCGTCCAGAAGGACGTGCTGGACGGCGTTGAGCGCACGCTGCGCGCCGAGTTCATGTCCAACCTGGCCCGTTCGACCCGGCGAGACTCGCACGAGATGATGGCGGAGATATTCAACAATCTGGATCGCGCCAGCGAGAGCCGCTTCGTCACCGCGCTCGAGGAACGCAATCGCGAGTCGGCTCAACGGATCAAGGCCCTGATGTTCACCTTCGACGATTTGGGAAGACTCTCGTCGACGGCGATCCAGGGCCTGTTGCGCGCGGTGGAGAAGGACAAGCTGCCTCTGGCGCTCAAGGGCGCCTCCGAGAGTTTGCGCGAGTTGTTCTTCAAGAACCTTTCGGACCGGGCCGGAAAGATGCTCCGCGACGACATCGAGGGCCTCGGCCCGGTGAAGCTGCGCGACGTGGACGAGGCACAGGCTGCTGTCGTGGCGCTCGCCAAGGATCTCGCGGCCCAAGGCACGATCGAGATCGGGGAAGGCAAGGATGAGGAGCTCGTGTACTAGCATGATTGCACCCAGCCCGCGTCTACACCGCCCGAGCGTGTTGGGGGTGCTGTACGCCGAAGATTTCGATGACATCGGTGGTAGCGACCTCGTAGCGCCCGACCCGGTGGCAGAGCCCGAGATCATCGAGCCTGTGTTCACCGCAGCCGAACTGGATGCAGCCCGCGCCGAAGCATCGGCGGCCGGGCGGGCCGAGGCGGAGCGCGGCCTGGCTGGCTCCCGCACGCAGCTTCTCGCGCGTGTCGCCAGCAGCCTCGAAGACGCCCGTGCGGCTGCCAGGGAAGTTGCCGAGCAGGCGGCAGAGGGCGTGGCACGATGCCTGCTGGGCGCCTTGGCCGCTTGCTTGCCATCGCTTTGCGAGCGGCACGGCGCTGCGGAGTTGCAGGCATTCGTCCGGACGCTGCTGCCCGCGCTGACAGAGGAGCCTCGGGTCATCGTCCGGATCAACCCGGTCATGATGGCGATGATGCAAAGCGAAATCGGCGGCTTGGACGACGAGATAGCCGAGCGGATTCAGCTTCTGGCGACGGAGGCCGTGCCACCAGGGGACGCTCGCGTCACGTGGGGCGACGGCTCGGCGGTTCGGGACACGTCCCGGGCGCGGGCGGCGTTCGACGTCGGGTTGGCTGAATTGGGACTGCTACAACTGGAGCAAGTAAATGCCTGACAATATGGAACTGGCCGAGTTGGTGGATACGACTCCGAGCGGCGCTGCGCCGCGCGCCGTGCGTGACCTCGAAGCTGTCTACGACATTCCGGTTACCGTCAGTGCGGTGCTCGGCAAGGCGACGATGCAAGTGAGCCAATTGCTGAAACTCGGCCGCGGCGCGGTCGTGGAACTGGACCGCAAGCTAGGTGAGGCGATCGACATCTATGTCAACAACCGCCTCGTGGCGCGCGGTGAGGTGGTGATGGTCGATGACAACCGTCTTGGCGTGACCATGACGGAGATCGTCAAAGCCGACCGATCATGAGCGGCGGCATGAGGGTGCTCCTCATCGGGGCACTCTCGGGTGAGTTGGCGCAGGCGGCCCGGATTGCCATTGCACGCGGTGCGAAGCTCGAACAGGCAGACACGATCGATGCCGGTCTGGCGCGGCTCCGCGTCGACGCGCGTGTCGACCTCGTTCTGTGCGAAGTCAGCCACGATGTCGGCACGCTCGTCCGCGCCCTTTCGGCCGAACGGATCTCCGTCGCGGTTGTCGCCTGCGGAACGCACGCCGACTCCCAGGCTGCCGTTCGCGCGATCCGCGAGGGCGCCCGCGAGTTCCTGCCCTTGCCGCCGGATCCCGACTTGATCGCCGCCATCCTTCAGGCAGCCAGTGGCGAGAGCCACGTCCTGATCGCGCGCGACCCGGCGATGTTGGCCACGCTGCGCCGGGCCGAGCAGGTCGCGACCGCTGAGGCATCGGTCCTGATCACGGGGGAGAGCGGTACCGGCAAGGAGGTTCTCGCCCGTCACATCCACCGCTCTTCGCGTCGTAGTGCCGGGCCGTTCGTGGCGCTCAACTGTGCGGCGATCCCCGAGAACCTGCTCGAATCCGAGATGTTCGGTCACGAGAAGGGTGCCTTCAGCGGTGCCGCCGCCCGGCGCATCGGCAAGTTCGAGTCGGCGGACGGAGGAACGCTGCTGCTGGACGAGATCAGCGAGATGGATGTGCGGTTGCAGGCTAAGCTGCTCCGCGCGATCCAGGAGCGGGAGATCGATCGGCTCGGTGGCACGGGTCCCGTGAAGGTGAACGTCCGCATTCTCGCAACCAGCAACCGGGACATGCTGACCGAGTGTTCGGCGGGACGCTTCCGCGAAGATCTGTATTTCCGCCTCAATGTCGTCAGCCTTCGCATTCCCGCGCTGCGCGAGCGGCCCGGTGATATCGCGTCGTTGGCGGACCATTACGCGCGCCATTATGCCGGCGTGAACGGTCTTCCTGTGCGCCCGATTGCCGCGCTCGCCCATATACGGCTCGCCGCGCATGGCTGGCGCGGTAATGTGCGTGAATTGGAGAATACGATCCACCGCGCTGTTCTGTTGTCGACCGGCGACGAGGTGGAT
Organism: uncultured Acetobacteraceae bacterium; assembly: GCA_964242215.1. GTDB lineage: Bacteria > Pseudomonadota > Alphaproteobacteria > Acetobacterales > Acetobacteraceae > LMUY01. The sequence continues at coordinate 17,905 of CAXTCJ010000036.1, read as the reverse complement.
GCGGTCGAGTTAGCTGGCACCGCCGCCCCCGCCCAGACCAATTTCGGCGGCGTCGCCGGCCTGGTCGGAAAGACGATGGACGAGGTGGAACAGAGCCTGATCCTGCAGACACTTTCGCACACGCTCGGCAATCGCACGCACGCCGCGACCATTCTCGGCATTTCCATCCGCGCGTTGCGGAACAAGCTGCGCGACTACGCGGCGTCCGGCGCCCAGGTGACACCGCCCGGCCTGGCAGCGTAGCGCAAGAGGTCCGGCATGTTCGACCAGTTCAAAGCGCTCAGCCGGAAATATTCGCCGGGCACCGACGTCGGCCTGGCGCTCGGTATGGTGATGCTGCTGGCCGTCCTCGTCATCCCGCTGCCGACGGTATTGCTGGATATGGGGCTGGCTCTGTCCATCACGGCGTCGGTGCTTGTGCTGATGGTGGCCATGTTCCTGCGCCGGCCGCTCGACTTCACCTCCTTCCCGACCCTGCTGCTGTTGACGACGTTGCTGCGCCTGTCGCTGAACGTCGCCACGACAAGGCTCATCCTAAGCCATGGCAGCGAAGGCCAATTGGCAGCGGGCCACGTGGTCGCAGCGTTCGGCGGCTTCCTGATGGGCGGCGATGTGGTGATCGGGGTGATCCTGTTCGCCATCTTGCTGGTGGTGAACTTCATGGTGATCACCAAGGGCTCCGGCCGCATTGCCGAGGTAGCCGCCCGGTTCAGCTTGGATGCGATGCCGGGCAAGCAGATGGCGATCGATGCCGATCTCTCGTCCGGCCTCATCAACGAAGCCAAGGCGAAGATCCGTCGCAAGGAGCTGGAGGAGGAGAGCGGCTTCTACGGCGCGATGGATGGCGCCGCGAAATTCGTCCGTGGCGATGCGATCGCCGGGCTGCTGATTACCTCCATCAATGTGTTCGGTGGCTTCGCGATCGGTCTCATTCGTCACGGGATGCCGTTCGCCGAGGCGGCGGCGACCTTCACGACTTTGTCCGTTGGCGACGGCCTGGTGTCGCAGATCCCAGCGCTGCTGGTGTCGACAGCCGCCGGCATCGTCGTCACCAAGGGGGGCATGGAGGGGGCCGCCGACACCGTGCTGATCCGTCAGCTCGGCGGCAGCCCGAAGCCGCTCGCCATGGCCGCGGGCGCGGCAGCCGTCCTGGGGCTCATGCCGGGTCTGCCGATGCTGCCCTTCATGGCCTTGGCGGGGCTCGCCGGCGGGGGCGCGTACCTGCGGTGGAAAAACCCACCAGTCGTGGCCGGTGAGGCGGCGCCCGTCTTAGCTGCGGCGGCCCCTACCGAGCCGCCGATCACCGAGTCGCTCCGGATGGACATGATCCGGCTGGAGCTCGGCTACGGGCTGCTTGCGCTCGCTGGTGGCAATACCCCCCGGTTGACCGAGCAGATCAAAGGATTGCGCCGGGCAATCGCGTCGGAGATGGGCTTCGTACTGCCGCCGGTCCGGATCCAGGACAACGTGCAGCTCGGTGCCGATATCTACTCCATCCGCATCAAGGAGATCGAGGCAGGGCGCGGGGAGCTTCGGCCGACCAAGCTGCTCGTGATGGACCCGCAGGGCGGCATTCCGACCTTACCCGGCGAGCGCACCACCGAGCCGACCTTCGGCCTCCCGGCGCTCTGGGTCGAGCCGGCCCGGCGGGACGAGGCGATGGCCCGCGGCTGCACGGTCGTCGACCCGGCCTCCGTGCTCACCACCCACATCACCGAGGTCGTGCGGGACAGCATGGCCGAACTGCTATCCTACGCCGAGACGCAGAAGCTGCTCGACGAATTGCCGAGGGAACAGCAGAAATTGGTGCAGGACCTGGTCCCGTCCCAGCTCAGCGTCGGCGGCGTGCAGCGTGTGCTGCAGGCGCTGTTGGCCGAGCGTGTTTCGATCCGCGACCTGCCGACGGTGCTGGAGGGCATCGCCGAGGCGTGCGGCGGCCATCCTCGTCCGATCGGGGCGATTGTCGCCCACGTGCGCGCTCGGCTGGCACGCCAGATCAGCGACAGCCACACCGGGCCGGCCGGCTATATCCCCCTCGTCACGCTCTCCCCGGAGTGGGAAGCGGCATTCGCCGAGAGCCTGGTCGGGCCGCCGGACGATCGGCAGCTCGCGATGGCCCCGTCCAAACTCAGCGAGTTCATGAGCCGGCTACGAGGGGCGTTCGACTCGGCACAGGCGATGGGGGAAATGCCGGTTCTGCTGTCGTCTGGCGGCATCCGGGCGCATTTGCGCGCCGTGGTCGAACGCATTCGACCCTCGACCCCCGTGCTGGCGCAGGCCGAGATTTTTCCACGGGCGCGGATCCGGACGGTGGGCACGATTTGAAACCTGCGGCTGTTGAGCCTAGGCGGCGAACGTGAGCTGCCAGGGAGAGCCCGGTTCACAGAAGATCGGGACGCCATTGGCGGTGCGGGTGTCGGGTGACAGGCCCATTTCCGCCCGAAGTGCCCGGAACAGCGCACCGTGGGCCACGACAAGTACCGGGGCAGGCCGGGCCAGGGCCGTGGTCAGCGCGGAGGCGGAGCGGGTGCGCAGTTCCGCGAAGCTCTCGCCGCCCTCCGGTGTGATACCGCGATCGACCCAGTCGTTAAACCACGCAGCCGCCATCGCTGTGCCTTCGTGCACGCCGAACGACACCTCCTGCAGGTCTTCGATCACCTCGACGGGCAGGCCCAGAAGCGTGGCCGCAGCCTGGGCCGTGTCACGCGCTCGCGACAGGGGGGAGCTAACGATGGTGGCTATGCCACGGCCGCGCAGCAATTGGGCGGCCGAGGCAGCCTGCGCGACACCGGTGGCATTGAGCGGAATATCGGTCCGGCCCTGGCTGCGGCCTTGCGCGTTCCAATCCGTTTCGCCGTGGCGAAGGAACCAGAACGCGCGGGATGGCAAACGGCTCAGATGGAGAGCCCCTCGGCGGCGATCATGCGCTGGACGGCCGGCCTTTCCTTCATGCGGGCGAAATGCGCGGCGATCGGGGCCGGCAGTTGTGCGCCAGCGCGGGGCGCCCAGGTGGAGACGTAGAACACGGCCGAGTCGCCGATCGAATACGTGTCCCCTGCCACCCAGGGATTGTCGCCCAGCCGGTCGGCCAGAATGCCCAGGCCCTTCGCGAAAATCTCGCGGCCCCGTGCCTGCACGGCTTCTTTCTGCTGCTCGTCCGGCGAAAAATTGCCGGGGCGTGCGATGCGGGCGAACCCCTGCATGTGAATGGTGGCGACGGCATAGTCCATCGCCTCGACCGCACGCGTCTGCGCCTCCGGGTCGGACGGCAGCAGATTGGCCTGCGGGTTACTGAGAGCCAGCCAAGTGGCGATCGCACCGTATTCCGTCAGTACGCTGCCATCGTCGCGCATCAGGGCCGGCACCTTGTTCTTCGGCGTGATGGCCGTGTATTCCGGCTTGAACTGCTCGCCTTCCGCAAGCTTGACCCGCTCCACCTCGTAAGGCTTGCCGATCTCCTCGAGCACGACGTGGATGCCGAGCGAACAGGCGCCGGGCGAAAAATACAGCTTCATGGTCTTTTCTCCCTAGTCGAACAGCGAACTGACGCTGCTCTCGTCGTTGATGCGGCGCATCGCCTCGGCAAGCAACGGGGCGATCGTGAATGTCCGCTGGTTGGCGGAGCTTTGCACGGCCTCGGTCGGCTCGATGCTGTCGGTGATCGTCATCATCTCGATCGGCGAGGCGGCGATCCGTGCCACCGCACCACCCGACAGCACGCCGTGCGTCACGTAGACGCTGACGGAGCGCGCCCCCTCCGCCTTCAGCGCCGCCGCGGCATTGCACAGCGTCCCGCCGGAGTCGCAGATGTCGTCGACCAGGATGCAGTCGAACCCGTCGACTTCGCCGATGATGTTCATCACCTCCGACACGCCGGCCCGCTCGCGCCGCTTGTCGATGATGGCCAGGTCGCAATTCAGCCGTGACGCCATGTTGCGCGCCCGCAGCACACCACCGACGTCGGGTGAGACGATCATGATCTCCCGCCCGGCGAAACGCTGCTGGATGTCGGCGGCGAACAGGGGGGCGGCGTAGAGGTTGTCCACGGGGATGTCGAAGAAGCCCTGGATCTGGCCCGCGTGCAGATCGAGCGTCAGCACGCGGTTGGCGCCGGCCTCGGTGATCAGGTTGGCGACCAGCTTGGCGCTGATCGGGGTGCGCGAGCCGGTTTTCCGGTCCTGCCGGGAGTAGCCGAAATACGGGATGACCGCGGTCACCCGGCGTGCGCTCGACCGGCGCAGCGCGTCCAGGGTGATCAGCAGCTCCATCAGGTTGTCGTTGGCGGGGTAGGAGGTGGATTGCAGCACGAACACGTCCTCGCCGCGGACGTTCTCGTGGATCTCGACGAACACCTCCATGTCCGCGAACCGTCGGATCGAGGCTCGGGTCAACGGAAGGTTGAGGGTGGCGGCGACCGCTTCGGCCAGCGGCCGATTGCTGTTGCAGGCGACGATCTTCATGGCGGCAGGATCCCGGTGCAGCGGCAGGCGGGTTCTAGCAACGGTTCACCGACCTGTCATCTACTGAGGTTTGGCCGCCGGGGTGGCGGTGGCTGGCCCGGTCTTCCCGCCATCCGTTTTGGCGGCCCCAGGCTTGCCTACATCAGGCTTGCCTACATCAGGCTTGCCCAAATCAGTCTTGGCCGCCTCCACCTTGGCTTTGCGGTCGGTTGAGTTCACGATCACTTCGTGTACGCCGCTCGCGGCTTCGGTCGCGACCACGACGGCCACATCGCCCCAGTACTGGTCGAGCTGTCCGATCGGAACCTCGTTGATCTGCACCACGCGGCCAGTTTCCTGGCCGTGGCTGTCGGTGACGATCCACTGGATCTCCACCCGCGTGGTTTTTCCGGCCCCAGGCGCGGTCTTCACCTCGCCGACGACGGTGAAATCGGCGCCCTTGGCCGTGTCCTGCACCACGTCGCCGAGGTTCGGCAGGCGGGTGGTCATTTGCCGGGTCAGCGAGTTGTTTCCGTCCCCGGGAGCGCCGGTCACGCCCTTGAAATACAGCACGGGGGGCCGATTGAGCAGGCTGTGCGGGTCGCTCATCTCCCGCCGAGCCTCGATTCCGTTCAGCAGGGCCACGACTTTTGGCGCCTCGGCCGAGGCGGCGGCTTGCAGTGTGGTGGGTTGGCCAGCGGCCCAATCCTTGGCTGGGACAGGCGGGCCTTGGCTGGCGCCTTGCGGCACGCCGCGCGGATCCATGACCGTATAGGTTGGTATAACGGACCCGTCCTGCAGGTCCGCCGACAGCACGAGGCTCCAGTCGCCGCGTTCCACGGGTGCGGCGCTGGCCGGCAGTTCCTGTGCCACCAATGCGTCGGCCAGCGCACCGGACCAGGCCTTCGCGGCATCGTCGGTCAGCAGCGAGGCGGTCGGTAGCGGGATGGCCAGGCGGGAGGGCGGCGGCTGGGCTAGGCGCAGCGCGTTGGCGCCGGGCCGGCCGAGGAACGGCTGGGGCAGATCGCCGCACCCGGCCAGCGCCAGCAGGCCCGCTAAGACGGCGGTGCGTTTCATCTGAGAACACAGCCGAACAGCACGAACAGCACGATCAACAGGAGGATACTGAAGGGGAGGTATTGCATGCGATGACCGAGATCTGATGGCCGATCGGGCCGCCCCCGGCAAGCGTACGGCGGCGGTGGCTGAAGAAGCGGCGTTCATCGGGCAGCGTGTCGGCGTCGAGCATGGTGACCGAGGCACCGGCCGCGCGCAGCCGGGCGGCACAGTAGCCAGGCAGGTCGAACAGCCAGTGGCCGGGCCGGCCGTCCACGAAGAACTGCGCATCGCCCTGGTCGCGGGCCAGCACTGCGTCGCGCAGGTCGGCAGCGACCTCGTAGGAGCGGGGGCCGATGCAGGGGCCGACCGCGGCATGGATGCCGGTGCCGCCCATTGCGGTCAGCACTGCCTCGAGCACGCCGGCGAGGGCGCCGCGCCAGCCGGCATGGGCGGCACCAACGATTCCCGGCGCGGCGAACAGGACGGGGACGCAATCGGCGGTGACGATGCCTAGGGCGATGCCGGGCCGCCGTGTCACCATCGCGTCCGCGCGGGGGCCGGCGCCTGGCTGCCAGGGTTCGTCGACGATGGCCACGGCGGGGCCGTGCACCTGGGTCAGGCCGACGAGCGTGCCCCCGCCGATGGCGGCTGCGACCCGGCGGCGGTTTTCGGCGACCGCGGCGGGGTCGTCGGCGCTCGAAAGGCTGCAGTTGAGGCTGGCGAACGGCCCGGTGGAGACACCGCCCTCCCGCGTGAAGAAGCCGTGGGGGGCGGCGAGCGCCTCGTCCCGCAGGTGGGGGGTCATTGTTCGAAGCCGGCGGGGATGGGCAAGCCGGGTGAGGTGAGGGCGAGGGCTTTGAACAGCGCGCCCATGCGGTCCGGTTCGGCCAGGCGGCGGCCCGCTTCGGTCATGCGCATGGCCTCTCGAGGGGGAAGGGTTGTGGCGAGGCGATTGATGCGTGCGAACAAGCCGAGGCGGGTCAGGAACTTGCCTTGGGGGAGCGGTCCGTATGGTGGCAGGCCGGAGGCACGGGCGAAGGCTTCGAAGTCGACATGGGCGGTGAGGTCGGCGGCACCGGGATCGGCCAGCGGGTCGGCCGGCTGTCCGGCACGGAGGGCTTGCAGGCTGTCGCCAGGACCGGTGGCGAGCGGGCCGTAGTCGAGGAAGAGGGCGACGCCCGTGGCTGCGCGAAGGCGGTCGCCGAGGTCGTGGGCCAGGGCTGGGTCACGCCACTCCCAGATTTCTTCTTCCTCTTCCGCCTGCGTGCGAGGGCCGCTTGCGCCCGACGCACCGAACGGTTGGCTACCCCTCACCCCGACCCTCTCCCTCAAGGGGAGAGGGAGAGGAGCGGCAACCTCCGCCCACTTTCCGTCCTCGACGAAGCGTTCGGACCAGGCTTCCCCACGGCGAACAAACTGGCGGATGGGGAGTGCGTCCAGGAACTCGTTGGCGAGCAGGATGATAGGGCCTCCTGGCAGATCCTCGACGCGGTCGTGCCACGTCGCGTCCGGCAGCACCGTTGCCTGGACGGCACGCAAGCGGGGTGACGTTTCCACCAGATGCAGCCGCAACGCCGCCCGGAAAGCCGGGGCCACTCGGGTGACCGCACGCAGAGCATCCGCCATCAGCGTGCCACGGCCGGGGCCGGCTTCGGCGAGGATCACCGGGTCCGGCCGGCCCATCGACTCCCACTGGATCGCCGCCCAGGCGCCCAGCACTTCACCGAACGCCTGGCTGATTTCGGGGGCGGTGGTGAAGTCGGCGAACGGGTCGTGCTGGGCGTAGTATCGGGCGTTCGCGCGCGCCATGAACAAATCCAGCCGCTCCATCAGGCCAAGGCGGTGCGGGGATGGGCCCGGATCATCAGCACCAATCCAACCAGCAGCATCGGGATCGAGAGCAATTGGCCCATCGTGGCACCGTCGTAGAGGTAGCCCAGGAAGGCATCCGGCTGGCGGAACAGCTCGCCGATGCTGCGCGCGATGGCGTACCCAACCAGGAACGTGCCGGTCAGGAAGCCGAAGCGGGCGCGGATCGCTTCGCGGCGGGATAGGACCCACAGCAGGATGAACAGCAGCAAACCCTCCATGAGGGCCTGGTAGATCTGGCTGGGGTGGCGCGGTTCGGGGCCGGCTTGGGGGAAGATCATGGCCCAGGGCAGCCAATCCGGGGCCGGGCGCCCCCATAGCTCGCCGTTGATGAAGTTCGCGACGCGGCCCAGTCCGAGGCCGATGGGCGTCACGACGGCGATGCGGTCGGCAAAGCCCAGCAGCGGGATCTTGTTCTTCCAGCAGTAGATGATCAGCGCTACCACGACACCGAGCGCGCCGCCGTGGAACGACATGCCACCCTCCCACACGGCGAAGATCGTGGCGGGCTGCTCGAGGAACCGGCCGGGCTGGTAGAACAGCACGTAGCCGAGGCGGCCGCCGAGCACGACGCCCAGCGTGGCCCAGGTCAGGAAATCGTCGGTTTGCAAGGGTGTGGCGACGGCGGGGCTGCGCTCCACCAGGCGGCGCATGATCCGCCAGCCCAGCAGTAGGCTGGAGATATAGGCCAGCGCATACCAGCGGATCGCGATCGGCCCGAGCTGCACCAGCACCGGGTTGAACTGCGGAAACAGCAGGACGGGGATCAACGATAGGCGTCCGCGGTTTCCAGATAGTCCGCGACGTAGCGGCGGATACCCTCCTCCAAGACGGTGAACTGGCCGGCATAGCCGAATGCGCGCAAACGGTCGGTGGTGGCCTGGGTGAAGGACTGGTAGCCGTCGCGCAGGTGGGGCGGCATGTCGATGAACTCGACCCGCTCCGGCACATTCGCGGCGCGGCAGACGGCCTCCGCCAAGTGCTGGTAGGAGCGGGCGTTGCCGGTGCCGACATTGAACAGGCCATTCACGCCGGGGGAGGCGAGCAGCCACAGCATGATGTCGACCACGTCGCCGACCCAGACGAAGTCGCGCATCTGCTGCCCGTCCGCCATGTTCGGATCGGTGGAGCGGAATAGCTTCGGGGCATGCCCGGCGAGGATGTCGTCGTGTTTCACCTTCACGACCGAGATCATCGAGCCTTTGTGGTACTCGTTCGGCCCGTAGACGTTGAAGAACTTCAGTCCTGCCCATTGCGGCGGCCGCATGGAGCCGGCCTTCAGCATCTTGGCAACCCGCAGGTCGAAGGCGTGCTTGCTCCAGCCGTACAAGTTTTTCGGCCGGAGCGTGGCCAGGGCATCGATATCGTCCTCGAACCCGGCGGATCCGTCGCCATAGGTGGACGCCGACGAGGCGTAGATGAAACGGATATGGCGGGCCGCACACCAATTCCACAGCATCAGCGGCAATTCGACATTGGTCATCCAGACCAGATCGCCGTCGGTCGCGGTGGTGGCGCTGATGGCACCGAGATGGAACACCATCTCGAGCGGAGGGTTGGTCGCGAGGAAATGCTCGAGTGCGTCCGGCATCAACAACAGCGCCGGCGGATGGGCGGCCAGGTTGCGCCACTTGCCCTCCGTACCGAGCCAGTCGACGACAACGACCTCGTGCCCCGCGTCTGCCAAGGCGGCGTTGAGATTGGAGCCGATGAAGCCAGCGCCGCCGGTGACCAGGATCATGGGCGGGTTATAGGGTCCGGGCGGTGGTCAGGCCAAGAGTATCGTTTGTAAGGGGCTTGCGAGTGCCATCCGCCCTCGCGCCCCTGGGGAGGGGCGGCCCGGGCGCCCCCTCCGTCGGCTGCGCCGCCACCTCCCCCGTGAAGGACGGGGGAGGATAAGGGCGCCTAGAACGCGTGGCGGCTGCTGACTTCGCGCAGCAGGGTCAGCGCCATGATCTTGAGGTCGAAGCGGACCGACCAGTTCTCGATGTAGAACAGGTCGCACGCCACCCGCTGCTCGATCTGCTCGATGGTGGCGGTCTCGCCGCGCCAGCCGTTCACCTGGGCCCAGCCGGTGATCCCGGGCTTGACCCGGTGGCGCACGGCATATTGCTGCACCACGTCGGCGAATAGTTGGTTGGCCGCCTTGGTGTTGGGGGCGTGCGGGCGCGGGCCGACCAGCGACATCGTGCCGTTCAGCACGTTGAACAACTGCGGCAGTTCGTCGACCGACAGCTTGCGGATCACGCGGCCCACCCGGGTGATCCGGGCGTCGTTGCGCGTGGTCTGCCGGTTTGCCAGCAGGTCGGCCGCGCCATGCCGCATGGAGCGGAACTTGTAGCAAATGAATAGCCGGTTGTTCAGCCCCATCCGCGGCTGCAGGAACAGCACCGGGCCGGGCGAGTCGAGCTTGATCAGCAGGGCGGTCAGCAGCAGCAACGGCGACAGCACCAGTAGAGCCAGCGATCCCAGGCCGTAATCCAACAGTGTCTTCTGCAGCGCCCGCCAATCCCTGAGCGGCGCCTTGCGGATCGACACGACCGGGTTGCGGCCGATGCCCTCGAACTGGGTGCGGGAGAACTGCAGCCCGGCCAGGTCGGTGGTGAGCACGATATCGGCCACGGTGCTACTGAGTTGGTCGACCACGGCCCTGATCCGGTCGGGCGCGCTCAGCGGCAGGGCGATCACGATGATGTCGATCTGCTCCTCCCTGGAGAGGACAACCAGGTCCTCCACTGTCCCACGCACCGCCACATCGGAAAGGTTGTTGGGCACGCGGGACATCCGGTCGTCGAAGATGCCGATGACTTGGTATTTGCCGGGTTCGCCCTTGAGCCGGTTGATGAACTCGCCACTGAAATCGTTGACGCCGACGATGGCGATCTTGCGGGCCAAGCGCCCTGCTTCCGTCCAGTGCCGCATCAGCCGGGTGAGCGGGATGCGGCTGCCGCCGATCAGCAGGGCGGCGATCCCGGCCCAGGCGAGCGGCCAAATTCGGAACGGTAACCGTCCCTGGTAGAACACGAACAGGCAGGCGACCAGCCAGGCTGTTCCTATGACCAGCGGCTTGAGCATCAGCCGGATCTGCCGTGGGCCCGATACCAGGGCTGTCTGTGTGTAGGCCTGGTCCCGCGCCATGGCGATGTTGGCCGCGACCGCACCGGCAAACGCGGCGATCGTTACCGGGCCCTGCAGATCAGTGCCGTACACCCAGGTGACCAGGCTGGTGGACAGGAGCCCGGCAAGGCACAACACCAGCAGGTCCATGCCGCGGATCAGCCCGGCGATTACCGGGAACGAGATCGTCTCGGCCACGCGCCCACGCTCGGCGGCAACCGCGCGATCGGTGACCTGCCTGGGCGTTTGTTCCGGTCTGTAAGATCTGGCTATGAGCATCCCGGATCGACCCTACCGGGAGCGGGTAAACAAACCCTTGCCGTCGAAACCAATCCCCCGCCGGCCCCGTTCCCGAGGCACACACGACGGAGGATCGAATGCCGTACATCAAGGCCGCCGACGGGACAGAGCTGTTCTACAACGATTGGGGGACCGGCAAGCCCGTGGTGCTGATCCATGGCTGGCCGCTCAATTCCGACATGTGGGAGTACCAGGCGCCCGTCCTGGCCGCGAGTGGCTACCGCGTCATCGCCTATGACCGGCGTGGCTTCGGCAAGTCCAGCCAGCCCTGGGGTGGCTACGATTACGACACTCTGGCCGCCGACCTGCAGGCGATCATGGACGGGCTGGACCTACAGGGCGCCACGCTCGTTGGGTTCTCGATGGGCGGCGGCGAGGTGGCGCGCTACCTGTCGCGCTACGGCACGGCGCGAGTGGCCAAGGCGGTGCTGCTGTCGGCCGTAACGCCGATGCTGTTGAAGACGCCGGATCATCCGGACGGCGCGGACCAGTCGGTGTTCGACAAGATCCTCGATGGGTTGGCGGCGGACCGGCCGAACTTCCTCGCCGGCTTCGGCAAGCAGTTCTTCGGGGCGGGTTTGCTGAACTTCACTGTCACGACGGAGATCCTGGAGTGGGCGCTCTGGATGGCCATGAAGGCGTCGCCCAAGGCCACCACAGATTGCGTGCACGCCTTTTCCGAGACGGATTTCCGGCCGGACATGAAGGCGTTCACCATCCCGACCTTGGTGATTCATGGCACGTCCGATGCGACGGTGCCGATCGACATCGCCGGGCGGCAGGCCGCGAGCATGATTCCGGGGGCGAGGCTCATCGAGTATGAGGGCGCGCCGCACGCCACGTTCTTCGTGTCGAAGGACAAGCTGAACGCCGATCTGCTGGCCTTTATCGGCTGAACCGCCGACGGGTCCGCGGTGGCGCCCAGGATCGGGTGAGCTGCTGCGGGCTCGGCTGGCGGACATGGCTGGCCTCGCCCTCGGCCAGCATCCGATCATGGGCCGCGGCCCAATCGTCCATCGACTCGATGGGACCGAGCGAGCGAGTGACACTCGCCTCGTCGCACCAGGCGGCGAGGTATTTCATGGCAAACCGGTGCGACCCGGCGTTGCGATGCGCCTTCATGCCGGCGAGGTCGTCCCAGGCCGTCGCGGTCCAGAACGTCAGCCGCCGGTCCGCCAGAAACCGCATTCCCTGGAAACCGGGGCTGCGGCGGGCCTGCGAAGCCGAGCGGACCGCATACCAGACAAACCCCGGCAGATACCGCGGCGAGGCGAGGCGGAGCCGGGTCACGCTGATCAGCGGCAAGCGTCAGGCCTGGTTCAGCTCGATCAGGCTGCGGCGGACCGCACGTCCGCGGTCGATCTTGTGCTCGATGTAGCTGGCGTCACCCCATCGGACCGCGCGGGCCATCGCCTGGGCGTCCTCGGTGAAGCGGGCCAGCATCTCGAGCAGCGCCTCGCGGTTGTTCAGGAATACGTCACGCCACATGACCGGGTCGGACGCGGCGATGCGGGTGAAGTCGCGGAAGCCGGCAGCGGCGAAGCGCATCACCTGCTGGCGGCTCTCGTCGGCCAAGTCGTCGGCGGTGCCGCAGATGGTGAACGCGATCAGGTGGGGCAGGTGGCTGACGATGGCGACGACGCGATCGTGGTGGCCCGGCTCCATCGTCTCGATCTCGGCCCCCATGCCGCGCCACAATGCCGCGACCTGCTCGACCGCCGCCGGGTCGCAGTCGGGCAGGGGGGTCAGAAGGCACCAGCGGCCCTTAAACAGGGTGGCGAACCCGGCGTCCGGACCCGAGAACTCGGTCCCCGCCATCGGGTGCGCCGGCACCAGGTGCACCGATGCGGGCAGGGCGGCGCCCAGGTCCCGAATCACCGACTGCTTGGTGGAGCCGGTGTCCGTCACCACGGTGCCCGGCGCGAGATGCGGCGCGATCGCCGCTGCCAGGACCGCGAAGGCGCCCACGGGGGCACACAGCATGACGCAATCCGCCCCAGCCACGGCGGCGGTGAGGCTCGGCTCGACCGTATCGGCCAGCCCCAACTCACCCACCCGGCCTAGCACGACCGGGTCGCTATCGTGGGCGACCAGGTGCCCAACCAGGCCGGGGTGCTCCTGGCAAGCGCGCAGGACGGAGCTGCCGATCAGCCCGAGTCCGATGACCACGAGCCGGCGAAACACCGGGTCAGCCATGCCGTTCGGCTAGCGCCTCCGCCACCAGGTCGCACTCCTCCGCGGTACCGACGGTGATCCGCAGGCAGTGCGCAAGATTGTAGGCGCGCATGCCGCGGACGATGATGCCGCGGCGGCGCAGGGCAGCGTCGGCGGCGTCGGCGGCTTCGGGCGTGGCGAAATCGGCCAGCACGAAATTGCCCTCGCTGGGCCAGACTTTGATGCCGATGCTCTCGAGCGCCGCCGTCAGCTTGGCGCGCTGGGTGGCGTTGTGGGCGCGCCCGGCTTCCACCCAATGCTGCTCCGACAGTGCGGCGATGCCGGCTTCCTGGGCGACCAGGTTCACGTTGAACGGGCCGCGGCTGCGGTTCATCACATCGATGATGGCCGGCGGGCCATAGCACCAGCCGAGCCGCGTGCCGCCCATGCCGAAGATCTTGCTGAAGGTGCGCGTCATCACCGTGTTGTCGCCGGCATCCACCAGTTTGGTGCCGGCGTCGTAGTCGGGGCGGTCCACGTACTCACTATAGGCAGCGTCGATCAGCAGCAGCACGTCCGGCGGCAGGCCCGCGCGCAGCCGCTCGACCTCGGATTGCGGCAGCAGGCTGCCGGTCGGGTTGTTCGGGTTGGCGATGATCACCATGCGCGTGTCCGGCGACACGGCGGCCAGCATCGCGTCGATGTCGGTCCCAAGGTTGCGCTCCGGCACCTTGATCACGCGGGCGCCAGAGGCGGTGCCGGCGATATCGTACATGACGAAGCCGTGCGCGCTCATCACGATCTCCGCACCCGGGCCGGCGTAGGCGTGGATCAGCAGCGCCAGCAACTCGTCCGACCCGTTGCCGCAGACGATGCGCTCCGGGTCCAGCCCGAACCGCGAGCCGATCGCCTGGCGCAGCGCGTGGCAGCCGCCATCGGGGTAGCGGTGCATCTCGGTGGCCGCCTTGGCGGCGGCGGCGATGGCGGCGGGGGGCGGACCGAAAGCGCCCTCGTTGGACGACAGTTTGATGACCCGGTTGACGCCCGTGAGTTGCGCCTCGCCGCCCACATAGGGCGCGATCTTCAGGATTGCGGGGTTCGGGCGCGGCGCACTCATTGTGTTCCTCCAATCGGGACGGCGTAGGCGCCCAGCACGACAGGCGGGCGCAGGGTGGCGGTCAGGGTCGGCAGCCGTGGGTCGCTGTCCGCGACGAAACCGGCCACGTCCACCAGCACGCGGGCGGCACCTGGGCCCGGATCGCGGCGCAGGACGGTGGTGCCGGTCTCGAACCCGGCCTCGGCCAGGCTGGCAGACAGGCGGGCACGGCTCTGATCCATGCCGACTTCCAGCCCGAGGAAAGATCGGTCCAGCCCGCTCGGATCCGGCGGGGCGGCAGAGACCAGGAGCGCCGGCAGTTCGCGGGTACCCTCCGGCCGCGGCACCCAGAAGGGCAGGCGGCCGACGATGTGGATGCGGGGTTCGTCCTTGTGCAGCAGGGCGGTCCACCATGCGGCCGATGCGGGTTCGTCCTCGGCCGGCAGCGGCAGGACGGCGGCGGAGGCAGCGCCGTTGCTCACCTCACCGATGGCCTGGGCGGGGGTGCGGAGGACACGGATCGGTGTCTGCGGGCCGAAGTGCTCCCGCGCTGCCGCGATGTAGCCGCTGGCGGAATCGGGCGCACAGACGGCGAGCAGGAAGGGGCGCTGGATCGCCGTCATGCCGCTGATCAGCTCGCGCCACAGCTGCACCAGCCGGCCCGGCGGGAACCGGCCGGTGTGACGCGCCAGCAGCCGGCGGATGATGGCGGCCTCGCGGCCCGGGCGGAGTGCCACGCGACCCTTGGCTGCCACCTGGCCGACCTTCTCCACCACGCCGGCGCGCTCCATGAGCAGGTCGTGCATGGCGTCGTCCAGCCGATCCAACTCAGCGCGCAGGGCCGAGAGATCCGGCGGTGCGGCCGGTTGTAGAGTGCTGGACATGAACAAACGCATAAACCGGGCGGTGCGACGGGGCAAACGCATTACCGCTGCTATCGGCGCTCCGTTGTCGTGAAGGCCCGTATTCACGGCGGACATAACAGGCACTGTTGCCGCGTCGTGGCCGCATCGCCATACAAAGCGGCGTGGATCTGCCTCAAACCCCTCAACCCGACGCTTTGGCGCCGGTTGCGCACCAATTCGCCCGCTTCGGCGAGGTCTTCGCGCTGGATTGCGGCCAGAGCCTGCCGGGCATCGACGTCGCATACCAGACCTACGGTGCGCTCAATGCTGACCGCAGCAACGCGATCCTGGTGTGCCATGCGCTCACCGGCGATCAATACCTGGCCGAACGCCACCCGATCACCGGCAAACCCGGCTGGTGGGAGGTCGTGGTCGGCCCGGGGCGCCCGATCGACACCGATCGGTTCTTCGTCATCTGCACCAACGTGCTGGGGTCCTGCCTCGGCTCGACCGGCCCTCGGTCGATCGACCCGGCGACCGGCGAGCCGTGGGGCACCTTGTTCCCCCCCATCACCATCCGCGACATGGTGCGGGCGCAGAAGCGACTGATCGATCACCTGGGCATCGGCCGGCTGTTCGCCGTGGTCGGCGGATCGATGGGCGGCATGCAGGTGCTGGAATGGGCGTCCACCTACCCGGCGATGGTGTTTGCCGCGGTGCCGATCGCCACCGCACCGTTCCACTCCGCGCAGAACATCGCCTTCCACGAGGTTGGCCGGCAGGCGATCTTCGCCGACCCCGAGTATCGCGCCGGCCGCTATTGGGAGACGGGCCAAGTGCCCGCGCGCGGCCTGGCCGTGGCGCGGATGGCGGCGCACATCACCTACCTTTCGGAGCAGGCGCTGACCCGCAAGTTCGGCCGCCGGTTGCAGGCGGGTCCGGATCGGGCGCAGGAGGCGTTGAGCCTGTTCGGCGACATGTTCGAGGTGGAGAGTTACTTGCGTCACCAGGGCAGCACGTTCGTGCGCCGGTTCGACGCGAACTCCTACCTGACGATCACCCGGGCGATGGATTTCTTCGACCTGGCGGCCGAGCACGACGGCAATCTGGCGGCGGCGTTCGGTGGCACGCGCACTCGGTTCTGCGTTGTTTCGTTCACGTCCGACTGGTTGTTCCCGACGCCGCAGTCCCGCGCCATCGCGCGTGCGCTGAACCGGGCCGCGGCGAACGTCAGCTTTGTGGAGATCGCGTCGGATAAGGGGCACGACGCGTTTTTGCTGGACGAGCCGGATTTCCACCGCACTCTGCGTGGCTTCCTGAGCGGCTGTGCCGAACACGCAGGGCTGGCATGACCCTCCTTCTGCCGTTCTGCGCGGGAAGGGGCGGCTTCAGCCACTTAACGCACGAACGGCCACCCCTCACCCCGGCCCTCTCCCGCAAGGGGAGAGGGAGAAGGCCGCGTTGAAGCCGCCCGTTCAGTTCGTCGCGAAGAACATGCGGCTCGACCTGCGATTGATGAGCGAGATGATCAGCCCCGGTAGCCGGGTGCTCGACATCGGCTGCGGCGATGGGGACCTGCTGGACCATTTGTTCCGAACCCGCGGCTGCGACGCGCGCGGCATCGAACTGGACATGGCCGCCGTGACCCACGCCGTCGCCCACGGCCTGCCGGTGATGCAGGGCGACGCCGATACCGACCTGGAGCACTACCCGGACGCGGCGTTCGACTATGTCGTGCTGTCCCGCACACTGCAGGCGGTGGAGCGTCCGCGGGAGGTGCTGCGGCAGATGCTGCGGATCGGCACCCGCGCGTTGGTGTCGTTCCCGAATTTCGGCCACTGGTCGGTGCGGCGCCAGTTGCTGGTCGGCGGCCGCATGCCGATGACCAAGACGTGGGACCGGCCCTGGCACGAGACGCCGAACATCCACCCCTGCACCATTCGCGACTTCTTCGAACTGTGCCAGCAGGAGGGGTATGCCGTGGAGCGCTGGCTCGCCGTCGACGAAGCCGGGAGGCGTTCGCCCTGGCGCCGCTTCCCCCGGTTGGCCAACATGTTCGGGGAGCAGGCGCTGTTCCTGCTGCGGCGGGCAAGCTGAAAACGAATTGGTCGGAGCGAGAGGATTCGAACCTCCGGCCTCTGGCTCCCGAAGCAAGCGCTCTACCAGGCTGAGCTACGCTCCGACCGAGGAGCGGCGTATAGCGCCGGGTTGCTCCGGCTGCAAGCTACGTCCGCGCCGGCAGTGTCAGCAGGCGTCGTAGGATCGCGGGAACGTCCGGCAACACCTCATACAGGGCACGGGCGGAGGGGTCTGCGAAACCGTCGGTGACGAACTCGTTCAGCAGGTTGATCAGCCCGGTGGCCCAGCCGTTGAGGTTGGCGATCAGCACCGGCCGGTCGTGCAGCCCCAACTGCCGCCAGGTGATGATCTCGATCGTCTCGTCCAGCGTGCCCAAGCCGCCCGGCAAGGTGACGAAAGCGTCGGCATGCTCGGCCATCAGTGCCTTGCGGCTGTGCATGGTGTCGGTCACCAGCAGGTCCGGAACGCCAGGATGCGCCACTTCCCGGGCCCGCAGGAAGTCGGGGATGATCCCGGTCACTGCCCCACCCGCGGCCAGCGCACCATCCGCCACCGCGCCCATCAGCCCGACCCGGCCGCCGCCGTAGACCAGCCTAATGCCATAGGAGGCGAGGCCGCGCCCGAGTGCTTCGGCGCCGGCGCGCCACGCCGGGTCATGGCCCACGCGGGACCCGCAGAAGACGGCAACGGAGCGGATGTTGGCTGGCATGAACTCGCAGAACTCCTGGATGGGCGCACAACTGAAGGGAAAGCTGCGGCATGTCATGCGCTTTTCGTTTGGCAGCGACGCGTGGCCAATGACACCATAAGCTGCAACGTTTCAGAGGGCTGGTCGATGCGGGCAATGGTGATGGGTGGCGTGGCGTTGGCGATCGGTCTGGTGGGCATGGCTCATGCGGCGGACCAGACTGCGATCAAGCCGGACGATGTGATCGCAGCGCGTCAGG
>CAXTCJ010000035.1:0-42128 GCA_964242215.1 uncultured Acetobacteraceae bacterium | reverse complement strand
TCGCGCCGAACGTGCCGGCGGTGATGAAGAAGGTGCGCACGATCGACTCGCCGCTGTAGGACAGGAAGATCGACGTGAGGCTGGCGCCCATCGCGGCGCAGAACGCCCAGAAGATGCCCTGCACGGCGGTCTTGGACAGACGGTTCACGCCGAACGACAGCACCAGCACGAAGGCCAGCGGGGCGAGCATGGCAACGATCGCCAACGGACCCTGCGCGTGACGCATGCCATACGGCGTCTGCACCACGGGGTAGAACAGGTTGATCAGCTGCGTGTTCGCGACACCGTATGCCACGATGCCGGTCAGCAGCAGGCCCGACGTCATCCAGTTGTAGACGCGCAGCATGTAGGCGCGCAGCCCGGCGTCGATGACCGCCGCATTGGTGGCTGACGCCGGAGCGTAGGCCCGAGAGTCGGGAGTGTAGGCCATGGCCTAGTGATTCCTCAGTTTGAAGCGAAATGCCTCTTGTTCCAGCATTTTGTCTGACTCGCCCCTATGATCAAGGGAAATCGCTAACGGATTGCTACGGTTTAACATCAAACGTCACGCAGATATGGCGCTGGCCTCACCCGCAACGCCGCGGCGGTGCCGGCATAGCCGAATCCCAGCATCACGACCACGCAGCCGCCAACCGTCAGCGCCAGCACGCCGGGCAGGAACGACCAGGGCGCGCGCAGGAGATAATGCACCACCCCCCAACTGGCCAGGGTGCCCAAGCCGGCTGCGATCAGCCCGGCGGTGGCGCCGATCAAGCCGAACTCCACCAGCCAGGCGGTCCGGATCTGTGCCCGCGTGGCGCCGAGCGTTTTCAGCACGACCGCCTCCGCCACCCGGCGCCGCTGCCCGGCCGCCACCGCACTGGCGAGCACCAGCACCCCGGAGGCAAGCGTCACCGATCCGGTGGCCGCCAGCGCGGTCGCCAGTTGGCCCACTAGGTCCGCCACGGATTGCAGGATGTCGGCAACGCGGATGCCGGTCACGTTGGGCAGCGCGTCGCTCACCGCCTGCAGCAGGGGCGCGTCCTCGGCCGGCGGCTCGCGGACGGTGGCGATGTGCATGTGGGGCGCGTGCTCCAGCAGGCCGGGCGATGCCACCAGGGCGAAGTTGATCGCCAGTTGGCGCCACTGGATGGCGCGCAGATTGGCCACTTTCAGGTCCAGGTCCCGGCCGAGCACGTTCACCCGGATGGTGTCGCCGAGGCCGATGCCCCAGCCCTCCGCCAGCCCGGCGTCCAGCGAGAGTAGCGGCGGGCCGTCGTAATCGGCCGGCCACCATTGCCCGGATACGACGATGGAGCCCCGGGGCACCTCGGCGGAATAGGTCAGGCCGCGATCGCCCCGCAGCGCCCATTCGCTGCCGGGTTTGACGTGCACCTGGTCCACGGGGACGCCCTTCAGCGACACGATGCGGGCGCGCAGGCTGGGCACTTGGTGCAGATCGGCGGTGCCGGGGGTGGCGTGCACGATCTGCTCGAACTGGGCCAGTTGGTCGTTCTGGATGTCGATGAAGAAGAATGACGGCGCGGCCTCGGGCAGCTGGCCCAGGATCTGGCGGCGGATGTTGCCCTGGATCAGTGCGACCGAGGCCAGGGTGGTCAGCCCCAGGCCGAGCGCCACCAGCAGCAGCGGCGCCTGGCTGGCCGGGCGGAACAGGTTGGCGACCCCGAGCCGCAGCGGCACCGGACGCTGCACGCCAGCCCGGCGCGCCACCGCCATGAGCAGCCAGCCGCCGGCGCGGAACACCACGAGCGTCGCGGCGGCGCTGCCGCAGAACCACAGCGCGAAGAACCGGTTGGTCGCGGTGCCGACCACGATGGCGATCAGGATCAGCACCAAGGCGATGTTGGCCGCCCAGACCGCAACGGGCACGCCGCGGCCGGCCGGGAGCAGCGCGTCGCGGAACAGGGCGGCGCCCGGGATCTGCGCCGCCCGGGCCAGCGGCCACAGCGCGAACGCCCCCGCGGTCAGCGCGCCGTAGAGGGCGGCCAAGGCGAGCGGCCCGGGATAGATCCCAGCCGTGGCGGGCACCGGCAACAGGTCGCCGAACAGCCCCAGCCCCACCACGGGCAGCGCTGCCCCCGCGACCAAGCCTATGACGATCCCCGCCGCGCAGAGCAGCCCGACCTGCAGCAGGAACACTTGCAGGATCAGGCCCGACCCGGCGCCCAGGCAGCGCAGCGTCGCGACCGTGCGGGCCCGTGCCTCCATCCAGGCCCGCACCCCCGTGGCGACGCCGATGCCGCCGACGAGCAGCGAGCACAGGCCGACCAGTGACAGGAACAGGCTGGTCTGATCCACAGCGCGAGTGACGCCGGGGGCGGCCTCGGTCGCGTCGCGGATGCGCCAGCCGGAGTCGGGAAAGGCGGTGCGGATGGCGGCGGTGAACGCCTTGGGGTCGGTGCCGGGGGGCAGCAGCAGCCGCCACTCGTAGTTCAGCAGCGAGCCGGTTTGCACCAGCCCGGTCGTCGGCAGGGCCGAGGCGGCGATCAACACGCGGGGGCCGAGGATGGCGAGGCCGTTGGCGTGGTCGGGCTCACTGGTCAGCGCCGCGCGCAGCACGAAGCTGCCGGTGCCGATGCGAACCGGGTCGCCGGCATGCAGGTGCAGACGGGCGAGTACCAGCGGATCGGCGACCACGCCGCCGTCGAGCGCCTGGGGTAAGGGGATCGCCGGGTCGAGCACGGCGGTGCCGATCAGGGGGTAGGCCGGGTCGACCGCCTTCAGCTCGATCAACTGGCGCTGGCCGGACGCGGCGACCAGCAGCGAGCGCATGGTGACGATCTTGGACACTTTGGCGCCGCGCTGAGTCAGCCAAGGCAGCAGCGCGTCCGGCAGGGGCTGCGCGCCGCCGTCGACCGCCAGATCACCGCCCAGCAGCGCCGCGCCGTTCTCGGCCAGCCCGGAATCCACTGCGGCGCGCAGGCTGCCGACGGCCGCGATCGCCGCGACGCCCAGCGCGAGGCACGCAAGCACAACGCGGATGCCGCGCACCCCGCCGCGCAGGTCGCGCAGCGCCAGCCGCCACGCCAGCCTCAAGCGACGGGCTCGGTCACGCGGCCATCGGCGATGCGGATTTGGCGGGCGCAGCGGGCGGCGAGCGCCGGGTCGTGGGTGATGAGCAGCAGGGTGGTGCCGTGCTCGGCCTGCATGCCGAACAGCAGGTCCATCACGGTGCGCCCGGTGGCGGCGTCCAGATTGCCGGTCGGCTCGTCGGCGAGCAGCAGGCGGGGCGCGGGGGCGAAGGCGCGGGCGAGGGCGACCCGCTGCTGCTCGCCGCCCGACAGCTGACCCGGCAGGTGGGTCAGCCGATGGCCCAGCCCGACGGCGCGCAGGCTGTCGGCGGCGCGACTGGCGGCGTCGGCGCGGCCGGCCAATTCGAGTGGGACGGAGACGTTCTCCAGCGCGGTCATGGTCGGGATCAGGTGGAAGGCCTGGAACACGATGCCGACGGTGGCGCGGCGGAAACGGGCCAGGGCGTCCTCGTTCATGGCGGTCAGATCATTCCCTGCTACCGAGACGCTCCCCCCGGTCGCGCGTTCCAACCCCGCCAGCACCATCAGCAGGCTGGTCTTGCCAGAGCCCGAAGGACCCACGATGCCGACCGCCTCGCCTGCCTGCACGTCCAGATCGATGCCGCTGAGGATGTTGACCGGCCCTGCCGCCGCGGGCACGGTCAAGCGGAGGTCCCGCACCCTCACGAGAGGTGCGGTTATCGGAGGAGTGATGTCCATGGTTCCTCCATATGGCCCCGCGCGGCGGTGGGCACAGGCGGCGTTCGCCATCTTGCTGCTTTTACACCCGGCCGTGGCGGGGGCGCGGACGGTGAAGCTGCTGGTATTCGGCGACTCGCTGGCCGCGGGGTACGGCCTGGCGCAACCGGATGGGTTCCAGGCGCAACTGGGGCAAGCGCTGAAGGCGGATGGGCTGGACGTGGCGATCCTGGATGGCGGCGTGTCCGGCGACACCACCGCCGGCGGCCGTGCCCGGCTGGACTGGGCGTTGGCCGACAAACCGGACGCGGTGCTGGTCGAACTCGGCGGCAATGACGGGCTGCGCGGCACCGACCCCAAGGAGATGCAGGCCAACCTGACCGCCATCCTGGACACGTTGCAGCACGACCACCTGCCGACGTTGCTGTCCGGCATGGTGGCGCCGCCCAATCTCGGGGCGCCGTATGAGAGGGAATTCGCCGGCGTGTTCGCAACCCTCGGCAAGCGGCCCGGGCTGCTCTACGACCCGTTCTTCCTGCAGGGCGTGGCGGGTGACCCGGCGCTCAACCAGGCCGATCACATCCACCCGAACCCCGAGGGGGTGAAGCGCGTGGTCGCCCGCATCAAGCCCGCCGTGGAACAGCTGCTGCGGGAGGTTCCGGCTGCGTCGTGAGACTGTTCGTCGCCCTGGATCTGCCGCCGGAGGTGCGCATCCGGCTGGCCCGCCTCGCCACCGGGCTGCCCGGTGCGCGCTGGCTGCCGCCGGAGAACTACCACCTGACGCTGCGATTCCTGGGCGAACTGCCGGGCCACCGGGCGGAGGAACTGGACGACGCGCTGGCGGCGTTGCGCGGCAAGCGTTTCACGCTGCAGTTGAGCGGCGTCGGCGTGCAGGAGAAAGCCGGCCGGGCGCAGGCGCTGTGGGCCGGGGTGGCACGCAACCCGCAGCTCGAGCATTTGCAGGCCAAGATCGAGACGGCGATCCAGCGCGTCGGCTTCGAGCCGGAGCGTCGCCGCTTCATGCCGCACGTGACGTTGGCGCGCCTGGACAACTCTCCGCCGGGCAAGCTGGCGGAATGGGTGCAGGCGCACAATCTACTGCGGATCGACCCGGTCGAGGTGGAGCACTTCACGCTGTTCTCCTCGCTGCTGGGCAAGGAGAGCGCGGTTTACACGGCCGAGGTGGAATACAAGCTTGCTTGACGACACCCTAGAACTCGCCGCCGCCGAAGCCCGTGCGTGCATCGCCTGTTCCGACAAATTGCCGCTCGGCCCGCGCCCGATCCTGCGGGTGTCGACGACGGCGACGGTGCTGATCGCGAGCCAGGCGCCGGGGACCAAGGTGCACATCAGCGGCACGCCCTGGACCGATGAGAGCGGCAAGCGGCTGCGCTTGTGGTTGGGGATGTCGCCGGAGGAGTTCTACGACGGTGCCACGGTGGCGATTTTGCCGATGGGGCTGTGCTACCCCGGCCGCCTGCCAAAAGGCGGCGACTGCCCGCCGCGCCCGGAATGCGCGCAACTCTGGCGGTCGCGGCTACTCGGGCTGATGCCGCAATTGCGGTTGACCCTGCTGGTGGGGAGCTATGCCCAGGTGGACGCGCTGGGGCGGGGGCCGATGACGGAGCGGGTGCGAAATTGGCGGGACCACCTGCCGCGGTACTTCCCGCTGCCGCATCCGTCGTGGCGGACCGGGGTTTGGGAGACGCGCAACCCTTGGTTCCAGACCGATGTGCTGCCGGGGCTGCGGGCGGAGGTTCGGCGGGTGCTGGCGGGCGGGTGACTGGCCGTTCGAGCGAGTGGTCCGCTCGCGGAGGCTACTCCCCCAGCAAATGCAGCACGACCTCGCGACGGTGCGGCGCGACACGGTGCTCCCACACGTAGATCCCCTGCCAGGTGCCGAGCGCCAGACGGCCGGCGAGCACCGGGATCGATAGGTGGGTCTGCGTGAGCGCCGCACGGATGTGGGCCGGCATGTCGTCCGGGCCCTCGGTGTCGTGGCGGTAGCCGACGTTCTCCGGCACCAGCCAGCTAAGGAACGATTCCAGGTCGGCCCGCACGGTCGGGTCGGCGTTCTCCTGGATGAGAAGCGAGGCCGAGGTGTGACGAATGAACACCGTCAGCAGTCCAGTCGTAATACCGGCCTGCGCCACCCAAGCGGCGACGGGGTTGCCGATCGGGACGAGGCCCTTGCCGGCGGTTTCGACGGTGAGGGTGTGGCTGAGCTGTTTCAAAACACTGCCACGCAGATGATTCCGGCCACCATCAAAGCGCCGCCAACCAAGCGGCCGATGCCAGCGGGGTGAACGTCAAATCCCACCAATCCCCAATTGTCCAACGCAATGGAGGTGATCACCGCGGCCGTCACCGTCAGCCCGGTGAACAGGCCCGCGCCCAACTGCCCCGGTGCTACCAGCATGGATACAATGTAGAGCGCGCTGATTAGGCCACCGCCCCAGGCCCACCACGGAACGGCGGAGATTTTGCCGGCTGGGAAGTTGCCGCCGACAAAGATCGTGGGAATGGCGAGGCATAGGATGGAGATCAGTGAGAACATGATCGATGGCCACCATGGGCCGCCGAGCGTCTTAGTCAGCTTGGCGTTTGCGCCGGATTCCACGGAGGTGAGCGCCCCAGCAGCCGCGACGAATACATACAGAAGGGCTTTCACACGCCACCAACGCGGAGAAGCCGACTGGGTTCACCGGCTATGCCGCAGTAAAGAGTGCGGTTGAGCGGCTCTCAATCGTCCCTCTCCCGCGTGCGGGAGAGGGGATAGCGCGCAGTAGCGGCGGGCAGGCTAGGCGAGCTTGACGGTGCCGTGACCGCCGGGCTGCGGAGACTCGCCGGTAACGACGGCCTTCACGTAACCGTAGGCGTGCAGCATCGTGGACGACGGCGCGTCCCAGTACTCGGCCTGCTTGACGGTGACTTCAAGCAGCGCAACCTCCGGGTCTTCCTTGCCCTTCGGGAACCAGGTCTTGAGCGACTCGGTCCAGTGCTTGTCGATCGCAGCCTTGTCCTTGACCAGCTTGGCGGTGCCGGACACCGACACGTAATCCTGCTTGCCCGGGTGGGCATACGACAGGTTCACGCGCTCGTCATGCTCGACCTCGGTAACCTTGTGAGCACTCGCGCGCGTGAAAAACCACAGCTTGCCGTCGAATTCTTTCTGCGAGACCGCCATGGGGCGGCTGCGAAGGAAATCGCCGTCCTCGGTGACCATCATGGCAATCTCGACCGTCTTGATTAGATCCCAGAGCTTCGCGGTGTCGTTCGTATCCGTCACGGTTCCTACCTTTCGAGCAGCGTCGGCCTGGTCGAGCAGTGTCGACCCGGCCGCGAAAACGAACGGGGCGGTGCAATGGTTCCGTCTTCAGCGCGGCCCAGACGCTCGAGACGGTGGTGAAGCAGGGGTTCGCGCCCTATCTTTTGTGCATGACAGCGACCCCTGCCTTCCTCGATGCCAACCGCCCGGACGTGCCCGACATCGTCGTCGCCCGGGGCATTACCCCCTTCCACCTGCCGGGCCGGCCAGTGCGGGGACGGCTCGTCCGGCTCGGCCCACTCGCCGATGCCCTGTTGACCCGGCACGACAACCATCCGGCGGTGATCCGCCTCGCCGGGGAGGCACTGGCGCTCGCCGCCGCCCTCGCCGCAGCGCTCAAATTCCGCGGATCGTTCAGCCTGCAGGCGAAGGGCGATGGGGCGGTGACGATGCTGCTGGCCGATTGCACCGAGGCCGGTGCGCTGCGCGGCTACGCCCGGGCGGAGCCGACCAAGCTCGCCGCGGTGCTCGAGGCCGACGCGGCTCCGACTGCGGCCGCGTTGCTGGGCCAGGGCTACCTGGCCTTCACGGTGGACCAGGGCCCCGACCGCGAACGCCACCAGGGGATCGTGTCGATCGAGGGGAATGGGCTGGCGGACATGGCGCTGCACTACTTCCGCACCAGCGAACAGCTGCAATGCGCGCTGCGTCTTGCGTGCGAGAAGACGCTGGCGGGCTGGCGGGCCTCGGCGTTGATCCTGGAACGCGTGGCCAGCGACGGCGGCATCGAGGGCTCCAGCACCGAGGATGACGACGAGGCGTGGCGCGCCGCGACCATCCTGGCGGCGACCGTCACCGACGCCGAATTACTGGACGACGCGCTGCCGTCCGACCATCTGATTTGGCGCCTGTTCAGCGAAGAGGGCGTCGCCGCGGACCGGCCCCGTGCGCTGGCGTATGGCTGCCGTTGCTCTCGTTCGCGCCTGTCTGAGATCCTGGAGGGCTTCGGGCCGGAGGATCTCGACGACATGGCGGTGTCCGGCGACATCGTCATGACGTGCGAGTTCTGCAACCTCGACTTCCGGTTCGAGCGGGGCGAGGTGCAGGGCCGGGAACCGGAAGCGCGTCCGCTGGATCCGGACTGAGCGCCGCAATTTGACCGGCACGCCGGGCGTGGCAGGGTGCGCCACCTTTTTGGCTCAGGAGATACCATGATCGGGCGCCGGTTCGTGCTGCTGCTCCCCTTGTTCGCTGCCGCCTGTGGCGACGACGGTCCGCCGCGCAACTTTGCGGTGCCGAGCTACAGCTATCTGACGCCGATCCGCTTGAACGTCGCCTCGATCGAGATCGACGACCGGACGCCGCCGTCGGGTGACAACTCGCTCACCCAGCTTTCGCCACTGCGGCCGGCCGATGGGTTGAAGCAGATGGCAAACGACCGGCTGGTGGCGGCGGGGACAGTGGGCCGGGCCGTGTTCGTGATCGACACCGCCCGTCTACAGCGTGTTCCGGGTGGCATCGAGGGGACGCTGGCGGTGCATCTGGACGTCTTTGCCGGGGAGGGTGGCGACCGCACGGGGTATGCCGAGGCGCGGGTGGCGCGTCGGCGCACGAGCAACGATACGGACGAGGATTCCCGGGCGGTGCTGTATGACTTCACCACGCAGATGCTGAACGACATGAACGTGGAGTTCGAATTCCAGGTGAAGCGGTCGCTGAAGGATTGGCTGCAGGCCACGGCCGGCGCGGCGCCGCCACCCCCGCCCGTTCAGGAGCAGACGCTCGCGCCGCCGCCGCCCTCGAGGCCAGCGCCGCGGCTGCAGTGAGGCGGGAGTCCGCGGCCGAAACGGATCTGCCGGTCAGCCTTTCAGTTTGGCGAGCTCGTTGAGCATTGTGGCTTCGCTCAAGATCTCTGGCAGGACAATCGGATCACGGCCCGGCGGATACAGGACGTAGAGCGGCACTCCATCGCGGCCGAGTTGGTGCAGGTAGGCCGAGATCGTGGGATTCTTGCTGGTCCAGTCGCCCTTGAGATAGGCCACGTGGGAGGTAGCAAAAGCGTCCCGTACGGCGGCGGGTGAGAGCGCTAGCTTTTCGTTGACGAGGCATGACAGGCACCAGGCCGCGGTCATGTTCACGAAGACGGGGCGACCCTCGTTGCGAAGCTCGTCGAAGCGGGCCGTGGTGAACGGTTCGGCTTGGTCGGTGGGCGCAGCGCTGCTGGTGTAGAGCAGGCCGGCCAGCGCGACGGCGATCACCGCAGCCGAACCCCTGAGGATGCGGCGGCCCCACATCGCGCTACGATTGGCCAAGCCCAACAGCCAAGCGCCGCCGGCAACGGCGACCATCCCCGAGCCCGCCACCAAGACGCCTGCGGGCCCCGATTGCTGGCTCACGACCCAGACCAACCATACCGTCGCGGCATACATGGGAAAGGCCAGGACCTGCTGCAGTGTCACCATCCAAGCGCCGGGCCGCGGCAGGATCCCGGCCATGCGCGGAATGCACGCGAGCGCGGCATAGGGCAGGGCCAAGCCGACGCCGAGTGCGGCGAACACCGCGAGCGAGCTCTCGGCCGGCAGCGCAACGGCACCCGCGATCGCGGTTCCCATGAACGGGGCGGTACAGGGAGAGGCGACGACTACGGCGAGCACCCCGGTCAGGAAGCTTCCGAGGTGGCCCGGCCGGTTGGTAAGGCGCTGGCCCCGCCCCATCAGGCTGGATCCGACGGTGAATACGCCGGAAAGGCTGAGGCCGACGGCGAACAGCACCCAGGTCACCGCGATGACGAAGCTGGGCGATTGGAACTGGAAGCCCCAGCCGACGCCGTCGCCTGCCTCGCGCAGCGCGGTCAGCAGCGCGCCCAGCCCGATGAAGGAAGTGACCACGCCGAGGCTGTAGCTGGCCGCTTCAGTGCGCACCCGGCGCATATCTGTGCCGGACAGCCGGGCCAGCGCCATCGCCTTCATGGCGAGGATCGGAAAGACGCATGGCATCAGGTTGAGAAGCAGCCCACCCGCCAGAGCCAGGAGCAGCAGGGGTGCGAGACGTGGACCGAGCGGGGGGTTCCGGACGGGTAGGGACGTCGTGACGAGGGTCGGCGTGATCGCATAGGCCTGGGTTGCGCCCGACGCAGTGGTCAGCGCCACGACGCCAGCCAGGGTTGGCGCGGCGCCAGCCTGCGCGCTGGGTGAGGTCGGGACCGGGTCGAGCTTGAGCGTGAGCGTGCCACCTCGGCGGAGGGGGGGCTGGGTGGCGGCGTGCTCCACCGCTCCGGACGCGGTGGGGAAGAATTCGACCTCGGCTGCGTCCTGTGGGAGATCCTTCCCGCTCAGCGTCAACGTGCCGTCGGGCGCGATCGTCGCAGCCCATGGGGCCGGGCTGGGCACGCGTGCGATGGCCCTGCCGATCAGATCAGCCTGCGGCGACGGGGTGGTGGGACCGGACGGGAGCGTGAGCGCGAGGTCTGCCTGTTCCGGGACGCAAATGTCCTTGCACGTCAGCCACTCGACGTGCGCTTTGATCGCGAGCGCCCCTGGCCCTGGGGTGACATCGAACGGCAGGACCACATCGCCGGTGTAGGCGTAGGTCGTGAGCGCGTCCTCGGCGACGCGTTGGGGAAGCGGCCATTGAATCGGACCAGCCTGCGCGCCCGGCGGCAGGGACAGGTCAAGGCTCGGAGGCACGCCCGCATCCCCCGGGTTCTGCCAGTAGGTATGCCACCCTGGCGCCAGACGCAGCCGAAGCGCCGCATGCAGGTCGGCACCGGCGGCAACCCCGTCCGACGCCGTGACGAGGGTTGCGATGCTTCGGCTCGATTGGACGGGCGCGCTTTCAGCAGCGAAGGCGGCGGACGCGCACGCAAGGCCGCCAAGGGCGAGTGCGATCAGTGCTGCAGGTCGCACGCGCCGCCGCATGGGCACTGGTCTCAGCCGAACTCAGTCAGTGCGCGTTGGCCAATCATAGCCAGCAGTTCGCGCCGGGTTTCGGCATTGGTGCGGAAGGCGCCCAGCATGCGGCTGGTTACCAGGCTCACCCCTGGCTTGTGGACGCCGCGAGTGGTCATGCATTGGTGGCCGGCCTCGATCACGACCGCGACGCCTCTGGGGCGAAGGACGGTGTTGATGGCGTCGGCGATCTGCACCGTCAGCTTTTCCTGTATTTGCAGACGCTTGCTGAAGGCGTCGACCACCCGGGCAAGTTTGCTGATGCCCACGACGCGATTGTCCGGCAGGTAGGCGACGTGGGCCCGGCCGATGATCGGGACCATGTGATGTTCGCAGTAACTCTCCAGCCGTATGTCGCGCAGGAGGATGATCTCGTCATATCCCTCGACTTCCTCGAACGTGCGTTCCAGTAGCACGAGTGGATCGACGGAATACCCGGCGAACAACTCACGGTAGGATCTCGCGACCCGGGCGGGGGTATCGCGCAGTCCTTCCCGTGTCGGATCATCGCCGGCCCACTGGAGTAGGGTTCTGACAGCGGCTTCCGCGTCGGCTTGGGTGGGCTTGTGAGATGGGAGCGAGTCCAAGTCCGGGCATCCTGATGAACTACGTGAATATGGTCTCGGTCCGATTGCGGCCAACCCCGATTTTGCGGTCAGTCATGCGTTCCGGCCGCCGCGCAATCGGAGGGCAATGGTCAGTTGATTGGGCCGACGCCCTGCGGACTATCGAGGCTGAAAGCGGGGATGGCGACGTCGAACACCTCACCGGATGACGAGATCGCCATGCGATACGAGCCCTGCATGAAGCCGGAGGGCGTGGTCAGCGGCGTTCCGGACGTGTATTCAAAGACCTCGCCCGCCTCCAACACAGGTTGCTCGCCAATCACGCCGGCGCCCTCTACTTCAGTGACCTGGCCTTTTCCGTCAACAATACGCCAATTCCGCCGAAGTAGCTGAACCGTTTCTTGCCCCCTATTGTAGATCCGCACGCGGTAGGCCCAGACGAAACGATTTTCGTCTGGGTCCGACTGGTCGTCCAGGAATGAGGGCTGGACAGTGACCTCGATACCCCGCGTGGTTTTGCTATAGCCCGCCTCCATCATTCAGCCGCCTGGCGCTCGCTGGTCTCGGCTGTCACCGCGTCGAACCCACGTGCGAGATCGGCACAGAGGTCTGCGATGTCCTCCAGGCCGACCGACAAACGGATGACACCGTCGCTGATGCCGAGACGTTGGCGTTCTTCGGCGCCGATGCGCATGTGAGTGGTGGTAGCCGGGTGTGTCGCGAGGGACTTTGAATCGCCGAGATTATTGCTGATGGTGATCAGGCGAAGCGCGTTCATGAAGGCGAATGCGGCGGGTTTGCCACCTGAAAGTTCGAATGTAACGACGGTGCCACCTGCGGACATCTGCGACATTGCCAAGGCGTGCTGGGGATGGTCGTGCCGGGCTGGGTAGAGGACGCGACTCGTCGCACGGTGCTGCGCGATGAACTCGGCAACGGCCTCGGCACGGATACAGCCTGCCTCGACGCGGAGAGCGAGTGTATCGAGGCTCTTGAGCAGCACCCACGCATTGAAAGGCGCCAAGCTCGGGCCGGTATTTCGAATGAACGGCTGCAACGTGGTTTCAATCCAGTCTTTCGATCCGAGCACCGCGCCGCCGAGCACGCGGCCCTGGCCATCCATGTGCTTCGTGCAGGAATAGACCACGATATCCGCGCCGAGCTCGAGCGGGCGCTGCAGCACTGGCGTTGCGAACACATTGTCAACGACGACCAACGCGCCGGCCTGGTGGGCTAGCTCGCAAACGGCTTTGAGGTCGATTACGTCCAACATTGGGTTCGACGGGCTTTCCAACAGCACCATGTCAGCAGGACGCTGGAAGGCGGTGCGCCAGGCATCGAGGCTATTGCCGTCGACGAATTCGAACTCGATCCCGTACTGCGGCAGCAGGTTGGAGATGATCCAATGGCAGGAGCCGAAGAGGGCGCGGGAGGCAACCAGACGATCGCCAGTTTTGAGGTGCGACAAGAGGGTCGCGTGGATGGCCGCCATGCCCGTCGCCGTGACCCGGCAGGCTTCCGCACCCTCGAGCGAAGCCAACTTGTCCTGCAACATTTCCACGGTGGGATTACCGAACCGCGAATATTGGAAGCGCGTGACGGTTCCGTCGAACGCGGCCTCAGCCTGCTCTGCGCTGTCGTAGACGAACCCTGAGGTCAGGAACAGCGCTTCGCTGGTTTCACCGTGGCTCGTTCGGGTTGAACCCGCGTGCACCAGTCGCGTCGAAAGGCGGTAAGTAGCATCGCTCAATTGTCGGCCCTCCTAGTCATCGGCTGCCAATGGCAACCTCGATCCAACATGGCCGTCGAGAACACGCCCGCTCTGTCAGCAACACTGGCGAGGCCTCTTTAGCGCGTTTGTTTAACCTCGCCGCAATCCGGCCGGACAAATCACGAGGGACCTGCATCGTAAGCCCTGACAGCTTGCACGGTCAATGCGAGCTTCTTATAACGACGTGCGCTGCGGGCGCGGGTGTAGTTCAATGGTAGAACGGCAGCTTCCCAAGCTGCATACGAGGGTTCGATTCCCTCCACCCGCTCCATCTGCCCGCCCGCTCAATGATCCGCAAATCAGACAACGATGGGTGCCGCTGTTTCACGTGAAACAAAACTGAGTGCCTATCGCGACCTACTACTCCGCTGGGGCAAGTCGCTGAACCTCTCATCGGGGCGCGATAGCGATGCAGGCGGGTTCCAGAGCCACATCGATGACAGCCTCGCCCTTGCGGACCATATGCCTGCTTCGATTGACCGGCTGATCGACCTCGGCTCCGGGCAGGGGTTCCCGGCAATCCCCATTGCGATCGCGACCGGTGTCACCGTCGATATGATCGAGGCCGACCGTCGGAAGGCCGCCTTTCTAACCACGGCTCTGGCAACCCTGGAGCTGTCGGGCCGGGTCTGGCCGACCCGGATCGAGAGCGCGACCGTCCTGCCCAGCCTGTGCGTTACCGCGCGTGCCTTGGCGCCATTACCGCGACTACTCGCCCTGGCAAAGCCGTTGCTTGGCCCCGGCGGTTGCTGCTTATTCCTGAAGGGACCTGGCGTGGCTCAAGAGCTCGACCAAGCCGCCCAGACGAATACGTTCGAATACGAGATTTTTCCGACACGCTCGCCGCGCTCTCATCTCGTCAGGATCACTGGGCTGCGATAGGACTGCCCCGTGCAAGATCACTCGCCCCCGGCTAAACTAGGTCCCGCTAGGCCACACACAACCCGGCCATACATCGTCGCCGTTGCGAACCAAAAGGGTGGCGTCGGCAAAACCACGACCGTGCTCAATATCGCCACCGCCCTCGCGCAGGACGGGTTCCGCGTGCTCATCATCGACCTTGACCCGCAGGGAAATGCGTCCACCGGCATAGACATCGCCCGCAACGACCGGGCGCCCGGCTGCTACGCAGGTCTTATCGGCCGCGAGCCCCCGCAAGCCTGCATGCGCCCGACCCAAGTGGCCAATCTGTCGATTATCCCTTCCGAACCAGAACTTGCCGGTGCGGAAATCGAGCTCGTCGGCCTCGCCAAGCGGGAGTTTCGCCTGCGAGACATGGCTGCAGATCTGGTGGAGTTCGACATCATCTTTGTCGACTGCCCACCCAGCCTGGGTCTGCTCACACTCAACGGTCTGGTTGCCGCCAACTCGATCCTTGTTCCGCTACAATGCGAGTTCTTTGCCTTGGAAGGATTGAGCCATCTGGCCCAGACCGTCGACCGCGTCCGCGCATCACTCAACCCTGCCGCTACCATCGATGGGATCGTCCTGACCATGCACGACCGCCGGAATAACCTGTCGGAACTGGTGGCGGCGGACGCCCGAACGTTCTTCGGCAAGCGCGTTTATCGCGACGCTATTCCCCGCAGCGTGCGGGTGTCCGAGGCACCCAGCCATGGCAAACCCGTGATCCTGTATGACCGGCGATCGGCCGGTGCCGAGGCCTACCTCCGAGTGGCAAAAGAGTTCTGTCAACGCCTCGACCTTGCGCCGGTGGCGCTTGCAGGATGAAGGAAGCACCCCGACTCGGCCGCGGACTGGCGTCGCTGTTCGGCGATACGGCGGCTGGCCTCGATGCTCCCACCAGCGCCGGCTCGACCCGGATCGACGACCTCGAGCCCAACCCGTTCCAGCCACGCGGCGCAATTGCCGACGAGGATCTGGCCGAGCTGACGGCCTCGATCCGCGAGCAGGGCCTTCTGCAACCCATCCTTATTCGGAACCATCCCGAGCGACCCGGGCGTTACCAGATCATTGCCGGCGAACGCCGCTGGCGCGCGGCCAAGCTTGCGGGACTGACCTCTATCCCTAGCTTTGTCCGCGATCTGCCCGACAACGCCGCGAGCGCTGCAGCCCTCGTAGAGAACCTCCAGCGGCAAGACCTCAATCCAATCGAGGAGGCGGAAGGGTTCAAACGCCTCATCGAAGGCTTCGCCCTGACCCAGGATGAACTCGCCAAGGCGATCGGCAAGTCTCGGAGCCATGTTGCAAACCTCCTCCGGCTTTTGCAGCTGCCCTCAGACGTCGTCGCCCTCGTCCGCAAGGGCACGCTCTCCGCCGGTCACGCGCGGGCAGCGCTTGCATGCAGCGACCCGGCACAAGCAGCCGAGCTCATGATCAGCCGCGGACTGAGCGTACGGCAGGCCGAGGCGTTGGCGACAGTACGCACCCAGGAACCGCCCCGATCGAAGTTGCCCACAGAACTCGAGCAAGGCACCGCCAACCTGCGCGCCGTAGAGCAGGATCTGTCGGAACAACTCGGCCTGAAGGTCGCGATCAGCTTCAACGGTCAAGGTGGCACCATCAGCTTGCGCTACACCAACCTCGACCAACTCGACCATATCGTCGAGCGACTTGGGAGGCGCTAACCGCTTCCGCTGCTAGGCGCGGGACGTATTCCGGCTCGCCGCCGCAGCCAACAGGCGGGCTGCGATGGCGAAATCCGGCGATGCGGCGCGCTTGCAAGCAATATCGGCCTCCCGGATCGCTCGCCCGAGCGCCTCGAGCGACGGCGTGCGCCAACGCTCGACGTCTTGCAGAAAAACCGCTGCCTGACGCGGATAGAGCGGCGGCATGAGGGACCGGCAAGCCTCTTCCGCAGTCTTGCCGGCATCCATCAGCAGGCGAACCTTCAGCAATCGCTGAACCTGGCCCGACAGAACGGCCAGCAGCCCCGCGCCAGTGGCTCCCTCGCGCTCCAACTCTGCAAGCAAAGCGTCACACATCGCACTCCGCCCAGAAAGCGCTGCCGCCACGGCACTGCCGAGCGACGTCTCCAGCGACGACGAGCAACACAGCTGCGCCATCTCCAGGTCGACGGAACCGCCACCCGAGGCAAAAACCACGAGCTTTTCGAGTTCCGCCCGCCGAGTGATCGACTCCCCCGCGAGTTCTTGCCCCAGGAACGCAAGTGCATCGGGGGTTGCGCTCAGCCCCGACTCTGTCAGCACCGTCACGATCTCAGCTGAAACCCGGCTCGAATTGCTCATGTAGCAAGCGATCGTTCCCCATGAGGCCTGGCGCTCCGCAAAGGCCCGCAACTTGGAGCGTGCCGGCAACTCGCCGGCTTCCAGCACGAGTAGGGTGTCCTCTGCCCGGACATGCAGTTTCTCCAGCGCACTGACGAGCCCGTCACCCGCATCCTGAACGTGAATGACGCGGCGGCCCCCGCCGAGCGCCAAGCCGCCAGCCTCATCCCGCAGCCGGCTATGCTCTTCACGGGTCAGTGTCGTATTACGGAACGGGCTTAGCTCGCCCCCGAGCACGC
Organism: uncultured Acetobacteraceae bacterium; assembly: GCA_964242215.1. GTDB lineage: Bacteria > Pseudomonadota > Alphaproteobacteria > Acetobacterales > Acetobacteraceae > LMUY01. Next base: position 25,379 of record CAXTCJ010000035.1, on the reverse strand, counting down.
CGCGAACCGCTGCAAGTGCTCGATCGCGCACGAGTCCCCAGTCCTCGCCGTAGATCAATACTCCCGCGAGTTGAGAGGAGTTTTTCAGGACGCTCGAGACCTGGTTCGGCGGTACTTTCACGGGCGCCCGCCCACGGAGAGAGCTGCTTCAGCAAACCGGCGCACTAGGTCGCAGAAGGGTGCCGGTTGAAGTAAGCTGCGACCTGCAGTGTTATCTGGTCCGCAATTGCCTCCGCAATGCGCCGCCCGGCTGTCTCACCCTCGAGATCAGCGGCGAAATACTGCTGATCGATGATGTTCACGCCGTCCAACGCCCGGGCCACCCCGCTTACGAGCAGCGTTTGCGCCGGGTTCAGCTGCTTCAGATACCACGTGCCCGTTCCGGTGAGCCTGGTCCGCGTCGTGGTCGAATCCTGTTGAACACCGACCGCGTCACCAGCGACGCCATAACTCACGCTCAGCGTATAGCGCTTGGCGATTGCATCACCTCGGTCGAACCGTTGCTGCAGGAATTGCCGCAGCAACTGCCCGCCTCGTTCAGGAATGAGCGCGACGTCGACTTGGCCAAGATCGCGCTGAGCGCCGGTCGAGTTGCCTCGCGTGCCATACACCGGCCGAAAGCCACACCCTGTCAGGCCGAGGGCCACACCCGCCAGAACCGCCCGCCTCCGAAAGGCCGCAGGTGTCCCGGTCACGACAAATCCGCCACCACGAAGTTCACGATCCGCCCCGGTACGTAGATCTGCTTCACCACGCGTTTGCCCTCGAGCAGCCGTGCAACGTTCTCCTCCCGCGCGGCTGCAGCGAGCACCGTCTCTTTCGTGGCGTCCGCAGCGACGGAGATGGTGCCCCGCAGCTTGCCGCCGATTTGGACCGCCACGGTGAGGGTGTCGACCACGATCAAGGCAGGATCCGCGATCGGCCAAGACAAATCGGGCCGCCCGCCCTGCTCCGGATGCAAGTTGACCAGCGTCTCGGCGGCGAGATGGGGCATCATCGGCGCCAGCAGCCGGCAGAAGATGTCCATCGTCTGCCGAACGATGACGCTACCAGCATTCGCCCGGTGCTCCTCAGCCATCGCACTCAGCAACTCGTGCAGCCGAGCCACCGCGATATTGAACGCGAACTGATCGAGCGCCGCGGTCACCGCCATGATCGACCGATGCGCCATCCGCAACAGCGCCTGCGCACCGGCCGTCTCCGGTCCGCTGGCCGGCCCTTCCTCGGTCACGGCGACAGCGAGGCGATGCAGCCGCTGCGCAAAACGGTGCGCGCCGGCGATGCCGGTTTCCGTCCACTCCATATCGCGTTCCGGAGGATTATCGGACAGCACGAACCACCGCGCCGTGTCGGCGCCATAGCGTGCAATGATGTCCTGCGGATCGACGGTATTGCGCTTGGACTTCGACATCTTATCGTTCGGACCCACCGCAACCGCCAGTCCGGTCGAACGCTCCGCAGCTCCGCCGCCCGGCAGAAGGTCGACCTCCGCAGGATACAGCCACCGCCCGTCCGCCGCGCGATAGCTCTCATGCGTCACCATGCCCTGGGTGAACAACCCGGCAAACGGCTCGTCCACAGCGACCAACCCGGCGTCGTGGATCGCCCGCGTAAAGAAACGCGCATACAGCAAGTGCAGAATCGCGTGGTCGATGCCGCCGACATATTGGTCGACCGGCAACCAATGGTCTGCGGCCGCCGACGACACCGGCTCGGCCGCATCCGGGCTGCAAAAGCGCGCGAAATACCAGGAACTGTCGACGAAAGTATCGAGCGTATCGGTCTCCCGCTGCGCCGGGCCGCCGCAGGCTGGGCAGGGCACGTTGCGCCAAGCCGTGTGCCTGTCCAGCGGATTGCCCGTTCCCTCGAACGTCACGTCGGCGGGCAATACGACCGGCAACTGCGCCTCCGGCACCGGTACCACCCCGCAGGCAGCGCAATGCAACACGGGTATCGGGCAGCCCCAATAGCGCTGCCGGCTGACGCCCCAATCCCGCATCCGCCAATTGATCACGCCCTCGCCCTGCCCGGCCGCCTGCAGGCGGGCGATCACCTCTTTGCCGGCCTCCACCGTCGTGAGGCCGTCGAGGAAGGCAGAATTGATCATCCGGCCCGGGCCGTCATAGGCCTTGGCGGCAATTTGGAAACTGGCCGGCTCCTCACTCGGCGGCAGCACGACAGGCAGCACAGGCAAATCGTACTTACGCGCGAAGTCCAGATCGCGCTGATCGCCGCAGGGGCACCCAAAGATCGCTCCCGTCCCGTACTCCATCAGCACGAAATTGGCGATCCACACCGGTACCGACCGGTCGTCGAAGGGATGACGGACGCTGAGCCCGGTCGGGAACCCACGCTTTTCGGCCGCCTCGATCGCGGCCTCGCTCGTGCCCATCGCACGGCACTCGGCAACAAACCGCGCCGCCTCGGGGCTCGCCTGGGCGGCAGCCAGCGCCAGGGGATGTTCCGGCGCCACCGCTAGGAACGACATGCCGAACAACGTATCCGGCCGCGTGGTGTAAACCTCGATTGCGTCCAAGCCGGCCGACGGCTGCTCCAACGCGAACCGGACCCGTGCGCCTTCGCTGCGCCCGATCCACTTGGACTGCATCGCCCGCACCCGCTCCGGCCACCGTTCGAGCCCGGCGAGCGCGTCCAGCAAGGCCGGGGCGTAGCTGGTGATGCGGAAGAACCACTGGGCGAGCTGCCGCTTCTCGACCGGGGCGCCGGAGCGCCAGCCGCGGCCGTCCACCACCTGTTCGTTGGCGAGCACCGTCTCGTCGACCGGGTCCCAGTTCACCCAGCTCAGACGACGCTCCACCAGGCCTTGGCGCATCAACGCCAGGAACAGCTTCTGTTGCTGGCCGTAATACGCCGGGTCGCAGGTCGCAAACTCGCGGGACCAGTCGATCGACAGGCCCATGCGCTTCAACTCGGCGCGCATCGCGGCGATATTCCGCCACGTCCACTCCGCCGGGTGCACGCCGCGCTCGCGGGCCGCGTTCTCGGCCGGCAGTCCGAATGCATCCCAACCCATGGGATGCAGCACGTTGAACCCACAGGCTCGTTTGTAGCGGGCTACCACATCGCCGAGCGTGTAGTTGCGCACGTGCCCCATGTGGATGCTCCCGCTAGGATACGGGAACATTTCAAGAACGTAGTATTTGGGTTTTCCGTCGGTAGGCACATCGTCGACGTGGAACGCGGCCTGATCATCCCAGGCTTGCTGCCACCGGCCTTCTATGTCGGCAAAGTCATACCCTGTCGCGCGCTCCGGAGTGGTCTGCGCACTGTGCTCTTGCATCGTCACTGCTACCCATACGGCTGGCGCCGGGCCTTATTGGCTGGCGGTTTGTGCCCGCAGCTCACGCGCCCGCGCCAGCACCTTGTTTTCGATCTCTCCGGTCGTCGTCTGGCTGACCGAGGCGTCGACCCACTGACCGTTCTGCTGCACTTGGCGGAAGATCGAGACGCGGACGCCATCGGCGCGCAACTGGCGGCCAAGGATGTAGGCCGTCGCCTTGAACCGCTCGCCATTGCTCGACGGCGGCTGGTACCAGTCGGTGATGATCACCCCACCGAACGGGTCCGCCGAGGCGAGCGGCATGAACGCGAGCGTGTCGAGGGCCCCCCGCCATAGGTAGGCGTTCACCCCCAGCGCGGCGCCATCGTTCTGGCTGCCGCCGCCAGTGCCTTTGCCGACGCCGAAAACGAGCCCGGAATCCCCGCCCATCTTGCCGCGAACACCGTTATTTTCGCGGTAGTCGTTGTACTCGTTGTCCGCCACCGGCCGGATGTTCGGCGTGCCGTTGTTGTTCCCGCACGCATTGAGCGCGAGCAGGCCAAGTGCCAGCAAGCTGGGCGTCACGAGTCTGGGTGACACGAGTCTGGGCATCAGCAGAGCGAAAGCGGACTTGCGAGCGGACATTGTGGGACCTGTGTTCAGACGGCAGCCGGGTTGGCAGGTCTTCCTACAGCGTGTTCGGGTGGGAGCCAAGCATTGGCTGAGTGAAACAAAAGGAAACGGGCGGCAGATTGCTCTGCCGCCCGTCCTAGTCAAGCTCGGCCAATCAAAGCCGGGTCGGGAGGATTACCAGGCGAAGGACGTGCCGACTGCGAGCACGGACTGGCTGATCGTGTTGTTCGGGTCGGTCTTGCCGCCGGTGCCGACGTTCGCCGAAGACGTGACGAAGTTATAGCCATACTGACGGGCGTGTGCGTATTCACCCGAGACATACAGCGCAACACCCGGTGCCAGAGAGTAGGTTGCACCGGCCGCGATGCCCAAATCGCGACGCTGGCCACCCGTCACACCGCTGGTGTAACCCACACCATACGTGGTCGCGTTCGTCGCTGCCTGCTGGTTGCCCTGGTACCAGCTCTCGCTGAACACCGCGCCGAAGATCACTGGCCCGATCGTGTAGCTCGCGGTCGCTGCGTAAGCGTTGGAGTTCGGCTGGCCCCTGGTGATCAAGCCGCCGAAGCCGCCGCCGGCCTGCACGGTGTAACGGCCGACTTGGTAGTGGCCGCCGATCGTCAAGCCGCCGTAGGTCACGGCGAGACCGAAGTCACCGACGCTCAGATCCTCGAGCTTGGCGTGCTTGGGATCCGGATTAGTAGCCGTGAAAGCGCCGGTGCCGCTGTCGTGCACGCGGCCCGAACCGTCATACGCCGCGGTGCCGACGACGCCGAACGAGCCGAACGTGCCACGGTAGCGGATTAGGCCTTCGTAGGTGTCCTTACGGCGGGCAACGTCGCCCGTGCTGGTGGAGTTCAGCGCGTCGCAGCCAGGCGACGCAGCCGCGGGGCCGGACGTCGTCTGCAGCGCATTGCCGAATGGGCCGGGGCCGCCGCAACCGGCGTCGTTGTCGTTGCCGATACCAGCCGTGCTCGGCTCATAAGACAGACCGAAATCGACGCCGTAGAACTGCGGCGACAGATAGACCAACTTCGTGGTCGAGTAGAGGTTGCCAACGTCTGCGAACGGGTAGTTGTAGGCGCCGCCGTTGGCGAGGAAGCCGGACACGTCACCGTTCAGGCCGCCGTCGTCGAAGTTTTCGCCGGTGCCCGTCGCGAATAAGCTGGTTGGCTGGTCGGACGAACCGAAGCGGACGCTGCCGAAGCGGTCGGTGCCGATGTAGCCCCACTCACGACGTAGATACAGCAGGCCACGGCTACGGGTGTTGCCCGTGGTCGAACCGTCGACGCCGCCGCCGGCGCCCTGCGCGTTGTCCTGCCGAATTTCGAGCGAGGCGCCATACTTAAGGCCGTTGGCGGCAACGCCGTCGAAGCCCGGATACAAACGTGCATAGCCCTCGAAGCCGTAGTTCGAGAGGCGGTTGGTGCCCGAAGTCAGCGATCCGCCGGCCGCCCCTGTGGTGCCGACCGCGGCGCCCGTGTTTGTGGTGGTGCCAGAGCCGGTCAGGCCATAGTTCGTAGTGCGTACCGAGCCGTTATTGGCAACGTAGGCGTATTCACGGAACCGGCCGTTGAGACGAACCGTTACTGTGCCCGGGGTCGGATACGACTGGCCGTCGGTCGAGTTATCCATCACCACTTGGGCGTCGGCATATGCCGCGGCACCCATCGAGGCGCCCAGCGCGGCCACTGTGGCCAGCAAGAGCTTGCGCATTCAATCCTCCTCAGATCACCGGACAGCTCCGGCACACATTCCAGGCCCCGCCCCGTTCCCGTGAACCAATTCCCAACCAGGGATAGTGGTCCGCAGAAGGGCGGGGGCAGCCAGACCTGAACAGAGTATTGCGGCGCAGTTCACAATCTCGCAATCACAGACCCAGCCCGAGCATGGCAATTGCGGAACACTGTGGCGGTATGGCCACAGAGCCGGTTTGGGGCCACGCTAAGCGTTAAAACGACAGGAAAGTTCGAAAATGACGCTCGAATCCATTAATGTGCGCCTTCAGCACGTACGCGACCGCATCTCCGCCGCCGCAACGTCCGCCGGCCGTTCGTCCAGCGACATTACATTGGTGGCAGTTTCCAAGACCCACCCGGCCTCCGACATCGCCACGGCAATCGCAACGGGTCAGCTGTGTTTCGGTGAAAACCGGGTGCAGGAAGCCGACGCCAAATTTCCCGACCTGAAGCAGGCCAACCCGGCGATCGAGCTGCACCTGATCGGCCCCCTGCAGACCAACAAGCTCAAGGACGCCCTTCGTGTGGCCGACGTGATCGAAACCCTCGACCGTCCCCGCCTGGCCGACGCCCTCGCTGCCGCCCTCGCCCGGGGCGAACGGCTGCCCCGGTTGCTGATTCAGATCAATGTCGGCGAGGAGCCGCAAAAGGCCGGCATCGCACCCGGCGATGCCGATCGCTTCGTCGCCGATTGCCAGGAGCGGTTCGGCGCCAACGTCGCCGGGTTGATGTGCATTCCCCCGGCCGGGGTCGACCCAAGCCCATTCTTCGCCGACTTGGCCGAACGCGCGGCCCGGTACCGCCTGCCGATCGTGTCGATGGGCATGTCGGCCGACTACGAGATCGCGATCCGGCACGGCGCCACGCATGTCCGTGTCGGAAGTGCGATATTCGGCGATCGCCCGCGGCCGTGAGCCGCGAAAACACCCCCCGCTTGAACATCAGGGGCCCCCGGGGTTATCTGCACCCCAAGCACGAGGCCGCGCCGCCGCTGTGCTGGGCGGGGTGACTGCGGGAACACTGCTCCCCCCGATTGGAGTCTTTGCATGAGCCTTGTCGCCAGCGCCCCGAGCGGGATACCCGAGGGTGTGCCAACGGGCGTACCCACGGACTTGTCCAAAGACGGGCACCGCCGCGGCCATGGCCCGGTCAAGGCCGGCGCACTGCTGGCGGTGCTCGGCATCGTCTACGGCGACATCGGAACCAGTCCGCTCTATGCCTTCAAGGCCAGCCTGGACCACTTCACCACCCAGGGCGTGGCCCAGTTCGAGATCCTCGGCATCCTGTCGCTGATCTTCTGGGCGCTGATCTTCATCGTCACGATCAAATACGTCGTGCTCGTCATGAGCGCCGACAACAAGGGTGAGGGCGGCATCCTTGCCCTGATGGCCCTCGCCATGCGCGCGGCCAACGACGGGCGGGGTAAGGCGGTGCTGGCCACCATCGGGATCGTCGGCGCCTGCCTGTTCTTCGGCGACGGCGTGATCACCCCGGCGGTGTCTGTGCTGTCCGCCGTCGAAGGGCTCGAAGTGTCGGCACCCGACCTGCAGCCCTACGTGGTGCCGATCGCCATCGCCGTGATCGTGGGGCTGTTCGCCGTGCAATACCGCGGCACCGGCAAGGTCGGCCGGGTGTTCGGCCCGGTGATGGCGGTGTGGTTCGCGACCATCGGCATCCTCGGCCTGATCGAGATCGTGGCCCAGCCCAGCGTATTATATGCGTTGTCGCCCCACTACTTGGTACTGTTCTGCATTCGCCACGGCTGGCTCGCCTTCGTGGCGCTGGGCTCCGTCGTGCTGGCCGTCACCGGGGCCGAGGCCCTGTATGCCGACATGGGGCATTTCGGCGCCGCCCCGATCCGCTGGGCCTGGATGGGCTACGTGCTGCCCTGCCTGGTGCTGAACTATTTCGGCCAGGGCGCCCTGATCCTGCGCAACCCGTCCGCCATCGCCAACCCGTTCTTCCTGATGGCGCCGCCGGAGCTGCGGCTGCCGCTCGTGATCCTCGCCACCATGGCTACCGTGATCGCCAGCCAGGCCCTGATCTCCGGCGCCTACTCGATCGCGCGGCAATGCATGCAGATGAACTTCCTGCCGCGCATGACGGTCACCCACACCAGCCTGACCGAGGAGGGGCAGATCTACGTGCCCCAGATCAATAGCGCGCTGTTCATCGGCGTGCTGCTGCTGGTGCTCGCCTTCCGCAGCAGCGACGCGCTGACCTCGGCCTATGGCATCGCTGTCACGGGTACATTCATATGTACCTGTATCCTCGCCGCCTTCGCGTTCCGGCGACAGTTCGGCTGGTCGCGCCCGCTCGCGATCGGCGTGTTCGGCTTCTTCTTCGTCATCGACAGCGTGTTCTTTGCCTCCAACCTTCTGAAGGTGCCGGAGGGCGGCTACGTCCCGCTGCTGCTCGGCCTCGGCCTGATGGCGCTGATGACGTCGTGGAAGCAGGGCCGCGACCTGATGCTGGCGCGCTGGAAGCAGGACAGCTTGCCGCTGGCCTCGTTCCTCAAACGCCTGCCGCAATCGCGCACCATCCGCGTGCCCGGCATGGCCGTGTTCCTGACCGGCACGCCCGACTATGTCCCCGCCGCCCTGCTGCACAACCTCAAGCACAACAAGGTCCTGCACGAAAAAGTCCTGTTCGTGACCGTCACCAACCTCGACGAGCCGGAGATCGGGCCCGAGCGCCGAACCGAGGTCATCGAGCTGGCACCGGGCATCCACCGGGTGCTGCTGCGCTACGGTTTCATGGAAAGCCCGAACATTCCCCGCGCGCTCGAGGACCTCAAGACGCGCGGCGTGGACTACGACCCGATGCAGGTCAGCTATTTCCTCGGGCGCGAGGTTCTGGTGCGCGCCCTGGTGCCGAAGCTGCCGATCTGGCGGCTCTGGCTGTTCCTGGTGATGGTACGCAACGCCGTCCCCGCGACCGTGTTCTTCCGCATCCCAAGCGATCGCGTGGTCGAGCTGGGCGTGCGCGTGGCGATCTGAGGCAACGCGGGCGTCCTATCCTGCGTTAACCGATCGGGACTCCGGACAAGTCGGTCCGGTCGACCTGGGGCGGGATCGGCAATGGTGAAGGTGACGATGGTGCTGGCGCATGGGCCAGGTCACCCCGACGGCGACCTCAGCGACCGCATCCACCTGCGCGTGACGTTGACACCACAAGCGCACCTCGACCCGGCGGCTTGGGAGAGCGGCACCGTGCCCTGGCTCACCAGCCGGCAGCGGGACGGCCACCCCGTACGGTCGGGCGAACTGGTCAAGATCGAGGAAGGCTGGGCCTTGCGCAGCCTCGCCAACGAAGACGAGCCGCTCTACAGCGTGGCGGCGCAGCTGATCCGCCCGGGCGAGATCGTGCGGGTTTCACGGCTGGACGGCGACGAGATGCTGTACCGGATCGTTGCCGTGGAGGCAGATTAACTAGGCGGTCCAACATGTTAGAGAGGCCCTTTAACGCACTGCGTTGTGGCGCGGCGCGCGTGAATGGGTTAATGAAAGATAACTGCGAGCGAGTCGTTGTCATGAACTCGACCAACATATGATCTTCGCACCGGTGTTTGTTCCGGCGGTCGTCAGCACCGTTATCGGCGCTGCCCTGATCGCGAGCGCATCGCGCCACGCGTCGCAGCGAGCGCGGTCCAAGGCGAGTGGCGGACGCTTGGAGCCGCTCCTGCTCGAGGGCGAGCGGGCCGATTGGTCGCAGGCTCCGGTGCATGGCACGGCGCTGCTGATCCGCTACCAGGAGACGAACGGCGGCGTGATGGAGGGCATCATCCAGCCCAAGACCATCATGGGCCAGCGCGTCGCCGCCCGCGGGGTGCGGCCCGATACCATCAACGCATTCTGCCAAACCCGGCAGGCCATGCGGACCTTCGTCACCACGAACATCGTCTGGGCCGCCGATGCGCATTCAGGCGAACTGATCGAGGACCTCTATCACTATCTCGGCGGCGCCCAACCCGGCGGTGCGCCGGCGCCCGACTACCGCAAGGCCGGCGCTGTCGCCGAGCCACGGGAGTGGAAGCGCCACTGGTAGCGGCGCCCCGTCGGGCCTATCGACTGCGACCGAGCTCGCCCCTGCGCATGGGCATCGCGTCCACTGTCCTGAACAGATCGCCGGCCGGGATCGGGCGGTCGCTGCGCAGCTTCACGCCGCCGTCTTTACCGATCAGCAAGACGGCGAACTCGGTGCCGCCGACGCCATAGCGGTCGCGTAGCGCCTTGCCACCCCCAACGTCGCGCAGCAGGACCAAGTCCCGCTCGGCCATGCCCGCCTGGGCATCGGCCACAATGCGTACCTGCTCAGCCAAGGCAGGATCGCCCTCGGTTGGTGCAAAGGCGAGCAGCACCCTGGATTTCCAGACGTAAGACGCCGGGTCAGGCTCATTCCCGGGCGCGGCATTGGCCGACACGGTTGCGAGCAACAGGGCGGCGGCGGCCCAGCTAGTGAGGGACATCATGCCCGAGAGTTGGGTCGCGATCCCGCTTCTGCAATTCCACCCGGGGATCCGCGGAGCCACGCCAATCCCTGGCCGGCAACCCCGTCGACAATCGCTGACAAGAGTTAACTCGACCAGGTTTACCCCCGTGATAATCCTCACTGCGAGGCGGAGGAGATCGTGGTGTCCAATTCGATAAATGAGGACGATACTGTAGAGGCACCTTTGGTCTTTATTGCCACTGATGGGCCGACAGATGCATTTGCGGCATTATCGGCTGGGATTCTTATAGTGGACAGTGACGGACAAGTCACTTTCGCAAATTCTAGTGCAGAGGCTTTCTTCTATCCGCTGTATCCAGTTGGTCTCGGCTTCCGCGGATTGCTCAGTCTGGCCGGCACCTTCAACGCCAACGAGCTCACGCGGGCCGTCGAGCGTGGTGTTGCCAGTTCCTCCATACGGATCGGCTTGCCGGATGGCCGTACGCTGGACGGTCAAAGCCGGCCATTGCCTGCGGGCGGCGCGGTGATCACGCTCATCGACGTCACCGCCTATGTGCAGGAGGCTGAGCTCGCGGCCCGTGATGCCCTGACCGGCCTGGCCAATCGGGCTAGCTTGAACAAACGTCTCACCGAGGTCCTGGCGTCTTCGGGCCGGGACAGCCCTTCCGTCGCCGTCGTGTGCATCGACCTCGACCGGTTCAAGACGGTGAACGACACGTTGGGTCACGCAGTCGGCGATGCATTGCTGACCAAAGTTGCCGAACGGCTCCGCAGCGTCTCCCGCGAGGGCGACATGGTCGCTCGCCTCGGTGGCGACGAGTTCGCGATCCTGCAAGTCGACGGGCGGCAGCCGCAAGCGGCCGAGGCGCTGGCCGCCAGGTTGGTGGACCTGATCGGGCGGTCTTACTTGGTCGACGACCACATGCTGAATATCGGGGCTAGTGTCGGGATTGCGGTGTCACGCGTGCATGGCGACGACGCGGACTCCCTGCTGCAACATGCCGACTTGGCGTTGTATCGCGCCAAGGTCGATGGCCGCGGCCGCTTCAGGTTTTTCCAGCAAGGCATGGACGCCGAGATGCAGGTTCGCCGGCTACTGGAGATCGATCTCCGCCGCGCGCTCGCGCTGAAGGAGTTCGAACTCGTCTACCAGCCGCAGATAAACCTGGATTCGGGCACGCTCGTGGGCTTCGAGGCACTGCTGCGATGGCGCAGCCCGACCCGTGGCCTGGTTTCCCCGGCCGAATTCATCCCGCTCGCGGAGGAGATCGGTCTGATCGCCTCGATCGGGGAGTGGGTCCTGCTGACCGCCTGCCGGGAAGCGGCATCTTGGTCCCGGCCGGTCTCCATCGCCGTCAACGTCTCGCCGATGCAGTTCCGCGGCACCGAGCTGGCGAAAGTGGTCACCTCGACGCTGGCGGCGACCGGATTGCTTCCAAGCCGCCTCGAGCTCGAGATCACCGAAGGGGCTCTGCTGGACAACACGACGAAGGTCTTGCAGGTGCTGCATGACCTGAAGGCGCTCGGCGTGCGCGTGTCGATGGATGATTTCGGCACCGGCTACTCGTCGCTCAGCTACCTTCAGAAGTTTCCATTCGACAAGATCAAGATCGACCAGTCGTTCGTACGGGGTTCGGACGACAGCACCGATGCGAACGCGATCGTGCGGGCCGTCGCAGCGCTTGGGGCGAGCCTTGGGATCATGACAACGGCCGAGGGGGTGGAAACCGACGAGCAACTTGCCCGGATGCGGGCTGGCGGTTGTACCGAAGTGCAGGGCTACCTGACCGGACGCCCGATACCTGCGGGGGAAGCAGCGGCGCTCCTATCCGCTTCGTTTCTGCCGTAAACAACGGAGCAACCATAATGGAAACGGTTCTACACCAACTCGTCTACTACAGCCGAAACTCCACCCTGGGATCGGATGAGCAGCTTGCGAACTCCATCTACGACATCTTGTCGGTGAGTCGGGCAAACAATACCAGGGTGGGGGTCACCGGGGCCCTTCTGTTCAACAGTGGTTATTTCGGCCAAGTGCTGGAGGGGCCACGGGCCGCGGTCGTGCAAACCTTTGAACGGATACAACGGGACCAACGCCACACCGACTCGCTGGTGCTCAGTTTCACCGGGATCCCCCGGCCGTCGTTCCAGAGCTGGTCGATGGCCTTCGTTGGCGGCTCGGTCGAGGAGGCTGTGCGCTATGAAGATGTCGCTAGCGGAAGCGGCTACGACCCTTCGCAAATGACCGGCCAGGCCCTGTTCGAAACCCTGCATCGTTTGATGATCTCGGAACCGGTTCCCGCCTGATCCCGCCGCTCCTCGCGTGCTGCCACGTCCTGCCACTGGGCAGAAGGAGCTACGCCGGCTCGCAGAACTTTCCTAAAGTGCCTGGCAGCAATAAGCAGGCACTATCATGATCATCGACCAGCTACCGTTCGCCGATCCCGAGTTCGTGGAGAACGCCGAGCCCCGTTGCCCGTGCTTGCTGCTGCTGGATACGTCCACCTCCATGCAGGGCCAGCCGATCGACCAGCTGAACGACGGCTTGCGGACCTTCAAGTCCGAACTGATGGCCGACGGCATGGCCACCCAACGCGTCGAAGTTGGCATCGTCACATTCGGCCCGGTGCGCGTCCACACCCAGTTCCAAACCGCCGACGCCTTCGTGCCGCCAATTCTGGAGGCGAATGGCGACACGCCCCTGGGGTCCGCGATCGACCAGGGGCTGGACCTGCTGGACGCCCGCAAGCGCGCCTACAAGGAAGCTGGCATCGCCTATTACCGCCCCTGGGTGTTCCTGATCACCGACGGCGCGCCCACCGACACCTGGCGGACCGCGGCGGCCCGGGTGCGCGAGGGCGATAACCCGGCACGCAAATCCTTCAGCTTCTTCGCGGTCGGCGTCGAGGGCGCCGACATGCAGACCCTGACGCAGATCTGCAGCCCGGAGCGCGGCCCGCTCAAGCTGCGCGGGCTCAGCTTCCGGGAGCTGTTCACCTGGTTGTCCAGTTCGCTGGGCGGGGTGGCCCGGTCGCAGCCGGGCCAACTGGTCGCGCTGGCGCCACCCTCGGGCTGGTCCAGCGTCGGGTGAGCCTGCGGGCTTGGCGCACCGCCTATGCCTCGGCGGCCGGGACGTCGCATGTCCGCCGCGGCACGCCGTGCCAGGATGCCGGGCGCTGCGACGTGGTGCAGGCGGCGGACGGGAGCGAGATCCTGGTTGCCAGCGTCTCGGACGGCGCCGGGTCGGCGCCGCGGTCCGAGCAGGGTGCGCGGCTGGCGGTGGAGTCGTTCCAGCAGGTGTTCGCCGATCGTGCCCGCGCGCAGCCCGGCCTTGGCTTCCTCGACGAGGCCTGCGCCCGCGCTTGGCTTGAAAGCCTGCAGGCTGATATCGCCGCCCTGGCCGAGGCGGACGGCCTGCCGGCTCGGGATTACGCCTGCACCTTCCTCGGCGCGGTGATCGGGCCGACTGCCGCCGCGTTCCTGCAGGTGGGTGACGGCGCCATCGTGGTGGCGGACGGCCGCGATGACGACGAGCACCGCTGGATCACCTGGCCGCAGCACGGCGAATTCGCCAACTCCACCTTCTTCGTCACGATGGAGGAGGCCGGGCAGATGCTGGCGTTCACCCGGCGCGAGATCGACGACGCCCGCGCCCCCATCCGCGAGTTGGTCATGTTCTCGGACGGGCTCGAGCGGCTGATCCTCGACATGGGCCGCCGCACCGTCCACTCCCCCAGCGTGCGACCGATCCTGAACTGGCTCGCGGGAACCGAACCGCCGGGCGGACCCTCCGGCGTGCTGGCGACCTACCTGGACTCGGCCAACGTCAACCGCCGCACCGACGACGACAAGACGCTGGTGATGGCGACCCGGGCGGAAACCACGCCCTGAGTCCGCCGCTCCGCATCGTCGACGCCGCCGGCCGCCCCGTGACGCTGGGTGCGGAGATCGCCCGCGGTGGCGAGGGGGTGGTGTACGACATCGCCGGCCGGTCCGGCAGCGTGGCGAAGATCTACCTGGCCCGCCAGGACCGGGACAAGGCCGACAAAATCGCCGCCATGGTGGCGATGGCGACCGACCGCTTGACCGCGCTAGCGGCCTGGCCAACCGCCACGCTGCACCGGCCCGGCGGCGAGCTGGCCGGGTTCGCCATGCCCAAGCTGGCCGGGCACCGCCCCGTGTTCCAGGTCTATGGGCCGAAGCTGCGGCTGCGGCAGTTTCCAAGGGCGGACTGGCGGTTCCTGGTCCACACCGCCGGCAACGTGGCGCGGGCGTTCGGGGTGGTGCACGCGGCCGGCCTGGTGGTGGGCGACGTCAACCAGAACAGCCTGTTCGTTGCCACCGATGCGACCGTTCGCTTCATCGACACCGACAGCATGCAGGTGAGCCGGGGCGGCCGCACCTGGTACTGCGACGTGGGCGTCAGCACTCATCAGCCGCCCGAGATGCAGGGGCTGGCCAGCTACCGCGACGTGACCCGCACGCAGAACCACGACGCGTTCGGGCTGGCGGTGATCATCTTCCAGTTGCTGTGCATGGGGCGGCATCCGTTCGCCGGGCGCTATTCCGGCCGCGGCGAGCCACCGGGCATCGACGAGGCGATCGCCGAATCCCGCTACGCCTACAGCGCCGATTCCGGCCGGACCCAGATGTCAGCGCCCCCGGGCAGCCTGCCGATGTCGGCGTTGCCGGCAGATATCGAGGCCCTGTTCGAAGCCGCGTTCGCGCCATCCGCCGTGCGGGGCGGCCGGCCCTCCGCGGACCGGTGGGCGACGGCGTTGGAAGCCTTGGGTGCGTCGCTGACGAAATGTGCGGTGAATGCGGCGCACTGGTACGCGCCCGTCGCCGGGTCGTGTCCGTGGTGCGAGGTCGAGGCCCGCAGCGGCGTGGCGCTGTTCCCCGCCGTGTTCGTGGCGGGCCAGCACGGCGGCGGGATCGTGCTGCTCTGGCAGGAAATCCAGGCGGTGCCGGATCCGGGCCCGTTGCCGCCGCTGCAACTGCCGCCCGCCGGGTCGGCCGAACCGTCCGCGAGGGCGCTGGCGGCCCGGCGGCGGTTGCGCAACGGTGGGCTGCTGGCCGCGACCGCCCTGCTCGTCGGCGTCGCGGTGGTTTGGGCGGCCATCCCCGCCGGCTCCCGGGTGCTCCCGCTGCTCGCCGTCATCGCCCTCGCCGCCGGGTTCTGGTGGGTGCAGCGCCGGCCGGAGCTAGCCGAAGCGCGTGCTAGCCTGGAGGACGCACACGCATCCTGGGCGGAGCTCGAGGCCAAATGGGTGCCTGGCCCGGCGAAGCGGTTCGCCGCAACCCGGCAGGCGCTCCATGACCTCAAGCGCGAACACGACGCCACGCCGGAGCGCCGCTCGCGGGAGATGCACGCCCTCGGCTCCGATCGCCGGCACCAGCAGCTCAGGGCCCATCTGGAGGGCTTCGAGATCGCCACCGCCAAGGTGCCCGGCATCGGCCGCGCGAAGATCGCCGCCCTGCTGAGCTTCGGCATCGAGACCGCGGCGGATCTGGAAGCGGCGCGGATCGAGGCGGTGCCTGGCTTCGGACCCAAGACGGCCGCGTCCTTGCTGGCGTTCCGGCAGGCGTGCGAGGCCGCGTTCCACTTCGACGATGCGCGCAAAGTGACCCCGGCGCAGGTTCACGCGATGGACGGCATGCTGGAGCAACGCCGGGCCAAGATCGAGGCGGACATGGCGGCCGGTCTTGCCCAGCTCAGGGCGATGTCCGTCGGCGAGCGGCGCCATCGCGAGGCACTGGAGCTCGCCGCCGAAGCGTTGCGGCCGGTCTACGCCCAAGCCCTGGCGGATGCCCGCTTGCTCGGTGTGGGCTGACTGTAGGTTCAGACGCGTCGGGACAGGGCCACCATGACGATCCCCACGACGGCAATCCCGAGGCCGCGCCAGATCCACACGCTCTCGTCGATCATGAAACTGCTGGCCGGATACGGGAAGTATCCGGACCCTTGGCCGATGAAGATCACGCCCGCCAAAACGGCAAGTGCGCCGATCCCAAGCAGGACCGCTCCGGCCGTGCTTCTCACCACATCATCACTCCCTGCGACCCGGCCCGCCTCACAGCAGCCGCGGATGCTTCCACATCCGCCAGGCGCTGACGAGGGCGGAGATCGTGAGTGCAATGAGGAAAACCCGACCACCCCAGCGCCGCCACCAGCCGTCGAACCAGGATGGCAGCGCCATGTCAGGCGTCTGTCCGAATTGGCCGCAATCTCACGCCCGGCCCTTCGCCGGTAAATTCGACGCCGGCCGCCTCGAGCGCATTGCGAATGGCCCCGAGGCGATCGCGGTCGTCCAACGCCGAGATCGGCCGCATCATTCGTCCCGTCCGTTCGAAATGGGCAATCACCTGCTGGTCGACGCCACTCCAGGCGGCAAGCTGGTAGGTCGAGCAGCGAAGCAGGGATCGCGCCGAGCGCAGCTGGTCTGCCGTCATGTACCCTAACCCCCGCTACACTGGCAGCGCCGTGCAATTTTAGCGGAAGCTCGTGACCGGAATGTGTCTAGTTGCTGCCATCAAGCGTCCGATTCGACGCAATCGCCCGCAAACATCTTACAAAAGAATGCATCCTTTATGTTTGAGACGGCCGCGACCTGATCTGCTCCGTCTAACCAACCCTATCCCAGTGCCCGCCGAGCCATCGCGATGGCGCCTTGCCGCGAGGCCGCTGCGCCCACGAAACGGCGCAGGTGCACGAAGACCGCATCGTCGACGCCGCACTGGGCGGCCAGGGCGGCACCCTCCAGCCCGGCCCAAGCCTCCGGCAGCGGCAGGCGTTGCGCGAACGAGCCGGGCTCCGGCGGCACCGTGTCCAGCATCCAGTTGCCGTTGGAGGCCGGCGAGACCGCGAACAGCACTGGCAGATCATGGTTGAACACGACGCTCTTCCACGGCATGCCGCGGTCCAGCACCAGGATGTGCGGGTCCTCGCCGCTGCGATGCGCCGCCAGCACCAAGGCCTCGGCCGCCATCCGGGCGCGGAGGTCATCGACCCGGCGGCGCAGCACACCCTCGGCCAGCGCCGTCGCCTCGAGGAACGCGGGATCGGAACCGGCGGCCGGGTCGTCCCAAGTTGGGTTGAAGTCGCCGATCAGCGCGGCCAGGCCTAACCCGTCATGCACCACCGGACCGGCGGACGAGACGCCGTTGTCCACCTCATCGATCCGCAGCACCAACGTGCGGTCCAGCTCCGCCGCGATCGCAGCGGCGAACTCAGGCGCGGGCAGCAGCGCGCGCACTGCGGCCGGGCCGTGCACCTGCCACACCAGGCCGGCCGACGAGAACGGCGTTCCGTCCGGCCGCGTGGGGGCGCCGCGCTGATGGTGATCGAAGCGGCTCGCGGCGGCATCGAACACGCCGCCCACATCCCACACCACACTGCCGCCCGCGATCAGCTCCGGCTTGCGGGTGCGGACCAGGACATGGTCCTGCCCCGGCGCGTGCACGCCCAGGGCCAAGCGGAGCACGGCGTAGGCGAACACCTCGTCGCAATGGAACTTCCCGCCGTGGGTGACGAGGGTAGGCAGCGTTGGATCGGTCATCGGCGGGGGATACACTATTCCCGCAGACGGCGCGCCTAACCCGCCCGAAATCGGTCCGCGACGCCGGTGTCGGTCAGCCTCGCGCTGGCCAGGCGCCCGACAACGTGCCCGGTTTCAATTGCACTGTGATCTCGGCAAGCCGGTGCGCCGCAGCGACGATACGGTCGAGTGCGTGCGCCCGGTCCGCGTCCCCGACCTCGCCCAGGACGGCATGAAACTCTGCCTCCAGCTTGGGCTCGACATGAGCCTTGCCAAAGCTCACGTCGACAAACCAGTCGGGCATGCCGACGGTGATGTCGAGTTGGTTGCCGAAGAAGTAGCGGAGTGCGCCGCTCTCATCGTGCACCGGAGAGATGAACAGCAGGTTCCAGAACGCAGTGCCATCTTTGCGGTAATTGGTGATCCATTCGATGCAGCCATGCCCCGCCTTGAGCGAGGCACGGATGCGGGGCGCTGCTTCCGGGTCGGTCTGGGGGCCCTGCAGGAAGCGGCAGTTGCGACCGATCGAGTCCTCGGCGGTGTAACCGGTCACCTGTGTGAAGGCCGGGTTCACCGCCACCATGGGACAATCGGGCAAAAACGGATCCGATAGCACCATCGCCGCCGTGCTGTGCATCATTGCCACGCGCAACGCGTCGCTGATTTTATCTGCCACCCGATCCTCCATCCCGCCGTCTATTCAGTGCGCCCGGGCGATGTCGATCAGAAGCCGCGACCGCTCCCAAACAGGACGTATAGCACGACGAGGAGCAGGACAATTCCGACCAGCCCGCCGCCCCAGCCACCGCCCCGCGGACCTGCGTAGCCCCCATAGTAGCCTCGGCGATAACCGCTGTGGCCGAAGCCGCCAATCGCCAGAACGACCAGCACGATGACGAGAATCATCAACATTTTCGACCCGTCTCTCTACAATTATGTCGATTATAACACATGTTTGCGATGGAATACACGCTCGGTGCTGGCGCGCACCCAGTTGAGCACGCACACTGCCGACCTCACAAAACGTGTGACGCGATCGTTACGATCGTGTTAACGTCAGCGATGCCTTACCAAGATCGCCATGTTCCGGTAGCGATCGTGCCATTGAGGCCGGTCGGACCTCTGCGGATCGACATCCGTTCGGCGATGATCGCCGTGCTGACGATCGCGCTGGGCGCTGCCGCCACAGGCTCGCTCTTGACGGCCCGCTTTTTCTCGGCTCGCTCTGCTCCAGTCACGATCGCAAACGCTCAGGTCCCGCTGTCCGTCCCGTTTCGGCCCGCGTTCGATCTGCGCGCGACCCCGTCCCGGTTCGACGTGCGCGTGCGTCACAAGTGACAGCCCGGGCTACGCGGGGCGCGTTGTCAGCGTCTTGAACTCCGCAGACTCGGTCATCGCGTACAGCCAGGCCGATACGCCCATGACCTGAACGGCCCGCGCGTGATAGCTGACGTCCTCGTTGGACGCCTCCCGCCGCAGCAAAGTGCGGTATGTCTCCCTGACAAGCATATCCGGCGCCAGGGTCAGCATTCCTGTCGGGTCGCCCATGTCGATTGGGGGTAGCGGCGCCTCGCGGAAGGCCTCGATGAAGCTGGCGAGGCGGGACGCCGCGTAGCCTTCACGGATGGTTGCCCGGCCATAGTGCGCGCAAAGCCGCAGCGAGCCGAATACATGCTCGGACCGCGAACACACGCCGTCTGGGAATATCATCAGCGGCGCCGCATCGGACAGGCCGAGGTGGTGCAGCACGGTAGGCAGAGGGGGATAAACCGGGGTGGGGATCAACTCCTCCCCTTCGTCGCGGACCGTGGCGTGCAGACCCAGGATCTGGAAGATCTCCCGCAGCACGTAGGCCAGCGCCGGCCGCTTGGGATGGTTGATGGTGTTCATCGTCACCTCGGTCCAACACCGCTCCTCGAGGAACGGCGAGAACCGGACCGTCGTCTGCCGCTCGAACTCGCGCCGCTTCAGCTCGCCCAGCGACGCCTCGATCCAGCTGAACACGAAGTCCCGCGTGTAGAACTCCGGGGACAGCTGCACGGCGGCGATGTCGTGCCAATGATAGCCGTTCAGGAACATGTCGATGGTGTGAGCATTGTGGTAGTCCGAGCGGTGGCCCGGGACATGGCCCACCATGTAGTCGTACGCGGCTTGCAGGCCGTTGAAGAACATGGATGGGAACGTAATCAGCGTGACGTGCGGCGGGAGTGCGGCGCGGAGGTGGTCGGTGGAAAGCTCGTCCCGGTCGCGAAAGCTGCCGATCGGCTGGGTGATGACGATGTCCGCGGCGGCGGCGCGCGCAAGGTGGGCCGCGACGATGGCGTCGGTAAAGACCGGGACGGCGGAAATGTCCGTGTTTGCGACGTCCCAGTCGGGCTGCGCCTCCACGATGAGCTTGCGCAACGCCGTGGACTGGCAGTTTCCGTAGAGATAGATGTTCATCGGCACGAGGCCTCGCCATCTGTTGGGTGGGCGGGACGATTGTAGGGTGTGGCGTCGACTTCCGGTGAGCGGCGCGGCTACATGCTGGGGCTTATCCCTCAGCCGTGCGTGGGGCGCTCAGACGGCGCGAGCGTCAGATCGGTGCTCAAAGCCACGCGCTGCCGCTCCAGGTCGTCGATCTGACGTTGTAACGTCGCGACGGCGTTCTCGTGCGCCGCGAGGTGCATCCTCGCCACGAACACGTGTTGGTCCTGATCGCTTTGCAGCGCGGCCACCAGGGATTGCTGGATCGCCGCTTCCCCCCGATCGGGCAGGAAGGGGAAGAACCAGAGCAGATGGTCCGGCCTGGTGTGGTCGTTCGCGTAGTCGAGCGGCGTTGGATACACCGTGCTGGACGGGAGCGGCACGATCAGATCGGACCGGACGAACGTCAGTTCCAGCACGTCGGCCACCGGCAGCCCTTCCAGGATCACCACCGGGCCGCAATTGTTGCCGTGCACGTGAACCAGATGGAAGCCATTCAGCAGGCACGCCATCATTCGGCAAAAAGCGTCGCGGTAAGCTGGGTCGGCCAGGCGCTGGAGCCAATGGATTTCGATGACGATCTGGCGGAAGCTGCGCAGCAGCCCGGGGCCGGCGGCGATCAACGAGTCGAACTCGGCGCCCTCTATGTCCAGCTTCAGCAGCATGTCCGTGCGGCCCATGTCGCCGCACTGCCGGATGTGGTGCTCGAGGGTGAACAGCGAAGCGTCGGGATCGACCGTGGGACCCAGGCCCTGCTTGTGGAAGCTGAAATTCGGGTGAGCCACCGGCGGGCCTTCCACCGTGTGGTCGAACATGCGCACGGGGATCCCGGCTTCGGCCAGGGCGTAATCGAACGAGACCTCGACACTGATCCCGAAGCTGTACGCGGCATGGATGTTTTCGAGATCGTCGGCCACGACGTAGCCGCCATCCAAGCGAGTACCGAGCCGGCGCTTGTGCAGTCCCTGCCCGTCGCTTGGGCGGAGCAGGCTCAATGCCCGGATCAACTCGGTCCGGCTAGAATGATCGTTTGCCAAGCTCTCGTCCTACGCCGTGCCGCAAGAGACGCCGGCGAGCAGTGCCTGCCACTCGGCTTTAATCACGCTGTCACCGAACAAGGCAATTGCCGATGCCCGCCCGGCCTGGCCGATGCGCTCGCCCAACGCCGGGTCGGCTTGCAACGTGGCGATCGCCTCGCGGGCCGATTCGGGATCGGAGCAGACAAAGCCGTCCACGCCGTGACGGATCAAGTGCGCAATCTCGAAGAACCGGTCGCGCTGGGCACCGGCATCGAGGACCACGATGGGAATTCCGCTCATCCAGGCCTCGATGAAGTTCAGGGTGTAGGGAACGTTCGACCCGGTGCAGTACAGATAGGCGGCACACTGGCGAAGCAGCGCCTGCTGCTGCTCGGGCGACACCAGGCCGAGCGCGCCCGGGCAACCCTCATTACCGCCGCCGCCGAGCGCCGGGTCAAGGTCGGCGGTGACCTGGCACCAGCTCGCGAAATCCTCGGGATAGCGGCTGCGAAAATTGTTGGCGAAGGTGAGCACCCGCGGGTCGCCACCGGTCCAGGGACCGTAGTCCGCAGGATACTTCCCGAAACGGATGGTCGGGTCGCCAAAAACGTGGCTATCGGCAAGCATCTCGTTGGGAGAATAGTGGATGACCCGCAGCCCGCGGTAGCGCCACGGCAGGGCGGCCACGTTTGTCGCCTCGATCGACTGGCCAATGAGGCGCAGGAAGACCGGCCGGGTCGAGAGCACGTCCCATTGGGCCGCGACCAGATGGACATCGTGCATGACGATGCAAACGTCGAACAGGGCGACCCACTCGGCCGCAAGATGCATATCGCCTGGCAACATGTGGCAGCCGAGCGTGGAGAACTGTTCCAGCAGGCTGGCGTTCACCGGTCCCAAATCGAGCGGCGACCGGAACGTGTCCCCTGCGCCGCCGTGAAAATAGGCGCCCAGCGAGAACACGTCATGCCCTAGATCGCGGAGCAGCCGGAGTTCGTCGTGCTCCAGCACCTGGTGGACCGAACTGTAAAGGATCCGCACGCCCAGCAATCCCCTACCATAACGTCGCCCCGCCCTGGCCACGATGGGCGGTTAACCGCAGCCGCGGGACGCGTCAAGGGTATCGCCCCTGGGAGCATCTCAACCAGACAACCCATTGAAATCTCGTTGGTGGAGCCAAGCGGGGTCGAACCGCTGACCTCCTGAATGCCATTCAGGCGCTCTACCAACTGAGCTATGGCCCCACACGCCCGGCCATCGGCACGGGAGAGGCGGCGTCTTAGCGCTCCCCGCCGCCCACATCAACCCGGTATCGTCACTTCAGGTCGGGATGCACCCGAAACTCTGCCTCGGTCTTGGCGCGGATCTCGTCGACACTCACGTCGGGGGCCTTGTCCACCAGTGTCAGACCGGGCCGGGCGACGTCGAACACGGCCAGGTCGGACACGATCAGGTTCACCACGCCCGCCCCGGTCAGCGGCAGATTGCAGCGCTGCAGGATCTTGGGCGTGCCGTCCTTGGCCGCATGCTCCATCAGCACCACCACGCGACCCACGCCGGCGACCAGGTCCATGGCGCCGCCCATGCCCTTGACCATCTTGCCGGGGATCATCCAGTTGGCCAGGTCGCCGTTCTCGGCCACCTGCAGCGCGCCCAGGATCGACAGCTGGATGTGGCCGCCGCGCACCATCGCGAACGACTGCGCGCTGTCGAAGAACGAGGTGGTCGGCAGCTTGGTCACGGTCTGCTTGCCGGCGTTGATCAGGTCCGGGTCCTCCTCGCCCTCGAACGGGAACGGACCCATGCCGAGCATGCCGTTCTCGCTCTGCAGCTGGATCGAGACGCCGGGCGGGATGTGGTTGGCCACCAGCGTCGGAATGCCGATGCCGAGGTTGACGTAGAAGCCGTCCTCCAGCTCGCGGGCGGCGCGGGCAGCCATCTGGTCGCGGGTCCATGCCATGATCGGGGGCCTCCTCAGGCCGCGTGCTTGCGGGTGGTGCGCTGCTCGATGCGCTTCTCGACGCCGGGGACGGCCACCATGCGCTGCACGAAGATGCCGGGCGTGATGATGTGGTCGGGGTCGAGCGCGCCTGGCTCCACCGTCTCCTCCACCTGCGCCACCGTGATCTTGGCGGCGGTCGCCATCACCGGGTTGAAGTTGCGCGCGGTCATCCGGTACACCAGGTTGCCCTCCGGATCGCCCTTCCAGGCGTGGATGATCGCCAGGTCGGCGACCAGCCCCGTCTCCATGATGTAGTCGCGGCCGTTGAACTGCTTCACTTCCTTGCCCTCGGCGATCTGCGTGCCGGCGCCGGTGGCGGTGTAGAAGGCGGGCACGCCCGCGCCGCCAGCCCGGATCCGCTCGGCCAGGGTGCCTTGCGGGTTGAACTCGATCTCCAGCTCGCCAGCGAGGTATTGCCGGGCGAAGGTCGCGTTCTCCCCCACATACGAGCTGATCATCTTGCGAATCTGCCGGGTCACCAGCAGCAGCCCCAACCCGGCGTCGTCCACGCCGGCGTTGTTGGAGATGACGGTGAGGTCCTTCACGCCCGATTCGCGGATCGCTTCGATCAGCACGGAGGGGATGCCGCACAGGCCGAAACCGCCCGACATGATGGTCATGCCGTCGTGCAGAACACCGGCCAGAGCGCTTTTCGCGTCGGCATGCAGCTTGTTCACCGCCATTGTTACGTCTCCTTCACCAGGCGCAGGCTGCCATTCCCGCGCCGCCAGGGCAATGTGGCTCGCAATGTGCTTCCCAGGCTGCATCCGATCGAAAGGCTATCGCGACTCATGAAGATCACCACGCCATGAGAATTATTGTCCTCGGCGCCGGCGTCGTCGGGACGGCCACCGCCTATTACCTGAACCAGGCCGGCCACGAGGTGACGGTGTTCGACCGCCAGCCGGGGGCGGGGATGGAGACCAGCTTCGCCAATGCCGGGCAGGTGTCGCCGGGTTACTCGGCGCCCTGGTCGGGGCCCGGCGTGCCGCTGAAGGCGGTGAAGTGGATGCTGATGACGCATCGCCCGCTGGTGATCCGCCCCCTGCTCGATCCGTTCATGTGGCGCTGGATGGCGCTGATGCTGCGCAATTGCACCGAGGCCGCCTATCACGTGAACAAAGGCCGCATGGTGCGGCTGGCGGAGTATTCCCGCGACTGCCTGCTGGCGTTGCGCCGCGATTCGGGGCTGACCTACGACGACCGGCAGCAAGGCACGCTGCAGCTGTTCCGCACCCAGAAGCAGCTCGACCACATCCCCGAGGACACCCAGGTGCTGGACGAGGGTGGCGTGCCCTACGAGGTGCTGGACCCGGCCGGCTGCCTCGCCGCCGAACCGGCGCTGGCCTATGCGAAGGGCAGTTTCCTCGGCGGGCTGCGGCTGCCCGGCGACGAGACCGGGGATGCCCACCAGTTCACCCAACGGCTGGCGGCGCTGGCGGCCGAACGGGGCGTGGTGTTCCGCTACGGCCAGGCCGTCGAGCGGCTGGAGCACGAAGGCGGCCGGATCACCGGCGTGGTCGCGGGCGGCCAGACGCAGATCGCCGACCATTACGTGGTGGCGTTCGGCAGTTTTTCCCGCCGCCTGCTGGGGCCGCTCGGCATCGACGTCCCGGTCTACCCGGTAAAGGGCTACTCGATCACGGTGCCGATCGAGGACGCGGCCGGCGCGCCGGTGTCCACCGTGATGGACGAAACCTACAAGGTCGCCATCACCCGCCTGGGCGACCGCATCCGGGTCGGCGGCACGGCGGAGTTGGCCGGGTTCAGCGCCATCCTGTCCGAACCACGCCGGGCCACGCTGGCCTACTCGGTGAGCGACCTGTTCCCGCGCGGCGGCGACGTGACCAAGGCGAGTTTCTGGACAGGATTGCGCCCGATGACACCGGACGGCACGCCGATCATCGGACCGACGAAGTACAGCAACCTGTCGCTGAACACGGGTCACGGCACGCTGGGCTGGACGATGGCGTGCGGCTCGGCCCGGGTGCTGACGGATCTGATCTCCGGACGCGCGCCGGAGATCGACGCCGACGATTTGGCGTTCAGCCGGTACGGCTAGACCGGTCTCATCCTCCCCCGTTCTTCACGGGGGGAGGTGGCGGCGAAGCCGACGGAGGGGGCGCTCGGCCGGTGCCCCGCCCCCTCCACCATGCTGCGCATGGTCCCCCTCCCCCGTTGAAGAACGGGGGAGAATTTCGCGAACGCCCCTACCGCCGGCCGAACATCGTCTCGATCTCCGCCCGGCTC
>CAXTCJ010000034.1:0-44392 GCA_964242215.1 uncultured Acetobacteraceae bacterium | reverse complement strand
GCGTTCATCACGGTGGCGATCATGCCCATGTAGTCGGCCTGCGCACGATCCATGCCGCGAGCGGCGGCCGAAATGCCGCGGAAGATGTTGCCGCCGCCAATGACCAGGCACACTTCGTGACCCTGTGCCGTGACCGAACCGACGTCTGTCGCGATCTGCAAAAGGGTGTCTGCGTCCAGTCCGTAGTCGCGGGCACCCATCAGGGCCTCGCCCGACACTTTCAGCAGCACCCGCTTATGGGCCGACTCGGCGCTCATGGTGTTCCTTGCGGTGCGGGTTGCGGAGCGGGGCGCACCCTAATGTCACACACTGTCTCTCACAAGCTAATCCCGCGCAGCAAAAAGGGGACACGTTGCAGTGCCCCCCTCATGCCTGCTCGCGGGCGGAACGCGTCTCAGTGGG
The DNA here is from genome assembly GCA_964242215.1 of uncultured Acetobacteraceae bacterium. Lineage (GTDB taxonomy): Bacteria > Pseudomonadota > Alphaproteobacteria > Acetobacterales > Acetobacteraceae > LMUY01. The sequence goes on along the minus strand of CAXTCJ010000034.1, from coordinate 43,990 downwards.
CGACGGCGCCCTCCGCACCGATGCCGGTCTGGGCCCGGATGTATTGCGCCTCGAACCGCTCCGACTCCTCGGTGGCCTGCGCGCTGCGGTCCATCACCGACACCAGCCAGCACGCTACGAAGGCCAGCGGCATCGAGAAGATGGCCGGGGCGTTGTAGGGGAAGATCCCCGCCGGGAAGCCAAGCACGTCGTGCCAGATGGACGGGCTCAGCACGGTCAGCACGAAAGCCACGATCAGGCCCAACCAGCCGCCGACCGCCGCCCCCTTCGTGGTCAGCCCCTTCCAGTACATCGACAGCAGCAGCACCGGAAAGTTGGCCGAGGCGGCGATGGCGAAGGCGAGCCCCACCATGAAGGCCACGTTCACCTTCTCGAAGGCGATACCGAGCACGATGGCGACCACGCCCAGGAATAGGGTGGCGATCTTGGACACCCGCACTTCGGAGCCGTCGCTGACCCGGCCGCGGCGGATCACGCTGGCATACACGTCGTGGCTGATCGCGCTGGCACCCGACAGCGTCAGGCCCGAGACCACCGCCAGGATGGTCGCGAACGCCACGGCCGAGATGAAGCCGAACAGCGGATCGCCCCCGACGGCCCGGGCGAGTAGGATGGCGGGCATGTTGGCGCCCCCCTTCAACCCGGCGGCAGCGGTGAAGGTGCCGTTCCAGGCGGCCGCATAATCGGGGTTGGTGCCGACCAGCACGATGGCGCCGAAGCCGATGATGAAGGTCAGGATATAGAAATACCCGATCAGCGTGGTGGCATAGAACACGCTCTTGCGCGCCGCGCTGGCGTCCTTGACGGTGAAGAAGCGCATCAGGATGTGCGGCAGCCCGGCGGTGCCGAACATCAGCGCCAGCCCTAGCGAGATGGTGTTCACCGGGTCGGACACGAACGCACCCGGCGCCATGATCGCCGCGTGCCTAGGATGCACCTGGACCGCCTTGGCGAACAGCGCGACCGGGCTCCAGCCGAACTCATTCAGCACGGCGCCGGCCATGTAGGTGGCGCCGCCCAGCAGCATGACCGCCTTGATGATCTGCACCCAGGTTGTTGCCAGCATGCCGCCGAAGGTCACGTAGCAGACCATCAGCACGCCCACGAGGATGATGGCATACAGATAGTCGAGCCCGAAAAGCAGCTTGATCAGCTGTCCGGCGCCGACCATCTGCGCGATCAGGTAGAACGCCACCACCACCAGCGTGCCGCTGGCCGATAGGATACGCATCGGCGTCTGCTGCAGCCGGTAGGAGACGACGTCGGAGAAGGTGTACTTCCCGAGGTTGCGCAGCCGCTCCGCCATCAGGAACATGACGATCGGCCAGCCGACCAGGAAGCCGATCGAGTAGATCAGCCCGTCATAGCCGTTGGCATACACCAGCGCGGCGATCCCCAGGAACGAGGCGGCAGACATATAGTCGCCGGCGATGGCGAAGCCGTTTTGCCAGCCGGTGATCCCGCCCCCCGCGGCGTAGAAATCCGCCGTCGACTTGGTGCGGCGGGCCGCCCAGTAGGTGATGAACAGCGTCAGCGCCACGAAGGCCAGGAACAGTGAGATCGCGATCACGTTCAGCGGCTGCTTCTCCGCCTGTCCCAGATCCGGCCCGGCCGCCTGCGCCGCCCCGGCCGCGAGCAGCACGGCAGCGGCGAGGCCAGGTGCCAGGAAGCGCCTCATCGTACGCCCTCCAGCCGCACGCCGGGGGGGATCGACTGGACGGGCTGAGCGCCGACGATCTCCCGCGTCAGGCGCTCGAACTCGGTGTTGGCGCGGACGACGTAGACGCCGGTGAGCACGATGGCGATCACGATGACGCCCAGGCCCAGCGGGAACGCCAGCGTCAGCGTGCCCGACCCGATCGGCTCCGCCACCAGGGCGTGGTCGAAGGCGACGAGGAAGATAAAGGTCATGTAGATGACGAACATCACGACCGCGAGCGTCCAGCCGAAGCTGCTGCGCTTGCGCGCCAACTCCTGAAAGGCTGGATTGTTCCTGATTCGGGCCAACTCTACCGCGTTCATTCTGAGGACTCCCCCGGGCGGCTACTTGCGAGCCGTTCCGCGCAAAAACGAGATCGCCCCCGTGGCGGGGGCTTCTGCGATCACGTTTGCGTTTTTGAACCGGTTTTGCAAGCACTTAGCGTGCGGAATAGTTCGAAGCTGGCTCGAGGCCCGGGGGCGTTAGACGTATTTCAGCATCACGAACCCAAGCACGGCTGCAACGGCACTCGCCGCCAACACCATCGGCAGGCGCCGATCGATGAACACGCGCGCTTGCTCGCCGAAGTATTTCAGCAGCACGGCCCATAGCAGGAAGCGCGCACCGCGGGTGACGGCGCTGGCGGCGACGAAGGTCAAGAACGGGAATTGCGCCGCACCGGAGGCGATGGTGATGATCTTGTACGGGATCGGCAGCAGCCCTTTGACCAGGATGATATACAGGCCGTACTGGCGAAACCGCTTCTGGAATGCGGTGTACGCATCCTCGTAATGGTAGAAGTGCAAAAGCGGCTGCGCCACCTGAGAGAACAACGCGTAGCCGATCCAGTATCCCAGCATTCCGCCCACGACGCTGGCCACCGTGCAGATTAGGGCGTAGCGCACGGCCCGGTCCGGCCGGGACAACGCCATTGGGATCAGCAACGCGTCCGGCGGCACCGGGAAGAAGCTGCTTTCGGCGAATGCGACCACCGCCAGCCACAGCGGCGCGTATCGGCTGGCCGCCAGCAGCAGGACCCGGTGATACAAACGGTGCAACATACGGCATGCCATGCCATGCCCGTCCCGCCGGGACAACGCATCGCTGGTGACCAGCCCCGTCGCTTGGACGCATCGACAGCAACCGGCCCAGCCCGCTATGGAGCGTGCACTCCCGAACCGAGGTTCAGTATGCCCCGCGTAGCTGCCATTTTGCTGTTATCGGCTCTGTCCGGGGCTGTTGCCATCCTCACCCCCGCAATCGGCTATAGCCAGAGCCGGTCGCGGCCCGCGCCAGCCGCTCGGTCATCCGGCCCGCCCCACGCGTGGCTGTTCGGCACCTGGACGGGTGGGCTGTTCCCCGTGCTGGACGGCATGGTGGAGCAGGACTGCCGCACTCAACCGACGGTGGTGTTCGCGCAGGACGTGGTGGGCCACGCCAGCCTCACCGGCTCGGGGTTGATCCGCCGGGTCATCGAAACGGTCCGCACCACGCCGGCCGGGGCCGAGTTCCGCTTCTCGCCGGAGGCCACCGACGCCGGGGCATTCGGCTGCGAGGACATCAACGAGCTGCATGTCGCGCGGGAAACCGACAGCACGATCACCTTCCCGCACTGCGCCGGCTTCCCCTACCCGCTCCAGCGCTGCCCGATGCCGGGCCGGTAGCCGGGTAAGCGGAGCGCCATTCGCCCGAGTCGAGAGAGTAATCTCTCGCTCCCCTTGAGGGAGGGGGCCGGGGGGGGGGTGGCCGCGCGCCAGATAGATTGCAGACCTCCGACCTCGCAGCAGCGAGTTGCGGCTTTGCGTGCGATCCGCTATCGCCGCGCCAATGTCACGAATGGCGCAAACTGCCGAACCATCGCTCGACCTGCGGGCCAATGTAGAACCAGCCGTTCGGCGCGTTTTCGCACTGAACGACCTCTATGACGGCATGTCGCAATGGCGCCTCGGCATGACGCTCGGCTGGCTCGACATAAAGCTGCGCTATCGCGGTTCGGTCATCGGTCCGTTCTGGCTGACGCTGTCGACCGCCGTCATGGTGATCGCCATGGGCGTCCTGTACGCCGAGCTGTTCCATATGGAACTGCACGACTACATGCCGTTCCTGGCACTATCGCTCGTGTTGTGGAACGCGCTGAGTGCGATGGTGGGCGATGCGTGCGTTTGCTTCACCTCCGCCGAGGGCATGATCCGGGCGGTGAGGATGCCGTTTTCCATCTATGCCGTGCGCGCCGTGGTACGGAACGGACTCGTGCTCGCCCACAACATCGTCGTGATCGTGGGTGTTTTCCTGTTCTTCGACGTCTGGCCGGGTAGCATCGCCTGGCAAAGCCTGCTCGGGATGGGCTTTTGGATCGTCGATTCGGTCGCGATCTGCCTATTGCTCGGCACGGTATGCGCCCGCTTCCGCGACATCAGTCCGATCGTCGGCAGCGTCATGCAGATCGCCTTCTTCGTGACGCCGATCATCTGGCGCAAGGACTCGCTGGGCGAAGGCGCCGCCTGGCTGGTGCTCAATCCGTTCTATTGCTTGCTGACGGTGGTGCGCGAGCCGCTGCTGAACCAGCACCCCGGGATCTACAACTGGATCGCGCTATGCATCTGGAGCGCTATCCTGTGCGTCGGGGCGTGGCTGGTCTTCGCACGCACGCGCTCGCGCATCGCCTTCTGGGTCTAGCGCTAGAGCCGGCATGGACTTCACCAATGTCGTCGTCCTCTGCATCGGCGACGTCATGCTCGACCGCTTCGTGCACGGCGAGATCGAACGGATCTCACCCGAGGCGCCGATCCCGGTCATCCGGCTCACCCGCACGGAGGAGATGTTGGGGGGCGCCGGGAACGTCGCGCACAACATCGCAACCCTCGGCGGCCAGGCCTTGTTGCTCGGCCTGGTTGGCGAGGATGGCTCGGGCGACACCATGCAGCGGCTAGGCACTGGAATCCCCGGCATCGAGCCGCATTACGTTCGCAGCGGGCACCGGCCGACGATCTGCAAGACCCGCTTCATCGCCTCCCGCCAGCAGGTGGTCCGCGCCGACGAGGAGAGCCGCCTGCCGTTGCAGCCGGCGGAGGAGGCAGGCCTGCTCGCCGCGGTCGATGCGGCGCTTCCGCGGGCGGCCGCCATCATCCTGTCCGATTACGGCAAGGGTGTGCTGGCGCCGACGCTGATCGACCACGTCATGCGCGCGGCCAAGGCGCGGGGCATCGGCGTGTTCGTCGATCCCAAATCGGACGATTTCAGGCGGTATCGCGGCGCCACTTGCATCACCCCGAACCTCAAGGAACTCTCACTCGCCGCCGGGCTCCCGGTCGCGGACGAAACCGGCGTCGAGCGAGCCGCGCGCAAAGTCATGGCGGACGCCGAGGCGAGCGCGATCCTGGCCACGCGCTCGGAGCGCGGCATGGTGTTGGTGCAACGCGATGGCCCGTCGCACTCGGTGCCGGCTCTGGCGCGCGAGGTGTTCGACGTCTCGGGCGCGGGTGACACGGTGATCGCGTCCCTAACCCTGGCCTATGCGTCGGGCCTGTCGCTCGAGCAGTCCATGCACATCGCCAACGCCGCGGCCGGCGTGGTGGTCAGCAAGCTCGGCACCGCGACGGCAACGGTCGGCGAGGTGCTGCAGGAGTTGGAGCGGCAGGACGCGGCATCCGGCCACGAACTGCCGGGCCTCAACAGCCTGGCCGCGACCAAGGCCCTGGTGGAGCGCTGGCGGCGGCAGGGTTTGCGCGTCGGTTTCACCAATGGCTGCTTCGACATCATCCACCCCGGCCACGTCGCCTTGCTGAAGGTGGCCCGGTCCGCCTGCGACCGGCTGGTGATCGCGCTCAACACCGATGCCAGCGTGAGCCGCCTGAAAGGTCCGAGCCGACCGATCAACGATTTGCAGCACCGCGCCCAGGTGATCGCCGCGATCCAGTATGTCGACTGCGTAGTGGCGTTCGACGACCCGACCCCGCTGGCGCTGATCCAGCAACTGCAGCCGGACGTGCTGGTGAAAGGGGCTGATTGGCGCTTGGAGGACGTGGTGGGCGCTGACGTGGTGCATGCCGCCGGCGGTCAGGTGCTGCTGGCCAAGCTGGTGGCCGGCCAGTCCACCACGATGATCGTGGAACGCATCCAAGCGGTGGCCGAAAGGCAACCGTAGGGTGGGCTGCTCGCAGCCCACCGGTCCGTCGGTGGCTGGTGGGCTGCGAGCAGCCCACCCTACGTCCCTCTCAGCCGGGCAAGCTCACCGTCGCGCGTAGCCCGCACCCGCCGCGGTTGGCCAGAACCACGTCGCCGCCATGGGCGCGCAGGATGTTGCGGGCGATCGGCAACCCAAGCCCGGTGCCGCCGGTCTCGCGGTTGCGGCTGGTCTCCAGCCGGTGGAACGGCTCGAACACGCGGTCCAGTTCCGAGGACGGAATGCCGGGTCCGTCATCGTCGATCACCACCGTCAACGCGCCGTTCTGCGGCCGGGTGAGCGCGATTCGGGCGACACCGCCGTAGTTCAGCGCGTTCTGCACGAGGTTGGACAACGCCCGCTTGATCGCCACCGGGCGCGCCCGCACTACCTGGTGGTCAGGCCCGTCGTATTGCACCAGGTCGGCGGCGTCCGGACGCGCGTCGGCGGCTTCTTCGCCGATGGTGCGGAGCAGTTCGGCGAGATCCAGCGCGACCAGCGCCTCGGCGGCCGCGTCATCACGGCCGAACGCGAGCGTGGCGGCGACCATGCTCTCGAGTTCGTCGAGATCCGCCAGCATCTTGATCTGCTGCTCCTCGTCCTCCATCCACTCCGCCCGCAGCTTCAGCCGGGTGATCGGCGTGCGCAGGTCGTGGCCGATCGCGGTGAGCAGGAAGGTGCGGTCGCGGACGAAGCGGCGGATGCGTTCGGCCATCACGTTGAACGCGCGGGCGGCCTTGATCGCCTCCACCGTGCCGCGCTCGGGCAACGGCCCGGCGTTCACGTCCAGCCCCAGTTGCTCGGCCGCCGCCGCCAGGTCGCGCATCGGCATGCTGAACTCGCGCACGGCCCAGATCACCAGCAGCCCGGCCGCCACCGTCATCAAGGTAAAGGCGATCAGGAAGTTTTCGGACCAGAACGGCAGGAAGCGCTCCAGCGCCACGTTCACGTTCAGCCACTCGCCCGTCGGCAGACGCATGCTGACCAGCAGCTGCCGCTCGCTAGGCAGGCCGCGCACCATCAACTCGTGCCAGCGCTGCCCCTGGGGGATCGGCGCGAACTGCATGCTGAGGCGCAGAAACCGCTGCACCGGCGGTGGCGAGGGCGGCAAGTCGCTGCTCGAGGGACCCGCGTCCAAGGTCGCCGTGACGTGCGCGTTCGGGCCGAGCTCGTGCAGCATCGCCTGGCGCTCGTCGGGGGGCGCCAGCACGACGGAGCGATACAGGCTGCTGATGCGCAGCCCGATCTCCTGCGCCACGGCCAGCCGCTGCAGGTCGAGGCGGTCGAGCGTGTAGAACACCAGCCCGCCGGCCTGCACCACGGCGAGCCCGACCAGCAGCACCGCCGCCGTGCGATTCGCCAGGCTGCGAGGCCACAGACGAATGAGCCACGTCACGCCCGCTGGACGTCCGCGGCCAACACGTAGCCGCCGCCGCGCACCGTCTTGATCAGTTGCGCCTGGCGGCCGTCATCCTCGAGCTTGCGGCGCAGACGGCTGATGGCGACGTCGATCGCGCGATCGAACGGTCCGGCCTGTCGCCCACGCAGCAGGTCCAGCAACATGTCGCGGGTCAGCACGCGGTTGGCCCGTTCCACCAGGGCCAGCAGCAGGTCGTATTCGCCGCCGGTCAGCGGCACCTCTACGCCGTCGGGGCTCAGCAGGCGGCGCCGGGCCGGCTCGAGCGTCCACCCGGCAAATCGCAGCGGCGAGGCATCGTCGGCGCGGCGGCCGGAGCGGTCGGCAGTGCGGCGCAGCACGGCGCGCATCCGGGCCAGCAGCTCGCGGGGGTTGAACGGCTTGGGCACGTAGTCGTCGGCTCCGAGTTCCAGCCCGATGATGCGGTCGGTCTCCTCGCCCATTGCGGTGAGCATGACGATCGGCACGTCGCCTTGGCTGCGCATCCATCGGGCCAGTTCCAGCCCGCCCTCCCCCGGCAGCATCAGGTCGAGCACGACCAATTGGAAATGCCCCGTGGGCCAGGCCCGCCTTGCCTCCCGTGCGTCGCGCACGGCGGTGACCCGGAAGCGGTGTCGCTCCAGGAAGCGGGCAAGCAGGTCGCGGATTTCCCGGTCATCATCGACGACGAGGATATGCGGCATCGTTTCCATGAAGCGATGTTACTCCGTCACACCGGGCCGCGGGAGCAGGCGTTGCAATTGGTTGCACTTTGCCGCGCCACCGCCACGGGTGCCGCGGCATCTTGATGTCCGGATACCAACTAGGGACGCCAGATACCCATGAATAAGATCGTTGCTTTGACCCTTGCCACCGGGATCGCCCTGGGTGGGGGTACCGCCTTCGTCGCTGGCCCGGCCCAGGCCCAAGACGCACCCCACCCGCCACCGCCGCCCGGCATGATGGGCGGGCCAGAAGGACACGGCGGTCCGGGAGGCGGCCCGCGGGGCCCGGGCGGCATGATGGAGCATCGGCCGGGCGGCATGCAGTGGCGGATGGGGCGCATGATGCACCGCATGCGGGAGTTCGCGCTGATCTACCCGGCGCCGGACCGCAACCTTTCCGGCCCGGACGTGCAGAAGATCGCCGAGGCGTTCCTGCTGTTCAACGGCAACCACACCTGGAAGGTCACCGAGGTGAAGGAGGAGCCCGACCAGGTCACCTTCGCTCTGGCGACGCCGGACGGCACGGCCATCGCCCACTTCGCCATGGACCGCCACACCGGCCGTCCCGAACGCCTCGACTAAGCAGCCTCGGCGGTTAGGCTGTTGGCCCGCTAGCTCAGCAAACCGTTCCAACAGTTTCGTAGGGTGGGGTGCGCTTTGGCACCCCACCACAAGCGCCGCGCATCGCTGTATTAACGATGCAGATCCCACACCGGCGACTCGGACAGGAACTGCGCCTGGGCGCGAGAAATCCCGATATCGCTGAGCGCCCGGTCGTCCAGCGTGGCGAGCTGCCGGCGCGTGGCAGCCTGCTTCCAGCTGGTGCGCAAAGCGGCCCAGACGTGGGCAGCCCGGTCCTTCCAGCTGGGCCGGGTCGGAGCGAAGTGGAGCTTGATGACCGTCTGCGACATGATCGCCTCCTGTAATGACGATAGGGAACCTGGTCGGGATAGTGGCATAAAGAAAACGAATTGTTATGATGTCGGAAATCAGCGATACTGATGGGCATGGACACCGTCCCCGCCATCGACCCGGCCCTGCTCCGCGCATTCGCCTTCATCGCCGAGGAAGGCAGCTTCACCCGCGCCGCCGAGCGCGTCGGCCGAACCCAATCCGCGGTCTCGATGCAGGTGCAACGGCTGGAAGCGCTGCTCGGCCAAACGCTGCTGCTGCGCGGCAAGGGTGGTGCGGTCCACCTGACCAGCCACGGGCGCTATCTGCTGGAGCGGTCGCGCGAGATGCTGGCCCTCAACGACCAGATCTGGAGCGCGTTCCGCACCCCCACGGTGCAGGGCACGGTGCGGCTCGGCACCCCCGACGACTACGCGATGCGGTATTTGCCCGGCGTGCTGCGCCGCTTTGCCCTCGCTCACCCGGCCGTCGATGTGGACGTGCTGTGCGCCCCGTCGGAGGACGTCGTGCAGCACCTCCGCCGCGGCGACCTGGACCTGACCTTGTGTTCGGATGGGCACGCGAACGGCATGAACGGCGTGAAGCTGTGGGAGGGTCCGCTCCGCTGGGTCACCTCGGCCCGCCACGCGCCGCACCGGATGGACCCGCTGCCCTTGGCCCTGGCGATGGCGGGCAATAGCTGCACATGGCGCAGCAGCGCGCTCGACGCGTTGAAGCAGGCGGGCCGCCGCTACCGGGTCGCGTACACCAGTTCGTCGCTGGCTGGGACGCATGCACCGGTGCTCGCCGGGCTGGCGGTGACGATCTCCAACGTGACGTGGGTGCCCGACGGGCTGCGCATCCTGCCGCACGGCGAACTGCCGCCGCTGCCGAACTCGGCGATCCATCTGCTGAAGGGACGCAACGCCGTGCAGCCGGTGACGAATGTGCTGGCCGACCATATCGCCGCCACCTTCGAGGAGGAGTTGCAGCGGCCCAGTGAGGCGGCGTAACCCTCCGCCTCCCAATGACCGCCGCCCCGATTCACCTTGCCGGCCACCGGCTGATGCTCGACCCCGCCGGCGCACTCTGGTGGCCGGAACGCCGACTGCTGGCCGTCGCCGACCTGCACCTGGAGAAAGGCTCCGCCTGCGCCGTGCGTGGCCACCTGGTGCCGCCGTGGGACACGCGCGCGACGCTCGACCGCCTGGCCGCCCTGCTGCGGCGTTATGACCCCAGCACCGTGTTGGCACTGGGCGACAGCTTCCACGACCCTGGCGGCGTCTGCCGGCTGATGGCGGCGGATGCGTCTCGCCTGCATGCGATGGCGTCGGCGCATGGCTTCGTCTGGCTGCTTGGCAACCACGATCCGCTGCCGCCCGAAGGCATGCCCGGCACGACCGCGGAATGGTGGGAGGCTGACGGGCTGATCTTCCGCCACCAGGCGGGTGGCGGCACCAGCACGGAGATCTGCGGCCACCACCATCCGAAGGCCAGCGTGGCCACCCGGGCGCAGACGATCACGCGTCCGTGCTTCGTGGCTGGGCCGCACCGCTTGATGTTGCCCGCGTTCGGCGCCTTCACCGGCGGCCTGGACATCCGCCACCCCGCGATTGCTGGGCTATTTCCCCGCGGCGCACGCGCTTTTCTGCTGGGCAAGGAACGGTTGTTCGCCTTCGCACTCGGTCAGGCCGCTGGATATTCGCCGATCTGACAACGAGAACATTGCCGCCGTGAGGGTGCCACCTCACATTGTGGCAAATGGAAGGCTCGATCGTCTGGTTCCGACAGGATCTGCGCCTGGCAGACAACGCGTCGCTGCTTGCGGCGGCGTCGGGACCCGTGCTCGCCGTCTATGTGCTGGATGACGACGGCGATTGGCCGCTGGGGGGCGCGCATCGGTGGTGGCTGCACGGCAGCCTGCAATCCCTCGCCGCCGACCTGGAGTCACGGGGCGCCAAGCTGATCCTGCGCCGCGGCCGGGCGGCGGCGATCCTTCCGGAGCTGGCAAAGTCGGTCGGGGCCACCACGATCCATGCCGGGCAGATGGCCGAGCCTGCGGCGCGGGCACAGGACGCCGCGGTGCGCGCCGCCCTGCCTCAAGGCGTCACCTTGCAACTGCACCGCACGGCGACCCTGTTCGACTTCGGGGCGGTCCAGACCAAGGCCGGCGGCGCCTACGGTATTTTCACCCCGTTTGCCCGTGCGGCTCGCGCGCTCGGCCCACCCGCCCCGCCCCGCCCTGCCCCCAAGCGCCTTCAGGGGCTCGAAGCCCGGTCGGACCGTTTGGAGGCCTGGAAGCTGCTCCCGGCGAAGCCCGACTGGGCGAGCGGCTTCCGGGAAACCTGGCGGCCCGGCGAGGCCACCGCCTTGGCCCGCGCCAAGCAGTTCATGGCCGAGCGGCTCGACGCCTACCACGAAGGGCGCAACACGCCGGGGTCCGACCTCACGTCGATGCTGTCGCCGCATCTGCACTGGGGCGAACTGTCGCCGGCGCAGCTTTGGCATTGGGCAGCGGATGCCGGGTCGGGCCAAGGGCTCGAAGTCTACCAGTCCGAACTGCTGTGGCACGAGTTCTCGGTCAACCTGCTGTGGCGCAACCCCAAGATGCCGGACGTACCGCAAAAGGGCGATTTCGGCCGCCTGCCGTGGCGGCAGGACCCGGCCGGCCTGCGCGCCTGGCAGCGTGGGCGCACGGGCGTGCCGATCGTCGATGCGGGCATGCGCCAGTTGTGGCACATCGGCTGGATGCACAACCGGGTGCGGATGATCACCGCGTCCTACCTCGTGAAGCACCTGCTGGTTTCGTGGGTGGAGGGCGAGCGTTGGTTCTGGGACACCCTGGTCGACGGGGATCTGGCGGTGAATGCGCAATCCTGGCAGTGGGTTGCGGGCTGCGGCACCGACAGCCAGCCGTTCTTCCGCGTGTTCAACCCGGCAACCCAAAGCGAGAAGTTCGACCGCAACGGCGCCTACATCCGCCGCTGGGTTCCCGAACTCGCCGCCCTGCCTGACCGCTGGATCCACACGCCCTGGACGGCACCGGCGCCCGTGTTGGCCAAGGCCGGCATCACGCTCGGCAAGGACTACCCGCACCCGGTGGTGGCGTTGGAGCAAGGCCGGGACCGTGCGCTGGCGGCCTTTCGAAGCTTGCGGCAAGCGGCATGATCATCCCGCCCGACACCCCCTTGCGCGTGGTGGGCGACGTGCACGGCGACTCGCGTGCGTTCAGCTTCGCCGCGGACACCGATCGCTTCATCGTGCAGTTGGGCGACCTCACCGATAGCGGCCCAGACAGTGCCGGTGCCTTGGCGATGGCGTTGCGGCTGATCGATGAAGGGCGCGGCGTGTTCCTGATGGGCAACCACGACCGCAAGCTGGGCCGCGCCCTGAGCGGCCAGCCGGTCCGCATCGACTCGGCCCTGGAGGAAACGCTGGCCCAGCTCCCCGCCTCACTGCGGGAACGCGCGCTGCAGGCGATCGCTCAGGCCCCTGCCTGGATCGTGGATGGTGAGCGCGTGTTCGTTCATGGCGGTTTCCACACCGCCATGCTGGACAACGATCCCCCACCCGGCTTGGGCCGTGTCGACACCGCCCTCAGCCGCGCCCTGTTCGGCCAGACCACGGGCCGCATGCAGACAGACGGCTACCCGGAGCGGGTGCTGCGCTGGGTCGACCGCATCCCCGAGGGCGTTACAGTGTATTGCGGCCACGACCGCCGCAGCACCGATGGCCGCCCGTATGTGCGTTGGGGCGCGAACGGCGGCTGCGCGGTGTTCCTCGACACCGGCGCTGGCAAAGGCGGGCATCTGTCGTGGATCGACCTACCGGCGCGCAAAGCGTCCCAACCGGTCAAATCCGCGCCGGAGCAGGGCTTACCGCTGTAGGCCGGTGGTCCGATACAGGGCGGCGAGGGGGACGGTGAAGCCGATGCTGTCCAGAGTCAGCGCGGCCATCGCGAGTTATCCGGCTGGCGATCGGGCGGGTCAGCTCGTTCATGGCCGTAAGCTTCACATCGGGCCGCCTCAACGCGCCAACGATAACAGCCGGTCCACGTCGATGTGCGCCTCAGCGTGCGCCGCTAACCGGTCGAGCACGTCTTCCACGTCCGCCTCATGGTTGCGGGGCGCCGCCGACGCGCCGAGACGCTGCAGCCAGGTCGCACGCTGCAGGTCGTGGTTGAACAAGCCGTGCACGTAGCAGCCCGCGACGAGCCCATCGGCCGACACCGCACCATCGTCCCGCCCGTCGTTCATGCGCAGGAGCGGCGCCCCGTCACCAGTGGTTCGGCCGACATGCATCTCGAAACCGGCGAACGGCACGCCAGCCAATTGGCCGCACACCTCCACGAGCCGCTTATCCCCGCCGAGGACCGTGTCAACGGGCAGTAGGCCCAAGCCCGGCACCGCCCCCGGCGGACCCTCCACGCCATCCGGGTCGGCAACGCTGCGGCCCAGCATCTGGTAGCCGCCGCACAGTCCCAGGATCCGGCCGCCGCGGCGGTGGTGCGCATGCAGGTCGATGTCCCAGCCCTCGGCGCGCAAGGCGGCCAGGTCGGCGATCGTCGCCTTCGAGCCCGGCAGGATCACCAGGTCGCACACCGGCAAAGGCGAGCCGCGACGCACCAGGACCAGGTCCACGCAGGGTTCCGCCGCGAGCGGATCGAGGTCATCGAAATTGCTGATCCAGGGCAGCGCTGGAACGGCGATGGTGAGGCCCGCGCCGGGCCGGCGGGCATAAGCGAGATCGGCGGCATCCTCGGCCGGCAGGCGGTGCGCGTCGGGGAAGAACGGCACCAGTCCCAGCCCGGGCCATCCCGTATACTCGGTGATCGCCCCCATGCCCGCGGTAAACAGCGTGGGGTCGCCGCGCATCCGGTTGACGATGAAGCCGGCCACCATCGCGCGGTCCGCCGGGTCAAGGACGGTTCGGGTGCCGACCAGGCTCGCGATCACGCCGCCGCGATCGATGTCGCCAATGATCACCACCGGCACGCCGGCCGCGCGGGCGAACCCCATGTTGGCGATGTCGCCCGCGCGCAGGTTGATTTCGGAGGCACTGCCTGCGCCCTCCACCAGGACGATGTCGGCCTCGTTGCGCATGCGTTCGAAGCTGTCGAGCACGTGCGCCAACAGCCCGGGTTTCATCGCCTGGTAGTCGCGCGCCCGCGCTGTGCCCACGACCAGGCCTTGCACCACGATTTGGCTGCCGATCTCGCTTTGCGGTTTCAGCAGCACCGGGTTCATGTGCACCGATGGTGCGACCCCGGCGGCGCGGGCTTGCAGGGCTTGGGCGCGTCCTATTTCGCCCCCGTCCGCGGTCACGGCGGCGTTGTTGGACATGTTCTGCGGCTTGAACGGCCGCACGCTTAGGCCACGCCTATGCAGCGCGCGAGCCAGCGCCGCAACCAGCAAGGATTTTCCCACGCTGGAGCCGGTGCCCTGAAACATGATCGCCCGCGCGGTCACGTGGGTTCGCGCCAATCACCGTCATGCCAGGGCGGAGCAGCCTCAAGGTTCCGCATGCGAAGCAAGTGGAATGGCTGCGGAGGGTTGACCCTGGTATCCACGGGGTTCCACAAACACCGGCCCCGGCCCGTAGCATGCAGCGGTGCGCAACAATCGTTTGACGCCATCAGCCCAGCCCCGTGGATACCAGGGTCAAGCCCTGGCATGACGGTGAACTTCAAAACTCGATGCCTTCCTGCGCCTTCACACCTGCGGCGAAGTGGTGCTTTACGGCGCCCATTTCCGTCACGAGATCCGCCGCCTCGATCAGCGCCCGGCGGGCGTTGCGGCCCGTGACCACCACGTGCAGCGACGGCGGGCGCGCGGCCAACGCGGATAGCACGGCATCCTCGGACAGGTAGTCGTAGCGCAACGCAATGTTCAACTCGTCCAGCACAAGCAGCCCAAGCCCCGGCCGTTGCATCATCGCCACCGCCTGCCCCCAGGCACGCTCGGCCGCGGCGACGTCGCGGGTGCGGTCCTGGGTTTCCCAGGTAAAGCCCTCCCCCATCGTGTGCCACTCGACCCGGTCGCCGAACGCTTCGAAAGCGCTGCGTTCACCGGTGGTCCACGCGCCCTTGATGAACTGCACCACACCGACGGAGCGGCCTCGCCCCAGCATGCGCAACGCCAGTCCGAACGCCGCCGTCGTCTTGCCCTTGCCCGGCCCGGTATGGACGATCAGCAGCCCCTTTTCCGTGACCGTCTTGCCGGCGACCTCGGCGTCTTGCACCGCCTTGCGCTTGGCCATCTTGTCGCGATGCCGGGCCTCGTCTTCGTTCATTTCACCACCATCGGAATGCCCGCCACCATCAACACGACCCGGTCCGCCCGCGCCGCCAAGCGCTGGTGCAGCACGCCCGCACTGTCGCGGAAGCGGCGCGCCAACGCGTTGTCGGGCACGATGCCGAGGCCGACCTCGTTGGACACCAGCACGGTGGGCGCCACCCGCGCGTCCAGCGCCGCCAGCAAGCCCGGCCAATCCGGCGCGCGGTCGGCCAGCAGCAGATTGCTGACCCATAGCGTCAGGCAGTCCACCAGCACCGGCGCATCCACCGCAAGGGCGCCGTCCAAGTCCAGCGGAGCCTCCATTGTCTCCCAGCGTGTATCGCGGCGAGCCCGGTGGGCTGCGATTCGCTCCCGCATCTCGTGATCGAATGCCTGCCCGGTCGCCACATAGCGCCAGGGCGGCGGGTGCGCGGCGATCAGCGCCTCGGCATGGCGGCTTTTGCCGGATCGGGCGCCGCCCAGGACGAAGGTGATTTGACCTGCCACGCGCCGGGTCATACACGGGTGGTGATGGTGCCTCCAAACGGAGGCTGAAAAGGGAACGCGGTGCAACACCGCGGCTGCCCCCGCAACTGTAAGCGGAGAGCGGCGCCGGCACATGCCACTGGGGCCCACCCAAAACTGGGCGCACCTGGGAAGGCCGCCGTCGCCGCGATCGATCCGTGAGCCAGGAGACCTGCCATCACCGGCCATGCTTGCGCCGGATCTACCATTGCGACGCCGGGCGGGGTGCACCGGGGTTGGCGGATTGCCCGCGTGCAATCCGACCGCCGGGCATCCCGGAGGCAGTGGGCACCCGTGCGTCGAACGGAGGCTGCCCGCGTGATCCCTGTCCTGCATGTTTGCGTCACCTGCCGCGCCGGCCTGCCACTGCCGGAGGGCCAAACCGCCCCCGGCCGCTTCATGCACGCCGCCATCGCCTCCCACCCCGGCGCCGAAGCGGTGGAACTGCGCGAGGTATCGTGCCTCTCGGTGTGCGACAATGGCTGTGCTGCCGCGATCTCGATGCCCGGCAAATGGACCTACCTGCTGGGCCGCCTGACCCCCGACCTAGCCGGCGACCTGCTCGCCTACGCCCGGCTGTATGCCGCCCATCCGACCGGCACCGTGCTACCGTCCAAGCGCGCACCATCCCTGCAACGCATGATCATGGGGAGGCTCCCGGCATGAAGATCCCGTGCACCGTCATCACCGGCTTCCTCGGCGCCGGCAAGACAACGCTGGTGCGCCACGTGCTGGCCCATGCAGGCGGGCGGCGCATCGCCGTGCTGGTGAACGAGTTCGGCGCGCTCGGCGTCGACGGCGACGTGCTGCGGTCCTGCGGCATCCCCGGCTGCGAGGATGTGGACATCGTCGAGTTGGCCAATGGCTGCCTGTGCTGCACCGTGGCCGACGAGTTCATCCCCGCCATGCAGGCGCTGTTGGACCGCCCCAACCCGCCCGAGCACATCCTGATCGAAACCTCCGGCCTGGCCCTGCCCAAGCCGCTGTTGAAGGCGTTCGGCTGGCCCGACATCCGCGCCCGCGTGACGGTCGACGGCGTGATCACCGTGGTCGATGGCCCCGCCGTCGCCGCCGGCCGCTTTGCCGACGACCCAGCGGCCGTGGCAGCCCAGCGTGAAGCCGACGACAACCTCGACCACGACAATCCGCTGGCCGAGGTCTATGGCGACCAGATCGCCGCCGCCGACCTGGTGATCCTGAACAAGGCCGACCTCCTCGACCCGGCCGCCCTGGCCGACCTGCGCACCACCATCGCCGCCGCCCTGCCCCGCCCCGCGGCCCTGGTGACGGCCACCGAGGGCCGCGTCGATCTGTCGGTGCTGCTGGGCCTGGATGCGGCCGCGGAGGACGATCTTGCGACGCGCCCGTCCTGCCACGATGCGGTCGACGGTGAGCACGAGCACGACGATTTCGACAGTTTTTCGCTGCCCATCCCCGAAACCACCGACCCGGACGCGCTGTTGCGGCGCTTGACCGAAGTCGCGGGCACGCATGACGTGCTGCGTATGAAGGGCTTCGTCTCCGTATCCGGCCGCCCAATGCGGCTGGCGGTGCAGGGCGTCGGCACCCGGTTCCGGCAGCACTACGACCGCGCTTGGGCCGCCGGCGAACCCCGCAACGGCCAGTTGGTGGTGATCGGCCAAACCGGGCTAGACCGCGCCGCCATTACGGCTGCACTCTCGGCCGCCTGATGCACCTGCTGGTCCGTGAAACCCGTTCGCTGGATGAGGCCGCCCCCGCGGTCGACCTCGCGCACGGGCCGGCGGACCTGGTGGTGCTGTCGTTCTCCGATGCCGATCTAGGCGCGCTCGCCGCCAGCGACCCCGGCACCCCGTCGTTGCGGTTAGCCCCGCTGGGCAAGCTGCGGCACCCGATGTCGGTGGATCTGTATCTGGAGCAAACGGCCGCCCACGCGCGCTGCGTGGTGCTGCGCCTGCTCGGCGGCCTGGATTACTGGCGCTACGGCACGGAGGAACTAGCGGCGCTGTGCCGGGAGCGGGCGATCCCATTGGCGGTGCTCCCGGGCGATGGCCGGGCCGACCCGGCGTTGGCCGCGCTATCCACGGTTCCGACCGCGATGCATGCGCGGCTGGACGATTATTTCCGCCATGGCGGCCGGGCGAATATGCGGCGAGCGCTCGGGCTGATGGCGCATTTGGCCGGGCTTGGACCCGATGACGGACATGCGGCGGAGGCGTTGCCCCAGCACGGCGTGCATACGCTGGACCTGGACGACCGGCCGCTGGCGGCGGTGGTGTTCTACCGGTCGCACTTATTGTCGGACGATATCGCCCCGATCGCGGCGCTGACGGAAGCATTACGGTCGCGCGGACTTGCCGTCGGAACGTTGTTCGCCGGCAGCCTGAAAGCGCCCGAAACTGCCGTGTTCGTCGCCCGCACTTTAGCCGCGTGGCAACCGGCCGTGGTGCTCAATGCCACCGGCTTCTCCGCCCGCACTTCTTTCCCCCTCCCCTTGAGGGAGAGGTTAGGGAAGGGGTGGCAAGCGGCACGACCCTGCGTGCGGGACCCCTCCCCCCGATCCCCTCCCTCAAGGGGAGGGGGAGAAGAAGCTTCTCCTCTGGACGCCGCCGATGTGCCCGTCCTTCAGCTTATTCTGGCGGGCACTCAGCGCGCCGCCTGGCAAAACTCCACCCGCGGCCTCACGCCCGCCGACCTCGCGATGCAGGTCGTGCTGCCGGAGCTTGATGGCCGCCTTCTCACCACCGCCATCTCGTTCAAGCGCGAGCAAGACGGCCGCACCGCCCACGATCCCGAGCCCGACGGCATCGCCCTCGCGGCCGACCGTGCCGCCGGCTGGGCAAACCTTCACCGGACGCCCGCCGCAGAACGCCGGGTCGCCATCGTGCTGAGCGACTACCCCGGCCTGGGCGGCCAGCGTGGGCATGCCGTCGGGCTGGACAGCTTCGCTAGCCTTGCCGCCATCACCGGCCTTCTGACGGAACACGGTTACACCACCCGGGCTGCCTCGTGCGCCGAACTGACCACGGCGCTCAGCGATGCCGAGCCAACACCGTTCCTCAGCCTCGCCGAATACGCGCCGCTGTTCGCAATCCTGCCCCAATGCCTCCAGGACGCTGCCACCGCCGCCTGGGGTGACCCGGCAGCCGACCCGTCCGTCCTCCACGGCCACTTCACCCTCCGCCAGTGCCGGCTCGGCAGCATCTCGGCCTATTTACAGCCGGATCGCGGCGACCGGGGTGATCGCCGGACCGCCTATCACAGCGCGGACCTGCCACCGCGCCACGGCTTCATCGCCTTCTATCTCTCCCTGCAGACCCACCACGCCCTCGTTCATCTCGGCACGCACGGCTCCCTCGAATGGCTTCCCGGCAAGGCGGCCGCACTCTCCGCCACCTGCTGGCCGGCCGTGCTGACGGGCGGTTTGCCCGTCATCTACCCGTTCATCGTCAACAACCCGGGCGAGGCCGCCGCGGCCAAGCGACGCCTGGGTGCTGTCACCATCGGCCACCTGACGCCCCCGATCCGTCCCGCCGGGCTGCATGGCGAGGCCGCATCGCTCGAACAGATGATCGACGAATACGCCGCCGCCGACGGCATGGATCGCCGCCGCACAAGCATGCTCCGCCGCGGCATCCTGGACCGCGCCGCCGCGTCCGGCCTGCTGGACGAAAGCGGCGTTCCATTCGATGCCCCCGAGGACGACGCGCTCGCCCGGCTCGATGCCTATCTGTGCGACGTCAAAGACCTGCAGATCCGCGACGGCTTGCACGTCTACGGCCAGGCCCCCGATGCCGAGCGCCTGGCGAAATTGCCCACAGGCGCCGACGCGTGCGCCCCCGCCGAGCGCGCCGCCCTGCTGGCTGCCCTGGACGGCCGCTTCATCGCCCCAGGCCCCGCCGGCGCGCCGTCGGCCACCCGCACGGACGTGCTGCCGACCGGCCGCAACCTTGCCGGGCTGGACCCGCGCTTGCTGCCCACCCGCTCCGCCCTAGCGCTGGCCGAGCGCGCCGCCGCCGACCTGCTGCGCCGCCACCGGCAGGACCATGGCGACTGGCCGCGTTCGGTGGTGCTGAACGTTTGGGGCACGGCGGCCATGCGCACGGGCGGCGAGGACATCGCGCTGGCGCTGCTGCTGTTGGGCGTGGTGCCGGTGTGGGACGAGGGCTCCGGCCGGGTGAACGGCTTCACCGTGACGCCGATCGCCGAACTCGACCGTCCGCGCGTGGACGTGACGCTGCGCATCTCTGGCCTGTTCCGCGACGCGTTCGCCGCCCAGGTCACGCTGTTCGACGCCGCCGCCTCGGCAGTCGCTACCCGCGACGAGGCCGCCGACTGGAACCCGCTCGCCGGCCACGCCGGCCCGCGCGTGTTCGGCCCGGCGCCGGGCCAGTTTGGCGTGGGGGCCGATTGGCTCGCCGCCTCGGCCAGCGGATACGGCGCCGAGGCCGACGGCACGGCGAACCGGGCCGCGCTGGAGCAGCGGCTGCGCGACGCCGACGCCTTCCTGCACGTGCAGGACCATGCCGGAACCGACCTGCTGGACGGTCCGGAATACGCCGCCCATCTCGGCGGTTTCGCCTCCGCCGCCGCCTCGCTCGGGGCCAACCCGGCGCTGTACTATCACGACGGCCAGGCTCGGACGGTCGGCGAGCAGGTGGCCCGCGTTGTGCGCGGCCGGGCGGCCAACCCGGTGTGGCTGGCCGGCATGATGCGCCACGGCTACAGCGGCGCCGCCGAGATCGCCCGTGCCGTGGACGCGTTGGGAGCGTTTGCGGCGACGTTGCCACAGCGGTTCGACCGTCAGTTCGACCTGCTCTATGCCGCCACCCTCGCCGCACCGGACGTGGACGCGTTCCTCCGGCGCGAGAACCCCGAGGCGCGAGCCGCAATCGTCGACCGGTTTGCCCAGGCGCGCCACGCCGGGCATTGGCATCCCCGCCGCAACGACCTCGCCGCATGATCCGCGGCTGGTGCCCCACCGTGCACGCACCGATGGCATCCGGTGACGGCTTGCTGGTCCGCGTGAAACCGTTCGGCGGCCGCATATCCTCGCCAGCCCTCCACGCCTTGGCCGAGGCTGCAGCGTCGTTCGGCAACGGCGTGATCGAGTTGACCCGGCGCGGCAACCTACAGATCCGCGGCGTGCGTGACCCGGCTGCCTTCGCACGAGCCATGGTTGCCGCCGGCCTAGCCGACCCCGACCCCGACCGCGAGGCCCGCCGCAACGTCATCGCCGTGCCCCACTGCGACGACACGCTCGTGGCCAAGGCGGAGGCCATCCTCGCCGATCTCCCCGGGCTAGCGCCAAAATTCCACGTCATCGTGCAAGGCGCGACCCTCTTCCTCCACGGCCGCCCCATCCAACTCGCCGACCTCTTTTCTCCCTCTCCCCTTGAGGGAGAGGGTCGGGGTGAGGGGTGGCCCTCCGCTCGGTCCCAGTGGCAAAGCGCCCCCCTCCCGCCAGCGGGAGAAGCGCTCCTGTATCTTCCCTTCGGCCAAACCGACGCCGACACGCTCAAAACACTCGCAACCCTCGCCCCAGAACTCCGCACCACCCCCTGGCGAGCCTTCCTCTCCCCGGTCGCCGCCCCCGGCTTCCTGTCGCAACCCAGCCCGATCACCGCCTGCCCCGGCGCCCCCGCCTGCAGCAGCGGCACCGTCCCCGCCCGTGCCGACGCCGCGCGCCTGCAAGCCGCCGGCCTGGCGAACCTCCACGTCTCCGGCTGTGCCAAGGGTTGCGCCCACCCAGCCGCCGCCACCACGCTGGTCGGGCGGGACGGACGCTACGACCTCATTCGCCACGGCCGCGCCGGCGACGCACCGGACCTGCACGGCCTGACCCTAACCGAAGCAATCGCCGCCCTATGACCTACGACTACATCCGAGACGGCGCCGCGATATACGAGCGCTCCTTCGCCACGATCCGCGCCGAAACCGACCTCACCGGGCTGACCGACGCCGAGGCCCGGGTCGCCGTGCGCGTGGTGCACGCCGCCGGCGACACCTCGATCGCGCAAGACCTCCGCTTTTCGCCCGGTTTCACCGACGCGGCCCGCGCGGCCCTGCGCGCCGGGGCACCGATCCTGTGCGATGCGAACATGGTCGCCCACGGCATCACCCGCACCCGCCTTCCCGCCGGGAATGCGGTGATCTGCACCCTGGGCGACCCGGCCACACCCGCCTTGGCAAAAGCCATCGGCAACACCCGCTCCGCCGCTGCCCTCGATCTTTGGGCTGAGCAGTTGCGCGGCGCGGTCGTGGCGATCGGCAACGCCCCCACCGCGCTGTTCCACCTGCTCGAACTACTCGACGCCGGCGCGCCGCATCCGGCCGCCATCATCGGCTTGCCAGTCGGCTTCGTGGGCGCGGCGGAGTCGAAGGACGCGCTGTGGGCCGATCAGCGCGTGCCCTGCCTGGTGCTGCCGGGCCGGCGCGGCGGCAGTGCCATGGCCGTCGCCGCCGTCAATGCCCTGGCGAGCGACGCGGAATGACGGGTACGCTCTACAGCGTCGGCGTCGGCCCGGGCGACCCGGAGCTGCTGACCCTCAAGGCCGTTCGCGTGCTGGGCTCCACCCCGGCGTATGCGTACTTCGCCAAGCGCGGCCGCCCCAGCCATGCGCGCACCATCGCCGCCGCCCATCTGCACCCGGCGGCCGAGGCGATGCGGTTCGACTACCCGTTCACCACCGAGGTACCGGTGTCCGACCCACGCTATGCCACCGAGATGGCCGCGTTCTACGAAGCCAGCGCCGTCACCGTCGCGGCGCGTCTGGACCAGGGTTTGTCCGTGGCGCTGCTGTGCGAGGGCGATCCGTTCTTCTACGGCTCCGCCATGTACCTGTTCGACCGCCTGTCGCCTCGCTACGTGCACGAGGTGGTGCCCGGCATCACCGGCATGTCCGGCGCGTGGGCACGGGCAGGCGTGCCGATGACGCATGGCGACGACGTGTTGACGGTGCTGCCGGGCACGCTGGACGGCGCCGACCTTGCCTTGCGGCTGCGCGACACCGACGCGGCAGTGATTATGAAGGTGGGCCGCAACCTGCCCAAGATCCGCCGCGCCCTGACCGAGGCCGGCCGCGCCGCGCACGCCCTGTATGTCGAGCGGGGCACCATGGCGGGCGAGCGCATCGCACCGTTGGCCGAGATCGAGGATGGTCCGGCGCCATATTTCTCGCTGGTGTTGGTGCCGGGCCGGCGCAGCCCGCGATGAAGCCACGCACAATCAGATCCTCCCCTGTTCTTCACGGGGGAGGTGGCGGCGAAGCCGACGGAAGGGGCGCGGGCACGGTTCGTGCCCAAACGCCCCCTCCACCATGCTGCGCATGGTCCCCCTCCCCCGCTACGCTGGGGAGGATGTTCACGTGAGGCTTACCATTGTGGGGCTGGGCCCGGGCGACGCCGATCTGCTCGCCCCCAGAGCCGCCGTCGCTCTGGCCGAGGCCACCGATCTCATCGGCTATGGCCCCTATCTCGATCGCGTCCCCGCGCGCGCCGGCCAGACGCGCCACGCCTCGGACAACCGGGTCGAGCTGGACCGCGCCCGCCACGCGCTGACCCTGGCCGCCTCGGGCCAAACCGTCGCGGTGGTATCCGGCGGCGACCCCGGCGTGTTCGGCATGGCGGCGGCGGTATTCGAGGCAGTGGAGGCACATCCCCCTTTTGCTGCGGTCGCGATCGAGGTGGTGCCGGGGATTTCGGCGCTGCTGGCAGCCGCTGCCAGGCTCGGCGCCCCGCTCGGGCACGATTTCTGTGCCATCTCCCTGTCAGACAACCTTAAACCCTGGCCTGTGGTGCTCGACCGGCTGCGGGCGGCGGCCGGCGCCGGGTTCGTCATGGCGCTGTACAACCCGCTGTCCCGCGCGCGGCCGTGGCAGCTTGGTGCCGCCTTCGATGCACTGCGCGCCGTGCTCCCGCCCGAGACCCAAATCGCCTTCGCCACCGCGATCAGCCGGCCGGACGAGCGCGTCCACGTCACCACCCTCGCCGACGCAGACCCGGCGCGGGCCGACATGCGAACCCTGGTGCTGATCGGGTCCACCGCCACCCGCAGCATCGCTCGCGCGGACGGCAGCGCTTGGCTCTACACGCCTCGGAGCGCCGCCTGATGCTCCAGCCAGCGCAACGCCGAGGCGGCATCCGGCACGGTCGGTCCGTGTGGCGGCGGGGGCCGGTCCACCATCACGACCGTGACCCCAAGCGCCCGGGCTGCTGCGAGCTTCCCCGCGACCGCCGTGCCGCCCGAGTTCTTGGTCACCAGCAGCTCGATGCCATGCGCCTGCATCAGGGCCTGGTCATCGGCCGCCGCGAACGGCCCGCGCGCGGTCAGCACCACGGCACCCGGGGGAGCATCGGCCGGTGGATCGACCGTCCGGACCAGGTAATGGTGCGGTGCACCGAACGGCGCCAACTCCCCCTGCCCCACCGTCAGGAAGACACGGCGCGCGATGGGGCCAAGGGAAGCGGCGGCTTGCGTCATCGTGGCCACGCGGAGCCATCGGTCGCCAGGCACCGCCTCCCAACCGGGTCGAAGCACGGCGATGCGCGGGATCGTGCCGCAAGCCTCGGCCGCATGGCTCTTCATCTGGGCGGCGAACGGGTGGGTGGCGTCGATCACCGCGTCCACCGCTTCGGTCTGCAGATAGGCCGCAAGCCCGGGCACCCCGCCGAAGCCACCGCTGCGCCACGGGATCGGCGGCGGCACCGGCGCGCGGGTGCGGCCGGCCAGCGACAGCACCGGGGCGAACCGGGCATCCCCGGCCAAAGCCCGCGCGATCGCCGAAGCCTCCGTCGTTCCGCCCAGGATCAGCACGCGCATGCGGCGGTTGTGGCATGACCGCACCTTGGCTCGCTATCGTCGGAATCGGCGAGGACGGCCACCTACCGCCCGCCGCCCGCGCCGCCGTGGCCTCGGCCGAACTGGTGGTGGGCGGCCGACGGCACCTTGCCTTGGCCGAGCCCGTGATCAGCGGCGAGGCGTTGGCGTGGCCCAGCCCAATGGACGGTGCGTATCCCGCCATTCTCGCCCGGCGCGGACGCCCGGTGGCGGTGCTCGCGTCGGGCGATCCGTTCTGCTTCGGTGTCGGCTCGGTTTTGGCCAGCTTGGTGCCACCGAGCGAGATCGTCTGCCACCCCGCCCCGTCCGCGTTTGCGCTCGCACGGGCGCGGCTCGGCTGGGCTGTGGCCGACGTGACGGAGTTGTCCGTCTGCGGCCGCCCTATCGCCGCGATCATTCCGCATCTGCAGCCCGGCGCGCGGTTGCTGGTGCTGTCCGCTGGCGCCGAGACGCCCGCCGTCCTGGCAGCCCTGCTCCGCGATGCCGGGTTGGGGCGCTCGCGCATGACGGTGCTGGAGGCCATGGGCGGCCCGGCGGACCGTGTGCGTACGGCCGACGCCGCCGAGTTCGACCTACCCGGCATCCACGCGCTGAACACGGTGGCGATCGAGGTTTGCGGCGCCGTTCGGCAGCACCTCGCGACCGGGCTGCCCGATGCGCTGTTCGAGCATGACGGCCAACTGACCCGGCGTGACATCCGTGCCATCACCCTCTCGAGCCTGTCGCCACGGCGCGGCGAGGTGTTGTGGGATGTGGGGGGCGGCGCCGGGTCGATCGGCATCGAGTGGATGCTGCGCCACCCCGCCAACCGCGCCATTGCGATCGAGCCCAACGCCGAACGGGTCGCCCGGATCGGCCGCAATGCGACGGCCTTGGGGGTGCCGGGGCTGATGACCGTGCACGGCGCGGCCCCGGAGGCGCTTGCCGGATTGTCACCGCCCGATGCCGTGTTCCTCGGCGGCGGCGCGCACCGGCCCGGCGTGATCGACACAGCCTGGGAGGCACTGTCGGCAGATGGCCGGCTGGTGGCCAATGCCGTGACGACGGAGACGGAGGCGGTCTTGCTGGCATCGCAAGCAAGATTGGGCGGTACGCTGCTGCGGCTCGCCATCTCGCGGCTGGATGCGGTGGGGCCGATGCATGCCTTCCGCCCGGCGATGACAGTGACGCAATGGGTGGCGACCAAGCCATGATCGTGGCCGGGATCGGATGCCGCCGCTTGTGCCCGGCGGCGGAGATCGTGGCCCTGGTGCGGGAAGCCGGCCCGGTGGACGCGCTCGCGGCGCCGTATTGGAAGCGGGACGAGGCGGGGCTGCTGGAGGCGGCCGGGCTGCTTGATCTGCCGTTGTGGTTCGTGACGCAGGACGCGCTGGCGGCGGTGCAGGGTTTGTGCCCGACGCAGTCGGCGGCTGTGGAGGCGGCGACGGGGTTCGGCTCGGTGGCGGAAGCGGCGGCGCTGGCCGCGGGTGGAGTACTGCGGCGGCCACGATTCGGTGGCGGCTGGGCGACATGTGCGGTGGCGAGCGACGTCCCTAAGCCCTCTCCCCTTGAGGGAGAGGGTTGGGTGAGGGGTGGCAACACACCGACATCGGGTGGCGCAACACCCCTCACCCCGGCCCTCTCCCTCGAGGGGAAAGGGAGAAATTGACCGTCCACTTCATTGGGGCGGGTCCGGGTGCGGCCGACCTCATCACGGTGCGGGGCGCGCGCCTGCTCGCGGCTTGCCCGGTGTGTCTTTACGCCGGCTCCATCATCCCGCCCGAACTGCTGACCCATTGCGGCCCCGGCGCGCGGTTGGTGGATACCGCCCCGCTCGATCTGGACGCGATCGAGGCCGAGTTTGCCGCCGCGCATGCCGCCGGGCAGGACGTGGCGCGGCTGCATTCCGGCGATCTGTCCTTATACAGTGCCGTCGCCGAGCAGCTCCGGCGGCTGCAGCGCCTTGGCATCCCCTACACGCTGACGCCGGGCGTGCCGGCCTTCGCCGCGGCGGCTGCCGTGCTCGGGCGGGAGCTGACCGTGCCGGGGCTGGCACAGACGATCGTGCTGACCCGGCTGCCCGGACGCGCGTCCGCAATGCCCCCGGGCGAGCAACTCGCCAGCTACGCCGCGACGGGGGCCACGCTCGCCATCCATCTCGGCGCCGCGCTGCTCGATCGAGCGCTCGCCGTGCTCATCCCGCATTATGGCCCCGACTGCCCGTGCGCGCTGGTCGCCCGCGCCACCTGGCCGGACGAGCAGGTGGTCACGGCAACCCTCGGAACGCTCGAGGCACACGGCATCGAGCGCACCGCCATCCTGCTCGTCGGCCCGGCGCTCGCCCCCGCCGAATTCGCGGAGAGCGCGCTGTACAGCCCCGACTACCGCAGGCGCTACCGCCCGTGACGTCCCATCATCTGCCCCTGCCGGTCGAACACCACCACGTCCACCGCCACGGGCGCGTCACCGATTTCTGCGACAATGGTTTGCCAGGCGCGTTTGGCGACCGCGTCGCCCAATCCGGGTGCCAAGCCGAACGCCTCGGCCACCGTGTTCGCCCGCGCCACACTGGGAACGCCGGCCAGGGTGGCGAGGTCCGCCATGTCCGCCGAACCGCGTTTGCTGTGCAGGTCGAGCCGTCCCTGAGCCAGCTTGGTCATCTTCGCCACCCCGCCGGCGATCGTCAGCCGGGGCACCGGATGGCGGCGCAGGTAGCGCAGCAGGCCGCCGACGAAATCGCCCATCTCGATCAGCGCCATCTCCGGCAGGCCATACAGGGAAGCAACCGCCGCCTCGCTGGTGCTGCCGGTCGACCCGGCGATGTGGCCGATGCCGGCGGCGCGGGCGACGTCGATGCCGCGATGGATCGTGTCGATCCAGGCCGCGCACGAGAACGGGACCACGATCCCCGTCGTCCCCAGGATCGACAACCCGCCCACGATGCCCAGCCGCGCATTCAGCGTGCGTTCAGCCAGCCGCACGCCGTCCTCCACACCGATTTCGACCTCCACGGCCGGCGGCGCGATCTCGGCCAGGGCGGCGGCGATCATCTGGCGCGGCACCGGGTTGATGGCGGGCTCGCCCGGCGGCAGCGGCAGGCCGGCGCGGGTGACCGTGCCAACCCCGGCCCCGGCGCGGAACACCACCCCGGGCGGCCCGGGCGACACGCGCACGCGGATCAAGGCGCCATGGGTCACGTCCGGATCGTCCCCGGCATCCTTGACGATAGCGGCATAGGCAGCGCCGGGTTCGAGCCGGGTCTCGGCCAGAGTGAAGGCCGTGCGGCCGCCGCGGGGCAACGGGATGTCCACCGGGTCGGGAAACGCGCCCGTGTGCAGCGCCGCGAACGCCGCTTTGGCCGCCGCGGCTGCGCAGGCGCCCGTCGTCCAGCCGCGCCGCAGATTGGTACCGTTCTCCACGGGTGCAGGTTAGCATGGGCTGGCTGATCGCCGCGCCCCGCTCCGGCGCCGGCAAGACCACCGTCACGCTCGGCATCGTGGCGGCGCTGCGGCGGCGCGGCGTGGTGGTGCGCACCGCCAAGTCCGGCCCGGATTACATCGACCCGGCGTTCCACGCAGCGGCCTCCGGTGCGCCCGGCACCAATCTCGACAGCTGGGCGATGCCGCCGCCGTTGCTGGACAGCCTGTTCGCCCACGCCAGCGAGGGGGCGAACTTGCTGGTGGTAGAAAGCGCCATGGGCCTGTTCGACGGCGTGGCCGGGCCGGCAGGCCGCACCGGCAGCTCGGCCGACTTGGCGGCACGGTTCGGGCTGCCCGTGCTGCTGGTGCTGGACGTGTCGGGCCAGGCGCAGACCGCTGCGGCGGTAGCGCACGGGTTGGCGACTTTCGACCCGGCGGTGCGTGTCGGCGGCGTGATCTTGAACCGCGTCGGCAGCGAAAAACACCGCCGCTCGGTCGAAGCGGCGATGACGCTGCCAGTGCTCGGAGCGATCCCGCGCGACGCCTCGCTGGCGCTGCCCGAGCGGCACCTCGGGTTGGTGCAGGCAAGGGAGCACCCGGCCTTGGCCGCGGCGCTGGCGCGACTGGCGGATGTGGCGGAGCGCTACTTGGATTTGGGTGCGGTGTTGGCACTGGGGAAGCAGCGGCCCTCTCCCGTGGAGAACCGGAGGGGCGGCTGTGAGCAAGCCTCTTCTTTTCTCCCCCCACCCGGCCAACGAATTGCCCTCGCGACCGACGCCGCCTTCACCTTCACCTACCCTCACCTTCTCGACGCGTGGCGCCGAGCGGGTGCCGAACTCCTGCCCTTCTCCCCCCTTGCCGACGAACCGCCGCCCGGCGACGCCGACATCTGCTGGCTGCCCGGCGGCTATCCCGAACTCCACGCGCCGGCCCTTGCCGCCGCTGAGAAGTTTCGCACCGGACTGCGCGACTTCGCCCGCAGCTGCCCGGTCCATGGCGAGTGCGGCGGCTACATGGTCCTCGGCAACAGCCTGACCGCCGCCGATGGGGTCACGCACGAGATGGCCGGGCTGCTCAGCCACAGCACCAGCTTCGCCAAACGCTCGCTGCATCTCGGCTACCGACGCGCGTTGCTGCCCGGGGGCGCCGTCCGCGGGCACGAATTCCACTACGCCAC
Source organism: uncultured Acetobacteraceae bacterium (assembly GCA_964242215.1). Classification (GTDB taxonomy): domain Bacteria; phylum Pseudomonadota; class Alphaproteobacteria; order Acetobacterales; family Acetobacteraceae; genus LMUY01. The sequence continues at coordinate 14,924 of CAXTCJ010000034.1, read as the reverse complement.
GGTCACCGATCCCGGCTCCGACGCGCCCTACGCCGAGATCGAGGATGCCGCCGGCACCTCCCTCGGTACCTCTGGCGGCCGGCGCGGCACTGTGACCGGGTCGTTCTTCCACGCCATCGCCCGCGAGCAGCCATGACACCAGACGCATTCCACGCCGCACTCGCCACCTTCCCACCTCACGACGAGGACGCCGCTGCGGCCGTCAGGGCACGGCAGGACACGCTGACCAAGCCGCCGGGCAGCCTCGGCCGGCTGGAGGAGATGGTGGCCTGGCTCGCCCGCTGGCAGCGTCGTGCCCTGCCGGTGCTGGACGACGTCGAGGTGCTGGTGTTCGCCGGTAATCACGGCGTGGTGGCGCGCGGTGTGTCCCCCTACCCGGCCGCGGTAACGGCGCAGATGGTGGCCAACTTCGCCGCTGGCGGGGCCGCCATCAATCAGCTCGCGCGGCACGCCGGGGCCACTCTGCGGGTGATCCCACTGCAGCTCGACACCCCGACTGCCGACATCGTGACGGCCCCCGCCATGACCGTGGCCGAGTTCGCCGCCGCGCTCGACGCCGGGTATGCGGCGGTGCGGCCCGGCACCAGCCTGCTGTGCCTGGGTGAAATGGGCATCGGCAACACCACGGCGGCGGCGGCCCTATGCACGGCGCTGTTCGGGGGCGAGGACTGGACGGGCCTCGGCACAGGCATCGACCCGGACGGGCTGCAGCGCAAACGGGCCGCCGTCCACGACGCGGCAGTCCGGCATGCCGGGGGCGACGCGCTCGAATTGTTGCGTTGCCTGGGCGGCCGCGAACTGGCCGCCATCGCCGGCGCGATCGTCGCGGCTCGCCACTTGGGTGTTCCCGTGCTGCTGGACGGGTTCGTCTGCACATCAGCCGCCGCTCCGCTGGCTGTGCTGCAGCCGGGCGCGTTGGACCACTGCCTTGCGGCCCATGTCTCCGCCGAGGCGGCGCATCGCCGGCTGCTGCGCCAACTCGACCTGCCCCCGTTGCTGGATTTCGGCATGCGGCTGGGGGAGGCCTCGGGCGCCGCGCTCGCCGTTCCGCTGCTCCGGGCGGCGCTGGCCTGCCACACCGGCATGGCGACGTTCGCGGAGGCTGCGGTCACCAACCGGGCATGAGTCGCTGGGCCGAACTGGTGGGGGCCGTCACCCTCCTGACCCGGTTGCCGGTGGGGGGGCTCGCCGTTCACCCGGCACCGGGTCGCTGCGTCTGGGCTTACCCGGTCGTGGGCCTGCTCGTCGGCGCTGCCGGCTCTGGAGTTTTGGCGGCTGGGATGGCGGTCGGCCTTCCTCAGGCCATCGCCGTGTTGTGGGCGCTCGTTGCGGCCGTCCTGCTATCGGGAGGGCTACACGAGGATGGGCTTGCCGATACCGCGGACGGGTTCGGCGGCGGGCGAACCACCGAGCGCAAGCTAGCCATCATGCGTGACAGCCGGATCGGAAGCTTCGGGGCACTCGCCCTGCTGTTCAGCCTGGCTTTGCGCGGAACGGCACTTGCAATGGCCCCGCATCCGGTGCGCGCCCTGCTGCTCGCGTCGGTGCTCGGCCGGGGCGCTATGCTGCTGCCGCTGCTGCTCCTGCGCCCGGCCCGGCCCGACGGTCTTGCCGCATCCCTCGCCGGCCGGAACACTGCCCGCCTGCTGAGCGGGCTCGCGATTGCAGCGGCGGCTGGGGTATGGGCACCTGCTGCTGCCGGTGCCGCCCTCGCCGCCACTTTGGCACTGAGCGTGATCGCGCGGCGAAACATCGGCGGCTACACTGGGGATGTACTCGGGGCGGCGGAGCAGGTCGCGGAGTGCGCCGCGCTGTCGTGCCTCGCGTGATGGGAGAAATCTGACATGTCCGTGGTCAAGTACCGGTTGCACGATCCGAAGCTCAATCCACGGCGCACCCGGTTATCGATCCCCGGTTGGGCCGGCGAGTCTGAACCCAGGGAGAACGGCTCGCAAGAATATCCTTGGCACTGCGTCCCGTTTTCCGAAGCCGCCACCGCTGGCATCGAACTGTTTTACCCCTACGACAAGGAGTTGCGGGTCACCAACGAGGCGGGCGCTGCCGCGTTCAGCACCGAACTCTCGGCCGCTGACCCGGCGGATGGCGAGCAAGCCCCGCCGTTCCGCACGTTCGGGAAGGACTACTACACCTACCAGAGCCTGATCGACTTCAAGGTGGAGGAAGGCTTTGCCATCAAGGTCGAAACCCACCCGCGCTTCTACACCGACCGGACGGGGACCGTGCCGATCGCCGTGCCCGCGCTGATCCGGCAGTGGTGGCCGATGATCTATTTCGTAGTTTTCAAAACGCCGAATCCCGGCGAGACGCATGTCTTCCGCCCCGGCGAGCCGTTCATGCAGATGACGGTGGTCGAAGCCGACGCGAAGGTCGACTTGGTGCCTATGGGGGAGGAGGAGGCGGCGGAACGCGAGCTTCAGTCGGCGCGCATCTATTCCAGCCGTAAGACCCTGGCCGCGGACACCGAGTGGGTGTCGGCCACCAGCACGGTCTTCGACGGCACCTATCGTCGCCTGTATGGGGCCGCGAAATCGTCCAAGCGGTCGTAAGACGGAGCCGGCCGACCCGGCCGGCTCCAATCAACCTGCCAGTTAGCGAATGACGACCGGCCCGATGCGCACACCATGATGGTGGTGGTGATGGTGGTAATACCGCCGGCGGAAATAGCGGTGATGATGGTGATGGTGGTGGTGATAGTACTGGATCTGCAGCACGTCGGGCTGAGCCGGAGCTTCAGCCTGTGACTCGGCGAACGCGTCGCGAAGTGCCACCGCATTCGGAATGGGCTTGAGCAGGTCAGCGTAGCTCGTCACCTGCATCGCCTCATGCAACGCGGCCCCCATATTCTCAGCGGCATGGGCGGGGGCAACGGCTGCCAGCGCTCCCACCGCGCCAATCAGGCCAGCCAAACTCTTATCCATGTAAGTCTCCTTGTGGTTCGTGCTGCGCTCGGAACGTCACCCGGCACCGAATCAGGTCCGAACGCAAACAACGACGAATCACAACGAACGTTGCACGACGGCGACGCCTCCGGCCAACTTTTGACACGACTGCAAGTTTACTCGCAGCAGTGTTGCATTTTAGCCCTTCTTAGCCGGCGGTAGCTCCACCTTCAGCGACAGCTCCTTCAGCCGGGCCGCGGGCACCGGCGAGGGGGCGCCCATCATCAGGTCCTGCCCTTGCTGGTTCAGTGGGAACAGGATGACCTCGCGGATATTCGGCTCGTCCGCCAGCAGCATGACGATGCGGTCGATCCCCGGCGCTGACCCGCCGTGCGGCGGCGCGCCGTATCGGAAGGCGTTCAGCATGCCACCGAACCGCGCCTCGACCTCGGACTGGTCGTAGCCCGCGATCTCGAACGCACGGATCATGATGTCCGGCCGATGGTTACGGATGGCGCCGGACGACAGCTCCACCCCGTTGCAGACGATGTCGTATTGGAAGGCCTTGATCGTCAACGGATCCTGCGTGTTCAGCGCCTCGAGTCCACCCTGCGGCATCGAGAACGGGTTGTGGCTAAAATCGATCAGCCCCGTCTCCTCGACGCGCTCGTACATCGGGAAATCCGTGATCCAGCACAGGCGGAACGCGTTCGTCTCATACAGGTCCAACTCGGCACCGATCCGGTTGCGCACGGCGCCGCTGAACTTGGCCGCCTCGTCCTTCGGCCCCGCGGCGAAGAACACCGCGTCGCCGGGCTGCAGGCCACACGCTGCCCGGATCGCCTCCAAACGTGCTGGCTCGAGGTTCTTGGCGATCGGCCCTTTACCGCCCTCCGCCTCGAACACGATGTAGCCGAGCCCGCCGGCGCCCTGCTCCCGCGCCCACTCGTTCAACTTATCGAAAAAGCCACGTGGCCGCGGCCCGGCGCCCGGGGCGGGAATCGCACGCACGACGCCACCCGCCGCCGCAATCTTGCTGAACAGGCCGAACCCCGACCCGGCGAAGTGCTCCGTCACGTCGGTGATCCGCAGTGGATTGCGCAAATCAGGCTTGTCGGAGCCGTACTCTAATAGAGCGGTGTCGTACGGGATGCGGGGGAACGCCCCCTCAGTCACGACTTTGCCCTCGCCGAACTCGCGGAACACGCCCGCGATCACCGGCTCGAGTGTCGTGAAAACATCCTCTTGCGTCACGAAGCTCATCTCGAAGTCGAGCTGGTAGAACTCGCCCGGCGACCGGTCCGCCCGCCCCGCCTCGTCGCGGAAGCAGGGCGCGATTTGGAAGTAGCGGTCGAACCCGGCCACCATCGCCAGCTGCTTGAACTGCTGCGGCGCTTGCGGCAGCGCGTAGAACTGTCCCGGATGCACCCGCGACGGCACCAGGAAGTCCCGCGCGCCCTCGGGGGAGGACGCGGTCAGGATCGGGGTCTGGAACTCGGTGAACCCGGCCGCGATCATCTGGCGGCGAAGGTAGGCGATGACCCCGGCGCGCAGCATCATGTTGCGATGGATCTTGTCCCGCCGCAGGTCCAGGTAGCGATACCGCAGCCGCATTTCCTCCGGTGCCACGGCATCGCCGGCCACCGGAAACGGGAGCACTGCGGCGGCCGACTGCACCACGAGCTCCGCCGCCCGCAGTTCGATCTCACCGGTCGGCAGGCGCGGATTGACGGTGCCGGATTCGCGGCGGACCACGGTGCCGGTGACGGTGACGACGCTTTCGACTCGCAGCGCGTCGGCGGCCTCGAACACCGGGGAGCCGTTGGGGACCACCACCTGGGTCAAGCCGTGATGGTCGCGCAAGTCGATGAACAGCAGGCCGCCATGGTCACGCTTGCTGTGAACCCAGCCCGACAACCGGGCCTGAGTGCCGTCGTCTGTCGCGCGCAACGCGTCGCAAGTGTGGGTGCGGTAGGCGTGCATGGCGCGGGTCCGGTATAAACAAGGGTTGACCGGACGGATGGTGGGCGCGACAGGGATTGAACCTGTGACCCTCGCCATGTCAAGGCGATGCTCTACCGCTGAGCTACGCGCCCCCGATCGAACAAACGTCCGGGAAGGCACGCTACCTAGCCCGCTCCCAAGCCGTGTGCAAGCTAGGTGCGGTGCTAAGATGACAGTCGCCGAAATGGAGGGTTCTATAGCCTATGGATCTGCCCGAGCCCGCCCCGCCGCCCGGCATCACACGCGCCCCCGGCACGACGCCGCCCTACGTCATCCTCCGCCCCCCGGTGCAGACGGTGCCGCTGGTCGTCGCCTCGCCGCATTCCGGCCGGACGTATGATGACGCGTTCGTGCAATCGGCCCGGCTCGGCCCGCTGGACTTGCGCCGCAGCGAGGACAGCTTCGTCGAGGAGCTGTTCGCCAGCACCGTCGAGCACGGCGCGCCGATGCTGTATGCGCAGTTCCCCCGCGCCTACTGCGATCCGAACCGGGAGGCTTGGGAGCTTGATCCCGGGATGTTTTCCGATCGGCTGCCCGATTGGGTGAACACGACCAGCCCCCGCGTGGGCGCCGGGCTGGGCACGATCGCTCGGGTGGTGACCTCGGGCGAGGCGATCTATCGGGACAAGCTGCCGTTTGCCGAGGCGCAGGCCCGGGTGCGTGATTGCTGGCAGCCCTACCACGATGCGCTCAGCCAATTGATCACCGAGACCACCGAGACGTTCGGCGCTTGCCTGCTGATCGACTGCCACTCGATGCCGGCCGGGCTGGGGCGGACGGGGGGGCCGGATTTCGTGCTGGGCGATGCGCATGGCACGGCGTGCACGGCGGCCGTGACCGCGTCCGTTGAGCGCGTGCTGCAGAGTTTCGGCTACGACGTTCGGCGCAACGACCCTTACGCCGGCGGATATGTGACTCGGCATTACGGCCGACCACGCGACAACGTGCATGCGCTGCAGATCGAAATAGCCCGACGACTCTATATGGATGAGGCGACCCTGCAGAAATCGCCCGGGTTCGCGATGCTTCAAAGCCGCCTGGGTGACTTGCTGGCCGAGATCTCGGCAGGATGCGGCACCCTGCTCAAAACGTCCAAAAAAGAAGGCGGTGCCTTGCGGCACCGCCAAGTTTAGGGAGGAAACGTCCAAGAAGTAGGAGGCAGAGCCTCGCTACGAGACGAGATGTATGTCAGAGCGCCTCCGCCTGCAAGTTATTTTTTGCAGTGCAGCATTTCGCGCTAGACGGAGCTTCAAGCTGGCTTTGGAAAGACCTTGGCAATCATTCGTACTCATCATGCCGTCATGCTCCGCGCGCTCCTGATCGTGAATCTGTGCCTGGCCTCGTCCCTGGCGTTCGCCCGAACGATGCCTGCGGCCAGTATTCCGGAACCGTCGGCGCTGTGTCGTGCGGCAATTCTGCAGGCGGAGCGATCCACCCATGTTCCGGACCGGCTGCTGGACGCGATCGCTATGGTCGAGAGCGGCCGACGGGACCCGATCAGCGGCGCTGTGTATCCCTGGCCCTGGACGATCAACGCCGAGGGCGTCGGGCATTTCTACCAGAGCAAGGCCGAAGCGGTGACCGCGGTCGAGGACTTCCGGGCCCACGGCGTGCGTTCGATGGACGTGGGCTGCATGCAGGTGAACCTGCAGTATCACCCTGAAGCGTTCGCTACCCTGGATCAGGCCTTCGATCCAATCACCAACGCCGCCTATGGCGCGCACTTCTTGCAGCAGCTCTACGCGCAAACCAATGCCTGGCCGCTGGCGGTCGCCGCCTACCATTCCTTCACGCCCGACCTCGGCAACGACTATGCCCGCAAGGTGCTCGCGGCATGGGGCGTGCCGCAGCTGCCCGTGGGCAGCCAGATCGTCACCAACGGATCAGGCGCCGCGAATTTGGCCATGGCCGCAGCATCGGCGTCGATGGCCGCCAGCGCCGCCACACAAGCTCAGCCGGCCGGCCCGGCGCCACCCTCTCGCGTAGCGGTGTTGCTGCCGAACGGCAACGAGGCCATCCACGTCATGCCGATTCCTGGCAGGCCCAGCATGGCCTCCGCTGGGGCGGCCGGGACTGCGCGAGGCCTCGACTCATACCGCGCGACGGCTATTACGTTCACGTCACGGCCAGGTCGCGCGTTTTAACCACGAAGTAGCGGATTCTTGCGGAGAATTGCCCGAGATTGGCGCAATCGTATCCGGGTGGACGATTTTCCATGTTTCAGGTGGTGCCACGCGATCACATCCCTGATACGTGCCTGCAACAGGACTGATGCTGGTGGAGGTTCGATGATCAGACAGGCGACGTTTGGTGCGTTTGCGCTTGCCTTGGCGACGTCCTCACCCGTGCTGGCGCAGCCTGCTGCCTCGGCCGTCCCCGTCAGTACCGCGGTCGTCAAGCAGCAGGACGTTGCGATTTTCGTCCGCGGCATCGGCACCGTGCAGCCGTTCCAGTCCGTTTTGATCCGCGCCCGGGTAGACGGCACGCTCGACAAGGTCGTCTTTACCGAGGGGCAGGACGTCAAGCAGGGGGACCTGTTGGCGTCGATCGATCCCCGCCCCTACCAGGCCGTGCTGGACCAGGCCGTCGCCAAGAAGGCGGCGGACATAGCGATGCTGTCCAACGCCAAGCGCGATCTCGTACGCTATTCCGACTTGGCCAAGAGTGAGTTCGCCTCGCGCCAGAGCGTCGACACGCAGCAGGCCTCGGTCTCACAGACGACCGCGACGACCCAGGCGGACGACGCTGCGATCGCCGCTGCCAAGCTGAACCTCGATTTCACCCGTATTACGTCGCCGATCGACGGACGCGCCGGGCTTCGGCTGGTGGATGCCGGCAACCTCATTCACGCCAACGATGCGAACGGTCTGGTGACCATCAACCAGATCCATCCGATCGCCGTCTATTTCACCCTCCCGCAGGATATGTTCCCGACGGTCCAGGACGCGATGCATGCAGCGGGCACCACGCCGCTGCCGACGAGTGCCTTCGGCGGCGACGACAAGCGCCAACTCGCGACGGGGACGCTGCTGACGATGGACAATGCGATCGATACCAGCACCGGCACGATCAAGCTGAAGGCGGCGTTCCCGAACACGGACGACCGGCTTTGGCCGGGCCAGTTCGTCAACGTCCACCTGCAGTTGAGCACTGCGAAGAACGCGGTGACCGTGCCGTCATCGGCGGTGCAGCATGGTGTGAACGGTCTGTATGTCTACGCCGTCCAGAACAGCACGGTGGCCAAGCTGCTGCCGATCGAGATCGGCCAAGACAACGGCGACATTACCATCGTGACCAAGGGTTTGAGCGGCGGCGAGACGGTCGTGACTGGCGGACAGTCTCGCCTGACCGATGGCACAAAGGTTGCTCTGGCAGCCGCGACTGACGACGCTGCGAGTTCCACGTCACCGGCTAAAATAGGCGGATAGACGACCGATGAGCATCTCAACACCGTTCATACGCCGGCCCGTTGCGACCTCGCTGATCATGGCGGCCGTGCTTCTGGTTGGAATCGCCGCCTATCCGCTCCTACCGGTGGCACCCCTGCCGCGTGTAGACTTCCCGACCATCTCGGTCTCGGCGACCCTCCCGGGCGGCAGTCCCGAAACCATGGCCGCCACCGTGGCACAGCCGCTCGAGCGACAGTTCTCGCAGATTTCCGGCGTCTCGCAGATGACCTCGGTCAGTGTCCTGGGGTCCAGCCAGGTCACGGTGCAATTCGACCTGGACCGTAATATCGACGCAGCCGCCGGTGACATCCTGGCTGCGATCAATGCGGCGGGCGGGCAATTGCCCAAAAACCTGCCGAGCCCCCCCACCTACCGCAAGGTCAACCCGGCCGACAGTCCGATCCTGATCCTTTCGGTGCAGTCCGATACGCTGCCGCTGATCGAGGTCGACGATTACGCCGACAACATTCTCAGTCAGCAGATCTCGCAGATCTCCGGCGTGTCCCAGGTCTCGATCGGTGGCGAGCAGAAGCGATCGGTTCACGTGCAGGTCGACCCGGCGCGCCTCGCCGCGATGGGCATGACGCTGGAAGATGTTCGTAGCACTCTGGTCAACGCCACCGTCAACAACCCGAAAGGCAGCGTAGACGGTCCGCGGCAATCGCTCGCCATCTACGACAACGACCAGCTGACCACCGCGAAACAGTACAGCAACGTCATTCTAGCCTACCGCAACGGCGCCCCCGTGCGGGTCAAAGACATCGGCGTCGCCATCGATGGGCCCGAGAACGCGCGCCTCGCCGGCTGGCAGAACGGCCATCGCGGCATCCAGCTGCTGATATTCAAGCAGCCCGGTGCCAACGTCATCGACACGGTTCGCCGCATCCGCGAAGAACTGCCGCGCCTGCAGGCGGCCATCCCGCCCTCTGTCCACGTCGACACCGTGATGGACCGGACACTGACGATCCAGGCCTCGGTCAAGGACGTCCAGTTCACCCTTATCCTGTCCATCTCCCTCGTGGTGATGGTGATTTTCGTCTTCCTGCGCAATTTCTGGGCGACCCTGATCCCGAGCGTCACCGTTCCGCTGGCCTTGGTCGGCACATTCGCGGTGATGTTCCTGCTCGGCTACAGCCTCGACAACTTGTCGCTTATGGCGCTCACCATCGCGGTCGGGTTCGTGGTCGACGACGCCATCGTCATGCTGGAGAACATCTACCGCTACGTCGAAGAGGGCATGAACCCGATGGAGGCGGCGCTGCGAGGTGCCGGGGAGATTGGGTTCACCATCATCTCGATCAGCATCTCTCTGATAGCCGTGTTCATCCCCCTGCTGCTGATGGGGGGGATCGTCGGCCGCCTGTTTCGCGAGTTCGCCATGACGGTCAGCATCGCCGTCGTCGTGTCTGGCGTGATCTCGCTGACCCTGACGCCGATGATGTGCTCACGCTTCCTCAAGCACCACCATGGCGAGCACGGTCGCCTGTACAAGATCATCGAAGCCATGTTCGACGGCATGATCGGCTTCTATCGCCGCACCCTCGATATCGCGCTGAAATACCGCTTCATAACCCTTTGCATCTTTCTGGGCACCGTCTGCGTCACCGGTTATCTCGCCGTGATCATTCCCAAGGGCTTCTTCCCGACTCAGGACACCGGCATCATCGTCGGCATCACCCAGGGCGCGCAGGACATCTCCTTCGCCGAAATGGCACAGCGGCAAATGGCGCTGGCCAAGGTCGTCGGCGATGACCCGGACGTGCAGGCGTATTCGTCTTCGATGGGCGCCGGGTTGGGCGGACAGACCGGCAATAACGGACGGCTGTATATTACGCTGAAGCCGTGGGATGAACGCACCTCCGATGCCCAGCAGATCATCCGCCGCCTGGCCGACAAGGCTAAGAGCGTACCGGGTGCCCAATTGTTCATGCAGGCCGGCCAAGACATCAACATCGGTGGCCGGCTGGCAAAAACTCAGTATCAGTTCACCCTGCAAGATGCCGACGTTTCCGAGTTGTACCAGTGGGCGCCCAAAGTCCTCGCGAAACTCGGGACGCTGCGGGCGATCCGAGATCTCGCGACCGACCAGCAGATGGCGGGGGCCACGGCCACGCTCACCATCGACCGGGACGCCGCGTCACGGTTTGGCATCGCGCCTCAGGTCATCGACGACACGCTTTACGATGCGTTCGGGCAGCGCCAGGTCACCCAGTATTTCACCCAGCTGAACTCCTACCATCTGATCCTCGAAGTGCCACTGGGCATGCAGGGTGAGGCCGAAACGCTGAACAAGCTCTATGTGAAATCGTCGACCGGCGCCGCCGTACCGTTGAGCACCTTCGTCAAGATCGACACCGGCCCGGTCTCGCCGCTGTCCGTGTCGCACCAAAGCCAGTTCCCGTCGGTGACGCTGTCGTTCAACCTGGCGGCAGGCGCGGCGCTCGGTGATGCCGTCAATGAAATTCAAACCGCAATGCAGCAACTCGGGACGCCGGCGTCGCTGACTGGGACGTTCCAGGGCACAGCCCAGGCCTTCCAGTCGTCGCTCAGCTCCGAACCCTACCTGATCGCGGCCGCCGTGATCGCAGTCTACATCATCCTTGGCATCCTGTACGAGAGCTACATCCTGCCGCTCACTATTCTCTCGACCCTGCCGTCGGCGGGCGTTGGGGCGTTGCTCATGCTGATGATTGGCAAGTTCGACCTGTCCATCATCGCCATGATCGGCGTCATCCTGCTGATCGGGATCGTGAAGAAGAACGGGATCATGATGGTGGATTTCGCGATCTCGGCCGAACGCCGGGATGGCGAAACGCCGCTCAACGCGATCCGGCAAGCATGCCTGCTGCGCTTCCGGCCCATTCTGATGACAACGATGGCGGCCCTGCTCAGCGGCTTGCCGTTGATGCTCGGGAGTGGCGCCGGATCCGAACTGCGCAAGCCGCTCGGTTACGCCATGGTGGGAGGGTTGCTGCTCAGCCAGGTCCTGACGCTGTATACCACGCCGGTCATCTACCTCTATTTGGATAGGTTGCAGCATTGGCTAGCGCCGCGGCGTCGTAGCCACATGCCGGCACTCGCCGAGAAGATGGGCGCAACCGCCGATTAGCCTGCGGGCTCTGCCCTGCACCCGAAAGGGGATGTTCATCCCCTTTTACCCCTTCGTACTGAGGTGCCCAGAGGACGACTGTCCTCTGGTGGGGTTCGGGGCGAAGCCCTGATCTCAAGACCTTTGCCGCGTGGGGAGCACGGGCGCTATGATCTGCCATAACGCCGGCTGTATCGGCGAGGGAGGATCGATGCTCGGACTGATGCAAACGCGGTCGCTGATGATTTCGTCCATCATCCAGCACGCCGCGCGCAATCACGCGACAGCGGAGATCGTCTCGAAGGCGGTCGACGGTACGGTCCACCGTACCAACTATGCCGAAACCGAGCGCCGGATGCGCCGGTTGGTACGGGCTATGCACCGGTTGGGCATCAAGGAAGGCGATCGGGTCGGGACATTGGCCTGGAACGGCTTTCGCCATCTAGAGGCGTATTACGCCGCCCCAGGAATGGGTGCGATGTATCACACGATCAATCCGCGTCTCGGCGTCGCCGACATTGCCTACATCATCGCCGACGCCGGCGACGCCGTGCTGTTCGCCGAAACCAGCTTCGTGCCGCTGATCGAGGCGTTGGCGCCGCTGATTGCCGTCCGCCACATCGTGATGATGACGGATGAAGCCAGCATGCCCGAGGTAAAACTAGCGCCGGGCATGTCGCTCCACTGCTACGAAACGCTGCTCGCCGAAGCGGACGATGATTTCACCTGGCCGGAGTTCGACGAGCAAACCGCGGCCGGGCTTTGCTACACCTCCGGCACCACCGGGCGGCCGAAAGGCGTCCTGTACAGCCATCGCTCAACCGTACTCCACGCCTACGCCATCAACATGGCCGATGTGTTCGGCCTGCGAGCAAGCGACCGCGTCATGCCGGTGGTGCCGATGTTCCACGTCAACGCGTGGGGCACGCCCTTCGCCGCGCCGATGGTTGGCGCCAGCCTGATCCTGCCCGGCCGACATCTGGATGGTGCCAGCCTGGCCGCGTTGATGAACGAGGAGAAGGTTACGACGTCCGCTGGTGTTCCAACCATCTGGCTCGGCCTGTTGCAGCATCTGCGCGCGACCGGCTCGCGGTTGGACACGGTGAAGTCGCTGGTGATCGGAGGCTCGGCTTGCCCACCGATGCTGATCGATGCCTTCGCTCGCGAATACGGCGTGCGGGTGGATCATGCTTGGGGCATGAGCGAGATGAGCCCGCTCGGCACCTACAATTCCCCCAAGGCCGGCGAGGACGCATTGACGCCGGACGCCGTCGCGGCCCGGCGGCTTAACCAGGGTCGCGGAATTTTCGGCGTGCAGATGAAGATCGTCGACGATGGCGGGACGGATCTGCCTTGGGATGGCATCGCGTTCGGCAACCTCATGGTGCGCGGACACTGGGTGTGCAGCCGCTACTACGGCGATGATGCCACGGGTGGCGCCGATGCCGACGGTTGGTTCGCGACCGGCGACGTCGCCACGATCGACGCCGATGGCTACATGTCCATCACCGATCGGTCCAAGGACGTCATCAAATCGGGCGGTGAGTGGATCAGCTCCATAACGCTCGAAAACATCGCCATCGCGCATCCGGATGTCGCGGAGGCCGCGATCATTGCCGCTGCCCACCCCAAATGGGACGAGCGGCCCCTCCTGCTGGTCGTCCCGCGCGAGGGACGCACTATCGATTCCGCGGCGTTGCTGGCGAGCTATGAAGGCCATGTGCCGAAATGGTGGCTGCCGGACGGTGTGCTGTCGGTGAGGGAACTTCCGCATACAGCGACCGGCAAGCTCAATAAGTTGGCGTTGCGGATGCAGTATGGCCAACATTTCCTAAAAACCGTTGCGGCGTAGGCGAACGCAAGCCGTCGCGAGGCGTTTCCTGCAAGCAACTAACGGAGCTAACTCTATGAAGACGATCCTCGCTGCCTCGGCCGCTATCCTGTTCGCAGCCGCCCTTCCGGGTGCGGCACAGGCCGCTGGCTGCGCGTCCGGCGCCGCTGTCGGCGGTGTCGCTGGCCATGTGGCGGGCCATCACGGCCTGCTGGGCGCGGCAGCCGGCTGCGCTGTCGGTCACCACGAGAATGTCAAGCAGCAGCGCCGCGCCGCGACTGCCGCACCCGCCGCACAGCCGCAATAATCCACTCACGGTCGGAGAGACCTCATGAAAACGATCCTCGCCCTCGCCGCGCTCATTGCGGTTGGTTCCGTCGCCGCCCCGCGTGAGGCCGCCGCTATCGGCTGCATCTCCGGTGCTGCGGTCGGTGGCGTCGCTGGCCACTATGCAGGCCATCACGGGCTGCTTGGTGCTGCAGCCGGTTGCGCCGTCGGCCACCATGCCGCCGTTGTGCAGCGCCGTCGTGCGGCCGCTGCCTACAATGGTGATAATGGCGCCGCCGTTCCTTACGGTAACCGCGGCTACCAGCAGTAAGCTTCCAGTCTGGGGGCGGCCATCAGGTCGCCTCCAGAACGCCTCCCGCCTTCGCCAGATCGGCAAGGTGCGTGTCCGCGTCGCCGAACAGTAGTTCGATCATCGACATACGCTTGAAGTAGTGCCCGACCATATACTCCATGGTCACCCCGATCCCGCCGTGTAGCTGGACTGCTTCTTGCCCAATCTTCCGTCCGGACCGGCCAATTTGAACCTTCGCCGCGGCGACGGCCTTGTGGCGTTCCACGGCATTCTCGTCAGCCGACATCATGGTCGCCAGCAGCGCCATCGAACGAGCCTGCTCGAGCATCACATACATGTCCACCGCGCGGTGCTGTAGCGCTTGGAACTCACCGATGGCGCGGCCGAATTGCTTGCGCTGCTTCATGTAGTCGACCGTCGACGCGTGCATCGACGACATCACGCCGACGGCTTCGGCAGCGATATAGGCCAGCGCTTCGTCGACCGCGCGCTCGACATGGGGCAGCGCGCCCGCCGGGTCACCGAGCGGCACGCCCGTCGCGCCGGCCAGCGATATCTCGGCGGCGCGTAATCCATCCTGCGTCGGGTAGCCGCGAACCGAGACGCCCTCCCCCGGTACGTCCACCAGGAACAGGCCGATGCCCGAACGGTCGCGCGTCGCACCAGCGGTCCGCGCGGTCACCAGCAGTTTCTGGGCGGTGTCGCCGTGCAGCACCACACCTTTTTCACCTTCGAGCCGCCAACGCGCGCCGTCCTTGCGGGCAATGCACGTGACGTTGTGCAGTTCGTAGCGGGATTGGCGCTCGACATGGGCGAAGGCCAGCAGCAGTTCGCCGGCGGCGATCTGGGGGAGCAACTCGGCCTGCGTCGCCGCGTCTGCAGCCCGCCTGATCAGGCCACCACCCAACACGACGGTGGCTAAGTATGGCTCCAGCACCAGGCCCCGCCCGAACGCCTCGGCGACGATCATCGTTTCGACCGGGCCGCCGCCGAACCCACCATGGACTTCGGCGAACGGCAGGCCCAGCAGCCCGAGTTCGGCGTATTGCGCCCACATGGCCCGGCTCCAGCC